>CAWHLV010000072.1:0-30070 GCA_963830095.1 uncultured Alphaproteobacteria bacterium
GTGCGCGCGATCACGGATGCACATGTGGCCGTCAATGCCGGAATTCTGGGCATCGTTACCTTCCCGCGCGCCAATCTGGCGGCAGGCATCAAGACCGATGAACACATCCTGCTGGCGATACGGCCTGAGCATGTGCGCTTTGGCGAGAGCGGCGTGGCCGGCGAAATCGCCGACGCCACCTTCTTGGGCGAGCGCAGCCATTTTCATGTCCGCATCGCCGGCCGCGGTGAACTGGTCGCGGTCAGCGGCCATGCGGCGCCGCCAGACAGAGCGGTACATCTGGTCTTTCCGCCAGACAGGCTTATCGGTCTGCCATTAGACGAGTGAAGATTTCGCGTGTTTGAGTTTGCAGCCGGGCCAGCATCATCTGCGCTTGGGCGAAACTTGCAGCCTTCGCGGCCCGTGTCAGCAGCGCCTTCAGGCCGGGCGTGGCGTCTTCGATCTGGGGCGTTTCATCCAGAGCGATGCGCAGCACCTGAGTCAGCGCATCCTGCAGCCGGGCCGATCCAATCAGAACCCCGGCATCGGCATCGGCAAGAAAACCCGCCGCCCGCAATTTCTCCAGCGCCGCGATGGTGTTGGTGTCCAGAATATCGGGCCGCGAGACCATGGACCAACTGCAGAGTCTGGGCGATGAACTCGATATCCACCAGCCCGCCCGGCGCGTGTTTCAGATCCCAGACATTCTTGCCCGGGAAATGTTTCCGCCATGCGCAGCCGCATGTCGCGCGCATCGTCTATGATGGCGGCCGCTTCGCGCGACTGGGTCAGGCGGCGGCGGATCTCATGTCCCACCCACGTGCGCAAATCAGCGGGGCCTGCCACCAGCCGCGCGCGGGTCAGCGCCATATGTTCCCAAGTCCAGCTTTCGGTGGCGTGATAGTCCGCGAAGCTCTTCAAGCTCACGGCCACGGGCCCCTTGTTGCCGGTGGGCCGCAGCCGCATGTCCACTTCATATAAAAGTACCCGCCGCAGTCGCGGTGGTCAGGGCCGCGATCAGCCGCTGCGCCAACCGCGCAAAATACAGTGTGGGCGACAGCGGCTTGGCACCATCCGATGCGTCGATCCCCGGCGGAGTATCATAGACAAACACCAGATCCAGATCCGAGCTGGCGGTCATTTCGCGCCCGCCCAGCTTTCCCATCGCCACCACGGCAAACCCCGCGCCGGGAATGCGGCCGGCGCTGGCGGCAAGCCCGGCTTCCACTTTTGGCAACAGGCCCGCGATCACGCATTCGGCGATGTCGGCCAGCGCCGGGCCGGCCTGTTCGGCGCTGGCGGTGCCTTCCACGATCTGCACACCCACGCGAAAGATCGCTTCGCGCGCAAAGCGGCGCGCGGCATCCAGCATGTCTTCGTAAGACCCGACGACCAGTCGGGCGAAGCTTGCATCCAGCTCGGCGCGCGACGGCAACCGGCTCAGGAATTCCTGATCCAGCAGCGCATCCAGCACAGCCGGATTGCGCGCCAGATAGGTGGCGAGCCTGGGGGTTGCGCCCACGATCTTGGCCAACAGCTCCAGAAATTGCGGCCGCGCCAAAAACAGCGAGAACAGCTGTACGCCGGACGACAGGCTGGACAGAAAGCGGTCGAACTGGGTGAAGGCGACGTCGGGATCGGCCGCCCCCGCCAGCGCTTTCAGGATCGCCGGGACCAGCTTGGTCAGAAGCTCGCGCGCGCGCTGGGACCGCATGGCGCGGATGCGGCCGTGATGCCAGCCGCGGATGGCGGCCGACACATGCGCCGGGTCACCGAAACCCATCGCCCCCAGGGTCTTCAGGGTTTCCGGGTCCTCTTCCACGCCGGTGAAAACCAGATTGCCTTGGGCAGAGGTCAGATCGGGCTCGCTTTCAAACAGCCGGGCATAATGGCCCTGCACATTCTCCAGCACCCGTATCAGCCCGGCGCGGAAGGCATCGGCGCTGTCATAGCCCATGAAACAGGCGATATGGGCGATGCCGGCCTCGCTCGATGGCACGGAATGAGTCTGCAGGTCCTCGACCATCTGCAGTCGGTGTTCCAGGCGCCGCAGATAGCGATAGTCGCGCTTGAGATCGTCACCGACCGATGCTTCGACGCGGCCTTCGGCCACCAGCGCATCCAGCGCGCTTTGGGTCGCGGGCGCACGCAGACCTGGATGGCGGCCGCCCAGGATCAGCTGCTGGGTCTGGGCGAAGAATTCGATCTCGCGGATGCCACCGCGCCCCAGCTTGATATTGTGGCCGGCGACCGCGATCTCGCCATGCCCGACATGGGCGTGGATCTGGCGCTTGATCGACTGGATGTCTTCGATGGCCGCGAAATCGAGATAACGCCGCCAGATGAAGGGCCGCAAGCCGTCAAGAAATTGCGCACCGGTCTCAGGATCGCCCGCGCAGACGCGCGCCTTGATCATGGCGGCGCGCTCCCAGTTCTGGCCCATGGCTTCGTAGTAATCCAGCGCCGCGGCGGTGGAGATCGCGACCTGGGTGGCGCCGGCATCGGGGCGAAGCCGCAGGTCGACACGGAAGACGTAGCCGTCGCCCGTGGTCTCGGACAAAAGCTTCACCAGCCCGCGCACGATATCCACTGCCGCGCCGCGTGGATCGCCGCGCTTGGCAAACGGGAATTTGGCCGCGTCGTAAAACGCCACCAAGTCGATGTCGCTGGAGTAATTCAGTTCATGGGCGCCGTACTTGCCCATCGCCAGCACGGTGAGGCCGCAATCCTTTTCCGCGACCTGTGCCTGCCCGCTCGCGCGCGGCTTCGGCAGCCAGCAGGAAAACGCAATGCGCCCTGCACACAGGCGTCGGCAAAGCGGGTCAGCTCGGCGGTGACTTTTTCGACCTCCCACAGGCCCGCGATATCGGCCATGGCGATGGCCAGCGCCGCACGCTGCTTGGCGGTGCGCAGTTCCTTCATCGCCTGGGCTTCGTTTTCGGCCCGCGCCACGGAATGCGCCAGCAATACCGCCGCATTCACCACGGTCTGCGGCCCCGCGGCAAAATATTCGCCCAGCGCGCCGGTTTCGCGCTGCGCCAACCGGCCCAGAAACGGGCTGTTGCCGAACACCGCATCCAGCAACGGCTCCCCGCTGGCAAAGCCCTGTTCGGCCAGGCCGGCTTTCACGCGGGCAACACGTTCGGGATCAAAGGCTTTGGGAAGTGTGTGAAATTCCGCCATGCCGCCAATCTACCGCCTTGGCGCTGCCTGGGAAGCTGCCTGGCCGCTCGCTTGTGCTCGCGGCGTTCGTCGCTTTCACAGGTCCGCCGGACCTGCTCATCCGCCACTGGTCGCGGCGGACCGCGCCTCACTATTCCGCCGCACTCTTCAAGGCGCGCGCGGCATCGCGCGGATCGCGGTCCGGGGGAAACGCAGCACGGCTTTCAACCCGGTCGGCGTATTGTCTTCCAGCATCAGTTCGGCGTTATGAAAGTGGGCCACGGCCGCCACCAGCGAAAGCCCCAGTCCGGTGCCCGGCGAACTGCGGCTGGCTTCCAGGCGGACGAAACGCTCGGTTACCCTTGAGCGGTCGGCCAGCGGAATGCCCGGACCACTGTCGGCCACCGACAGTTCCACGCCCTCGGGCGCGACTGAGGCGTGGATACGCACCTTGCCGCCGACGGGGGTGTATTTGATGGCATTGTCCACCAGATTGGCCAGCGCCTGGGCGATCAGGCTGCGGTTGCCTTCGATGGCGACGGTGGCGCCCGGCATCAGCGTCAGCGACACTTTCTTCTCGTCCGCCAGCGGCTCGTAGAGCTCGGCCACATCGGCCGCGACACTGCCCAGATCCAGCGGCGACATGGCGGCGCGTGTGGTGCCTGCGTCGGTCTCCGCGATCAGAAGCAGGGCATTGAAGGTGCCGATCAACTGATCGGTTTCGGCGATGGCGCGCTCGATTTCGCTGGCCTGGGCGCCGCTGGCGCTCAGCCGCGCCACCGATTCTTCCAGCCGGTTGCGCAACCGGTTGAGCGGGGTGCGCAAGTCATGCGCCACCGAGTCAGTGACTTCCCGCAGCCCTTTCATCAGTCTTTCGATGCGGTCCAGCATGCGGTTGAGGTTATCGGCCAGCACGTCGAATTCGTCGCCCGAACCATTGAGCGGCACCCGGCGCGTCAGATCGCCTTTCATGATCTCGCCGCTGGTACGGTTGATGATGTCCAGGCGCCTCAGCATGTTGCGGCTCATCAGCGCCCCGCCGACCGTGCCCAGAATCAGGATCAGCAGCACCGTCCACGGCAGCGTGGTCGTGAACATGCGCTCGGTCAGGTACCGGTCATGCACATCCTGCGAGACCAAAATCATGAAGTCCGCCGCCAGCGGAAGGATGCGGCCGCGGGCGCGACGGGTCTCCAGCTTGCCGTTCTGCAGCCGGTCATAATCGAATTCAATGATGCTGCCAGGTGGGGCAGCCGCGATCTGCGGCCAGGAATCCAGATTGCCCGCCACGATATGGTGCAGACCGTCGGCCAGAAGATACAGCGCCTGACCCTGCTGCAGCGAGCGCGTGCGGATCGTTTCCACAAGGCCCGGCAGGCCGAAATGCTGATACTGCTCGTTCAGGCCGATGATGTCGGCCTGGATGATCTGGTCCGTCTGCGCATCCAGGGTGCGGCGCGTGTTCCAATAGGTGAAGAACAGCAGCGCCGTCACCGAGAAGGCAAACAGCAACACATAGACAAGAACGATACGAAAAGCCTGGGTTTGTAGAAGGCCGGTCTTAGTGCGCACGGATCATGTAGCCCGCCCCGCGCACGGTGTGCAGCAGCGGCGCCTCGAACCCCTTGTCGATCTTGGCCCTCAGACGCGAGATATGCACATCGATCACATTGGTCTGGGGATCGAAGTGATATTCCCACACGCTTTCCAGCAGCATGGTGCGGGTCACGACCTGGCCGGCATGGCGCATCAGATATTCCAGCAGGCGGAATTCGCGCGGCTGCAGCTCGATGTCGGTGCCGCTGCGCTTGGCGGCGCGGGTCAGCAGATCCAGCTCCAGATCGCCGACATCCAGCCTGGTGCGGATGCCGGCCGGCATGCGGCGGCGCATCAGCGCGTCGATCCGCGCCAGAAGCTCGACAAAGGCGTAGGGCTTGGTGAGATAATCGTCGCCGCCGGCCTTCAGGCCCTTCACCCGATCGTCCACTTCCGACAGGGCCGAGAGGAACAGCACGGGCGTGGAGTTGCCGTGCTCACGCATCTCCGCCACCACGGCCAGGCCGTCCAGCCTGGGCAGCATGCGGTCGATGATCGCGACATCGTAGGGGCGCGACAGCGCCAGATTGAGGCCGGTTTCGCCATCGGCGGCTTCATCCACCACATGGCCCGATTCCTTCAGGCCCTGCACCAGATAGCGCTGCGCTTCCAGATCGTCTTCGATTACGAGAATTCGCATGGATACTCCCACCCAAAAGCCGATTTAAAAATCAAAGGGCGCGGGCCTGCCGTCCTTGCCACAGGCAGGCCCGCGCCCGGATGCATCATGTCTTGTCGATATCAATGGCGACGAAACCGGTGCCGCCCTGGTTATGCGCCACCAGCAGCAGCACGCTGCTGCGGCCACCCTTCTTGGCTTCCGCCACGCCGGCCTGGAAATCGGCCGGGTTGCGCACAATGCGGTTGCCCACACGCATCACCACGTCGCCGGGCTGCATGCCCTTGTCGGCGGCATCGCTGTCCGGATCGACCTTGGTGACGACCGCGCCGGTGACGACGGTGTCGGCGATGTTGAAGTTCTTCTTGGATTCCGGCGTCAGGGACGACAGGCCCAGGCCGGCAGCATTGGCGCTGGAAGGCGTCATCATGCCGTCCTTGCCGCCGTCATTGGAGGCCAGCTGAACCTGATCGGGGCGGGTGCCGATGGTGACTTTTATCTGCATCGGCTTGCCCTGGCGGGACAAGGTGAAGGTCGCGGTCTGGCCGGTCGGGACACCGGCAACCCGCTGGGTCAGGTCGGTGGCGTCTTCCACCGCCTGGCCGTCGATCGAGGTGATGATGTCACCCTGTTCGAAGCCCGCCTTGGCGGCCGGGCCACCCGGCACGATCTCGGCAACCATGGCGCCCTTGCTGTCCTTGATGCCCAGCGAAGAGGCGATGTCGGGCGTCACGCTCTGGATATTCACGCCCAGATAGCCACGGGTGACATGACCATGCGTCTTGAGCTGCGCCACCACGTCATGGATCAGGCTGGCGGGAATGGCGAAGCCGATACCCACACTGCCACCCGAAGGCGAGAAGATCATCGAGTTCATGCCCACCACCTGGCCGCGCAGGTCGAAGGTGGGACCGCCCGAATTGCCGCGATTGATGGGCGCGTCGATCTGGATGAAGTTGGTGTACTGCTGGCTGGATTCGATGTTGCGGCCCAGCGACGAAACAATGCCCGCGGTCACCGAATTGGAGAGGCCGAAGGGATTGCCGACCGCCACGACCCAGTCGCCGACCCGCAGCTTCTTGTCGTCGCCGAATTCGACTGTCGGCAGCGGCTTGTCGCTGTTGATCTTGAGCAGGGCGATGTCGGTGGCGGCATCGGTGCCGATCAGCTTGGCGGTGAAGCTGCGGCCGTCCGGCAGCTTGACGGTGATCTTCTTGCTCGCATCCACCACATGGTTGTTGGTGACGACGAAACCGGCCTTGTCGATGATGAAGCCGGAGCCGGCCGACAGCGCGCGATGCGGCTGGGGCTTCTGGCCATTGTTGAACTGGTTGAACAGGTCACGGAACGGCGCGGGGATATTGTCGCTGTCCATGTCGCTGTCGGTGGTGGTGGTCTCGCTGGTGATGGTCACCACCGCCGGGCTCACACGCTCGACCAGATCGGCGAAGCTGAAGGGCGCGCTGTTTTCCAGCATGCGCGGCGCGCGCGCACCATTGTCACTGTCATTGGCGGCAACCATGGTGGGCTCGCCCGCGGTCTGGATCGCGCGCACCGGCGGCAACAGCGCAAAGGCGCCAAGGCCGATCACGACCACGGCGGCCGCGGTGCCCATCGCGGCCAGACGGCGCTGGCGCAGGCTGGGCTTGGGCAAACGGGAAAAGAGGCCGGTATCCGGCCCGGAATTCTTGGATTGATCTTGCATTGGGGGGCTCCTTGGGGACGGCTTTGTCAGGTCCGGCCGTGGCTGATGTACTAGCCTAACATGGCCAGAATATATCTCGAAGATTACAACGAGATAATCTTCTAAGCGCTTCGGCGGGCAGCCTTTTTGACCGTGACCCAGGCCACGGTTCCACCCGCCGCCAGTACAACGAACGGAGCCAACCAAAGGAGCCAGGTGTCGGCCTGCAGCGGCGGTTTCATCAGGATGAAGTCGCCATAGCGGGCCACCAGGAAATCCTCGATTTGCCGGTCGCTTTGGCCGGCAGCGATCTGCTGGCGCACCAGATGGCGCACATCATCGGCAAAGGGCGATCCGGACTCGTCGATACTCTCGCCCTGGCAGACCAGACAGCGCAGCTGCCGCTGCAGGTTGCGGGCACGCGCTTCCATTGCGGGATTGGAAAACGTGTCGGTGACGGCCGTAGCGCCAGCGGAGGCCGCATTAGAAGAAGGCTCGGCAAGCGCCGGAACCATCAGCAGCAGCAGCACAATGACGGTTTTCATTCCGCGGCCAGCGCCGCCGCAGGTGCGGGCGTGACGGGCTCGGTCTCTTTCACGCGCAGGCGGCCCCACAGACTCAAAAAGCCGCCCAGCGCCATCACCAGGCCACCCAGCCAGATCAGCGGCGCCAGCGGCGACACATAGGCGCGCAAGGCGAAGCGCCCGCCGCCGCGATCATCGCCCAGCGCCAGATAAAGATCGCGCCAGCCTGTGGTGTGGATGGCGGTGTCGTTCATGTCCGCGCCTTCGGCCGGATAGAAGCGGTGCTCGGGCAGCATGGTGGTGCTGACGCGGTCGCCGCTCATCAGCGCGATATGACCGCGATCGGCGATGTAGTTGGGGCCACGCTCGCGCGTCACACCATCAAAGCGCAAGGTATAGGGACCAACCGTCATGAGCTGTCCGGGCGCCAGCACCGTCAGCGCCTCGCTGCGCCACAAGGTAGTACCGGCGACGCCCATCAGCGAAATGCCAAGCCCGGCATGCGCCAGCGCCGCGGCGAAGGCCGATGCCCGCGCGCCCTTGCGCTTCCTGATATCCAGAATGCTGGCGCCGATCAGCCAGCCGGCGACAGCGAAGGCGCCCGTGCCAGCGACGCTGCGCGGGCTGACCAAAGCCAGTACGCTCAGCGCGGCGATGCCCGCCAGTCCCAGCGCGGGATAAAGCGAACGCCATGCCGCCGTCAAATCGCCGCGCTTCCAGTTCAGCTGCGGCCCCAGCGGCACCAGCAGCAGAAGCGCAAAGAAGATCGGCGCGAAGGTCAGCGCAAAATAGGGAGGCCCTACGGAAATCTTGGTGCCGTTGTAGGCGTCCAGCACCAGCGGATAGAGCGTGCCGACAAAAACACAGGCGCAGGCCGCCACCAGGAACACATTGTTCAGCAGCAGCATGGTCTCGCGGCTCTGAGGTTCGAAAGCCGCGCCGCCCTGCAAAGTCGGCGCGCGCCAGGCAAACAGCGCCAGCGCGCCGCCGATGGCCAGCGCGATCAGCACCATGATGAAGAAGCCGCGGGTGGGATCGCTGGCAAAGGCATGGACTGACGACAGTACGCCCGAACGCACCAGAAAGGTGCCGATCAGCGACATCGAAAAACCGGCGATCGCCAGCAGCAGGGTCCAGGTGCGGAAGGCACCGCTTTTTTCCGTTGCCAGCGCGGAGTGCAGCAAGGCCGTCGCAATCAGCCAGGGCATCAGCGAGGCGTTCTCGACCGGGTCCCAGAACCAGAAACCGCCCCAGCCCAGCTCGTAATAGGCCCACCAGCTGCCCAGCGCGATGCCGCAGGTGAGCGCGATCCAGGCAATCAGCATGAAAGGCCGCGCCGCCCGCGTCCAACCCGCCTCGCCCACCAGCAGTGCCGCCGCCGCATAAGAGAAAGACGCCGACAGACCGACATAGCCCGCATAGAGCATGGGCGGATGCATCGCCAGGCCCGGGTCCTGCAGCAACGGGTTCAGGCCAGCACCTTCGAACGGCGCCGGATCGAGCCGCAGGAACGGATTGGAGGTAAAGATGATAAAAAGAATGAAGGCCACGGCCAGTAGGCCCTGCACACCGAGCGCACCACTGGTGAGGCGTTCGCCGCCGCGCTGCAACCCCGCCACCAGCGCGGCATAGACCGACAGCACCAGCACCCACAAGAGCATCGAGCCTTCATGGTTCGCCCCACACGCCACTGATCTTATAGATCAGAGGCTTGAGGGTATGGCTGTTGTTGGCCACATCGATGATGGAAAAATCCGAGGTGACAAAGGCATAAGTCAAGGCGCCGAAGGCCAGCGCCACAAAGACGAACAAGCCCATCGCCGCGCCGGACGCGATTTTGCGCGCCGTCATATCCTGTGGCCGCGTGCCCATCAGGCCGCTGACCGCCATCACCAGCGACAGCGCCAGCGCGAAACACAGCGCCAACTGGCCCAGCTCACCGGTCACTGTACACCCCCTTCCTGCCAGTGCCCGCTCTTCTTCAGCGCGGCCACCACTTCCGGCGGCATGTATTTTTCATCGTGCTTGGCCAGCACTTCGCTGGCGACAAAGGTACCGCTGGAATCCATCGCGCCGGTGGCGACCACGCCCTGACCTTCGCGGAACAGGGCCGGCAGCACGCCATTGTAATCGGCGGCGACCGTGCTCTTGCCGTCCGTGACACGGAAATGCACATCCGCGCCCATGCCATGATGCACGCTGCCTTTTTCCACCAGCCCGCCGAGACGGAAGGCGACGCCCTCGCTCACCTGCTTGTCCGCGATATCGGTGGGGCTGCGGAAATACATGGTGTTCTGGCCCAGGCCATAGACGATCACGCCGGCCAGCACGCCGCCCGCCGCCAGCAAGGCGGCGGCAAAGGCGAGGCGGCGTTTCTTCTTGGCGTTCATCTGGTGTCCAGATTCCGAAATTCGTAGGTCTTCATATCAGGTTCTAAGCGAATTTCGGAATCGTAAGGACACCAGAAACTTATTGATTCTAGTGTCGTTTGGTTTCGACGTTCGCTCAGAGATTGATATCCGTCGCATGGCGAACGTCGAAACCACGACACTAGTGATCACTGTGCATGTGCAAGATTTCGTCAGCAATGCCGGTGTCGTAGGCCACGCCATCCGGCGTCAGCGCGATGGTGTGCGGCCACTCGCATTTGACCAGACCCTTGCGGGCCAGCGCGTTCCACACATTCTCGTTTTCCAGTCCCGTGGCATCGCTGGCCCGCACCGTGGCGTCGCCCAGATGGAAATGATCGCCATGGGCGTGCGGGAACTGGGTGATGGCGGTGTCGCCGTCGGGCGTCTGATTGGAGGCGCCTGGGATTTTCGCGCGATCGCCTGCAGCAGGGTCAGAGTGCGCAGCTGCAGCGGGTTGAGCTTGGAAGGATTGGGCCTGGATTGCGGCATAACGGTCCGAAAAAAGAAACGGCCGGGACCATACAGTCCCGGCCGGTGCAATCAAAGCCTGAACCCCGCCTCAGCGGTGGTGAAAGCCACCGCCGTGCCAGCCGCGCCCAAACCCAAAACCGATGCCCACACTCGGGCCGTAATAGTACGGATAATAGGGATAGGGGCCGTAGCCGTAATAATAGGGCGGCGGCGGATAGGGATAACTATAGCCCGGAGGCGGCGGCGGGCCATAACCGGCAGCCTGCTGACCGGGATCTTCGTGCATGCAGGCATAATAGGCATTGGCATAAGCCGCGTTGACATCGGCGGCGGCATGACGGGCATTGTCGGCGCCCACCGCGGTGCCCGCGATCAGGCCCGCGCCCGCGCCAGCCGCCGCACCCAGACCGGCATTGCCGGCCGCAGCACCCAGAACCGCGCCAAGTGCGGCGCCGCCCAAGGTACCGCCGATGGTGCCGTTGGCCTGTTCATGACTCGCAGCCTGATCCGGGGTGACATAACCGGTGCGCGCCGCGGCATCGCGGCGGCAGAACATGTCGCGGTCGGCCTGCGCCTGCTGCGCGGACGGCGGCGGACCCTGCTGGGGACCGTTCTGATAACCTGGTGGCGGGCCGCCCTGATAACCCGGCGGCGGGCCATTCTGGTAGCCCGGCGGTGGGCCGTTCTCATCGTCATAGTCCGGCGCGCTGCGTGCGCTATTGGACAGATTGGCGGGCGGCGAGCTCGCCGGCTGCGCCAGCGCGGTTCCGCCCAGCAGGGCGACCGTCATGGCGGCAATGATTGGTGTGCGGAACATCGGAAACGTCTCCATCTTCGCCCCTTGCGACGATGTACGTAAGAAACGCCTCCGCCAGTTCAATGTCAAAGCTAAGATAAAGGTAATTTGGCGCAAGCTTGCGGCACCGTTCATCCGGCATTCAGGAAGGATTTGAAACGCTTGAAGCTGGCTCAGGCTGCAGCGGACAGTGCCGCGCGCCCCCGGCGGCGGAGCCGCCAATCAGATAACGCGGGCGCGGCCGCCGGATATTTCAGGCGGCGGCAGATAGCGCGGCGCGCCCGCGGCGGCGCAGCAATTCCGCCTCTTCCTCGCTGAACAGCAGGGCGGTCAGCTCGGTGCACAGCGCGAATTGCGCGGTGGCGATTTCATTGCGCGGGTCGGTCTTCAGCCCCTTCACCAGATCCTCATTGTAACGCTTGAGCAGCGCGCCCAGATCGTCACAGGTGGCGCGCTGCTTGGCAGCGAAGGAGGCGGCGGCCGCGAAATTGCGGCTGCCCGACACCAGGCGCGCATAGCGCAACGCCATTTCCCTTTTTTCGGCGCTGATGGGCTTGCTGAAATCCGCCCCAGTGCCTTTGTGCATGGGCAGCGCGGCGCTAACTTCGCGGGGCGCGCGGTCCATGAAATTTTCCATCACTTTGCCGATTTCGACGCGCTCGGCCAGAAGGCGCTTGCCCCATTCGCCCTGGCGCTTGAGCTCGATTTCCCGGGTGATGTTGCTGGAAAGATCGGCGAAGGTCTTGACCTCTTCCATCAGCTTTTCGGCGCTGAACAGGGGATGACGGGTGGCCTGGATGGATTCCTTCAGCATCTCCATCCGCGCAAACAGAATTTCGCCGACCAGGCCCATGTCGGTCTTGGAGATCAGGGTCTCGTCGGTATGACGCGTCACCAGCAATGGCAGGCGCAACGCCTCCCATGGCTTGCTCAACCGGTTCATGGTGACCACTGGGACATAGGCCGCGGCATCGGGATTGGTCTGGGTGAGCTGGCTGTAGATTTCGCGCACTTCCCACACCAGCTGTTCGTGAAACACCGCGACGGGCGCAGGCAACAGCACGCTCAATTGCTCCATGGCTTGCCCCGCCGCCAGCAGCAGCGCCATTTCGGCGGCGTCATCCACGGCAAAGGCATCGCCAAGGCTTTTCTGCGCCGCCTGGCGGCCGGCCTCGGTGGAGAGCGCCTTGCTGATCGCTTCGGCAGCGACGGGCCAGAACTGCGCGGCGCGCGCGATGGCGCCATCGAGCTTCTTTTTCAGAACATGAACCTTGGTGTCGTTGATATAGGCCTGCGCCTCATCGGGGATCAGGGTCAGCGAGACCCAGTTCCACACCGGCACCAAGGTGCCGCGCGCGATCACCGCTTTCTGTTTGACCTTGCGCGGCTGGCAGGTGAGCAGATCCTGGAACGGCCGGCAGAACAGACGCAGCGGCGTGGGCCGGCGATCGTAATGCTCGCGGCGCAGGACCGGACGCAGACCTTCCAGAATGTCTTCATGCGGCAAAGCATGGCCGTCCATCAGGCGGTCGGTTTCCACCGCCATGGCGAGACGTCCCGCCGTCGGTCCGGGCAGACCACCGAGAAACGCTTTCAACAGGCCTGTCTTGTCATCAGGCAACATGGACGAGCACAGCCTCCTCGCTGCGACTGCCTACATTAGGTGTCACATCCTTAACGGCCTGTTTCTCTTGTGGTTTTTTAATGAATGGCCGGAAGCTCCAGCCGGGCCAGAAGGCCGCCCAGGGAACTTTCATCCAGCCCGAAAAAACCCCCGTAAAGCTTGGAAATATCCCGCACGATGGCCAGGCCCAGCCCGGAACCCGGGACGCTTTCGTCCAGCCGTTCTCCCCGCTCTCCCACCTGGGAACGCTGCTGCGCCGACAGGCCCGGCCCGTCATCCTCGATGGTCAGGACCAGCCGGCCCCCCTGCCTTTCGCAGCGGACCCGGACCCGGGTCCTCGCCCATTTGCAGGCATTGTCGATCAGGTTGCCCAGCATCTCTTCCAGGTCCTGGCGCTCGCCCCGGAAGTAGAGATCGTCGGCGCATTGCGCATCCACCACAATGCCGCGCGCGGCATGGATGCGGGCGATGACACGGGCCAGATCATCCAGCACGGCGCAAACCTGGGTGCGGTTGCCCAGAACATCCAGCGAGCCGGCGGCGCGGGCGCGCGACAGATAGTGATCGACCTGCCGCCGCATGGAAAAGACCTGGCGCTTGACCATCTCCGCAAGCGCCGCGGCATCGGGATCGTGCTCATGCGCATCGGCTTCCGCCGCCAGCACGGAGAGCGGCGTCTTGAGGAAATGCGCCAGGTTGGAGACATGGGTGCGCGCGCGGCCCACCACTTCCTCGCTGTGCTGGATCAGGGAATTGAGTTCGCCGGCCAGCGGCGCGATCTCGGTGGGAAACCGTCCGTCCAGCCGGCGCGCCTTGCCGTCGCGGATGCGAGTCAGCGCCTCGCTCACATGGCGCAGCGGCGACAGGCCGATCTTCACCTGCACTAGGATGGCGCCGATCAGGCCCACGCCCAGAAGCAGGAACGACCAGAACAAGGTGGTGTTGAATTCCGTGGTCTGGCGATCCACCTCCGCCATGTCGCCGGCGACCAGGAAGGTATAGGTGTCCGGGGTCTGGTTGTCGGGTGTGAGATCGACCTTGCGCGAGACAACCCGAAGGCGCTGGTTCTCCGGCCCCACCGCACTGCCCCACAGCAGCGCGCCCTTGGTCGTCTGGTCGACCGGATTGATCTCCTTGTCGAACAGCGAGCGCGATATCTGGGTTTGGCCTTGCGCCGACCTGATCTGATAATAAAGTCCCGAATAGACGGGGGCAAAGCGGCCATTGAGAAAATGCTCGGCCAGCGTCACGCCGCCGCCATCCGGATCGGGCTCGGCGGCGGCGATCAGCCCGTCCATATCGGCCTGAAGCGCGGTATCGAAATTGTTCTGCGCCGCCATGCGGAAGGCGTTGGACAGAACCACCCCGCCCAGCAAAAGCCCCAGCGACGTCCAGATCGCCGCGGCCGCAATCAGCCGCGACGATAAGGACTCAAGCCTCGGCCGCCGTACCGCCCACTTTGGGATCTTCAAGCGAATAGCCAAGCCCGCGCACCGTCTGGATCAGGCCTGCGTCGAGTTTCTTACGCAGGCGCCCGATGAAAACCTCGATCGTGTTGGAATCACGATCAAAGTCCTGATCGTACAGATGTTCCACCAATTCGGTGCGCGACACCACCTTGCCGCGGTGATGGGCGAGATAGGAGAGCAGCCGGTATTCCTGGCTGGTGAGCTTGACCGGGCTGCCGTCAAAGGTCACGCGGCTGGCGCGGGTGTCGATCCGAAGCTTGCCGATCTCGATATCGGCGGTGGCAATACCGGCGGCGCGGCGCAACAGGGCGCGCAGACGCGCCAGCAGCTCTTCAGTATAGAAGGGCTTGGCCAGATAGTCGTCGGCGCCGGCATCAAAACCCGCCACCTTGTCGCTCCAGCGGTCGCGCGCGGTCAGGATCAGAACCGGCATGGTGCGCCCCGCCGCCCGCCATTTCTCCAGCACCGTGACGCCATCCATCTTGGGCAGACCCAGATCCAGCACCACCGCGTCATAGGGTTCGGTGTCACCCAGGAAATGGCCTTCCTCGCCATCGAGCGCGGCATCGACCACATAACCGGCGTCGGCCAGCGCCTTCCTCAGAAGCCGCTGCAGGTCTTTATCGTCTTCAACAAGCAGAATGCGCATGATGACCTCTCAATGCCGCCAACGCCCGCCGCCACCCATGCCGCCTGACGGCCTGGAATAACGGGGAGCAAAGCGCGGACCATAGGAATAGCCCGGCCGCCGAGCAAAACGCCGCCCATATCCCGGCGGCGGGGGCCCCTGATGAGAATTCGAAACTGTCGCGGCCCGGCGAAGAGCGCAGCACACGGCCGCTGCGCGCGTCGGTGTCGTACCAGATGACGCGCCCGTCGGGCGTCATCCACTTGAGGTGATAATGCGGATCGCCTTCCGGCCCATAGGTGGGACCTTCGGCATCGTAGAATTCGCCGGGATGGGCGCGGCGGATGCCGGGCAGAAGACGGTCCAGCGGCTGCACGCCATTGCCGGGTCCGCCATAGCCCGGGGGTGGGCCATAATACTGGACAGGCGCATACTGGGCAGGCGTATCCTGGGCTTGAGCGGTCCCCATCGGGGCCGCCGTCAGCAGAGCCGAAAGGCCCAGCAAAATTGCGGAGAAAATACGGGCGCGCATGGGTTTTTGTACGTCTTAGCACATGAACCCCGAATGAACATGGTGTCCAGACCCGGTTCAGTTTCCCGCGCCTAGCGTACGCCCCATGGACGGCATGTTTCCCGCTGGTCACCCGGAGAGAAACCCGCCGATCAGGTCTTGGGGCGTAAGGTCCTGTGGTATGCCCCTCCCCACAGGGCCCCAAGCGTCAAGTGAAGCCCGCGCCACCCGGCGCGGGCTTCTAACTTTCAAGGACTGCTGACGTCGTTGCCCGTGTAGGTAATCTTCGCCGGCTGGAAATCCCAGCCGCGCAACAGCTTCACCACCGCTTCCAGCGCGTCTTTCACGGTGCCGCGCCGGATCGCCTCCAGCATCTCCTCGGTGTTGAGCGACGCCGTGGCGGCCTGATAGCCACGCGGCCCTGGCAGCGACAGAAACAGCGGCACCGAATTCATCACCCCGGTGACGACGAAATCCTGAAACCATTTCTGACGCACGATCTTCAGCGGATGGCCCACCAGCATCAGCCCGATGCCGGTGGAAAGATCGAAATCCTCCGAAATGCCTTCGGTCTCTACATACGGCATCACGCCGGACTTGTCGGGCCGCCAGGCGTCGTCGAAGATGTCCACGGTCCTCCAGGCGCAGTAATAGCTGCGGCAGACCGGGAAGCGGGTGTCGTATATGGCGCAGCCGCCCGCCGGTGCAGTGACGGCAGGTCGAGCCCGAAAGCTTCTGGATTTCCGGCTTGTTAATGGTCGGCCAGGTGCAGCAGACGGTGCAGCCGCCACAGTCGCGGCCCGGAATCAGGGTCATGCCGTCCCACATGGGCTGACATTGCCACGTCACATGCCCCACCGCACCTTGAATCCGCCGCAAAGATAGGTCAGCAATCCCGGCCATGTCCGCCCCGCAAAATTCCGCGAAACAACGGCGACTGGCGCGAGCTGGCACAGGCCGCGAAAGCCTATGCGCCCGTATTCGCCATCGTCATGGCGGTGATCGCGGTGCCGCTGGCGCTGCTGTACCTGACGCCCCTGGTGCTGGGCCTGTTTGCGCCCAGGCTCGATCCCAGCATCGACCTTTATGCCGTGAACCGGCCACTGGCCTTCACCTTCCTGGATGCGGACGGCAATGACGTGGGCCATCGCGGCGCCGTGGTGGGCGAGCGGCTGAGTTTGGACCAGATGCCCAAATATCTGCCCGCCGCTTTCATCGCCATGGAGGACCGGCGTTTCTATTCCCATAACGGCATCGATCCTGTGGGGCTGGCGCGCGCGTTGCTGCTGGATCTGCGCGCGCGCAAATGGGTGGCCGGCGGCAGCACTATCAGCCAGCAGACCGCCAAAATCGTCTATACCAACCAGCAGCGCACCATGTCGCGCAAGCTGACCGAACTGGTCGATGCGGCGGGGCTGGAGAAAACGCTGAGCAAGCAGCAGATCCTGCAGCTCTATCTCAACCGCATCTATCTGGGCTCGGGCGCTTATGGCGTGGATGGCGCGGCGCGCGTCTATTTCGGCACCAGCGCGCGCGAACTGACCTTGGCTCAGGCTGCGATGCTGGCGACCTTGACCCGCGCGCCCTCTGTCTTCTCGCCCCGGCGCGATCTGTTGCGCGCCCAGCAGCGCGCCAGTTTGGTGCTGGATTCCATGGTGGACGATGGCGTCATCACCCAGGGACAGGCCGACGAGGCGCGTGCCCATCCCGCCGTGATCACCGACCGCGCCGCCACCGACGCACGCAACTACTATCTGGATGCCGCCGCGGACGAGGCCACCAAGCTTGCCACCGTGAATGGCCAAGCGCCCAGCGCCGACATGGTGGTGCACACCACGCTCGAGCCAAAAGTGCAGGAAGCCGCCCGTCTGGCCGCACTTCGCAACATCAACAAATACGGCAAGAAAGACCGGGTCAGCGAAGCCGCGGTGGTGATCATGAAGCTGGATGGCGCGGTCAGCGCCATGATCGGCGGCGTGGACTATCAGGATTCGGTGTTCAACCGCGCCGTGCAGGCCCATCGCCAGCCGGGCTCGGCGTTCAAGCCCTTCGTCTATCTGACGGCGCTGGAATCCGGCATCAGTCCCTGGGACACCCGCGATGACGTGGCGGTGGACATCGACGGCTACAAGCCCACCAATTTCGGCGGCAAAAGCTACGGCACCCTGACCTTGGCCGACGCGCTGGCCCACAGCGTCAACACCATCACCGTCAACCTGGCGCAGGAAGTGGGCGTGCGCAAAGTGGTGGAAGCCGCCAAGCGCGTGGGCATCACCTCGCCGCTTGAGGCCAATGCCTCACTCGCGCTCGGCACCAGCGAAGTGACGCCGCTGGAGCTGACGTCCGCCTATGCGGCCTTCGCCAATGGCGGCTATCGCACCTATCCCTATATGGTCACTGAGGTCGATATCGGCGGCAAGACCATCTATCTGCGCCACGCGCCAACACCGCAGCGGGTCATTGCTTCCAGCGTGAACCGCGATCTGACGGCGATGCTGTATGGCGTGGTGGCCGGCGGCACCGGCGGCTATGCCTCGCTGCACGGACGCGAGGCCGCGGGCAAAACCGGCACCACCCAGGACAGCCATGACGCCTGGTTCGTGGGCTTCACCACCGACTATGTCGGCTGCCGCCTGGGCGGGCAATGACGATTCCTCGCCCACCCGCGGCATAACCGGTGGCACCCTGCCCGCCTATATCTGGCGTGATACCATGCTGGTGGCTGAGCAGGGCAAACCCTACAAGCCGCTCGACAAGTCGGTGCAGCCACCGCCGGAAGACCAGGAAGTGATGGCGTCGGGCGCGACATGGGATGGCGGCGACGACGAAGGACTGACCCGCCTGCCCGAGCTGCCCCCGCAAGACCAACAGCAGCCGCAACAGCCCGAGCGCCGCCATCGCGGCGGCCTGCTGGGCTGGCTGTTTGGCAACAGCGATGACGACGACAACGCCCCGCCGCCGCCAGCGCGCAGCGACGGTCGCTGACCTCGCAACTTTCGCGTAGCGAAGGTGGCAGTCAAATCATGTATAAGGCGGCATGATCCGCCGCCGCGCCTTTCTGATCTCCGCTACGTCCGCCGCGCTTGCATCCCCCGCCCGCGCCGCCACCAGCATCCGCTTTGTCACCGACTGGAAGGCGCAGGCCGAACATGGCGGATTTTATCAGGCATTGGCCCAGGGCCTATATGCGCGACACGGCCTGGACGTGAAGATCATCCAGGGCGGCCCGGACGTGAATGTGCCCCAGCTGCTGGCGGGCGGGGCGGCCGATTTCGGCATCGGCTCCAACAGCTTCATTCCGCTCAATCTGGTCAAGGCGAACATTCCCATCCGCGCGGTGATGGCGATCTTCCAGAAAGATCCGCAGGTGCTGATCACCCATCCGCGCCGCGACATCAATTCACTGGCCGACATGCGCGGCAAGCCTGTGCTGATCTCGGCCGCAACCCTCACCGCCTTCTGGCCCTGGCTGCGAGCCAAATTCGGTTTTCAGGACAGCCAAATTCGCCGCTACACCTATAACCTGGCGCCCTTCATCGTCGATCCCAATGCGATCCAGGAAGGCTATCTCACCAGCGAGCCTTTCACCGTCCAGCAACAGGCGCATTTCACGCCCAAGGTCTTCCTGCTGGCCGACTATGGCTATCCCGGCTATGCCAACATGGTGCTGGCGCCACAGAAGTGGATCGACACCAACCGCCCAACGGTGCAGCAGTTCGTCAATGCCAGCCGCGATGGCTGGCTGAACTATCTGAACGACCCGTCCAAGGGCAATGCGCTGATCAAGCGGGACAATCCCGACATGACCGACGCAATCCTGGCTCAGGCGCTGGACAAGATGAAGCGCTATGAAATGGTGATCAGTGGCGATGGCCGCGCCTTCGGTCTGGGCAGCATGACCGACGCGCAGTGGAAGCTGTTCTATGACACCATGACCGCGGGCGGGATTTATCCCAAGGGCATGGATTATAAAAAGGCCTACGACCTTTCGTTCGCGCGCAACACGCTGCAGAAGTTTCAATGATCAGCCTGAACGGGATCGCCAAACACTTTCCCAACGGGACCCAGGCGCTGCGCGATCTTTCTTTCAAGGTTTCGGAAAAGGAATTCGTCTCGCTGCTGGGCCCCAGCGGTTGCGGCAAGTCCACGGCGCTGAGGCTGGCGGCGGGGCTTCTGGCGCCCGACAGCGGCAGCATTCAATATCCGCATGGCAAGCCCGAAATCGGTTTCGTTTTTCAGGAACCGACCCTGATGCCCTGGGCCGATGCCTTGACCAACGCACGCCTGCCACTGGATCTCAAGCACGTGCCGCCCGGCGAGGCCACGGCGCGTGCAACGGAAGTCCTGGCGCGTGTGGGCCTGAAAGGCTTTGAGCGCGCGTATCCCCGCGAACTGTCGGGCGGCATGAAGATGCGCGTCTCCATCGCCCGCGCGCTCGCCGCCCGCCCGCAACTGCTGCTGCTGGACGAACCTTTCGCGGCGCTGGATGAGATCACCCGCAACGCCCTGGGCGATGATCTGCTGCGGCTATGGCGCGAAGACGGGCTGACGGTGCTGTTCGTCACTCACAGCGTGAGCGAGAGCAGCTATCTGTCCCAGCGTGTACTGGTGATGACGCCACGCCCCGGCCACATCGCCGCCGACATCACCTTGCCTTCGGGCCGCGACGGCCGGCTTTCGCCCGCAACCATCGCGGCGCAACGCCAGATCAGCGACGCGCTGAACGGCGCTGGCGTGCTGGCGTGAGAAGACTGATCGACATCATGCTTCCGCTGGCGGTCGCAGCCCTGGTATTGGGCTTTTGGCAATGGGCCGTGACGCAATGGCAGGTGCCGGTCTATGTGCTGCCCGCGCCATCAGCCATCGCAGCGGCCTTTGTGAGCAATTTCAGTTCGCTCATAGCGGCGCTGACGGCGACCTTTCTGATAACCATTGCCGGCTTTTCCGGCGCGGTGGCGGCAGCGCTGACTTTGGCCGTCCTGTTCAGCCAGAGCCGGCTGATCGAGCGTTCGCTCTATCCTTATGCCGTGATCCTGCAGGTCACGCCGGTGGTGGCAATCGCGCCGCTGATCCTGATCTGGATCGGCTTTGAGCGCATCACGCTGACGCTGGCGCTGCTGGCGGGATTGATCGCCTTCTTTCCGATGCTGACCAGTACCATGCTGGGCCTGAAGTCGGTGGACTTCAATCTGATGGATCTGGCGCGGCTTTATGGCGCCTCGCGCTGGCAAAGGCTTTGGAAGGTGCAACTGCCCTCGGCGCTGCCTTATCTGCTCAGCGGCATGAAGACCGGCGGCGTGATCGCCCTGATCGGTGAAGTCACCGCGGAATTCGTTGCCGGCTCCGGCACCGCGACGGGGCTTGCCTGGCGCATCACCGAATCCAGCAACCGGCTGGAGATCGCCACCACCTTCGCCGCGCTGGCACTGCTGGCACTGCTTGGCGTGGCGATATTCGCCGCCCTGTCACTGCTGGAATGGGCGTTGCTCAGGCGCTGGCACGAGAGCGCGTTACGCGCCTACGGCGCGCTCTCCGGCAGCGCCACCATGCCCATCAGACCCAACAGCACCGCGGCGCTCATGTACCAGGCCGGCGCCAGGGGCGAACCGGTGGCATCGATCAGCCAGGTGACGACAAACTGCGCCGTGCCGCCAAAAGCCGAGATCGCCAGCGCATAGATGATGCCCAGCGCGCCCGCACGCAGCGACACCGGCATGCTTTCCGTCAGACCTGTGATCACCGCGGCCGACACAAGCCCCACGCCCGCTGACATCGCCGCCGTTCCCGCCAGAAGCGCAAACGCCGTGTGGAAGTGCACCATCGCAGCAAAGCAGGGCAACACCAGCGCCAGCAGCCAGACGCTGCCGCCGATCATCACCGGCTTGCGTCCCAGACGGTCGCTCAGCATCACCGCTCAGCAATGCCCCAAGCGTTGCGGCGCTGCCCGCCACGATGGTGGCGCCAAAAGCCCATGACGGCGAAAAGCCCAGCGTGTGACTGGCGAAGGTCGTCATATAGTTCATGGTGTAGGTGCCGATGGTGGCGCTGGCCAAGGTCACAAGCCCCAGCAGCGCCAGCCACAAAAGCCCGCCCATCGGCCCGCGATGCTTTCCCGGCCGGGCGCGGGTTTCGTGCAAGGTCTCGGGCAGGCGCGCGCGTATCCTCAGCGCAAATGGCACCACAGCCGCACCCAGCAGCATGGCGATGCGCCAGCCCCATTGGTCCAGTGCGTCATGCGACAGCAGGCTGGCCAGCACAAAACCGACCAGGCCCGCACACAGCGTGGCGAAATACTGGGTGGCATTCTGCAGCGAGACATAAAGCCCGCGCCGTTGAGCGGTGCGCTTTCCAGCAGGAAGGCGGTGGTCGGCCCCACTTCGCCGCCCAGCGCAAATCCCTGCAGCAGACGGAACAGCACCGCGCAGAGCGGCGCATACCAGCCGATGCTGGCGAAGGACGGCGTCAGCGCCAGCCCCACCACCGAGACGCCCATCAGGCTGAACGAAAACAGCATGGCGGGCTTGCGCCCCCAGGTGTCGCCCAAAGTGCCGATCATCACCCCGCCCAGCGGCCGGGTGGCAAAGCCCACACCAAACGTCGCCAGCGTGAACAAGAGGCTGGTGGTCGTGTCCTTGCCCGGGAAAAAAGACTGAGCCGATCTGGAGCGGCGAAAAAGCTGAAAGTCAGGAAATCGTAGAATTCCAGGGCATTGCCGGCGACCACGGCGCCCAGCTGCGGCAGGGTCAGTGGTTTGGGCGGCACGCTCATGAATCCCCTTGTTTTCCGCGGACTATGCCCGCTTCCGGCCAAGCAATAATACAAATATTTCTTGTTGTTCTCATAAAACTACAGCTGTGACGTGTTGAAGTCTTGATTTCGTCGCCGCGGGCATGGTTTTTCCCGGCCCCATGGCGCACCAAAATCACGGCCTTCAGATGCTGACCGCAAACCGCCTGCGGGACGGCGACGTGCTTTACCGCAAAGGCAGCGGCTGGGTGCTGATGCTGGCCGATGGTGAGGTCTATCCCGACCAGGCCAGCGCCGACGCCGCCCTGGCAGCCGCCAATGCGGAACTTGTCCGCAATGAGTTCGTCGCCCCCTATCTGTTCGAAGTGCGCGAAGACAGCGGCAAGATCCAGCCGGTGAAGGAGCGCGAAATCATCCGCGCCGCCGGCCCCACCGTGCACCCCCATACCGGCAAGCAGGCGGAAGCCATGCTTAACGCCCTCGTCAAACCCGTCGATCCCAACATGTACCGCTATGACGAATTCGACGCGCAGTTCGTCGGCGAGCGGGTGAACCAGTTTGCCGGCCAGGTGGCGCGCCGGCTGTCGGGCGAGCTGACCGAAGACCAGTTCAAGCCCTTGCGGCTGATGAACGGCCTTTATCTGCAGCTGCACGCCTATATGCTGCGCATCGCGGTGCCTTACGGCACGCTGTCGTCAAAGCAGATGCGCAAACTGGCCCATATCGCGCGCACCTACGACAAGAATTTCGGGCACTTCACCACCCGCACCAACCTGCAGCTCAACTGGATCAAGCTGGTCGACGTCCCGAAGATCCTGCGCGAGCTGGCGGATGTGGAAATGCACTGCATCCAGACATCGGGCAATTGCGTGCGCAATATCACCGCCGACCAGTTCGCCGGCGCCACCGATGAAGAGATCGAAGATCCGCGCCCGCTGGCCGAGATCATCCGCCAATGGTCATCCCTGCATCCGGAATTCGTCTTCCTGGCGCGCAAGTTCAAGATCGCGGTGGGCGCCTGCGAGAACGACCGCGCGGCGATGCTGTATCACGACATGGCGGTTCAGGTTGTGAAGAACCAGGCCGGCCGCACCGGCTACAAGGTGTTTGCCGGCGGCGGCATGGGCCGCACGCCTTATATCGCCCATGTGATGAGCGAGTTTGTGGAGCGCGAGGACATCCTCGCCTATCTGGAAGCGGTCCTGCGCGTCTACAACCAGGACAGCCGCCGCGACAACATCCACAAGCAGCGCATCAAGATCCTGATCAACACGATCGGCCCTGAGGAAATGCGCAAGCGCGTGGCGCGCGAGTTCGAGGAGCTCAAGCGCATGGGCACCCTTCAGTTGCCGCGCGAGGAGCTGGACCGCATCACCGCCTATTTTGCGCCGCCCAAATTCGAGACCGGCCTTGCCGACACCATGCCGGATGCCGGCCCTGACTTCGCCAACTGGGTGAAGACCAATGTGCACAAGCACAAGGCGCCCGGTTATGCCATCGCCACCATCACCTTGAAGACACCGGGCCAGGTGCCGGGCGACGCAACGTCGGAGCAGATGGACGTGATCGCCGACCTGATGGACGAATTCAGCGTCGGCGAAGTGCGCGTCACCCACGAGCAAAACCTGGTCCTGCCGCATGTGCGCAAAAAGGACCTGCCGGCGATTTACGCCAGGCTGAAAGAGCTGGACTTCGCCGCGCCCAATGCCGGACTTATCACCGACATCATCGCCTGCCCGGGCCTGGACTATTGCGACCTGGCCAATGCGCGCTCCATCCCGATCGCACAGGCCATCGCCAAGAAGTTTGAAAATCTGGACCGCCAGCATGAGATCGGCGAACTGAAGATCAAGATCTCCGGCTGCATCAATGCCTGCGGCCACCATCACGCCGGCCATATCGGCATTCTGGGCGTGGACAAGAAGGGCGTGGAATTCTACCAGCTGGTGCTGGGCGGCTCGGGCGCGGAAGACGCCTCGATCGGCACCATCATGGGACCCGGCTTCGGCGAGCACGAAATCGCCGATGCGGTGGAGCGGGTGGTGAATGTCTATCTCGCCGAACGCAAGGACGGCGAGCGCTTCCTGGACACCTATCGCCGCATCGGCATGGAGAAGTTCAAGACCGCCGCCTATCAGGGAGCAGTTGCGGCGTGACCAGACTGATCAAGAGTGGCGCTTGCGCCCAGGACAGCTTTGTGCCGGTCGGTGATGACGCGCCGCTGCCCGATGGCGCGGTGATTGTCTCGCTGGCGCGCTTCCAGAAAGACCGTGACGCGCTTCTGGCGCGCAACACGCCGATCGGCGTGAAGCTGCAAGGCCAACGAAAATCCCGAACTGCTGGGCGCCGACGTCAATCACTTCTCGTTGATCGCGCTGGAATTTCCCAAGTTCCGCGATGGCCGCGCCTTTTCCTGGGCGCGGATGCTGCGCACCCGCCTGGGTTTCACCGGCGAGATCCGCGCGGTGGGCGATTTCCTCTATGACCAGGTCAATTATCAGCACCGGGTCGGCTTCGACGCCTGGGAAGTGCCTGATCATTTCACCATCGAGATGTTCAACCGGGCGCTGAGCGAAATGACCAACGTCTATCAGCCCTCCACCGACGGCAAAAAGACGATCCGCGAATTGCGCGCTGGGCGTTAAACGGCCGCCTGTTCATCGCGGGTTCATATAGATTACGCCTTATTCAGTGCTGCACCGCTTGCGGCCCGGATAGAGTTCCGCCGATTTTCACCCCGATTTGAAAGGATTTTCCCATGCGCAAAGCCCTTCTGCCCATGATCGCCTCGCTGGCGCTGTGCGGCGCCGCGACCGTGGCCCTGATCGCCACCAACGCCCACGCCGAACAGAGCGGGCGCAAGCCCGTAATGCTGGCGGCGGCGGCACAGGATGGGCAATCCGGCTCGAGACAGCCGCGCCGGCGCCTGACGACGGCGCCGGCCCGGATATGATGCGCGATGACGGCCACCGCCGCGCCGAATGCTGCAATGTGCCAGGATGTATGCCCACAAGGTGGGCGAGCTGGCCTTCCTGGAAGCCCAGCCTCACCCTCACCCCGGCGCAGCAGCCGCTGTTCGAGCACTGGAAGCAGGCAAGCCTGGACATCGCCAAGCAGCATGAAGGCGATTGCGCCGGCCATGAACGGCCCGAAGCGCGGCGAGGCGCCCCAGCGTGGTCGACCGGCTGAACGGCGAAGAAGACGATGCTGAAACAGCGCCTCGCCGACATCGATGCCGAGAAGCCGGCGCTGACCGCGTTCTATGGCTCGCTCGCCGACCAGCAGAAGCAGGAATTCGGCCTGGCTGCATGCGTCACATGGGCCGGCCCATGATGATGGGCATGATGGGCCGTCCCGCATCCCGGCATGGGCGGCCCGATGGGCGCATGGATCCCGGCGCCCATGGCCGTGGGCCGCCATCCGGGCGCAACGCGGCGATGCCCGCCGCCGCCGCCGCCGGCGCAGTAATCGCCACGGAACTGTCATCAGGGCGCGCCTAGCAGCGCGGCACCGAGGCGCCCTTTTTTCTTGCGCCGGGCCCGGCAAAGCCCCAAACGCCGCCATGAATGCACCTGACCCGCCTGGACGCCCTGCCGCGCTTCGCCACTCCGCTCAAGGCAATTGAAAGCCTCAAGCCGGCGGAGCCGCTCTATCTGGTGCATCCCGAAAAATTCGCCGCCGCCGCGCGGCAGTTCCTGGACGGATTTCCCGGCGACGTGCTTTACGCGCTCAAGGCCAATCCGCATCCCATCGCCGTCACCAATCTGTGGAATGCCGGCATTCGGCATTTCGACACCGCCAGCCTGGGCGAGATCGAAATCGTCAAGGAGCTGTTTCCCGAAGCGATCTGTCATTTCATGGCGCCAGTGCGCCTGCCCGGCCAGGCCAAGGCCGCGTTCGAGAAGCATGGCGTCACCGACTTCGTGATCGACAGCGAGGCCGAGCTGGACAAGCTGCTGGCGGAAACCGGCAGTCCCAAAAAGCTGCGCGTCTTTGTGCGACTGGTGGCGCAGCTGGGCGGCGCGCTGCTGGAGATGTCGAGCAAATATGGCTGCCGTCCCGAGGAAGCCGCCAAGCTGCTCAAGCGGGTGCGTGTCGCCGGTGCCGCGCCCTGCCTGACCTTTCATGTCGGCTCGCAATGCCTGTCGCCTTTCTCCTATGCCCAGGCGATCGAGATCGCCCAGCGCACCATCACCCTGTCGGGGGTGGAGATCGCGGCGCTGGATATCGGCGGCGGTTTTCCCGCCGCCTATTCGGGGCAGGAGCCGCCGCCCTATCACTGGTATTTCGACATGATCAAGGAAGCGCTGAATTCGCTGGGCCGCCCCGATCTCAAGGTCATGTGCGAGCCCGGCCGCGCGCTGTGCGCGCCGGGCGTTTCGCTGGTGGCGCAGGTGGTTCTGCGGCGTGGCGACCGGCTTTATCTCAATGACGGCATCTATGGCAGCTTCGACGAGCAGCGCTTTACCAGCTTCGATGAGGATTATCCCCCCACCGCCATTACCCTGGACAGCAAGGGCAAGGCCAAGGCGCTGAGTGGCCAGACACGGCCGTTCCGCGCTTTCGGCCCGACCTGCGATTCCGCCGATAAGCTGCCCGGCCGCTGCTGCTGCCCGACAGCATCGCCAATGGCGACTTCATCCTGTTCGACGCCATGGGCGCCTATACGGTGTCGTCGCGTTCGCCCTTCAATGGGTATTATCCGGATACATGGGCCGTTATCGGCTGAGACTGCCACGCAGCCGTGAGCCGCGGCGCGCATGCGCGTGAGCAGGTCCGGTGGACCTGCGAAAGCAGCGAACGCGGCTTGGCGTTCATTCGCAGGGGCGAACCTCCACCGGAGGTTCACTTATTTCCTGCTCATAGCAAAAGCTCCACTGGAGCTTTTGCTATTCCGCCTCACGGGCGATCGTCGGCTGATGCCGCGGAAAACAGAATTTACGATCTGTTAATCCCGATGGCGCGATTTGCCCCGCATTTTAGCACCAACGAAACGTTAAGTGGTTTGCGCCACCATGTCCCCGTCCAGGGACATCGCGCATGGCCGCTTCGCAAAAACTTTCGCATCTGCTGCAACTGGCTGACCAGGGCCCGGCCCTGCGCGCGGCGCTCGCCGAAGAGGTCGCGGAGCTTCTCACCAACTGGCGGCCGACTATCCCGACAGCATGCGTGGCGCCTGTGAGGCGCTGCTGGCCAAGGCGGCGCATGACGTCGACGGCGCGACACGCGCGCGGCTGCGCGTGCAGCTTTACTCCAGTCCGGAGCTTGCGGCCCGTGTATTGCCACGCGAATCCACCACCCCGAGCCTGATCGAAACCGCGCGCCAGGGCGGCGATGTCGCGGGCGCGCTGGCCGGCGTGTTGGGCGTGGACAACAAGATGGCGGCACAGATCCTGGACGACGAGACCGGTGCGGCACTTGCGGTGGCCTGCAAGGGCGCCAGCCTGGACCGCGCCACGTTTTCCACCCTTGCGCTTCTGGTGCGGCCGGGCCGCGACCGGGTCCACGCCTATGCGGTGCTGGACGCGTTCGAGACCGTGCCGACCAGCGAGGCCACCCGCGTGCTGCGCGGCTGGCGTGAGAGCCAGGCGGCAGCCTAGCTTTCGGCGTGGACGTCGTGTCGTTCCCGGGTCTTTAGGAATTTCACATTGGGAAAGCGCTCGGCGACATAGCCGATTTCCCAGGCGCTCTTGGCCAGAAATACCGGCGCACCGTCGCGGTCCGTCGCCATGCCGCCCCGATTGGCGGCGGCGAATTTCTCGATCTCGGCTTCGGTCGCCGGCCAGCCAGCGGGCGCTGTCGTAGGGCGAGGCTCCAGATCGGCGTCCAGGTCATATTCGGCCACCAGCCGCGACTTGAGCACATCGAGCTGCAGCGCGCCGACCACGCCGACGATCCATTGGCTGCCGATGGCAGGCTTGAACACTTGGGTCACGCCTTCTTCTGCCAGGCATTCCAGCGCGCGGGCCAGATGCTTCTGCTTCATCGGGTCGGACAGCCGCACCCGGCGCAAGATTTCCGGCGCGAAATTGGGAATGCCGGTGAAGACCACGCTGCCGGATTCCGACAGCGTGTCGCCCACGCGCAGGACGCCATGATTGGGAATGCCGATAATGTCGCCGGGCCAGGCCTCGTCCACCGTCTCGCGCTCAGAGGCAAAGAACAGGATCGGATTGTGCACCCCGATGGTCTTGCCGGTGCCCGACTGTTTCAGCTTCATGTTGCGCCGGAATTCGCCCGAGGCCAGGCGCAGGAACGCCACCCGGTCGCGGTGGTTGGGATCCATATTGGCCTGGACCTTGAAGACAAAGCCGGTGACTTCCTTGTCGCCGGGCTCTGCGTCGCGGCCCATCGCGGCCTGGGCGCGCGGGCGGCGGCGCATATCGCGCCAGCGCATCCAGCAATTCCGCCACACCGAAATTCTTCAGCGCCGAGCCGAAATAGACCGGCGACAGATGGCCTTCGCGATAGGTGGCAAGATCGAATTGCGGCAGCCCCTCGCGCGCCAGGCTGACATCCTCGTCCAGCTTGGCTTTCAGCTCTTCGGGCAGCACTTTGCTCAAGCTGGCGTGATTCGACCCGTTCATTGCCGCTGAAGGGCACGAAGTCGTTGGTCGGTGAAATCCAGCACGCCCTTGAAATTCAGCCCCATGCCGGCCGGCCACATCATCGGCGCGGTCTCGATCTGCAGCTGGTCGGAAATCTCGTCCAGCAATTCGAAGGGATCGCGGGCTTCGCGGTCCATCTTGTTGACGAAGGTCATGATCGGGATGTCGCGCAGGCGGCAGACCTCGAACAGCTTGCGGGTCTGGGCCTCGATGCCCTTGGCGGCGTCGATCACCATCACCGCGCTATCCGCCGCCGTCAGCGTGCGATAGGTGTCTTCGCAAAAATCCTCATGGCCCGGCGTGTCCAGCAGGTTGAACACCGCATCCTGATATTCGAAGGTCATCACCGCCGAGGTGACCGAGATGCCGCGTTCCTGCTCGATCTTCATCCAGTCGGACTTGGCCCGCCGCGCCTCGCCCGCGCCTTGACCCGGCCGGCGGCATGGATCGCCCCGCCCAGCAGCAGCAGATGCTCGGTCAGCGTGGTCTTGCCGGCGTCGGGATGGGAAATGATGGCGAAGGTGCGGCGGCGCGCCGCTTCGCTGGCGGGGGTTGGTCATGGCGCGGGGGTAGCAAACCCGGCCTCCCACGGCAACCGGAACCTTACGCCGCGGCTTTCAACGCTATAACCCAGCGGCCCCGCAGATACATTCCACACTGCGCAGGGTGAACAGCAGCGCGGAAAAGAGACAGAAGCGTCCGATACCAGCAGCATACTGATGTGCCGAGCCTTGGCTTCCACGACAGGCCCTCGCGCAGGCCCAGCCGGAAGAGGATCAGCACCGCCAGCACCATCATGGCCGCCTCGCCGACTTTCACCATCAAGGTGCCGTCCTCGGGATGGACGTCGATGGCCATGGTGCGGCCCCAGTGCCAGCCGGCCACGGCGCCCAGCACACCGGCAGCCCCAGCCAGGCAAAGTCCAGCGCCACCAGAACCCGTCCGGATGATTGTCGGGCGGCGGCGCCAGCAGCGCCAACACGGTGATTGCGAGGAAGATGGCGGGCTCGACCCACATCCGGTTCAGCTTCAGCGGCCGGGCGCGCGCCATCCGGCGCATGCGGAAAATTAAGCGCCGGCACAATGATCAGGATGGGCAGGAAAATCTGGAGAAGTTGCTGTTGGGTCATGTGCGCTGTTGGCCGCCCTGATTTTGCGGTTTCGAAGTTCGCTATGCCATTGATATCAGGCTCGAGGCGAACTTCGAAACCGGACGACATCAGGAATAAATAAATTGCTAG
>CAWHLV010000073.1:0-20935 GCA_963830095.1 uncultured Alphaproteobacteria bacterium
GCACGATCTCTATATCGGGCTCTGGGCGAATTTCAAATCGGAGTAGTACCGGCCATTTTGGATGCAGGCAGCTTACACGATCGGCTCATCGACAAAAGCGCGGCCCTCGCGGTCTTCGATCTCCACGATCCAGAGGTCGGGATCAAACTTCACCTGTTTGTCACACCAAGCGGCGGCGCGCGCCTCATCCGACCAGCCGCCAAGCGCCTGGGCCCACACCAGCGCGCCTTTGGCGTCGCGCACCTGGTTTAGCACCAGCACAGCGCCGTTGAGCTTCGCCACTTTCAGGATGACGGCGCCGGCCTCCTCCGCGCCGCTGCGCACCACAAAGGCGGATGCGCCGGCCACCTGAACCCGCCGGATCAGGGCGCGCACGAAAATGCCGGCTTTCAGACGCGGCGTTGGCATCATGGGAAACTTCTATCAGGACGCCGCGCGGAACGGCAGAACCTTGGCGGTCGAAAGTCTTTCGCCCCTGGCGTCCACCGCCGCATAGGGCAGCCGCACGGTCACCGTGGTGCCTTCGCCCAGCGCCGACGCCAGCACCGCCTCGCCGCCATGCATCTGGGCCAGCGACTTGACCAGCGCCAGCCCCAGCCCGGTGCCTTCCTTGGCGCGAACCTCGGCGTTTTCCACCTGTTCAAACGGCTTGCCCAGCCGCTCCAGATCGGCTTTCGAAATGCCGGTGCCGGTGTCGCGCACCTGGATTTCGATGCCATGACCAGCGCGCGCACTCACCCGCACTTCGCCGCCGGGCGGGGTGTATTTCACGCCATTGGACAGAAGATTGACCAGGATCTGCTTGACAGCGCGGCGGTCGGCGAAAATCAGCCTCGCTTCCGGCGCAATCTCGAGCTTGAGCGCCACACCCGCCCGCTCGGCCGAAATTTCAGGAAGCGAACCGCGCTTTGCACAATGTCTTCCAGTTCGAACAGCTCTTCACTCAATTCGAACTTGCCCGCCTCGATCTTGGACATGTCCAGCACGCTGTTGATCAGGTCGAGCAGATGGGCGCCCGAATTCATGGATCAGCCGGGCATATTCCTGATAGCGCGGGCCCACAGGCCCGAACATTTCGCGCATGGTGATTTCGGAAAAGCCGATGATGGCATTGAGCGGCGTGCGCAGCTCATGGCTCATATTGGCGAGGAAGCGGCTCTTGGCGCGGCTGGCGGCCAAGGCCTCGTCGCGCGCTTCCACCAGCGCGCGTTCCTGTTCCTTGGCCTTTGAGATATCGCGGGTCACCGCAACGATGTCGGCGGGCTCGCCTTGGCCGACATGGGCAGGCCGGCAGCGGATTTCCGCCCAGACATAATGGCCGTCCTTGTGCTTGAGCCGGGCCTCGGCGGTGCCGGCGCGGCCGTAATAGCTGGCTTCCATCAACGCCGCCTGCACCGCATTGACCTGATCGGGATGGGCGAGCGATGCCAACGCCATGCCATTGATCTCTTCCGGCAGCCGGCCGATCAGCGCCAGCGAGGCGGGACTGGCGAAGCGGATGCAGCCGTCCGGGGAATGTCGCGTGATCAGGTCCATCGCATTGTCGGCCAGGAACCGGTACATCGCCGCACCTTCCGCAGCTGCGGCATCGGCGGCGCGCTGGCGGTCTTGGGCTGCGGCCGCAATCAATACTGCCTGCACCACCGCCGCCAGAACCGAGCAGACATAGATTTCCCACACCGGCAGGGTCAGGCGCGATGCCGGCAACAGCCCAAAGGCCTCAATCGCGGCAACCGCCAGCAGCGCCGCCGCGGCCGCGATCCCGGCGCGCATGACCGCCCGCCTGCCGCCGACCAGGGCGGCTTCCGCCGGCACCAGCGCGAACCACACCACCAGCGGCGAGGTCACCCCGCCGGTCAGGACCGCGAGATAGCCGATCAAAAGAGCAAAACAGCCGAGCCCGATCTGCTCCAGAACCGAAAGGCGAATGCGGCTGAACCCCAGAAGCGCCAGACCCGCGGGCATGAGAAGCCCCGCCATGGCGACCATCTCCAGCGGATCGGGCCGGCCCACCATGCCGAAAAACCCCAGGCCCAGGGCGCCGCCCACCGCTGCCTTGGCCGCCTGGATCAGCATGAAGGTGCGGCGCTGCGCGCCGCCCGAACCTGTCATCGCCGAAAGGGAACCGTCCGACATCAACACTACCCACGCCACGCCATAAGGGGCCAGTCTCGTCAGCCAAGCTTAACGAAACCTGAAGCCCGTCCCAAGCCGTTCAGTTCTCCACAAGGATTGTGGCAAAGCGGGCGCGCGCCAGCGTGCAAGCATGGCCCGATTCGGGACCTTAGGTATCAATCCGTACACCGCGATTGGCGCGCCCCTAACCAAGTGGCAATGGTCCACCGGCATTATCCCAATCAGATCAGGCACAAGAACAGAGAACAGCTGTGGGCCATCAAGCCGTCAAATCGCGCGCGGAGGATTTCGAAGATGCCGCAGCGCTGCTGGGTACGCTTGATTGCCTGCGTTCGGCCATCACGATCTTCGGCGCCGACGGCCGGCTGGCCTATGCCAATGCCCATCTCAATTATCTCTTCCGGTCCTTCCCGCCGCGCGAGACCCTGATTGGCAAGACCTATCAGGAATTGATCCGGCTGGAGATCGAAGGCGGCGAGATCGCGCCCGAGGCGCTGGCCGGCGGCGTCAAAAGCTTCATCGTCGGACGTCTGGCCCAGCTCAGGCCGGAGGAATTCACGCCGCGCGACGTTGCTTTGTCCAACCACCGTGTGGTGGAGATCAAGGCCCGGCGCACCCGCGACGGCAGCGTCCTGCTGCTCTGGACCGATGTCACCGCCGCCCGCGCCCAGCTGGCGCGGCTGCAGGAAGCCGTCGCCCTGTCAGCGGAAGCCTTCGCCTTCTACGACGCCAAGGACCGGCTGATCCTGGCCAATGACCTCTATGCCCATCTTTGCGGGGTCAAGAGCCTGGACGAACTGATGGGCAAGACTTTTCCGGAGCTCTGCGCCCAGGGGGCTTACAGCGGACGCATCGTGCTGGAGGAGCCGACGGAGCAGTGGCTGGAGCGGCGGTTGAAGAGCCACCGCAGCCCGACCGGCGCAGCGACCATCCGCACCAATACCGGCGAATGCTATGTGGTGCGCGACCGCGCCGCCCCCGATGGCGGCCGCATCATGGTCTTCACCGACATCACCGACAAATTCCGCGCCGAGACGGCGCTGGCCGAACAGAAGCATGCGCTGGCCGACGCCGATGCCCGCGCCGAACAGCAGAAGTCCTATCTCGCCGATCTGGCATCGCGGCTGGATGCCGCCAGCGCCAGCGTGGCCAGCGCCAAGACCACATTGCTGCGCACCATGGGCCATGAGCTCAAGACGCCGCTGAACGCCATTCTTGGCTTCAGCGATCTGATGATGAGCCTGGCCGACACCATGAACCCGGGACAGATCCGCGAATATGCCGGGCTGGTGCATCAGGGTGGCAGCAATCTGCTCAAGATCATCAACCAGATCATGGATCTGACCAAGATTTCGGCCGGCCGCTACGACCTGCGCCGCAGCGCAGTGGATGCAGGCGGCGTGCTGTGGCTGGCGCGCGACACGTTCCTCGCGCGGGCCACCGCGCGCGGCGTGACCATCGACGCCGACCACTGCCCGATCGGGCTGATGGCGGATGCCGATGAGGCCGTGTTCACCGCCATGGTGCACAGCCTGCTGGACAATGCGGTCACCTTCACCAGCGGCAACCGTATCGCGCTGTCGGCCACGATCACCGAGGCCGGTATCGCGGTGGTGGTGGAAGATGACGGCCAGGGCGTGGCGCCCGAGGATCTGGCGCGCATCCAGGAGCCGTTCGAGCATGCCGGCCGCAGCGAGGCCGCCCAGCATTCCAAGGGCGCAGGGCTTGGGCTCACCCTGGTCAAGGCCTTCGCCGAATTGCATGGCGGTTGGCTGGAGCTGGAAAGCCGCCCGGGTGCGGGCTTTCGCGCCACCATCATGCTGCCCCAGGCAGCAATTCCCGCTCTGTCCTGAAGTCCGCTCACCGTTCGCAGCCCGCGCGGCACAGGGCCTTATTGCGGACAATTTGCCGAAAATTTTAATCACAAACGCATCAATCACGCCGCGTTATTGAATCGAAGCGTAGCGATCCCGTCAGCATTGGGTTGATGCTGGCGCGCGGAAGACGGAACTAGTTTCAAATTTAAAGAAACAACTAAGCGCCCAACAACAGGCGCCGCGGCATGCTCCTCGTGTGGAAGCACCAAGGGCATGCCATGATTTTCCGGGCCGTATTTTGGATTGGTCTTGTGTCGTTGTTGACGCCGCACGAGCCTGATCTCGGCCTGGGACGCCCGGGCGCCGGCACATCGCAACTCTCCCCCGCCATGATTCAGTCCGCTGCTTCCGGTCTCTCGCGGACGGGCCAGGATTGTGGTTCAGCGTGTGCCGGCGGCCTCGGTCTGCTCAAGCTCTTCCACCTCAATACCGACGCCAGCGTGACCGCCGGTCTGGCCGATGTGAAGGCCCAGATCGAGGCGGATCAGCGGGCCCGCGCTGAGCGCGCGCACGCGATCTAACCAATAAAATAAGAGCTTCTCCGCAAAGGCCAGGCGCAGGTGCCTGGCCGCGATGGTGTTCAGACCGGCGTGAAATCGACCCTGGTCTTTTTGGGCGCGCGCCGGCGGCGGTCGGAGCCGTAATAATTGGGCCGGAGCATGGCGCGGCGGTCGGGCCCGAAGAAGTCCGCGCCGGCAATAAAGGCGCGCGGCGACTGGGTGGCGGCCCTGAGCTTGGTCATGACGGTCCTGGGGCTTATCGGGGTGGTCAGCACATCGGTCGCACCGGCATCGCGCGCCTTTTCCACATCCAGGCGGCGGGGGCGTTCCTGCAGGACGAAGATCGGGATCATGGGATTGCGCATCGTCTCGCCCCGCCGGGCCGCCATCATGAAGGGCTGCTCGCCGGCCGCTTCGATCGCGGGATCACAGAAGACGGCACTGAAATGCTCCATGCCGAGAAGTTCGAGGGCGCGGCGGGGATGCTCCACATGCACCACCTTGCCCACACCGACAGTGCCCAGAATGGAACGCAGCAGCATTGTGGCGTGGGACTTGGCTCCCAGCACCAGAACCCGGTGGGCCGAAAATTCTGACCGCTCCATGAAACCGTCCCGAAACCGCCTCAACGTGCGAGGGAAAATCTGCGCATTTTTGCTTAAACGGGGGTAAAAGGGCCTGGTTAATCTCAGGATTGTGATGCGCAAGGTTGTTGTTTTATTGATGTTGCTGCCGCTCGCAGCCTGCGGGCTTTTCATCAGCAAGCAGGAGCGCGCCGTGCGCCGCTCGCCGGACTACAAGGCGGGCTATCAGGACGGCTGCAGCAGCGCCTGGTCGCCCGACGCCAACAAGCGCCATGACGACACCACCGTGCGCGACGACCAGCTGTATCAGGGCAACAAGGCTTACCATAAGGGCTGGGACACGGGGCTGAACGCCTGCCGCAACACCGGCTATTCCAGCGGCATACCGCCGGGCACGGTGCCCAGCGGTCCGATCCCCGACCAGAATCCCGGCAATGGTGGCGCTCCGCGCGGGCTTTGAGCCCGAGGGTTTTAAACTAGGGCGCGCAGACCTGAGCTTGGTCCAGCGTCTCCCGGGTGCGATCGTCCAGCTGTGATGTGTTGGCGCAGAGCGGCGCGGCGATGTTCTTCGCCTCTTCATTGCGATGCTGGAAATGCACAGAGAAAGCCAGCAGCGCCAGATTCCAGTCACGCATTTGCGGGCTCATGAGCTGACTGGCATCGTCCATCCGCACCACATCGCGGAAATAGGGCTCGGCGCCGGTCACGTCGCGCTGTTCCACAAGATAAAGCCCGCGAAACAGATGGGCGCGCGGATCCTTCGGATATTTGTCCACCAGCGCCATGCTGGTGGCTTCCAGAGCGCTGACGTCCTTGGGCATTTCGCCGGGCGGGATCAGATCCAGACCCGGCAGCGCATATTGGGTGAAGGTGTTGCCGGAAACCGCGAAGGCCCAGGCCGTCATCGCCACCCACACGCCGGCCACGACCGCTGCGATGGAACGCGCGGGCGGTGTTTCCGCTTCGTCATTCCAGGCGATCAGCATCACGAAAGCGATCGCCGCACCCGCCAGGCACCCGCCCAGATGGGCGTTGATATCGACCACAGCACCGCTCTTGGTCACCGCCGGGATCAGGGCGGGAAACAGCGAGCCCGCAGAGATCCGCCGCATCCTTTCAGGGCGCGGCGCCCCGGCATGGAAACTGAGGGTGAAGAGTGCCGCGAGTGTCGCCATGATCGCGCCCGATGCGCCCACCGACAGCACATCGGGCCCGTTGAACAGGGTGGACAAGACCGCGCCGGCAAAGCCGCCGGTGAAATAGATCGCCGCAAACCAGCCGATCCCGATCATCGGCTCCAGCAGAAAGCCCACCAGCAGAAACGTGATGAGATTGCCCGTCAGATGCTCGGCCGATCCATGCAACATGGTGGCGGTGAAGAGCCGCCACCATTCGCCATGAACCAGAACCTGGGTGCGGTCCGAAGCACCCATCGCCAGCAGGCTGAAATGGCCCGGCACGCCGGGTGCGGAGAAATCGGTGGCGGCCTTCTGCTCGATCATGAAGCGGACAGAAAGGACAAGGCTGAGCACCAGGGTGAACCAAGGCACCCGTGACAGAAACCGGCCGGCAAAGCTGGGGGACGCCGACGGCTCGGCAGCAACCGCGACGGCAGCTACAGGCCGCGCGACGAAGGCCGGTGGTGGCGCGGCCTGCGCCCGCTTTCCGAATGTCCTGCTAGCGCCCAAGAAAAATCCCCACGGCCCGGATCGAGCCGTGAGGATAGCGGCGCCGGGCTTTCCGCCCGGTAAAAAATTGCCAGCGTTAAGAACCGGTGACCTTATTCAGCGGCGGCGCGCCCTCCCCCTCGCGCGAAGCGCATGAGGGGGTGAGGTTCGCAGCCAAGCGAACCGAACGCCGTAGCACCATCAGGTGCGAAGGGGTGCACAAGCACCGCTACTCAGCGGCTGCGCGTACAGCGTGATCTTCTTTCGTCAGATTCTCGGCGGCGAATTCCCAGTTCAGGATCTTGCCCAGCAGGCTTTCCAGATATTTGGGCCGCGCATTCTGGTAATCCAGATAATAGGCATGCTCCCACACATCGACGGTGAGCAGGCAATTCACGCCCTTGGCCATGGGGCTTTCGGCATTGGGCGTCTTTTCGATCGAGAGCTTGCCGCCCTTGCTGACCAGCCAGGCCCAGCCCGAGCCGAACTGGGTCTTTCCGGCTTCCGCCAGCTTGGCGATCAGCTCGTCCTTGCTGCCGAAGGCCTCGGCGATGGCGCTGTTCAGCTTGCCGCTGGGCTCGGTCTTGGAAGGGGTCAGGCTGTGCCAGTAGAAATCATGGTTCCACACCTGGGCGGCATTGTTGAAAAGCTGCTTGTCCTTGGCTTCGGCCGCGCCTTGCGTGTTCTGCACGATCTCTTCCAGCTTCAGCCCGGCATATTTTGTGCCTTCGACCAGCTTGTTGAGCGTGTCCACATAGCTCTGGTGGTGCTTGTGGTAGTGGAACGCAATCGTATTCGAAGAGATTGTGGGCGAAAGCGCATCTTCGTCCCAGGGCAATGGCGCGAGCGTGAAGGGGGCGGACATGGAGACTCCTTGTGATGACAGACATGAAAACGGTGTCCCGATAACGCATATGGGCCGGGAAAGCTCCTGACCAAGAGGTGCGGAGGAAATTTTCACATGCGCGCGTCTTTGACCGTGCGGTTGCGAAATACCCATAAACTTCGTGATGTCTGTAACCCAATTGTCATTCGACATTCGTGCGCGCGTCGCGCAAAAAGGGAACAAGCGGGGTAGTTATTGTCAGAGCCTTTCGGAGGCACCCATGCCTGCATATGAAATCTGCTATCTCGATGAGACCGGCGGCCTCACCTACAAGTTCTCCGCCAATTGCGACGATGACCAGCGCGCCAAGATTCTGGCGCACGCCATGAAGCTGCCCAGCGCCAAGAAGCTGGAAGTGTGGAGCGGCGAGAGCCTGATCTATACCCGCCCCAGCATCACGCTGGAAGGCCAGCTGGCGCGCGCGTCCTGACGGTCAGAACAGACCTTCGGCCCTTACCCAGTCGAGGGTCTTGTTCAGGCCGCGGGTGAGGCGATCGAACATCTCATCGATCTCGCTTTCGCTGATCACCAGCGGCGGACAAAGCGCGATGCGGTCCGACAGCAGCGCCCGCACGATGATGCCCTCTTCCTGGCAGAACTGGCCGCATTTGGCGCCCACGCCCTTCGCGCCTTCGAAATTGCGTTTGGTCTTCTTGTCGGCGCAAAGTTCGACCGCCCCGATCAGGCCAACGCCATTGGCGTCATTGACCAGCGGATGATCGCCCAGAGCCTTGAGCCGCTTGAGGAAATGCTGCGACACCTTGCGCACATGACCGAAGGTGTCGCGGCGCTCGTACAGCTCCAGCGTCTTGAGCGCGACCGCGGCCGACACCGGATGGGCGCTGTAGGTGAAAGCGTGCCACAGCCCGCCGATGCGCACCGCTTCTTCCTCGATGATCTCGACCAGCTCCGGCGACAGCAGCACGGCGGAGATAGGCAGATAGGCCGAGGACAGCGCCTTGGCGATGGACATGGAATCAGGCTGGAAATTGTAGGTCTGGCAGCCAAAGGCATTGCCGGTGCGGCCGAAGCCGCAGATCACTTCGTCATCCACCAGGCGGATGCCGTATTTGTGCAAGACCGGCGTGATGGCCTCAAAATAGCCCTTCGGCGGCACCATGGCGCCGCCCGCGCCCATCACCGCCTCCACGAACATGGCGGCGATGGTGTCGGGACCTTCGCGCAGGATGGTGGCTTCGAGATCCGAAGCAAGCCGCGCCGAATATTGTTCTTCGGTCTCGCCGTCGCGGCCGCCGCGATAGTAATGCGCGCATTCCGCCCGCACCGTGAAGTTAAACGGCAGATCGAAGCTTTTGTGAAAGGCGTCCAGTCCCGTCAGGCTGGCGCTGGCCAGGGTCACGCCATGATAGGCGCGATCCCGGGCGATGATCTTCTTCTTCGCCTTCTGGCCGCGCGCATTGGCGGCATACCACATCAGCTTGATCTGGCTGTCATTGGCTTCCGAGCCGGAATTGGCGAAGAACACCTTGCCCACCGGAAACGGCGCCATCTCCTTCAGCTTTTCCGACAGCGCGATGGCCACCTCATGGCTCTTGCCGCCGAAGATATGGGCGAAGGGCAGCTTGCGCATCTGCTCGACCGCCGCTTCGACCAGTTCTTCCTCGCCCCAGCCCAGCGCCGTGCACCACAGCCCGCCCATGGCCTCCAGATAATCGCGGCCATCGGCGCCATAGACGAACACGCCCTTGCCGCGCTCCAGCACCAAAGGCCCGGTCTGGCGCAGCACCGTGAGATTGGTGAAGGGATGCAGCAGGCTGGCCATGTCACGAGCCTGGGTGTTGGACAGATTTGCTTTGGGCTCGGACATCGGGCTCTCACACTCGAAAGGCGCAGGAACTTACCCTATGGTGTGCGCCGCTTAAAATGCCCAAAGCCGGATTGCACCCATGCGTTTTCAACTCGCCGCCGCGCGGCTGGCCTTCGCGGCCCTCAGCCTCGGCGTCCTGACGGCCGCTGCCGCGGTCGCCGGCGTGCGGCTGGGCACGCTGTCGGATGCGAGCGGCAGCCTGCTGATGATCCCCGCCACAGCACTGGGGGCGGTGTCGCTGATACTGGCGTTCCTGTGGCTGCGCGCGGCGCTGAAAAGCAATCTGGGCGCGGGCAAGCGGATGGGGCTGACCGCCCTGATCGGCGCCCTGGTCTTTCTCTATCAGCCGCTGTCTTACGTCTATGCCGGTTTTGTGTCGCTGCCGATCCATGACGCCACCACCGATCCGGAAGATGCGCCCCAGTTCGTGGCCTTGGCGAAAATCCCTTCCGCCAATTCGCGCGTGTTCGATGGCGAGCGTCATATTCGCTACAAAGGCGAGGACGTCACCGTCGCCTATGCCCTGCATGACAAATATTCGCTTCTGACCAAGCCGCATGCCGGATTGGGGCCTCAGTCATTGCCGGACAAGGTCTATTGGCGCGCTTTTGAGACGGTGAAGCAGCTGGGCTGGACCATTGTCGACGCCAGCGAGAAAGACTTGCGCATTGAGGCGACGTCGCAAAGCTTCTGGTTTGGGCGCATCTCCGACATCGTGATCCGGGTGCGCCAGGCCGGCACCATCGGCAGCCGGCTCTATATGCGCGCCGAAAGCCGCGAGGTCGGTGACGACCACGGCCGCAATGTGGCGCGGCTGAAGCAGTTCTTCGCTCACTTCAGGCTGTAGCGCTCGCCGTCGCGCGCGACCCGTCCCTGTTCCATCAGGTGATCCAGATGTGCCTTGACCTGCTGGGCAGCGGCGGGCCGCAGGGCGGGCAGAAGATCGGGATAAAGTTTTTCCACGAGTATGGCGATCGGGCTCACGCCTTGACGCAACACATCCAGAATCTGCGCCTCGCGCATATGACGATGGGCGATCAGCTCACCAAGCCATGCATGCGGCGCGGTGATGGGCGAGCCATGGGTGGGATAAAGAACGCGATCATTGCGCGCCTGAAGCTTGTCCAGACTGGCGAGATACTGTCCCATATCACCGTCAGGCGGCGCGATCACGCTGGTCGACCAGCCCATGACATGATCGCCGCTGAACAGCGCCCCTTCTTCGCCAAGCGCGTAGCAGATGTGGTTGGCAGTATGGCCGGGTGTGCGGATGCATTCCAGGGTGAAGCCATCACCCAAGACACGCATTCCATCCTCGACGCGCACATCCGGCGTGAAGTCATGGTCATGGGCTTCATCCGCCACGCCCTCATGGGCCGTCGCGGTGCTCGCGAGCGGCAGACCGTAGGTCTTTGCCCCACTCCATGCCTTCAGCGCCGCCGCCGCCGGGGAATGATCGCGATGGGTATGGGTGATCAGAATATGGCTCACGGTGCGCGCGCCCAGCGCCTGCCTGAGGGCCAGGGCATGCTCCGGAATATCCGGACCGGGGTCGATGACCGCCACCCGGGCGCCGGCGCCCACGATGTACACGCCGGTACCCCGGAAGGTGAAAGGCCCCGGATTGGGCGCCAGCACCCGCGACACCAAAGGCGACAGCCGGACCTCGCGGCCGGCGGCAATATCCAGCGAACGGTCGAAATTCACCTGTCATTAACCCGCGAAAAGCGCGGTCCAGCTTACGGCATCCCCGGCACGGTAAGGCAATCTTTAAGGGGCCGTCTGTCATCCTGCCGTCATCTGACCTGGAAGTTCGTGGGGATTTTCCGTGGCCGCTGACCGTACCGTGCGCTTTCTCAGTGCGCTGGGTGGTGCATCCACCAGCCGGGTGCTGAACCTGTTCCGCATCGCCGCGGACAATGCGGCCAATGAGGAATATCTGGAAAAGCCGCTTTTCCTTTCGCCCATCATCAACAAGAGTTTTCTGGTCAAGCATCGCACCCGCGCCGACGAGACCTATCTCTTCGCCAGCCCCAGGGCGGTGGCGACCAAGATCATCATCCCGTTTGACGCCACCGACCTGCACGCCGGCGGCCGCTCGCTGTTCGTGGACCAGCGCGGCTATATCAATTCGCTGCGCGCCGCCGGCAACTACAGCCCCGAGAAGCTGGAGCGCGACATGTCGGTGCTGCGCCTGTTGAATGCGGTGCCCAGCCTGGATCCCTTCCTGGTGCGCGAACATCTGCGCAACAACGAGATCGACGTGTCGTCCGCCTATTTCGCCATTTCCGAAGGCGACCAGGAGCGCATGCACAATTTCGTCAGCCAGGAAATGTCGCAACTGGTGGCGCTGGCCGGCAACGGCGGCAATGAAAAGTCCGGCAATCGTCTGGTGACGGCCATGTTGTCCAACCAGATCAACGAAAAGCTGGAGCCACTGCGCCTGACGCTCGGCCTCACCGGCAACGACTTCAAGGAAGGCGTGTTCAGCTGGCGCGGCTTTCTCTATTACAAATGGTCGATGGGCAAGTTCTGGCCCGATGTGATGAGCGTGTTGCGCGAGATCAACGCCATCACGCCACACGGCCCGGTAACGCCCGAGCAAAAGGTTTTCCTCCAGGCCGTTCGCCGCAACATCATCGAGATGGTGCGCGACAACGGCCAGCATGTGAACAAGTCGCTGTCGGTCTATGATGCGTCCTTCCACGACCTGGTGGCCAACCAGACGCCCAAGACCTTCCGCGACTTCCTGCTCAGTGCACCCTACATGTTCCTGGAACTGGGCGAGAAACTGGGCGGCATCTCCCATATCGTCAGCTTCTGGCGCTACCGCTTCCCGCAAGGCAGCCCGTCCACCGTGGACGCCGAGGAGCTGTCGGCGATTTTCGCCGATTTCTCCAGCGGCTTTGGCGAGAAGATCAAGGGCGAAAGCTCCCTGATCAAGAGGCCGGTTGTCATCGACACCACCGCCGCCTGATACGGCTCGCTGGCATCTTCCTGTCATCTGTTTTTGGGATAATCTGCGTCCGGCCCAAGCGGGAACTTTTCCGCGGGCATGCGCGTTTCACTGACGGATTTCCCAAAAAAAGGATACTCAAGATGTTGAAGAAATTTGCCAAACTGGCCTCGGCCACCGCGGTTGCCGCGATTATCATCTCCCTTCCCGCCCAAGCTGAATCCGACAAGGCCGAATTGCTGCACGACGCCAACCGGGTCGTGAGCCACATGCGCCATGACCCGGCCTTCGGCCAGGCCCGCGCCATGCTGGATGGCGCCCGCGCCGTCTACATCGTGCCCAAGCTGGTCAAGGGCGGCTTCATCTTCGGCGCTGAAGGCGGCGACGGGGTCTTGCTGCGGCGCACCGCGCATGGCTGGTCCACCCCCAAATTCTACGGCATGGGTTCGGCCAGCTTCGGCCTGCAGGCCGGCCTGGAACAGGCTGAGCTGGTCTTCATCATCAACAGCGACCGGGCCCTGCGCGGCATCGAGGGCGGCAACTTCAAGCTGGGCGCCAATGCCGGCCTGACGGTCGTGACCCTGTCGGCCGGCGCGGAAGGCGCCACCACCGCCCGTGGCGGCGATATCGTGGTCTGGACCTCGGCCACGGGCGCCTATGGCGGCCTGAGCTTCAACGGCTCGGTGATCAAGGCGGATGACGACGAGAACGCCACCCCGGCCACCGGCCCGGAGGCCCAGGCGCTGCGCAAGAATTTGGGCAGCCTGTAGTCTTTGACAGGTTGCACTTGAGGAGTAGGGTTCGGGCGTCCGGAAATATCCGGGCGCCCCAATTCTTTTGGTTACAATAGAGGAACCCCCCATGAAGAAGATCCTGCTCCTGGCTGGCGCCGCCGTGCTGCTGGCGACCCCGGCCTTCGCCGATCTGGCTGCCGAGCTTTCCACCGCCCAGACCCATGCCGGCATGTCATCCACCCAGACCGACATCGCCATGGCGCAAAAGCATCTGCAGCACGCCGTGAACTGCCTGGTCGGCCCGGCCGGCACGGGCTTTGACGCCACCGCCGGCAATCCCTGCGGCAAGGCTGGCAATGGCGCCATCCCCGATTCCACCGACGCCGCGCAGAAGGCCAAGCTGACCTCGATCGCCGCCGCCGCCAAGACCGGCGTGGGCAGCAGCGACCTGGCCACGGTGCAGAAGGCCGCCAAGGACACTGTCGCCGCGATCGCCGCGGCGAAGTAGGCCAATCATTTCTGAATGAAAAAGGGCCGCCTTCGGGCGGCCCTTTTGTTTTCAGGGATTGGGATCGGGCGGATCCGGCGGCTGTGGCGGATCCGGCGGCCGGAAGCGGAAGGTGAAATGCGGACCGTGCCTGTCATGGTCATGGCCCGCAGTCGTCATGGCGATGTCGATCTGCGCCTGGGCGCGGTCGAGCGCCGCGTTCACCTTCGCATCCACGTGCCCGTCGGCGAAGGCCTGATGGATCGCCGGCTCGATCTGGGCCATGGCCTGGGCGATGGCGGCATGAACTTGCGGCATTACCTGTTGCATCGCCTGTGCCGCGGCCTGGTCGGCACGCACCTGGATCGCGACGCGTTCGATCTGGGGCCGGATGGTCTCCATGGTGGCCCGCACTTGCGCCGTTGCCGCGTCGATCCTGGCCTTGTCGGCATCCGTCAGTCTGTCGCCATCGACGTTGACGGTGATGTGATGGTGATGATGCATCGACTTGGCCGGCGTTGCGGGTGCGTCCGGTGCAGGCGCCGCTGCCGGCGCGACCGCGACATGCGGCGCGGGCGCAACCGGCGCAAGGGGCGCTTCCTGCACTTGCGCAATGGCCGGGCGCACAAAGGCCAGCGCTATCGCCGCGGCCGAGCCCAGCCAGACAATCTTGAACACGTCGATGGCGCGCACGCCCTGACGGGATGGAGCAGACGACAGAACCGACTTCACCCGCGCCTCCAGCGACGGCGCCGCCATGGCGGCGGCCGGCAGGCGCAGGGCCTGGCCGGCGAACTGCAACAGTTCGGCGGCATAGTCGGAGGCGCGCATACCGGCCGCCAGCACGGCGTTGTCGGCGGCGATCTCGGCTTCACGGCGCATCGAACGCGACGCCAGCCAGAGCAGCAGATTGGGCCAGTAGAAGGCGCACACGATCTGCGCCAGCATCTGGCTAAGACAGTCACGGCGCCCCAGATGCGCGCGCTCATGCGCCAGCACCGCGTCGAGCCGGCGAGCCGGCCAATGCGCAGCCTCATGCGGCAACAGGATCAGCGGGCGTAGCGCGCCAAAGGCCAGCGGCCCATCGTCGGCCAGGCGCACAGTGCGCGAATCTTCGAATGGCACGCTGTCCCGGCAGAGGCGATAAAGACCGAACAGGCCCAGCCCCAGCCGCGCCAGATGAAAGAGGATGCCGGCCAGCCAGGCCAGGATCAGCAGCGGCACCACATCGGCCAGGCTCCAGCCATGGGCCACCGCCGCCACGACCGGCGTGGCTGGTGCGGTATCCGCGGCCTGCGGCAGCATGATCTGGGGCGGTACGACCAGCGCCAGCACCGGCACCGCCAGCAGCACGGCGAACAGCGCCAGCCAGACCAGATGGCGGGTGGCAGCGCAGCGCGGCAGCAGCGGCATCAGCGCCCAGGCGAACAGCGGCAGGAACAGCGAGGCGGTAAAACACCAGCCCGCGATCAGCAGCATGTCGGTCATCGTCCTTCCTCCCTTGCCTTGTCGATCAGCATTGCCAGGCGGTCGAGCTCGTCCTCGGTCACGTCCTCGCGCGACAAGAGGGCGGCCACCACCTTCTCGATGGAATTGCCGTAAAACGTCTTGAGCAGGCTTTCGACCGCGCGCCGGCCCATCTGCTCGCGCGCCACCAGCGGCTGATAGACATAGCGGGTGCCGTCGGTGCGGTGCCGGATATGGCCCTTGCGCTCCAGGATGGTCAGGTGGGTGCGGATGGCGGTGTAGGTGGGCGGATCGGGAAGCTCTTCCACAATCTGGGCGGCGGTGGCCTCGCCCAGCTTGTAGAGCGCCTCCATGATCTCGCGCTCGCGGCGGCTGAACTTGTCCTTGGGGGCCTGCTTTTTCGCCATGCCAAAAAATTGGCACAAGCCCCGGAACCTGTCAATCGGGCGATGATGACGATTGCGTCAGACGCGGGTGCACAAAACGGCTTGGCACCCTATATTCCCGCCATGGCCCACAATAACGGCATGGTTCCCCGCTCCAAGAAGACGCGCGCGTCCCCCAAAGATCGTGGGGGCAAGAGCGACAACGCCGCCAAATTCCAGGCCGCGGTTGATGCCGTGGCGCGGATACCCGAAGCCGATCCCGCCATCGACCCAGCCTATCAGACCGTGCCGATCAGCGAATTCGTGCCCCACCGCCCGGCGCGGCCGCCCAAGTCGGAAGGCGGCAAGACGTTCAAGCTGGTCAGCGAATACACCCCGGCCGGCGACCAGCGCACCGCCATTCCGGAACTGGTGGCCGGGGTCAATGCCAATGAGCGCGACCAGGTGCTGCTGGGCGTCACCGGCTCGGGCAAGACCTTCACCATGGCCAAGATCATCGAGGCGACCCAGCGCCCGGCCCTGATCCTGGCGCCCAACAAGACCCTGGCCGCCCAGCTCTACAGCGAATTCAAATCCTTCTTCCCCGAAAACGCGGTGGAATATTTCGTCAGCTATTACGACTACTACCAGCCCGAAGCCTATATCCCGCGCTCCGACACCTATATCGAAAAAGACTCCTCGGTGAATGAGGAGATCGACCGCATGCGCCATTCGGCGACGCGGGCGATTTTGGAGCGCGACGATGTGATCATCGTGGCGTCGGTGTCGTGCATCTATGGCATCGGCTCGGTGGAGACCTATTCCGGGACCGCGGTGGGCATCGTGCGCGGCGACAGGATCGACCGCGATGCCGCGATCCAAAATCTGGTGGCGCTGCAATACCGGCGCAATGACGACAACTTCACCCGCGGCGCCTTTCGGGTGCGCGGCGACATCATCGACATCTTCCCGGCGCACCAGGAAGACCGCGCCTGGCGGGTCGAGCTGTTCGGCGATGTGGTGGACTCGATCACCGAGTTCGATCCGTTGACCGGGCACAAGGCGGGCGTGCTGGATGCGATCAAGATCTACGCCAACAGCCATTATGTGACGCCGCGCCCGACCTTGCAGCAGGCGATGAAAGGCATCAAGGCCGAGCTGGTTCATACCCTGGCCGACTTCCGCGCCAAGGGAAAACTGCTGGAAGCCCAGCGCCTGGAACAGCGCACCACCTTCGATCTGGAGATGATCGAGGCCACCGGCAGTTGCGCCGGCATCGAGAATTATTCGCGCTGGCTGACGGGCCGCAAGGCGGGCGAGCCGCCGCCCACCTTGTTCGAATATCTGCCCGACAATGCGCTGGTGTTCTGCGATGAAAGCCATGTCAGCGTGCCCCAGATCGGCGGCATGTACAAAGGCGACTATCGCCGCAAGTTCACTCTGGCCGAATATGGCTTCCGCCTGCCGTCGTGCATCGACAACCGGCCGCTGAAATTCGAGGAATGGGACGCGATGCGGCCGCAGTCGGTCTATGTCAGCGCCACGCCCGGCAACTGGGAGATGGAGCGCACCGGCGGCATCTTCACCGAACAGGTGATCCGGCCCACCGGACTGATCGATCCCCCTGTCGAGATCAGGCCGGTGGAAAGCCAGGTCGATGACCTGATCGCGGAATGCCACCTCATTGCCAAGCGCGGCTATCGCGCTTTGGTCACGACCCTGACCAAGAAGATGGCGGAAGACCTGACCGAATATATGCACGACCAAGGCATCCGCGTGCGCTACATGCACAGCGACGTGGAGACGCTGGAGCGCATCGAGATCATCCGCGATCTGCGGCTTGGTGCTTTTGACGTGCTGATCGGCATCAACCTGTTGCGCGAGGGGCTGGACATTCCCGAATGCGGGCTGGTCGCTATTCTGGACGCCGACAAGGAAGGCTTCCTGCGCAGCGAGACTTCGCTGATCCAGACCATCGGGCGGGCGGCGCGCAATATCGACGGCAAGGTGATCCTGTATGCCGACCGGATCACCGGCTCGATGGAGCGGGCGATGGCGGAGACCAACCGCCGCCGCACCAAGCAGGAGGCCTACAACAAGGAGCATGGCATCACGCCGGCCAGCGTGAAGCGCAACATCGCCGACATCATGGGCTCGATGTACGAGAAGGACCATGTGACGGTGGGCGCCGGCCTGGAGGAAGAGGGCCGCGAATTCGTCGGCCACAACATCAAGGCGGTGATCGCGGAGATCGAGAAGAAGATGCGCGTCGCCGCCGCCGACCTGGAATTCGAGGAAGCCGCCCGGCTGCGCGACGAGCTGAAACGCCTGCAGACCACGGCGCTGGCGATTGCCGATGATCCCTTTGCGCGCCAGTCGGACGTGGCCAAGGCCAGCTTCGACGCCGAGATCACCTATTCCAGCGAGGAAGGGCCATCCAGGCCGATCCCCTCGCCCCGGACCAAGAAAAGCCGCGGCAAGCGTCTGGACCGCCCTGGCCGGCCGAAGACGTTCGGCTCAAGAGCGCGTTAAGCTCTGTTACCCCGAAGCTCCGAATGTCATCCCCGGCCGAGCGCCGCGTGCGGCGCGAGGGGAAGGGGACCCAGGTGGACGGATCAGGCCCAGTCTTTCCACCTGGGTTCCCTTCCCTCGCCTCGCGCTGTCGCGCGCGGCTCGCCGGGAATGACATATGGTGGGTGACCACTCCCTGTGGAACCCCTCACCGCTGCCACTCGTTATCGCCAGCAAGCCTTTTGTGAAAGCTGGCCTCATGTCCGCCTTTGCCCTGTATGTGTTCGGTTTTATCGTCTTTGTGGCGGGCGTGCTCTATGCCGAGCATCTGCTGCATGTGCCGCAGACCTGGGTTCTGGTCAGTGGCCTTGTGATGCTGGGCCTGGGCGTCATGACCGCCGTCTCCCACACCAAGCGCCGCGACCCGCCCAGCGAAGCGCCACCCGCGCCGTAAGCGCCGCGCACCAGTACCTCTGTCATTCCCGCGCAAGCGGGAATCCACCGCTGCTGCTCCGACCCCGGAGCGGCGTAATCATGTTAGAACGCTCACCATGTCCCGCGCCTTTGTAAAAGAAACCGCCGAGTCGGCCGCGCCACCAGAGAGAATGGTGGACGACGGCCCCAACCTCGTCACGCTTGAGGGCCTGGCCCAGATCGAAGGCCATATCGCCCGCATCGAAGCCAGCATGAAGACCGAAACCAATGTGCTGCTGCGCGAAACCCTGGCCCGCGACCTGCGTTATTGGGAAATCAAACAGGCATCCGCCAAAATTGTTGAACCCATCCAGGACGTCCGCGTGGCGTTCGGCTCGACCGTCACCATCCAGCGCAAGGGCCGCACCCAGACCTTCCGCATTGTCGGTGTCGATGAAGCCGATGCTTCCAAGGGCTTGATTTCATTCCGATCGCCACTAGCAACAGCCATTCTGGGTAGCCGGGAAGGCGACCTGATCGAATCCGGCGAACCGCTAGGCGACATCGAAATTATCGGAGTTGGCTGACCCCTTGTCGCGACAAGTGACTTGCTACGTTTCTAGCACTCGCTAACCTATCGGCGTGCAATAACGAAACTGGGGTATTATGGCCGTTGATCTAGGGTTGGCCTTAGTCGGTCGCGGCTTTTTCCTGAAACACTGCCACCCTGTTTTACGTCATCAGGCCTCGAAGATTTTTTGGCCACCAATAGAGTCGCTGTCAACGCTCAGCGTATCGACAAAAAGCGGATTCCATCTAAGCTTACTCGCTATAGCTGCACTAAAAACAATTGGACCCGTCGCGCGTTCGCGACTCCAACCCCCATTAATTATCTCTATATCGCGGAATTTCTGAACGAACACCGCCCGTTAATTGAAAAGAACTTTTCTAAGAAAACCAAAATATCTGCGAGCTTACCTTCGATTGAAGAAGCGCCAAACTCGACCGATTTAGCGCCGCTGCGGCTCCGCATTTCGATTTTATCGAGCCTTACTTACTGCGCTTTATTCATCATTTCCCTCATGCCATTGACTACCTTGACGGAACGTACCAAATATGATACATACTCAATCCAAGTGACAAAACTCAAGAAAATCACGGCCATCTTCTCGCGACCGAAGCAGGTGCCGAGCCGGTTCGTGATTGGCTGAAAGGCCTGAGCAAGGCGGATGGTGTCAGGATCGGTGGAGATATATGCACTGTTGAGCTGGGCTGGCCCATTGGCATGCCGGTATGCCGCCCGTTGGGAAACGGACTTTATGAGGTACGAACCACGTTGAGTGATTTTATAGCGCGCGTCGTATTTGGAATTGAAGGTGACGAAATGCTTCTTCTGCATGGGTTTATCAGAAATCCAGAAGACGCCGAAAGATGACTTGGCCATGGCGCGCAAACGGCTGAAGCAATATCGGAGCAAGACTTAAAATGGCAAAGAAGAACCCCCATCGCGGCTCGCGGTTTGAAGACTTTCTCGCGGAGGACGACATCTTTAAGGCCACGACCTTGGTGGCCACCAAGCGCGTGCTGGCATGGCGCATTGCCGAACTGATGAAAAAACAGCATGTGACAAAGGCCGCGCTGGCAAAGCGGATGAAGACAAGCCGCGCCGCCCTGGATCGATTGCTGGATGATGAAAATACATCGGTGACCTTGCAGACGATGGGGACGGCTGCCGTGGCGCTTGGTCAGGAATTGACGATCACGCTCAGAAACGCGGCTTAAAGCAGCCCCTCCACCGTCTCCCCCGGCCGGCACAGCCTGGCGCCATTGGGCGTCACGACAATCGGCCGATTGAGCAGTATCGGGTGGGCCGCCATCGCCGCCAGCAGGCAGTCGTAGTCGCGGCCCGCCAATCCCATCTCGGCATAGATGGGCTCGTTGGTGCGGATCACGTCTGTCACCCGCGCCTTCATCTGGTCATGGATCAGGTGGCGCAGCTCATTGGGGGTGAGCGGCGATTTCAGATATTCGATGATGTGGGGCTCGGTGCCGTGGGCGCGGATGAGCTCCAGCGCCTTGCGCGAATTGGAGCAGTTTGGATTATGATAGATAGTTACTTTCATGGCGCGTCCTCCGGGACGAAGTCTACGCCCGGCATGCGACGGCATCACGCCGGAACCTCAGGCAAGGCGATTATGACAAGGCCCGGCGGTCGCGGTTTGCGCTGCCGCAAGGAATCTCAGCGGCCTGAGCGATTGTCAGCAACCTGCGCGCGCAGGCCGCTCGCCCAAACTCGCGGCGTTCGCGGCTTTCGCTGGTCCATCGGCCCGGCTCACACGCATTCCGCGTGTCGCCGCTCCTCCCGGTTCGGGACATGGCAGCCATGTTGCCAACCCCGGGCCGGGGGCGTATTGTCGCGCCCACGTGGAGTTACGGCCCGTTACAGAGAAGCGCACCTAGACTATCCCTGCCCGCCTTGAGTGCGCGCCTGGACGACGGTTGAACTTCCTTCCCTGCAACTCC
>CAWHLV010000074.1:0-24152 GCA_963830095.1 uncultured Alphaproteobacteria bacterium
AATGGCACGCTGTCCCGGCAGAGGCGATAAAGACCGAACAGGCCCAGCCCCAGCCGCGCCAGATGAAGAGGATGCCGGCGAGCCAGGCCAGGATCAGCAGCGGCACCACATCGGCCAGGCTCCAGCCATGGGCCACCGCCGCCACGACCGGCGTGGCTGGTGCGGTATCCGCGGCCTGCGGCAGCATGATCTGGGGCGGTACGACCAGCGCCAGCACCGGCACCGCCAGCAGCACGGCGAACAGCGCCAGCCAGACCAGATGGCGGGTGGCAGCGCAGCGCGGCAGCAGCGGCATCAGCGCCCAGGCGAACAGCGGCAGGAACAGCGAGGCGGTAAAACACCAGCCCGCGATCAGCAGCATGTCGGTCATCGTCCTTCCTCCCTTGCCTTGTCGATCAGCATTGCCAGGCGGTCGAGCTCGTCCTCGGTCACGTCCTCGCGCGACAAGAGGGCGGCCACCACCTTCTCGATGGAATTGCCGTAAAACGTCTTGAGCAGGCTTTCGACCGCGCGCCGGCCCATCTGCTCGCGCGCCACCAGCGGCTGATAGACATAGCGGGTGCCGTCGGTGCGGTGCCGGATATGGCCCTTGCGCTCCAGGATGGTCAGGTGGGTGCGGATGGCGGTGTAGGTGGGCGAGTCGGGAAGCTCTTCCACAATCTGGGCGGCGGTGGCCTCGCCCAGCTTGTAGAGCGCCTCCATGATCTCGCGCTCGCGGCGGCTGAACTTCTCCTTGGGGGCCTGCTTTTTCGCCATGCCAAAAAATTGGCACAAGCCCCGGAACCTGTCGATCGGGCGATGATGACGATTGCGTCAGACGCGGGTGCACAAAACGGCTTGGCACCCTATATTCCCGCCATGGCCCACAATAACGGCATGGTTCCCCGCTCCAAGAAGACGCGCGCGTCCCCCAAAGATCGTGGGGGCAAGAGCGACAACGCCGCCAAATTCCAGGCCGCGGTTGATGCCGTGGCGCGGATGCTTGAAGCCGATCCCGCCATCGACCCAGCCTATCAGACCGTGCCGATCAGCGAATTCGTGCCCCACCACCGCCCGGCGCGGCCGCCCAAGTCGGAAGGCGGCAAGACGTTCAAGCTGGTCAGCGAATACACCCCGGCCGGCGACCAGCCCAACGCCATGCCGAGCTGGTGGCCGGGGTCAATGCAATGACCGACCAGATCCTCCTGGGCGTCACCGGCTCGGGCAAGACCTTGACCATGGCCAAGGTCATCGAGGCACCCTTCGCCCGGCCCTGATCTTGTCCCCCAACAAGACCCTGGCCGCCCAGCTCTACGGCGACTCAAAGGATTCTTCCCCGAAAACGCGGTCGAATATTCGTCACCTATTACGACTACTACCAGCCCGAAGCCTATGTCCCGACCTCCGACACCTATATCGAGAAAGACGCCTCGATGAATGAGGAGATCGACCGCATGCGCCATTCGGCGACGCGAGCATTGGAGCGCGACGATGTGATCATCGTCTCCTCGGTGTCGTGCATCTATGGCTCGGCTCGGTGGAGACCTATCCCGAGACCATGGTGACGCATCGAGCGCGGCGACCGGATCGCCCGCGATGCCGCGTCGCGAAATCTGGTCCGCTTCAATACCGGCGCAATGACGACTCTTCAACCGCGGCACGTTCCGGGTCCGCGGCGACACCCTCGACATCTTCCCGGCGCCCAGGAGGACCGCGCCTGGCGGGTCGAGATGTTCGGCGATGAGATCGAACTGGATCACCGAATTCGATCCGTTGACCGGGCACACGACCGCCATGCTGGATGCGTCGCGATCTACGGCGAAGCCATTAATCACGTCGCGCCCGCGCTTGAGCGCGATGACGGCATCCGGGCCGAGCTGGCTCATACAGCTGGCCGACTTCCGCGCCAAGGGAAAGCTGCTGGAAGCCCAGCGACTGGAACCGCGCACGAATTTCGATATGGAAATGATGTGGACATCGGCAGTTGCGCCGGCATCGAGAATTATCGCGCTGACTGACGGGCCGCAAGGCGGGAGAGCCGCCGGCCTCCTTGTTCGAATATTTCCCCGACGATCCTGGTGTTCTGCGATGAAACCCATGTCGGCGTGCCCCAGATCGGCGGCATGTACAACGGGACTTCGCCCGCAAGTTCACGCTGGCCGAATATGGCTTCCGACTCCGTCGTGCATCGACAACAGGCCGCTGAAATTCGAGGAATGCGTCGCGATGACGCCGCGGCGATCTATGTGCGCGCCACGCCCGGCACCTGGGAGATGGAGCGCACCGGCGGATCTTCACCGAACAGGTCGTCCGGCCCGACCGGGCTGATCGACCCCCGGTCGAGATCAGTCCCGTGGAACCCAGGTCGATGATCTGCTGCCGAATCCGGATGCGCCAAGCGGGCGAGCGCGCCTGGTCACGACCCTGACCAAGAAGATGGCGGAGGACCTGACCGAATATATGCACGAGCAGGCATCCGCGTGCGCTACATCCACAACGACATGGAGACGCTGGAGCGGATCGAGATCGTCCGCGATCTGCGCTCGGCGCTTTTGACGTGCTGGTCGGCATCAACCTGTTGCGCGAGGGGCTGGACATCCCGAATGCGCGCTGGTCGCGATCCTGGATGCCGACAAGGAAGGCTTCCTGCGCAGCGAGACTTCGCTGATCCAGACCATCGGCGCGCGGCGCGCAATATCGAGGTCGGGCGATCCTCTATGCGGACCGGATCACCGGCTCGATGGAGCGGGCGATCGCGGAGACCAACCGCGGCGGCGCCACAGGAGGCCTACAACGAGGAGCATGGCATCACGCCGGCCAGCGTGAAGCGCAACATCGCCGACATCATGGGCTCGATGTACGAGAAGGACCATGTGACGGTGGGCGCCTACAACCTGGAGGGAAGAGGGCCGCGAATTCGTCGGCCACAACATCAAGGCGGTGATCGCGGAGATCGAGAAGAAGGATGCGCGTCGCCGCCGCCGACCTGGAATTCGAGGAAGCCGCCCGGCTGCGCGACGAGCTGAAACGCCTGCAGACCACGGCGCTGGGCGATTGCCGATGATCCCTTTGCGCGCCGAGTCGGACGTGGCCAAGGCCAGCTTCGACGCCGAGATCACCTATTCCAGCGAGGAAGGGCCATCCAGGCCGATCCCCTCGCCCCGGACCAAGAAAAGCCGCGGCAAGCGTCTGGACCGCCCTGGCCGGCCGAAGACGTTCGGCTCAAGAGCGAGTAGCTCTCTGAGCCGAAGCTCCGAATGTCATCCCCGGCCGAGCGCCGCGTGCGGCGCGAGGGGAAGGGGACCCAGGTGGACGGATCAGGCCCAGTCTTTCCACCTGGGTTCCCTTCCCTCGCCTCGCGCTGTCGGCGCGCGGCTCGCCGGGAATGACATATGGTGGGTGACCACTCCCTGTGGAACCCCTCACCGCTGCCACTCGTTATCGCCAGCAAGCCTTTTGTGAAAGCTGGCCTCATGTCCGCCTTTGCCCTGTATGTGTTCGGTTTTATCGTCTTTGTGGCGGGCGTGCTCTATGCCGAGCATCTGCTGCATGTGCCGCAGACCTGGGTTCTGGTCAGTGGCCTTGTGATGCTGGGCCTGGGCGTCATGACCGCCGTCTCCCACACCAAGCGCCGCGACCCGCCCAGCGAAGCGCCACCCGCGCCGTAAGCGCCGCGCACCAGTCACCTCTGTCATTCCCGCGCAAGCGGGAAATCCACCGCTGCTGCTCCGACCCCGGAGCGGCGTAATCATGTTAGAACGCTCACCATGTCCCGCGCCTTTGTAAAAGAAACCGCCAAGTCAGCCGCGCCACCAGAGAGAATGGTGGACGACGGCCCCAACCTCGTCACGCTTGAGGGCCTGGCCCAGATCGAAGGCCATATCGCCCGCATCGAAGCCAGCATGAAGACCGAAACCAATGTGCTGCTGCGCGAAACCCTGGCCCGCGACCTGCGTTATTGGGAAATCAAACAGGCATCCGCCAAAATTGTTGAACCCATCCAGGACGTCCGCGTGGCGTTCGGCTCGACCGTCACCATCCAGCGCAAGGGCCGCACCCAGACCTTCCGCATTGTCGGTGTCGATGAAGCCGATGCTTCCAAGGGCTTGATTTCATTCCGATCGCCACTAGCAACAGCCATTCTGGGTAGCCGGGAAGGCGACCTGATCAAATCCGGCGAACCGCTAGGCGACATCGAAATTATCGGAGTTGGCTGACCCCTTGTCGCGACAAGTGACTTGCTACGTTTCTAGCACTCGCTAACCTATCGGCGTGCAATAACGAAACTGGGGTATTATGGCCGTTGATCTAGGGTTGGCCTTAGTCGTCGCGGCTTTTTCCTGAAACACTGCCACCCTGTTTTACGTCATCGGGCCTCGAAGATTTTTTGGCCACCAATAAATCGCTGTCAACGCTCAGCGTATCGACAAAAAGGCGGATTCCATCTAAGCTTACTCGCTATAGCTGCACTAAAAACAATTGGACCCGTCGCGCGTTCGCGACTCCAACCCCCATTAATTATCTCTATATCGCGGAATTTCTGAACGAACACCGCCCGTTAATTGAAAAGAACTTTTCTAAGAAAACCAAAATATCTGCGAGCTTACCTTCGATTGAAGAAGCGCCAAACTCGACCGATTTAGCGCCGCTGCGGCTCCGCATTTCGATTTTATCGAGCCTTACTTACTGCGCTTTATTCATCATTTCCCTCATGCCATTGACTACCTTGACGGAACGTACCAAATATGGTACATACTCAATCCAAGTGACAAAACTCAAGAAAATCACGGCCGTCTTCTTCGCGACCGAAGCAGGTGCCAGCCGGTTCGTGATTGGCTGAAAGGCCTGAGCAAGGCGGATCGTGTCAGGATCGGTGGAGATATATGCACTGTTGAGCTGGGCTGGCCCATTGGCATGCCGGTATGTCGCCCGTTGGGAAACGGACTTTATGAGGTACGAACCACGTTGAGTGATTTTATAGCGCGCGTCGTATTTGGAATTGAAGGTGACGAAATGCTTCTTCTGCATGGGTTTATCAAGAAATCCCAGAAGACGCCGAAAGATGACTTGGCCATGGCGCGCAAACGGCTGAAGCAATATCGGAGCAAGACTTAAAATGGCAAAGAAGAACCCCCATCGCGGCTCGCGGTTGAAGACTTTCTCGCGGAGGACGACATCTTTAAGGCCACGACCTTGGTGGCCACCAAGCGCGTGCTGGCATGGCGCATTGCCGAACTGATGAAAAAACAGCATGTGACAAAGGCCGCGCTGGCAAAGCGGATGAAGACAAGCCGCGCCGCCCTGGATCGATTGCTGGATGATGAAAATACATCGGTGACCTTGCAGACGATGGGGACGGCTGCCGTGGCGCTTGGTCAGGAATTGACGATCACGCTCAGAAACGCGGCTTAAAGCAGCCCCTCCACCGTCTCCCCCGGCCGGCACAGCCTGGCGCCATTCGGCGTCACGACAATCGGCCGATTGAGCAGTATCGGGTGGGCCGCCATCGCCGCCAGCAGGCAGTCGTCGTCGCGGCCCGCCAATCCCATCTCGGCATAGATGGGCTCGTTGGTGCGGATCACGTCTGTCACCCGCGCCTTCATCTGGTCATGGATCAGGTGGCGCAGCTCATTGGGGGTGAGCGGCGATTTCAGATATTCGATGATGTGGGGCTCGGTGCCGTGGGCGCGGATGAGCTCCAGCGCCTTGCGCGAATTGGAGCAGTTTGGATTATGATAGATAGTTACTTTCATGGCGCGTCCTCCGGGACGAAGTCTACGCCCGGCATGCGACGGCATCACGCCGGAACCTCAGGCAAGGCGATTATGACAAGGCCCGGCGGTCGCGGTTTGCGCTGCCGCAAGGAATCTCAGCGGCCTGAGCGATTGTCAGCAACCTGCGCGCGCAGGCCGCTCGCCCAAACTCGCGGCGTTCGCGGCTTTCCTGGTCCATCGGCCCGGCTCACACGCATTCCGCGTGTCGCCGCTCCTCCCGGTTCGGGACATGGCAGCCATGTTGCCAACCCCGGGCCGGGGGCGTATTGTCGCGCCCACGTGGAGTTACGGCCCGTTACAGAGAAGCGCACCTGAGACTATCCCTGCCCGCCTTGAGTGCGCGCCTGGACGACGGTTGAACTTCCTTCCCTGCAACTCCGAACCCCCCGTTCCGCGCCGGCATTCCGCCGTCGCGGAAATCTTTGCAGGAACTGTTACATGACTATCGGAACCGTGAAATTCTTCAATACCTCCAAGGGCTTTGGCTTCATCGCGCCGGAAGGCGGCGGCAAGGACGTGTTCGTCCACGCCACTGCCGTGGAAGCGGCGGGTCTGCGCTCGCTGAACGAAGGCCAGAAGGTCTCGTTCGACATCGTGCCGGACGCCCGTGGCGCCAAGGCTGCGAACCTGAAGGCCGTCTAACGGTTTCGAAGTTTCGCGAATACAGAAGCGCCGGTGGGTCACTCCACCGGCGCTTTTTTTTGGTCGCGCCGGGAGGCGCTTCGCGTTCCCGGTCGCTCCGGTGGTCGCGTTTTATTGCCCAGCGGGCACAGACGGCGGGCCGGACGGCGCCTTGAAGGTGATGGTGATTTCCTTCTGGGCGCTGCCGCTGGTGAAGGTCGCGCTGTGGCTCTGGCCGCTGCCGCCGATCAGGGTCGCGGTCGCGGTGTATTTGCCGGGCGGAGCCTTGAACAAGATCCAGGGCGCGTCGCAATCGGTCTCGACCAGCGGCTGGCCGCCCTTGCTGAGCGCGATATGCGCATTGGCCAAGTCGGCGCCGCCGGCCGTGGCCAGCACGATCTTGACCGGATAGTCCTTCCAGCGTGGATCGTCCTTGGCCGAGCCGACGCCGGTGCAACCCGTCTCAACCCCGTTGATGCTGGTGGGCGTGTCCTGCACCGCGAGTGCGCGGGTGGCGGTGAAGGCCGCAATCACGGAAAACACGGTGACGGTGCTGATCAGGAAAAGGCGCATTCTGAAATCTCCCTATTCCCCTTCGCACTCCCCCTTGCACAAAGCGCGGACGGCTTCCGGGTTCCCCCGGTTCCATGGCAATGTGCCGGTGTTGGGGGACGCATAAGAAAATTTCATTGCATTGCAGCAGTTCTGCTGGCGCTGGCCGCGCCGGCTGATGCCGCGCAGAAGGCCCATGCCATCGCCCATCTGAAGAACCTGGAAGGCAAGCCGGTCGGGCAAGTGGATTTCGCCGCCGTCAATCGCGGCGTGCTGGTCACCTTCGATCTGCACGATTTGCCGCCGGGCGCGCATGCCATCCATCTGCACACATCGGGCAATTGCGACGCAAAGTCCGACTTCACCGCGGCCGGGCCGATCCTGACCCTGATCCCCGGCAAGCAACATGGCTATCTGGCCGAAGGCGGCCCGGAGGCCGGCGACCTGCCCAACCAGTTCGCCGGCGCCGATGGCCGTCTGCATGCCAGCGTGCTGGCCAATGGCTTCGGGCTGGGCAACAATGGCAAGCGCTCGATCTTCGACCGCGACGGGGTCGCCATCATCGTCGATGCCCGGGCCGACGATTACCGCACCCAGCCCCTGGGCAATGCCGGCGACCGCATCGCCTGTGGCGTGGTGATGCGCACCGCCGGGCCGAAAGCGCGGCGCAAAAAGCCTCATTAATGAGGTTATGGCCGGCCGGGTGGTAAGCCCGGAACCGCCATGATATTGCGGACCCCATGGGATTGGAAAAGCCGCAATCGCTGGCCCTGCGCGACCTGATTGAGGCCGATGCCCTGCGCCATGCCTTGACCGCGCTGGCGAAAGAGACCGGCGATCCCGGCACCCTGCGCAAATCGGGACTGATCCTGATCAAGGCCGCCTTCCTGCAAGGCCGCGAGAAGGTGAAATACGCCGTCCAGAAGGAAGGCCTGCCGGGCCTGGCCGCGGCCCGCGCCCTGTCGCTGTTGCAGGACACCATCATCCAGGTGATCTACGACTTCGCCACCAAGCATGTCTATTACGCCCAGAACCCGTCGAGCGCCGAACGCATCGCGGTGGTGGCGACCGGCGGCTATGGCCGCGGCGAGCTGGCGCCGGGATCGGACATCGATCTTCTGTTCCTGCGCCCCTTCAAGCAGACGCCCTGGGGCGAAAGCGTCATCGAATTCATTCTCTACATGCTGTGGGATCTGGGGCTGAAGGTCGGCCACGCCACCCGCAGCCTGGCCGAGAGCGTGCGCCTGGCCAAGCTGGACATCACCATCCGCACCGCAATTCTTGAGACGCGCTTCATCTGGGGCGACAAGGGGCTTTACGAAGAGCTGCGCAAGAAATTCTGGAACGAGGTCGCCACCGGCAACGGCCGGGATTTCGTCGAAGCCAAGCTGACCGAGCGCAGCCTGCGCCATGGGCGCCAGGGCGAAAGCCGCTATCTGGTCGAGCCCAACATCAAGGAAGGCAAGGGGGGCCTGCGCGACCTGCAGACCCTCTACTGGATCGGCAAGTATCTCTATCATGTCGACGATGCCGCGGATCTGATCGAGCATGGCGTTTTCACCCGCGACGAATACAAGACCTTCCAAAAGGCGGAAGCCTTTCTGTGGAATGTGCGCGTGCATCTGCATTATCTGTTGGGCCGCGCCGAGGAGCGACTGTCCTTCGACGTGCAGCCGGGGCTGGCGGCCGAACTGGGATATGAGAACCCGGAAAAGCCCCGCCGGGCGGTGGAAGCTTCATGCGCGCCTATTTCCTGGTGGCCAAGGATGTCGGCGATCTGACGCGCATCTTCTGCGCCGCGCTTGAGGAACAGAACCGAAAGCCGCGGCCCTCGTGTCGAGCATGCTGCCGGGGTTCCTCAAAGCCCGCAGTCCAGCAACGATGATTTCTATGTCGAGAATCGGCGGTTGAATGTCGATCCCGCCATCTTCCGCGCCGATCCCGTCAATATGCTGCGGCATTTTCCAGATCGCCGATAACAAGACCGTGGACATCCATCCCGACGCGCTGCGCACCGTCACCCGCTCGCTGGACCTGATCACCGACGAGGTGCGCGGGCAATCCCGGAAGCCAACGCAGGCCTTCCTGGAAGATGCTGACCTCGCGCCACGATCCGGAACGGGCGCTGCGCCTGATGAACGAAGCGGGCGTGCTTGGGCCGCTTCATCCCGGAATTCGGCCATGCCGTGGGCCTGATGCAGTTCAACATGTATCACCATTATACGGTGGACGAGCATCTGATCCGCGCCGTGGGCAATGTGGCGGCAATCGAGCGCGGCGAGCCTGAAGACGGGAAAGTCCGGTCTCCAGCGAGATTCGTCAAGCGCATCCAGTCGCGCAATGCGCTGTACTGCGCCATCCTGCTGCATGACGTGGCCAAGGGCCTGCCCGGCGATCACAGCGATGTCGGCGCGGCGATTGCCCAGAGCCTGTGCCCGCGCCTGGGTCTGTCGGCCAACGACACCTCCGCCGTCGCCTGGCTGGTCAAGAACCATCTGGTGATGAGCGACACCGCCCAACGCCGCGATGTCTCCGATCCCAAGACGGTGCGCGATTTCGTCGACATGGTGCAGTCGCCGGAGATGCTGCGCCTGCTGCTGGTGCTGACCGTCGCCGACATTCGCGCCGTGGGGCCCGGGGGTGTGGAACGGCTGGAAGGGCCAGTTGCTGCGCGAACTTTATTATGCGGCCGAGAGATATGATGACCGGCGGCGATGAGGTGCCGTCACGGGTCCAACCGCGTCGCCGCCGCCAAGGGTGCGCTGGAAGAACGGCTCACCGATTTCACACCCGCCCAACGCGAGCGGGAGATGGGCCGTCATTACGACAATTACTGGCTGGCCTTCGAACCCGAGGAACTGGAGCGTCACGCCCGGCTGACCGCCAAGGCCGATGCCGAAAACCAGCTCTTGGTGCTGGAGACCAGCACCAACGCCTTCCGCGCCATCACCGAGATCATCCTCTACACCCCGGACAATGCCGGACTTGTTCTCGCAATTCGCCGGCGCCATCGCCATGGCGGGCGGTTCGATCGTGGACGCCAAGGCCTTCACCACCTCCGACGGTTTCGCGCTGGACGTATTTTCGGTGCAGGACGCCGAAGGCGAGGCCTTCAGCGATCCCGAGCGGCTGGGCCGCCTGCGCCAGACCATCGAAAAGACCCTGCGCGGCGAGATCCGCCCGCGCCGCGAGCTGCGCCCGCAAGGTGTTCCGCAGCCGCGCCAGCGCATTCAGCATCCGGCCCAAAATGCCATTTCGACAATGAGGCCTCGCGCATTGCCACCGTCATCGAAGTCGAATGTCTGGACCGGCCCGGCCTGCTCTATGACATCACCCAGGCGTTCTTCGAGGCGGGGCTTTCCATCTCCACCTCCATGGTGGCGACCTATGGCGAGCGGGCGATAGACGTCTTTTATGTGCGCGACGGCTTTGGCCACAAGATCGTGACATACCGAGCGCGGCTTGAGGCGGTGGAGCAGCGGCTGATGGCGGCGCTTTCGCCAGCGCCTCTTGAAGCCGCTTACGTCCGCCAAGGCATAAGGCCGTTATAAGTCATAAACCTCTCGTTCTTTCGGGCATGCAGCCCACCAACACGCTGCATCTGGGCAATTATCTGGGCGCGCTGAAAAACTGGGTGCGCCTGCAGGAACAGATGTCCTGCCTGTTCTGTGTGGTGGACATGCACGCCATCACCCAAGATGTGGGCTATGGCAAGCCGGCCGAGCTGGGCCAGTCGACGCGCGAAGTCACCGCCGCCTATATCGCCGCCGGCGTCGACCCCCGCCGCTCGCCGATTTTCAATCAGGGCCAGGTGCCTGAGCATGCCGAGCTGGCCTGGGTGCTGAACTGCGTGGCCCGGCTCGGCTGGATGGATCGCATGACCCAGTTCAAGGACAAGTGGGGCAAGCGAGGGAGAACGCGCCGCGGGGCTCTACACCTATCCCGTGCTGATGGCCGCCGACATCCTGGTCTACAAGGCCACCCATGTGCCGGTGGGCGAGGACCAGAAGCAGCATCTGGAGCTGGCGCGCGACATCGCCGGGGAGTTGAACAATGATTTCGGCGCGCCCGACTTCTTCCCCCTGCCCGAGCCGGTGATCACGGGTGCGGCGACACGGGTGATGAGCTTGCGCGACGGCACCAAGAAGATGTCCAAGTCGGACGAAAGCGACGTCGTCGCATCGATCTGACCGATGATGCGGATGCGATCGCCAACAAGATCAAGCGCGCCAAGACCGATCCCCACCCCCTGCCCGCCTCCAAGGACGAGCTGAAAGACCGCCCCGAGGCGGAAAACCCGATCAACATCTATGCCGCCCTGGCCGACCAGGACCGTGACGCGGTGATCGCCCAGTTTGCCGGTCAGCAATTCTCCGGCTTCAAGACTGCGCTGGCCGACCTGACCGTGGCGAAACTGGAACCGATCAACCAGAAGATGCGCAGTCTTCTGGCCGACAGGGGCGAGATCGACCGCATTCTCAGGCAGGGCGCATTGAGCGCCCGCAGCATCGCCACACCTGTCATGGATGAGGTGAAGCGTCGCGTGGGCTTCATCACCTGAGGAGCGGTAAAGTCCGGCCATGTCGCTGGACCCGCTTGTCCTGTCGCGTTTGCAATTCGCCTGGGTTGTCGCCTGGCACATTTTGCTGCCAGCACTGACCGTGGGGCTTGCCTCCTATATCGCGCTGCTGGAAGGCATCTGGTTCGTCACCGGCAAGGAGATCTGGTTCCGCATCTCCGGCTTCTGGACCCGCATCTTCGCGGTGGCCTTTGGCATGGGCGTGGTGTCGGGCGTGGTGATGCCGTTCCAGTTCGGCACCAACTGGAGCCGTTTCTCCGACGCCACCGCCAATATCATCTCGCCTATGCTGGCTTATGAAGGTTTGACCGCTTTCACATTGGAAGCCGGCTTTCTGGGCGTGATGCTGTTTGGGCGCCATCTGGTGCCCCGCTGGGCGCATTGCGCTTCCGCCATGCTGGTGGCGGCCGGCACCTTGCTCTCGACTTTCTGGATCCTGGTGACCAACAGCTGGATGCAGACGCCGGGCGGCTACAAGATCATCAATGGCATCTTCTATCCCACCAGCTGGAGCCAGATCGTTTTCAGCGCCTCTTTCCCCTATCGCTTCATGCATACGGTGGCGGGCTTCTATGCACCACCGGCTTTGTCGTGCTGGGCGTGACATAGAAGCCCGCCACCGTATGCATGAAGCGATAGGGGAAAGAGGCGCTGAAAACATCTGGTCAGTCGTGGGATAGAAGATGCCATTGATGATCTTGTAGCCGCCCGGCGCCTGCATCCAGCTGTTGGTACCAGGATCCAGAAAGTCGAGAGCAAGGTGCCGGCCGCCACCAGCATGGCGGAAGCGCAATGCGCCCAGCGGGGCACCAGATGGCGCCCAAACAGCATCACGCCCAGAAAGCCGGCTTCCAATGTGAAAGCGGTCAAACCTTCATAAGCCAGCATAGGCGAGATGATATTGGCGGTGGCGTCGGAGAAAACGGCTCCAGTTGGTGCCGAACTGGAACGGCATCACCACGCCCGACACCACGCCCATGCCAAAGGCCACCGCGAAGATGCGGGTCCAGAAGCCGGAGATGCGGAACCAGATCTCCTTGCCGGTGACAAACCAGATGCCTTCCAGCAGCGCGATATAGGAGGCAAGCCCCACGGTCAGTGCTGGCAGCAAAATGTGCCAGGCGACAACCCAGGCGAATTGCAAACGCGACAGGACAAGCGGGTCCAGCGACATGGCCGGACTTTACCGCTCCTCAGGTGATGAAGCCCACGCGACGCTTCACCTCATCCATGACAGGTGTGGCGATGCTGCGGCGCTCAATGCGCCCTGCCTGAGAATGCGGTCGATCCGCCCCTGTCGGCCAGAAGACTGCGCATCTTCTGGTTGATCGGTTCCAGTTTCGCCACGGTCAGGTCGGCCAGCGCAGTCTTGAAGCCGGAGAATTGCTGACCGGCAAACTGGGCGATCACCGCGTCACGGTCCTGGTCGGCCAGGGCGGCATAGATGTTGATCAGGTTTTCCGCCTCGGGGCGGTCTTTCAGCTCGTCCTTGGAGGCGGGCAGGGGGTGGGGATCGGTCTTGGCGCGCTTGATCTTGTTGGCGATCGCATCCGCATCATCGGTCAGATCGATGCGACTCATGTCGCTTTCGTCCGACTTGGACATCTTCTTGGTGCCGTCGCGCAAGCTCATCACCCGTGTCGCCGCACCCGTGATCACCGGCTCGGGCTGGGGGAAGAAGTCGGGCGCGCCGAAATCATTGTTGAACTTCTGGGCGATGTCGCGCGCCAGTTCCAGATGCTGCTTCTGGTCCTCGCCCACCGGCACATGGGTGGCCTTGTAGACCAGGATGTCGGCGGCCATCAGCACGGGATAGGTGTAAAGCCCCACGCTGGCGCGTTCCTTGTGCTTGCCCGACTTTTCCTTGAACTGGGTCATGCGATCCATCCAGCCGAGCCGGGCCACGCAGTTCAGCACCCAGGCCAGCTCGGCATGCTCAGGCACCTGGCCCTGATTGAAAATCGGCGAGCGGCGGGGGTCGACGCCGGCGGCGATATAGGCGGCGGTGACTTCGCGCGTCGACTGGCCCAGCTCGGCCGGCTTGCCATAGCCCACATCTTGGGTGATGGCGTGCATGTCCACCACACAGAACAGGCAGGACATCTGTTCCTGCAGGCGCACCCAGTTTTTCAGCGCGCCCAGATAATTGCCCAGATGCAGCGTGTTGGTGGGCTGCATGCCCGAAAGAACGAGAGGTTTATGACTCATAACGGCCTTATGCCTTGGCGGACGTAGCGGCTTCAAGAGGCGCTGGCGAAAGCGCGCCATCAGCCGCTGCTCCACCGCCTCAAGCCGCGCCGGATGCACGATCTTGTGGCCAAAGCCGTCGCGCACATAAAAGACGTCTATCGCCCGCTCGCCATAGGTCGCCACCATGGAGGTGGAGATGGAAAGCCCCGCCTCGAAGAACGCCTGGGTGATGTCATAGAGCAGGCCGGGCCGGTCCAGACATTCGACTTCGATGACGGTGGCAATGCGCGAGGCCTCATTGTCGAAATGGATTTTGGGCCGGATGCTGAATGCGCTGGCGCGGCTGCGGAACACCTTGCGGGCCAGCTCGCGGCGCGGGCGGATCTCGCCGCGCAGGGTCTTTTCGATGGTCTGGCGCAGGCGGCCCAGCCGCTCGGGATCGCTGAAGGCCTCGCCTTCGGCGTCCTGCACCGAAAATACGTCCAGCGCGAAACCGTCGGAGGTGGTGAAGGCCTTGGCGTCCACGATCGAACCGCCCGCCATGGCGATGGCGCCGGCGAATTGCGAGAAAAGTCCGGCATTGTCCGGGGTGTAGAGGATGATCTCGGTGATGGCGCGGAAGGCGTTGGTGCTGGTCTCCAGCACCAAGAGCTGGTTTTCGGCATCGGCCTTGGCGGTGAGCCGGGCGTGACGCTCCAGTTCCTCGGGTTCGAAGGCCAGCCAGTAATTGTCGTAATGACGGCCCATCTCCCGCTCGCGTTGGGCGGGTGTGAAATCGGTGAGCCGTTCTTCCAGCGCACCCTTGGCGGCGGCGACGCGGTTGGACCGTGACGGCACCTGATCGCCGCCGGTCATCATATTCTCGGCCGCATAATAAAGTTCGCGCAGCAACTGGCCCTTCCAGCCGTTCCACACCCCGGGCCCCACGGCGCGAATGTCGGCGACGGTCAGCACCAGCAGCAGGCGCAGCATCTCCGGCGACTGCACCATGTCGACGAAATCGCGCACCGTCTTGGGATCGGAGACATCGCGGCGTTGGGCGGTGTCGCTCATCACCAGATGGTTCTTGACCAGCCAGGCGACGGCGGAGGTGTCGTTGGCCGACAGACCCAGGCGCGGGCACAGGCTCTGGGCAATCGCCGCGCCGACATCGCTGTGATCGCCGGGCAGGCCCTTGGCCACGTCATGCAGCAGGATGGCGCAGTACAGCGCATTGCGCGACTGGATGCGCTTGACGATCTCGCTGGAGACCGGACTTTCCGTCTTCAGGTCGCCGCGCTCGATTGCCGCCACATTGCCCACGGCGCGGATCAGATGCTCGTCCACCGTATAATGGTGATACATGTTGAACTGCATCAGGCCCACGGCATGGCCGAATTCCGGGATGAAGCGGCCCAAGACGCCCGCCTCGTTCATCAGGCGCAGCGCCCGTTCCGGATCGTGGCGCGAGGTCAGCACTTCCAGAAAGGCCTGGTTGGCGCTGGCATTGCCCCGCACCTCGTCGGTGATCAGGTCCAGCGAGCGGGTGACGGTGCGCAGCGCATGGGGATGGATGTCCACGCCCTTGCTGTCGGCGATGTGGAACAGCCGCAGGATGTTGGCCGGGTCGGCGCGGAAGATGGCGGGATCGACATTCAACCGGCCATTCTCGACATAGAAATCGTCATTGGGACTGCGGGCTTTGAGAAACCCCGGCAGCATGCGCGACAACGAAGGGCGCGGCTTTCTGTGCTGTTCCTCAAGTGCGGCGCAGAAGATGCGGGTCAGATCGCCGACATCCTTGGCCACCAGGAAGTAGGCGCGCATGAAGGCTTCCACCGCCCGGCGCGGCTTTTCCGGGTTCACATAGCCCAGTTCGGTGGCCAGCCCCGGCTGCACGTCAAAGCTCAGCCGCTCCTCGGCGCGGCCCAAAAGGTAATGCAGGTGCACGCGCACATTCCACAGAAAGGCTTCCGCCTTCTGGAAGGTCTTGTATTCGTCGCGGGTGAAAACGCCATGCTCGACCAGATCGGCGGCATCGTCGACATGATAGAGATACTTGCCGATCCAGTAGAGGGTCTGCAGGTCGCGTAAGCCCCCCTTGCCTTCCTTGATGTTGGGCTCGACCAGATAGCGGCTTTCGCCCTGGCGCCCATGGCGCAGGCTGCGCTCGGTCAGCTTGGCTTCGACAAAGTCGCGGCCGTTGCCGGTGGCGACCTCGTTCCAGAATTTCTTGCGCAGCTCTTCGTAAAGCCCCTTGTCGCCCCAGATGAAGCGCGTCTCAAGAATTGCGGTGCGGATGGTGATGTCCAGCTTGGCCAGGCGCACGCTCTCGGCCAGGCTGCGGGTGGCGTGGCCGACCTTCAGCCCCAGATCCCACAGCATGTAGAGAATGAATTCGATGACGCTTTCGCCCCAGGGCGTCTGCTTGAAGGGGCGCAGGAACAGAAGATCGATGTCCGATCCCGGCGCCAGCTCGCCGCGGCCATAGCCGCCGGTCGCCACCACCGCGATGCGTTCGGCGCTCGACGGGTTCTGGGCGTAATAGACATGCTTGGTGGCGAAGTCGTAGATCACCTGGATGATGGTGTCCTGCAACAGCGACAGGGCGCGGGCCGCGGCCAGGCCCGGCAGGCCTTCCTTCTGGACGGCGTATTTCACCTTCTCGCGGCCTTGCAGGAAGGCGGCCTTGATCAGGATCAGTCCCGATTTGCGCAGGGTGCCGGGATCGCCGGTCTCTTTCGCCAGCGCGGTCAAGGCATGGCGCAGGGCATCGGCCTCAATCAGGTCGCGCAGGGCCAGCGATTGCGGCTTTTCCAATCCCATGGGGTCCGCAATATCATGGCGGTTCCGGGCTTACCACCCGGCCGGCCATAACCTCATTAATGAGGCTTTTTGCGCCGCGCTTTCGGCCCGGCGGTGCGCATCACCACGCCACAGGCGATGCGGTCGCCGGCATTGCCCAGGGGCTGGGTGCGGTAATCGTCGGCCCGGGCATCGACGATGATGGCGACCCCGTCGCGGTCGAAGATCGAGCGCTTGCCATTGTTGCCCAGCCCGAAGCCATTGGCCAGCACGCTGGCATGCAGACGGCCATCGGCGCCGGCGAACTGGTTGGGCAGGTCGCCGGCCTCCGGGCCGCCTTCGGCCAGATAGCCATGTTGCTTGCCGGGGATCAGGGTCAGGATCGGCCCGGCCGCGGTGAAGTCGGACTTTGCGTCGCAATTGCCCGATGTGTGCAGATGGATGGCGTGCGCGCCCGGCGGCAAATCGTGCAGATCGAAGGTGACCAGCACGCCGCGATTGACGGCGGCGAAATCCACTTGCCCGACCGGCTTGCCTTCCAGGTTCTTCAGATGGGCGATGGCATGGGCCTTCTGCGCGGCATCAGCCGGCGCGGCCAGCGCCAGCAGAACTGCTGCAATGCAATGAAATTTTCTTATGCGTCCCCCAACACCGGCACATTGCCATGGAACCGGGGGAACCCGGAAGCCGTCCGCGCTTTGTGCAAGGGGGAGTGCGAAGGGGAATAGGGAGATTTCAGAATGCGCCTTTTCCTGATCAGCACCGTCACCGTGTTTTCCGTGATTGCGGCCTTCACCGCCACCCGCGCACTCGCGGTGCAGGACACGCCCACCAGCATCAACGGGGTTGAGACGGTTTGCACCGGCGTCGGCTCGGCCAAGGACGATCCACGCTGGAAGGACTATCCGGTCAAGATCGTGCTGGCCACGGCCGGCGGCGCCGACTTGGCCAATGCGCATATCGCGCTCAGCAAGGGCGGCCAGCCGCTGGTCGAGACCGATTGCGACGCGCCCTGGATCTTGTTCAAGGCTCCGCCCGGCAAATACACCGCGACCGCGACCCTGATCGGCGGCAGCGGCCAGAGCCACAGCGCGACCTTCACCAGCGGCAGCGCCCAGAAGGAAATCACCATCACCTTCAAGGCGCCGTCCGGCCCGCCGTCTGTGCCCGCTGGGCAATAAAACGCGACCACCGGAGCGACCGGGAACGCGAAGCGCCTCCCGGCGCGACCAAAATAAAAGCGCCGGTGGAGTGACCCACCGGCGCTTCTGTATTCGCGAAACTTCGAAACCGTTAGACGGCCTTCAGGTTCGCAGCCTTGGCGCCACGGGCGTCCGGCACGATGTCGAACGAGACCTTCTGGCCTTCGTTCAGCGAGCGCAGACCCGCCGCTTCCACGGCAGTGGCGTGGACGAACACGTCCTTGCCGCCGCCTTCCGGCGCGATGAAGCCAAAGCCCTTGGAGGTATTGAAGAATTTCACGGTTCCGATAGTCATGTAACAGTTCCTGCAAAGATTTCCGCGACGGCGGAATGCCGGCGCGGAACGGGGGTTCGGAGTTGCAGGGAAGGAAGTTCAACCGTCGTCCAGGCGCGCACTCAAGGCGGGCAGGGATAGTCTAGGTGCGCTTCTCTGTAACGGGCCGTAACTCCACGTGGGCGCGACAATACGCCCCCGGCCCGGGGTTGGCAACATGGCTGCCATGTCCCGAACCGGGAGGAGCGGCGACACGCGGAATGCGTGTGAGCCGGGCCGATGGACCAGCGAAAGCCGCGAACGCCGCGAGTTTGGGCGAGCGGCCTGCGCGCGCAGGTTGCTGACAATCGCTCAGGCCGCTGAGATTCCTTGCGGCAGCGCAAACCGCGACCGCCGGGCCTTGTCATAATCGCCTTGCCTGAGGTTCCGGCGTGATGCCGTCGCATGCCGGGCGTAGACTTCGTCCCGGAGGACGCGCCATGAAAGTAACTATCTATCATAATCCAAACTGCTCCAATTCGCGCAAGGCGCTGGAGCTCATCCGCGCCCACGGCACCGAGCCCCACATCATCGAATATCTGAAATCGCCGCTCACCCCCAATGAGCTGCGCCACCTGATCCATGACCAGATGAAGGCGCGGGTGACAGACGTGATCCGCACCAACGAGCCCATCTATGCCGAGATGGGATTGGCGGGCCGCGACGACGACTGCCTGCTGGCGGCGATGGCGGCCCACCCGATACTGCTCAATCGGCCGATTGTCGTGACGCCCAATGGCGCCAGGCTGTGCCGGCCGGGGGAGACGGTGGAGGGGCTGCTTTAAGCCGCGTTTCTGAGCGTGATCGTCAATTCCTGACCAAGCGCCACGGCAGCCGTCCCCATCGTCTGCAAGGTCACCGATGTATTTTCATCATCCAGCAATCGATCCAGGGCGGCGCGGCTTGTCTTCATCCGCTTTGCCAGCGCGGCCTTTGTCACATGCTGTTTTTTCATCAGTTCGGCAATGCGCCATGCCAGCACGCGCTTGGTGGCCACCAAGGTCGTGGCCTTAAAGATGTCGTCCTCCGCGAGAAAGTCTTCAAACCGCGAGCCGCGATGGGGGTTCTTCTTTGCCATTTTAAGTCTTGCTCCGATATTGCTTCAGCCGTTTGCGCGCCATGGCCAAGTCATCTTTCGGCGTCTTCTGGGATTTCTTGATAAACCCATGCAGAAGAAGCATTTCGTCACCTTCAATTCCAAATACGACGCGCGCTATAAAATCACTCAACATCGTCGTACCTCATAAAGTCCGTTTCCCAACGGGCGGCATACCGGCATGCCAATGGGCCAGCCCAGCTCAACAGTGCATATATCTCCACCGATCCTGACACGATCCGCCTTGCTCAGGCCTTTCAGCCAATCACGAACCGGCTCGGCACCTGCTTCGGTCGCGAAGAAGACGGCCGTGATTTTCTTGAGTTTTGTCACTTGGATTGAGTATGTATCATATTTGGTACGTTCCGTCAAGGTAGTCAATGGCATGAGGGAAATGATGAATAAAGCGCAGTAAGTAAGGCTCGATAAAATCGAAATGCGGAGCCGCAGCGGCGCTAAATCGGTCGAGTTTGGCGCTTCTTCAATCGAAGGTAAGCTCGCAGATATTTTGGTTTTCTTAGAAAAGTTCTTTTCAATTAACGGGCGGTGTTCGTTCAGAAATTCCGCGATATAGAGATAATTAATGGGGGTTGGAGTCGCGAACGCGCGACGGGTCCAATTGTTTTTAGTGCAGCTATAGCGAGTAAGCTTAGATGGAATCCGCTTTTTGTCGATACGCTGAGCGTTGACAGCAACTCTATTGGTGGCCAAAAAATCTTCGAGGCCTGATGACGTAAAACAGGGTGGCAGTGTTTCAGGAAAAAGCCCGACCGACTAAGGCCAACCCTAGATCAACGGCCATAATACCCCAGTTTCGTTATTGCACGCCGATAGGTTAGCGAGTGCTAGAAACATAGCAAGTCACTTGTCAGCGACAAGGGGTCAGCCAACTCCGATAATTTCGATGTCGCCTAGCGGTTCGCCGGAATTAGATCGGTCGCCTTCCCGGCTACCCAGAATGGCTGTTGCTAGTGGCGATCGGAATGAAATCAAGCCCTTGGAAGCATCGGCTTCATCGACACCGACAATGCGGAAGGTCTGGGTGCGGCCCTTGCGCTGGATGGTGACGGTCGAGCCGAACGCCACGCGGACGTCCTGGATGGGTTCAACAATTTTGGCGGATGCCTGTTTGATTTCCCAATAACGCAGGTCGCGGGCCAGGGTTTCGCGCAGCAGCACATTGGTTTCGGTCTTCATGCTGGCTTCGATGCGGGCGATATGGCCTTCGATCTGGGCCAGGCCCTCAAGCGTGACGAGGTTGGGGCCGTCGTCCACCATTCTCTCTGGTGGCGCGGCTAACTCGGCGGTTTCTTTTACAAAGGCGCGGGACATGGTGAGCGTTCTAACATGATTACGCCGCTCCGGGGTCGGAGCAGCGGCGGTCGAATCCCGCTTGCGCGGGAATGACAGAGGTGACTGGTGCGCGGCGCTTACGGCGCGGGTGGCGCTTCGCTGGGCGGGTCGCGGCGCTTGGTGTGGGAGACGGCGGTCATGACGCCCAGGCCCAGCATCACAAGGCCACTGACCAGAACCCAGGTCTGCGGCACATGCAGCAGATGCTCGGCATAGAGCACGCCCGCCACAAAGACGATAAAACCGAACACATACAGGGCAAAGGCGGACATGAGGCCAGCTTTCACAAAAGGCTTGCTGGCGATAACGAGTGGCGGCGGTGAGGGGTTCCACAGGGAGTGGTCACCCACCATATGTCATTCCCGGCGAGCCGCGCGCGACAGCGCGAGGCGAGGGAAGGGAACCCAGGTGGAAAGACTGGGCCTGATCCGTCCACCTGGGTCCCCTTCCCCTCGCGCCGCACGCGGCGCTCGGCCGGGGATGGCATTCGGAGCTTCGGGGTAACAGAGCTTAACGCGCTCTTGAGCCGAACGTCTTCGGCCGGCCAGGGCGGTCCAGACGCTTGCCGCGGCTTTTCTTCGTCCGGGGCGAGGGGATCGGCCTGGATGGCCCTTCCTCGCTGGAATAGGTGATCTCGGCGTCGAAGCTGGCCTTGGCCACGTCCGACTGGCGCGCAAAGGGATCATCGGCAATCGCCAGCGCCGTGGTCTGCAGGCGTTTCAGCTCGTCGCGCAGCCGGGCGGCTTCCTCGAATTCCAGGTCGGCGGCGGCGACGCGCATCTTCTTCTCGATCTCCGCGATCGCCGCCTTGATGTTGTGGCCGACGAATTCGCGGCCCTCTTCCTCCAGGCCGGCGCCCACCGTCACATGGTCCTTCTCGTACATCGAGCCCATGATGTCGGCGATGTTGCGCTTCACGCTGGCCGGCGTGATGCCATGCTCCTTGTTGTAGGCCTCCTGCTTGGTGCGGCGGCGGTTGGTCTCCGCCATCGCCCGCTCCATCGAGCCGGTGATCCGGTCGGCATACAGGATCACCTTGCCGTCGATATTGCGCGCCGCCCGCCCGATGGTCTGGATCAGCGAAGTCTCGCTGCGCAGGAAGCCTTCCTTGTCGGCGTCCAGAATAGCGACCAGCCCGCATTCGGGAATGTCCAGCCCCTCGCGCAACAGGTTGATGCCGATCAGCACGTCAAAAGCACCAAGCCGCAGATCGCGGATGATCTCGATGCGCTCCAGCGTCTCCACGTCGCTGTGCATGTAGCGCACGCGGATGCCTTGGTCGTGCATATATTCGGTCAGGTCTTCCGCCATCTTCTTGGTCAGGGTCGTGACCAAAGCGCGATAGCCGCGCTTGGCAATGAGGTGGCATTCCGCGATCAGGTCATCGACCTGGCTTTCCACCGGCCTGATCTCGACAGGGGGTCGATCAGTCCGGTGGGCCGGATCACCTGTTCGGTGAAGATGCCGCCGGTGCGCTCCATCTCCCAGTTGCCGGGCGTGGCGCTGACATAGACCGACTGCGGCCGCATCGCGTCCCATTCCTCGAATTTCAGCGGCCGGTTGTCGAGTGCGCCGACGGCAGGCGGAAGCCATATTCGGCCAGAGTGAACCTCCGGCGATAGTCGCCTTTGTACATGCCGCCGATCTGGGGCACGCTGACATGGCTTTCATCGCAGAACACCAGCGCATTGTCGGGCAGATATTCGAACAAGGTGGGCGGCGGCTCGCCCGCCTTGCGGCCCGTCAGCCAGCGCGAATAATTCTCGATGCCGGCGCAACTGCCAGTGGCCTCGATCATCTCCAGATCGAAGGTGGTGCGCTGTTCCAGGCGCTGGGACTCCAGCAGTTTTCCCTTGGCGCGGAAGTCGGCCAGGGTATGAACCAGCTCGGCCTTGATGCCTTTCATCGCCTGCTGTAAGGTCGGGCGCGGCGTCACATAATGGGTGTTCGCGTAAATCTTGATCGCATCCAGCACGCCCGCCTTGTGCCCGGTGAACGGATCGAACTCGGTGATGGAGACCCACCACATCGCCGAACAGCTCGACCCGCCAGGCGCGTCTTCCTGGTGCGCCGGGAAGATGTCGATGATGTCGCCGCGCACCCGAAAGGCGCCGCGGGTCGAAGTTGTCGTCATTGCGCCGGTATTGCAGCGCCACCGGAATTCTGGATCGCGGCATCGCGGTCGATCCTGTCGCCGCGGTCCACGCGGTCCCGGAATAGGTCTCCACCGAGCCGATGCCGTGGATCCCCCGACGCCGACGCCACGATGATCACATCGTCGCGCTCCAAAATCGCCCGCGTCGCCGAATGGCGGATGCGGTCGATATCCTCATTCGCCGAGGAGTTGTTTTAAGATATAGGTGTCTGGAGCGCGGGATATAGGCTTCGGGCTGGTCATAGTCGTAATAGCTGACGAAATATTCCACCGCGTTTTCGGGGAAGAAGGATTTGAATTCGCTGTAGAGCTGGGCGGCCAGGGTCTTGTTGGGCGCCAGGATCAGGGCCGGGCGGCTGGGTCGCCTCGATGATCTGGGCCATGGTGAAGGTCTTGCCCGAGCCGGTGACGCCCAGGTGCGCCTGGCGTGCTCATTGGCATTGACCCCGGCCACCAGTTCCGGAATGGCGGTGCGCTCGTGGCCGGCCGGGGTGTATTCGCTGACCAGCTTGAACGTCTTGCCGCCTTCCGACTCGGGCGGCCGCGCCGGGCGGTGGGGGCACAATTCGCTGATCGGCACGGTCTGATAGGCTGGGTCGATGGCGGGATCGGCTTCGGGTATCCGCGCCACGGCATCAACCGCGGCCTGGAATTTGGCGGCGTTGTCGCTCTTGCCCCACGATCTTTGGGGGACGCGCGCGTCTTCTTGGAGCGGGGAACCTGCCGTTATTGTGGGCCATGGCGGATGTACGGGTGCCGAGCCGGTGTGTGCACCCGCGTCTGACGCAATCGCATCATCGCCCGATTGACAGGTTCCGGGGCTTGTGCCAATTTTTTGGCATGGCGAAAAAGCAGGCCCCCAAGGACAAGGGAGCCGCCTTGAGCGCGAGATCATGGAGGCGCTCTCAAGCCGGGCGAGGCCACCGCCGCCCAGATTGTGGAAGAGCTTCCCGATCCGCCCACCTACACCGCCATCCGCACCCTCTGGACCATCCTGGAGCGCAAGGGCCATATAAAAACCGCACCGACGGCACCATGTCTATCAGCCGCTGGTGGCGCGCGAGCAGATGGGCCGGCGCGCGGTCGAAAGCCTGCTCAAGATGTTTTACGGCAATTCCATCGAGAAGGTGGTGGCCTCTCTACGGGAAGCGCGAGGACGTGACCGAGGACGAGCTCGACCGCCTGGCAATGCTGATCGACAAGGCAAGGAGGAGAGGGGGACGAGCCGACATGCTGCTGATGCGCGGGCTGGTGTTACCGCCTCGCTGTTCCTGCCGCTGTTCGCCTGGGCACCATGCGGCTGCTGCCGCGCTGCGCTGCCACCCGCCATCTGGTCTGGCTGGCGCTGTTGGCCGGTGTCTGCGGCGGTGCCGGTGCTGGCGCTGGTGGTGTTGCCGCCAGGGGATGCTGCCGCAGGCCGCGGATACCGCACCAGCCACGCCGGTGCGTGGCGGCGGTGGCCCATGGCTGGAGCTGGCGATGTGGTGCCGCTGCTGATCCTGGCCTGGCTAGCCACGTGTCTTTTCATCTGGCGCGGCTGGGGCTGGGCCTGTT
>CAWHLV010000075.1:0-71284 GCA_963830095.1 uncultured Alphaproteobacteria bacterium
GCGGTTACGACCGGTCCGCTGGGACATCGGTGCGATTGCAAGCAATTATCACTCTCGGCATCCATGCAACTTCTCCAAAAAGACGACAGGCGGTAATGATGAAGGCGGCTGCGCACTGCTAACTGCCGAAGCAGTGTTCTTGCGATTACAGGCGTGATGAAAAGATATGTGTTCTGTCTTGCGGCCCTGATGTTGTTGGGGGCCTTTCCCGCCGGCGCCGAGCCCCTCGATCTCTCCAAATACAAGGGAAAAGTCGTCTATCTGGATTTTTGGGCGTCGTGGTGCACGCCCTGCCATCTCTCCTTTCCCTGGATGAATGATCTGCAGCAGACTTATGGCGGGGAGGGGCTAGCCATCATCGCGGTGGATCTGGACCGTGACCGTCATGCCGCGGACGAGTTCCTTGCGGAGAACAGGGGTTCCCTGAATATCGTGTATGACCCCAAGGGCGACATCGCCCGGCAGTTCAATTTCAAGGACATGCCGACCGCCATCCTGATCGGCCGCGACGGCCGCATTCGCGCCACGCACAGCGGCTTCGTCATCAGCCAGGAGAATGCCTATCTGGCCGACGTGGCGCAGCTGCTGCAGGAAAAGACGCCATAACCGGGATGCAGCACATGAATCGCAAGGTCTGTCGCGCCGCCATTCTGCTGGCCGTTCTGCTGTGTGGCGGTTGCAGCCAGATCGGCCCGCGCCCCTGGGAGAAAGACCTGATGGCGCGGCCCGAGATGCAGCTATCCCTATCCGCTGCGAGCGGCAGCGGATGACCATGTCTATTTCAGCAAGGAAGCGCCAGCGGCGGCCGCGGTTGGCCGGCGGAGGTTGCGGATGCAACTGAAGCGGCGCAAGACCGGGCGGATCAAGCGCGGTATCGGCGGTGTCGACAACCCTGTTCGCGGCCGCGCAGGTTTTGACGACGGTGCGGCGGCGCGGACTTCTTCGACTGGACAGCAATGTCGCGACATTACCGGCTCCGGTATCGCCTATTCGGAGTTCGACAGCGCGCTGCTGATCTATCAGGAATCGGGCGGCCGGGTGCAGGCGATCGAGCCTTCGGCCAATCTCGCCATCCATGGCCAGTCGGCCAGCAGTCGACCTCGGCCGATGGCCGATTCGGTCTCGGGCGCGACGCCGAATGGCGCGGCACCGTCCGACAGGACGCCAGACATTCGTCACCCCGCTCAAAGCCGTGGGCTCGTCGAGACGGTAGCGGCGCGTCGGGAGGAAGTACCGTCATCCAGCTGCCGCCGACGCCGGCCAGATCGCCGCAGCCGCGCTTGGTCGTCAATACACGACGGCGCCCGATGTCCTGCCGGTGGACCGCGGATTCTACGACGAGCGCAGGCAGGAAATTTCTCCTGGTCGCAACCGTCGGCGCAATCAGCACGGTGGGTTTCGGCGGCGGTTACTCCGAAGAGCGCGATTACCGTTCGATCACGGCCAATGGCAACATCGCGCAAAACTTCAACATGAACAACACGACCGTCAGCCTCACGGCCAACTTCGAAGTACGACTCGTCCTTTCCCTATGGCGGCGTTCCAGCGCCGCTCACCCAGATGGTCGGGCAATGGAAAAGCCCGTCGAGCCGCAGCAAGACGCAGATGGATTTTTTCTCGGCGTGACCGAAGTCATGACGCGCAACTGGCTGACGCAGCTCAACTATTCCTAGGGCTATCGTCGGGCTACCAGAACGATCCCTATCGCATCATCTCGGTTGTGGATCCACGAGCGGCGAGCCGCTGAAATATCTCTACGAGTCCGCGCCCGGAACACGCGCACGCAGCAGAGCGTCTACTGGGAAAACAAGTTCGACTACGGCCCGTCGGTTACCGACGTCTCGCTGCGCTATTACACCGACAGCTGGGGCCTCAAGGCGGAAACCGCGGAGCTTTCGGAGCGCATCAATCTGACGCACTGGCTGTATGTCGAACCCGACCTGCGCTGTTACCGGCAGACATCGGCCGCAATTTCCACGACTATCTCGGTGAACGGTCAGGCGATCCCGACCTATGCGTCGTCGGATTTTCGCCTCGGAAACATCGACGGCGCTGACCTATGCGGGGCTAGGTCGGCGTGGACCTGACGAATGCGATCGGAGATCTATGTGCGCGGGCAGTATTATCGTCAGTCGGACAACGGCCATCCCGCCAATGCGATCGGGCAGCTGAAAAGCCAGAATCTCTTTGCCGGCATCAGCGCATCCTCGGTGATCCTGGGCGTCACCTGGACTTTCCATTGACGATGCCCACCGCAACCTGCACCGACCGGGGATCGCGCGACTGCCGCAGGTCGCGATGGCCGCTGCCGACATTCCGCGGCATGGTGCAGATTTCGTGCATCTGTTTCAGGCCATGGCGACGCCCTGCGAAGTCCGCATCCAGTGCGACGATCCGGACGAAGCAAGCCGTGCCGCTCTGGCGGCCGAAGCGGAAGCGCGGCGGATCGAGGCCAAGTTCAGCCGCTATCGCGACGACAGCGTGATCGGAGCAATCAATGCTTCGAGCGGATGCATCGTCGAAGTCGACGGCGAGACGGCGCTGCTGCTGTACTATGCCGACCATATGAACCGCATCAGCGATGGCCTGTTCGACGTCACGTCGGGTGTGCTCAGACGCATCTGGAAGTTCGACGGATCGGATCGCGTTCCCGCCGAAGCCGAGATTTACGCGATGCGCAAACTGATCGGCTGGCGCAGGGTGCGCTGGCACGCGCCGTTCCTGAAGCTGCAGAAGGGCATGGAAATCGACTTCGGCGGGATCGGTAAGGAATATGCCGTCGACCGCGCGCTGATGGCGGCCACGGCGGTTTCCGACAGCCCGATCCTGGTCAATTTCGGCGGCGATCTGCGTTGCAGTGGCCCGCGGGAAGATGGCGAGCGGTGGACCGTCGCAATCGAATCGGTCGATCGCAGCGGCAACGCCGCCGCGGTTCTGGAAATCGACGGCGGCGGATTGGCGACCAGCGGCGACGCGCGCCGCTATCTCCTGAAGGACGGCACCCGCTACAGCCACATTCTGGATCCGCGGCGCGGGCGGCCGGTGGAAAACCCGCCGCGCTCCGTCACCGTTGCCGGCCGCACCTGCCTGGAGGCGGGCATGGTGGCGACGCTGGCGATGTTGCAGGGTCGCCATGCCGAGAGGTTCCTGAAACAGGAAAAGGTGCGCGCCTGGTGCATCCGATGATCAGAGTTTCAACCACACCAGCGCAGCGCTACCTGCAGGTACATGCACAGCTTGCGGATTCATGCTTTCGCGCTTGCCCAGCTTGACCCCATCTTTGGCCCCGAGTGCCGTGCCGGTCAGGCGCATGGCCTCACCGTGTTCTGCGCTGACACCAGAGATCGTCACTTCGGCGTCCTGGTTCGGTCCTTGTTGATGAGGTGACGCAGACGCGGTCTTGATCGCGGGTGGCATAGGCGGTGCAATTGATGCCGCCGGCTGGCAGTCGGCCTGAACCATATCGCCCTTGCCCGCGTACGCAAAGGCCTGCAATCCATAATATTCTGGCGCTTTGCCATAATGGCCCTTCAGGTCGTCGCTGATGGGTGTGTAGTGGCTGATCCAGCCCAGATGATTGACGCCGGTTTCCATGTTCACGCCTGAACAGCCATGCTCAGCCAGCACAAACAGATAATCCAGCGCCCAAAGTGCTGCCGCGAAAGTGTTGCTGACGCCGTCCTTGCCGCCACCGGAGAAGAGGCGGTCTCGCACATCCGCCAGGGCTTTCTGGCGTTCTGCGCTGCCGTCTGAAACCGCGCCAGCACCGGGTCATATTTGGTGTTGTTGGCCAGCATGTGTCGATGGTGGCAGCCGGATTGGCCTGGCCGGTGATGTAGTGGTGCGCGGTCAACAGCACCGCATCGGGTTCGTCGCGGGCGAATTGCTCCATCCAGTCGGTGGCGCCCGCAAGATCGGGCCCCGCGAAGAGCGCATGCGGCAGCACGGCTGCGGATCGCCGCCTTGTAGCGGCGATAGTCGGCGAACCAGGCGGGAAAGCCATAGTCGGCGCCACGATGCCAGAGCGGGGAAACAGGTCGGGCTCGTTGCCGATCTCAAGCGCCAGCAATCTGTCGCCCATGATGTTCGTGACGGCGCGGGCCTGTTCCACCGCGTTATCGAGCTTGTCGTCGCCCAGATTGAGGCCCCAGATCAGCTTCCAGCCGATGGCATCGATAAAGGTTTTCAGCTCGCGCAGATTGGCCTCGGTGACCACCGTGGCCTTGGTGCCCACACCGCAGTGCCGTGCGCGTCATAGCGCGAGAAATCCGAGGTGTTGCCGCCGACGCGGATGACGCCCTTGCTGCCAAGCTCGCGCACCAGCTTTACGTATTCGTGGTTGGACGCCGCCAGCAGCCCCGGCACCGCAACTGACGAAATCTCAAACCCCAGCCCCATGAAATCCGGCGCAATAGTGCCAAGGCTTTTGCTGGTATCAATCTTGACGGTGACCCCCGCGGCGACCGCATGGGCACTGGTGGCAAAGGGCAGGGCGGCAGTCCCCGCGACAACACTTCTGCGCGACAGTTTCATCGGCAAATCCTCCCCTTACAGACAGGTTATATAGGTGAACTTCACCTGAACAGCCGTCTCAGTACCCGTTCAGCCGCGCTGCATCATTTTTCGTCCCATATTTGAAATGGTGGGAATGGATATGAACCGCATGTTTCTGCTGAACAGTCTTCTGGCGCTGGCTGCCGTCGCGGTGCTGGGTCCCGGAACCCCGCTGCTGGTGCATGAAGCTGCCCGTCAGGCTGTCGCGATGGTCAGACGTCCGGCGCGGCATTAGTGAATGGTAACCTTGGCGCTGGGACGGATGTCCATGGCCTCGCTTTGCGCCGCTATAATCTGCACATCGTCCAGCACGGCCTCGGCATCACTCGACCACCATGCCTTTCTCGGCGCTGATGCGCACATGGTGCATGACCAGCGCCTTCACCGGCGATTCCGGCAGGCCATAGACCACCGCCGCGATCCTGCCCCCCGTTGCGGTGACATTCTCGATCGTGATGTCATGGAAGAACGGTGTCAGCCGGCCTAGTAGGAGCGGCCGCATTGCCGGCCGGTGGCTCGACGTTAGCGGATAATATTCCGAGATCAGGATGGCGGTCTTCACCCCGGGCAACGATGGCGATCTCCTTGAACGAGATATGGCTCACGTCATGGCCACGGTCGCGGTTGGCCTTGATGCGAATGCCCTGGTCGGTGCCGGTGAAGGTGATGCGGGAGGCCCGAATGTCGTGCGCCCCGCCTGACAGTTCAGCTGCCGATCGACAGGCCATGGCCATGTAAAAAGGTGCAATCAGTGATGGTGATGTCGCGCGCCGCATCGTCGGGGCCCGGTGAATCGATCGCGCCGATTTGATGGCGATATTGTCGTCGCCCGTGTCCGCTGTGACATGATCGATCTCCACATGGCTTGAGGCGAAGGGATCTATCGCATCGGTGTCGGGCGCATTGGACGGCGCCAGCACCTTGATATGGCTAATGATCACATCGTCGGAAGAGTAAGGAACGCCATCCGCCAACTGGGTGAGTTCTGTACCTCGTCACGCCGGTCAACCGCACATGCTGGCAGTGATCGAACAACGATCAGCCGCGCGCTAAAACGATTTCACCCATCACCCCGCTGGGGCGCTTGCCTTGTGCATCGACCCACCAGCTTTTGCCATTGCCGTCGATGGTGCCTTCGCCGGTGATGACGACATCATGGGCATTGCTGGCACTGATCAGCGATCGCCGGCCGGGGGGCGCGAAAGACGGTGATGGCGGGATAGTCGTCATGGCGGGACGACCCCAACAGGGTCGCGCCGGCCGCGACATCCAGGGTGATGTTGCTTTTCAGAACGATTGGCGCGCTGACATATAGGTGCCGTGGGTGAGGGTGACGGGGCCGCCGCCCTGGGCGGCGCAAGCGTCAATCGCAGCCTGGATCGCGGCGGTGTCCTTGGTGACGCCATCGGCCTTTGCGCCATATTGGGCAGGATCGCAGAGCGTCGCCGCAGATGCGGGGGCGGCCAGCACGGGCCAACAGCAACGCAATCGGCCAGATCCGCATCATTCCCGTCCACCTTTCGCTGCGCTGCAACCAATATTGCGGCCGCGCGGGGCTTATGCCTCAATCCTCGAAGCGATCAGCATGGAGTAATCCGTGCAAGGCCTGATGCAGCGCCATGAATTGCTGATCTCTTCCATCATCACCCATGCCGCCCGTCATCATGGCGACGGCGAAATCGTCAGCCGCCGTGCCGATGGATCACTGGCGCGCACCACCTGGCGTGGATCGAGGAACGCGCCCGCCGGCTGGCGGCGGTGCTGGATGCGCTGGGCGTCAAGCCTGGCGACAGGGTCGGCACCTTGGCCATGAACAGTGACCGCCATCTGGAGCTGTATTACGCCATCTCCGGCATGGGTGCGGTATGCAACACCATCAATCCGCGCCTGCTGCCCGATGACATCGCCTATATTATCGATCATGCCGAAGATGGCGTGGTCTTCACCGATCCGCTATTTCTGCCTATCATTGTCGCCATCGCGCCCACACTTCCGTCGTTGCGCGCCGTGGTGGTGATGGCCGAGACCGTGTCTGACGCAGGTCTTCCGGCGCACGTCGCGCTTTATGCCTATGAAGACCTATTGGCCGAAGTGCCCGCGATCCCCACATGGCCGGGGTTCGATGAGAACACGGCCTCGGGGCTTTGCTACACCTCAGGCACAACGGGGCGGCCCAAGGGCGTGCTCTATTCCCATCGCGCCTGTGTGCTGCACGCCTTGTCCCTCAATGCCGCCGACGTGGTGGGACTGAAGGCGACCGACCGCGCGCTGGCGATTGTGCCCATGTTCCATGTCAATGCCTGGGGCCTGCCCTATGCCGCGCCCATGGTGGGGGCGGCGATGCTGATGCCGGGCGCAGCCCTGGATGCGCCGTCACTGCTGTCGCTGATGAACGAAGAACGCGCCACCACATCGATCGGCGTGCCGACCATCTGGATGAATGTTCTCGCGCACGTGCGCGACACCGGACAAAAGCCGCAGACCCTGAAACGCATCATGATCGGCGGCTCGGCTATGCCGCGCGCCCTGATGGAGGCGTACACCGCGATGGGCATTCGCGTCACCCATGGCTGGGGTATGACCGAATCCTCGCCGGTGGTGACGCTCAATGCGCCCAAGCCCCAGTGCCTCAATCTGGAAGGCGAGGCGCAGGCGCATCGCCGCTGCGCCCAGGGCCGGGTGCTGTTCGGCACCGATGTGCGCGCGGTCGGCGAAGGCGGCCAGGAAGTGCCATGGGACGGCCAGACGCAAGGAGCCATGGAGTTTCGCGGGCCCTGGATCGCCAGCGGCTATTACCGCATGGAGCCGAACGCGGGCGAATGGCTGTCGACCGGCGATGTCGGCGTGGTGGACAAGGATGGCTTCTACACCCTGACCGACCGGGCCAAGGATTTGATCAAGTCGGGCGGGGAGTGGATCAGCTCCATCGCCATCGAGAATATCGCCGTTGCGCACCCCGATGTGGCCGAAGCTGCGGCCATCGCGGTGCCCGATGCCAAATGGGGTGAGCGGCCGCTTCTGATCGTGGTGGCGCGCGCTGGCTGCGTGCCCGATCCCGCGGCGTTGCGCGAATTCTGCCGTGGCAAGCTGCCGGACTGGTCGCTGCCCGACCGGGTGGTGATCGCCGACAGCATCCCGCATGGCGCGACGGGGAAGATCCTGAAGACCGAACTGCGGCGTCTCTATGCGGGCGGCTAACTCAGGTGCCGTTTGAGGAAGGCCATAGTCACGTCGTTGAACACGGCGACGTTCTCATAGATCGGCGCGTGGGCGCAGTCCTCGAAGACATGCAGCTCGCTGGTCTTGATCCCTTGCGTCAGGGGCGCGGCGAAGCGGGTTGACGTCACCATGTCGTGACGGCCGAAGGTGATCTGGGTTGGTGCGGTGATTGCGGACAGGGCCGCCGATGCATCATGTTCCACCACCGCGCCCGATTGCAGGATGAAGGCCTCCAGGCTCTGGCGCGGGCGGCCGCGCACAAAATCGGCCAGCGCCGCGATGTATTCCGGCTTTGCCGCATAAAGCTCCGGCGTGAAGCACCAGGGAAAAATGCCCTGGATCACCATCTCCGCCACATCGCTCAATCCGCCTGCCATCACCTGCCAGCCCTGCACCACGGTTTTCAGGAATGCGTCAGAGCGGTCCCAGCCGCTGTGCAGCGACAGCGACTTGACCTTGCCAGGGTGCCTGGCCGCCAGCCACATGCCGACCGCCGCGCCCAGCGACAGGCCGGCGACATGCGCGCGCTCGATCTTCAGCGCCGCCATCAATCCCGCGACGTCCTCAGCGAGGTCATAAGTGGAGTAGGGCGCCTCCGGACTGCTGCTTTCGCCGGTGCCGCGCAGGTCCAGCGAAATGCAAGTGAAGTGCTTGGCATAATCCGCCACCTGGAAGGCGTAACAGGCGTGGTCGGCGGCCAGATAGGGAATGAGGATCAGCGGCTCGCCCGCGCCCTGCTGGTCGTAATGGATGCTGAGACCGTTTGCAGTGACCTTGGGCATGGCTATGCTTTCCGCAAAAATCGGGGGAAGCATGGTCAGCCGCCGCCTGTTCGTCCAGTCCGCCGCCAGCCTGTTTCTGGCTTGCGGGCCGCTTTGCGCCGCACCGCAGCCGAACAGGCTTGGGGTCAAGGCGCTGTTCTTCGATGTCTTCGGCACTTTGACGGATTGGCGCAGCGGCGTGGCGCGCGACGCCAAGGCTCTGCTGTCGCCGTTGGGCTATTCGCTCGACTGGCCGGCCTTCGCCGATGCCTGGCGCGCACAGTATCTGCCCGTCACCGGCGAAGTGCGTAGCCGTCGCCGGCCTTACGTCAAGCTGGATGTGCTGGAGCGGCGGATGCTGGACAAGATCATCCCGCACTTCGGCCTGGAGAAACTCTCTGAAGATGCGCGCCAGCGCCTGACCTTGGCGTGGCATCATCTCGATGCCTGGCCAGACGTGAATGCCGGGTTGGCGCGGCTAGGGCGCCGCTTCCTGCTGGCGCCGGTCTCCAACGGCAATATCGCGCTGATGGCGGATATCGCCACCCGCAACCGCTGGCGCTGGGACGCGATCCTGGGCGCCGATATCGCTCACGACTACAAGCCCAACAGCATTGTCTATCTGGCCGCGGCCGATGCGCTGAACTTGGCACCCCACGAATGCATGATGGTGGCCGCCCATGACATCGATTTGACCCATGGCGGGGCGTCTGGCGCGGGGCTCAAAACCGCTTTCATTCCCCGGCCCGATGAATATGGCAAAGGCCATGGCGCCGAAAAACTGACCGGGCCGGTGGACGTGATCGCGAGCAATCTTGACGAACTGGCAAGCAAGCTCGGCGTTTAAGCCGCACCTTCGCTGCTCGCCGTCTTGGGCGCGTGGTACCAACGGCGCCAGGTATGGCCGACCCATTCGCGCCAGCGGTCCAGATACAGATAGATCACCGGCGTGGTGTAGAGCGTCAGCGCCTGGCTGAGCAAAAGCCCGCCCACCACCGACACGCCCAAGGGCTGGCGCAGTTCCGAACCCTGGCCGATGCCGATGGCCAGCGGTATGCCGCCCATGATCGCGGCCAGGGTGGTCATCATGATGGGGCGGAAGCGCAGCATGCAGGCGTGATAGATCGCCTCGCGCGCAGGCCGGCCCTGACGCTGCCCTTCGATGGCGAAGTCGATCATCATGATGGCGTTCTTTTTGACGATGCCGATCAGCAGGATCACGCCGATCAGGGCGATCAGGCTGAACTCCATGCCGAACATCAGCAGCGCCAAGACCGCGCCCACTCCTGCCGAGGGCAGGGTGGACAGGATGGTCAGGGGATGGACATAGCTCTCATACAGCACCCCCAGCACGATATAGATGGCGATGATCGCGGCCAGGATCAGCACCGGCTCATTGGCCAGCGACGCCTGATAGAGATTGGCGGTGCCGGCGAAATCGCCATGCACTGCGATCGGCACATTCAGATGCGCCATGGTCTGCTGGATCGCGGCCAGCGCATCGCCCAGCGACTCGCCATCGGGAATATTGAACGAGAAAGTGGTGGCGACGAACGGGCCCTGATGATTGATCGCCAAGGGCGTGGTGCCGGGACCGAAGGTGGTGAAGGCCGACAGCGGCACCATGGTTTCGGTGCTGGTGGCGATGGAGGCGCCGGTCGATGATCCGCCATGGGAGGTGGTCAGCGCATTGAGCTGGGCGTTCTCGGCCGATTGCGCCTGAATGGTGGCTGCGTCCGGGGCCGCGCTGGCGCTGGCCGTGCTGCCCGCCCCGGTAAGGCTGCTGTTGTCGATGGCGCTGCTGTTGGCGGCATTGGAACTGACCGAGGAGGTGCCGTTGATCGCGGGCGTGGCCGCCGCGGCCGCCGCCGCCGTCACTGTGCCCGACACCGCATTGGTGGATTGGGTGCCGCTGACCGCGCCTGCCGAGGTGCTGACATAGATGTCGCGCAGGGTCTCGGGGTTCTGCCAGAAGGCGGGCGCCACCTCCATCACGACGTAATACTGGTTCTTGTCCTTGTAGATGGTCGAGACAGTGCGCTGGCCGAACGCGTCATACAGCGTGTTGTCGATCTGGGTCGCGTTCAGCCCCAGGCGCGCGGCGGTCTGGCGGTCCAGCTTCAGGTCCACTTCCAGGCCCTTGTCCTGCTGGTCGGAATTGACGTCTTGCAGCTCGGGCACGTCCTGCAGCGCCGTGGTGATCTTGGGCACCCATTCGTTCAACAGGTCGAGTGAATCCGCCTGGATGGTGTACTGATAGCTGGAAAAGCTCTGGCGTCCGCCCACGCGCACCTGTTGGGCAGCCTGCAGGAACAGCCGCGCGCCGGCGATCTTGTTCAGCTTGGGGCGCAAGCGGTCGATCACCTGGTTGGTGGTGATATAGTGGCGTTGTGCGGGCGGTTTCAGGGTCACAAACAGATTGCCGGAATTGCTGGCGCCCTGGCTGCCGGCAAAGCCGCCCACGCTGGCCACCGCCGGGTCGCTGTCCAGTACCTGCACAAACTGCATGAACTTCTTCTGCATCGCCTGGAACGAGATGCTCTGATCGGCGCGCAGCCCGCCCTGCATGCGGCCTTCATCCTGGATGGGGAAGAAGCCCTTGGGGATGATGGAAAAGAGATAGAAATTCAGCCCGATGGTGATGGCCAGGATCGCCATCACCGTCAGGGGACTGTCCAGCGCCCAGGCGAGCGTGTGTTCATAGAAACGATGCGCGGCCTCGAAGCTGCGCTTGGAGGCGCGGAACACCATATTGTTGTCCTGCTCGCCGGGCTTGAAGTGGAGATAGGCGCAGATCATGGGGGTGACGGTCAGCGACACCACCAGCGAGACCAGAATGGCAATCGTCAGCGTCATGGCGAATTCGTGAAACAGCCGCCCGACAATGCCGCCCATCAACAGGATGGGGAAGAACACCGCGATCAGCGAAATGCTCATGGACAGGACCGTGAACGCCACTTCCTGCGAGCCATGCAGGGCCGCCTGCATCGGCGTCTCGCCCGCCTCGATATGGCGGGTGACGTTTTCCAGCACCACAATGGCGTCATCGATGACAAAGCCGGTGGAGATGATCAGCGCCATCAGCGAGAAATTGTCCAGACTATAGCCAAGAAGATACATGCCGCTGAAGGTGCCGAGCAGCGACAGCGGCACCGCCAGGCTTGGGATGATCGCGGCCTGTGCGTTCCGCAGGAACAGGAACACGATCAGGATCACCAGCCCGATGGCGATCAAAAGCGTGGTCTCCACATCCTGCAGCGCGGCGCGGATGGGAATAGTGGAGTCATTGACCACTGACAGCACGATGCTGGGCGGCAGGGCGGCCTGAAGCTGCGGCACCAGCTTGCGCAACTGGTCGGCCACCTGGATCACATTGGCGCCAGGCATCTTGGTGATGGTGATCAGCACCGCGGGCTGGCCATTGGCGACGCCCAGGTTGCGCACATTTTCCACCCCGTCGGTGACATCGGCCACGTCCTGCAAGCGCACGGCCGCGCCGTTGCGATAGGCGACGATCAGGTCCTGGTACTGGCTGGCCTGAACGGCGCTGTCATTGGCATTGACCTCGAAATCCTGACCGGACTGTGAGATGGCGCCCTTGGGGCTGTTGGCATTGGTGGCGGCCAGCGCGGCGCGCACGTCTTCCAGACCGATGCCATATTTGAACAGGGCGCGCGGGTTCAGCTCCACCCGCACGGCGGGCAAGGATGCGCCGTTCAGCTCCACATCGCCCACACCAGGCACCTGCGACAGCCGCTGCAAGGTGATGTTGGACGCCTCGTCATAGATCTGGCCGGTGGTCAGCGATTTGGACGTCATCGCCAGGATCATCATCGGCATGTCGGCCGGATTGACCTTGCGATAGGTGGGTTGGGAGCGGATCGAGCTGGGCAGATCGGCGCGCGCCGCATTGATCGCGGCCTGCACATCGCGCGCCGCCCCGTCAATGTCGCGGTTGATGTCGAACTGCAGCGTGATGCGGGTCGAGCCCACTGTGCTGGACGAGGTCATCTCGTTGACTGACGAGATCACACCCAGATGCCGCTCCAGGGTCGTCGCCACGGTGGCCGCCATCACATCGGGACTGGCGCCCGCCATGGTGGCGGTCACCGAAATGGTGGGCACGTCGATGTTGGGCAGCGGCGAGACCGGCAGCAGGAAATAGGCCGCGATCCCGGACAGCGCCAGGCCCACTGCCAGAAGTGCAGTGGCGATGGGCCGCCGGATGAAGATGGCTGGAATGCTCATGCAGGGGTCGCGTCGTTCGAAATGCCACCATGCGGACAAACGCGCGAGCCACCAGTGAGGCCTTGGTAATTATGTGCAAAAGTTTGTCCGGTTCCCTTGCCGCGAAATATTCTTTCACGGGAACCGATGCTGAAAATCCTATGAATACAATTACTTATCGCGGTACCGCGTTGCTGCGCCGGATCACTGGGTGTCCAGCGCTTCCCAGCCATTCTGGGTGAGCGCTTCCAGCGGCGAGAAGCGGATCTTGTAGTCCATCTTGTCGCTGCCGCGCACCCAATAGCCCAGATAGACGTAAGGCAGGTTCAGCGCGCGCGCCGTCATCACATGATCCAGAATCATGTAGGTGCCAAGGCTGCGTCCGTCCTCACCGGGGTGAAAGAAGGAATAGACCATGGAAAGCCCGTCCTTCAGCCTGTCGGTGAGGGCGCAGGCGGCGAGTGTGCCATTGGTGTCGCGATATTCCACGATATGGGTCTGCACCGGGGTTTCCTCGACCATGGCGACATAGTCGAACAGGCCCATGTCGCTCATGCCGCCGCCGGGATGGCGCGAATCCAGATAGGTGCGCAACAGCGCGAACTGTTCGCGGGTGGCTTCCGCCGGCACCTGGGCGCGCGCCAGATCGGCGGCCCGGCGCATGATGCGCTTCTGGCTGCGGCTGGGCTGGAACAGGTCGGTGCGTATGCGCACCGACACACAGGCCGAACAACCCTCGCAGGCGGGGCGATAGGCGATGGACTGGCTGCGCCGGAATCCGGAATGGGTCAGCGCCTCGCTCAAGGGTTGGGCCAGGTTGCCGCCCAGCCGCGCGAACACCTTGCGTTCGGTCTTGCCCGGCAGATACGGGCAAGGCCCGCCGGGGGTCAGAAAGAACTGCGGTATGCGTGCGTTGCGCTGGTCGGTCACGGCCTAAGGAAACCTGCCCATTTCCGACTCAAGTATGGCGCGGCCCGCGCGGCGGCGCAGCCTTAATATTTGCACGAGCGGCAGATTTTTGGCTTCTTAGTTTCCAAGCCCGGTATTGGTGGGCGCGGGCGGTGCCTCGTTCATAAGCACAATGGACAGCCGGCGGTTGGCGCTAGCATTGGGATCTTCCGGCAAAAGCGGCTCCGAACCGGCCTTGCCCGCCACTTCGTAAATGCGGTCGCTGCCCAGCCCGCCCGCCTGCAACAGGGCGCGGGCCTGGTCGGCGCGCGCCGCCGACAATTGCCAGCTGCCCCCGGTCGCGGCTCCATCATTGCCGGCGGTATGGCCGGCGATCGAGACCCGGTTGGGCAGGCTGGCGATGATGCCGCCCACCGCCGCCAGCAGTTTCTTGGTGTAAGGCATGGGTTCGGTCGAACCCTGTTCGAACATCGGGCGGCCGTCCTGATCGACCAGCTGGATGCGCAGGCCCTGGGGCGTGTTCTCGGTGATCACCTGATGCGACAGGTTGGCGATATCGGGATTGTCCTGCACCGCCTGATGGATCGCTTCCGCGGCATGGGCGAACTCGCCATTCTGGCCGGACTGGGAGGCGTTGCTTGCCGCATCGGCGCCGGCGCCGCCTTGCGTCTGGCCGCTGGCCAACGCCTTGGTGTTGGAGGCGGGCGAGGGCGGCGACTGTTTCTGCATTACCGACTGGGCGCCGCCGGCACGCGCCCCATCCTGGCCCATCACCTTGCCGCCCAACACGCCACCCGCACCGGACACGGTCTGGGCGATGGACTGGGGCGCGAAATAATCGGCGATGCCGCGCTTCTGTTCGGGCGTGGTGGTGTTGATCAGCCACATCAGCAGGAAGAACGCCATCATCGCGGTCACGAAGTCCGCATAGGCGACTTTCCAGGCGCCGCCATGATGGCCGCCATGCCCGCCTTTTTTAATGCGTTTGATTACGACCGCGTTCTCGCCGGCCATAGCCACCACCTGTCTAAATTACCCGTTGGCCTTGCGGACTTTTCGCCGTCTCGCCTAACCTCGCCATCTTGCATAACCCCTCTTAACCGAGTGTGAAGCGGGGCCGGCTCAGGATGACGTATGGACGCTGACTTCGATACCCGTGCTTTTCGCGAGGCGCTGGGCTGGTTTCCCACCGGGATCGCGGTGATGACGGCGGTGTCGGCCGAGACGTCCCATATTGGGATAACCGTCAATTCCTTTGCTTCGGTGTCGCTGGACCCGCCGTTGGTGTTGTGGTGCATAGATCGCCGCTCGCGCCGCTATCCGGCTTTCGCCAACGCGCCGGGCTTTACGGTGTCGATCCTGGCCAGCGGCCAGAAGGCGGTTTCGGCCCGGCTGGCGGGCGCGGGCGAGCACAGTCTGGACGGCATCGCGCTGATGGAAACCGAACTGGGCCCGCCGGCGCTGGCGGATTCGCTGGCGGTGTTCGAATGCGCCCGTGAGAGCGTGCAGGATGCGGGCGATCACGCCATTCTGATCGGACGGGTGCTGCGCTTTGCCTGCCATGAAGGGGCGGGCGCGCCGCTGGTCTATTTCCGGGGCCGCTATGGCGCGCTGGCGCAAAGCGCACCGCCGGGCGTTGAGGGCCGGCGCACGACGGACAAAGACTGAAAGCGGAATCCGGGCCTTTTTTTGTTTCGCATCATTATGCAGCAAGCACACTTGGAGATTTAGTTAGGCTTTGCGCGCTTGCGCCGCTCCGCGCTCCACCGTTGCCAAGCCCACGCCAAAGCTGTGCTGATCAGAACCGACGCGCTGATCCATTGTTGCGCGTTGGGAATGTTTCGGGGGCGTAGCCACAAAGCCCGCAAGAAACCAGCCGCCCAATGAAAGAACCAAGAATCGGCAAAATATTCCGAGTGCGCCCATCGGCCCCTCCCCAGAAGCCGGGAGAGGCTAACCCAGTTTCATTGTGCTTGTCGAAGCTGCTGCCTCGGTCAGCCGGGAATGAGGGGTCTTTGCCGGTGGCCGCGCATACCTGCACAAGCGCGAACTGCATGGCTTATTACATTGCGCGTTAAGATAACGCTGCTTATGATATCCGCCATGAAACACGAAATGCTTGTGGAACTTTATGACGTGGCCCGCCTGATGCGGACCCGTTTCGACCGCTGGGCCCGTACCTACGGCATGACCAGAGCCCAGGGCATCATCCTGGCCCGGCTGTCGCGGCAGCCCGGCATGACCCAGAACGAAATGGCCGGCGTTTGCGAGGTCGAGCCCATCACGGTGGGCCGCCTGGTGGACCGGCTGGAGGCGCGGGGCCTGCTGGAACGCCGCCTCGATCCCGCAGACCGCCGCATCCGCCGGTTGCATCTGCTGCCGGCCGCCGAGCCGATCCTGCAGGAGATCCAGCGCTACAAGGACGAGCTGTTCCGCGAGACCACCATCGACCTCGATCCCGCCACGGTGGAGACTGATCACCGATGCGCTGCTCAAGATGAAAACCCGCCTGACACAGGAGCCCGCGCCGAAAGTCGCGATGGCAGGAGAATAAGCATGTCCGCAGTTTCCCGAACCGCGTCCGCCTATCAGGCCGCGCCGCGTCAGAGCTGGTCCGGCGCGCTGTGGGCCGACAAGGCGCGGCTGCGCAAGATCCTGATGTTCGGCGGCGTGGGCATCTTCCTCGCCATCGCGGGCGCCGTCTATCTGATGGGCGGCCGCTATGTCGCCTCCGACGATTTCTACGTCCATGCCAACAAGCTGATGGTCTCCACCGATGTGTCGGGCCTGGTCAAGACGGTCGATGTGCATGAAGGCCAGAGCGTGAAAGCCGGGCAGGTGCTGTTCACCCTCGACCCGCTGCCGTTCCAGATCGCGCTGGACAATGCCAAGGCCGCGCTGGCTTCGACGGCGCAGGACGTGGAATTCCACCCGCGCCATGTACCGCGCCGCGGTGGCCCAGATCACCGCCGAACAGGCGCAGGTTACCGTCAATCAGCAGACCTATGATCGCTATATCGCGCTGGCCAAGCAGAACGCCATCGCCGCCATGCAGGTCGATACCCAGCGTGCCACGCTGCTTTCGCCCAGGCCACACTGGCCTCGCTGAAGCAGACCGCGGCGACCCAATGGCCAAGCTGAATGGCAATCCCAATATCCCGGCCGAGCAGACGCCCGACTACATGAAGGCGAAAGCGACGGTGGATGAAGATCAGCGCCAGCTCGACCACGCCACGGTGCGCGCGCCTTTCGGCGGCACGGTGGGCGAGGTGGATAGCCTGCAGCCCGGCACCTTGGTGGTGTCCGCGCTTTCAGCCTTCACCACCACCAGCGCGGTCGGCCTGATCGGCAAGGATGCTGGATTTCCTCCGACATGAAGGAAACCGATCTCACCCATGTCCATCCCGGCGCGCCGGTCGATATCACCGTCGACACCTATCCCGGCTGCAAATGGAGCGGCCATGTCGATAGCGTGAGCGCGGGTTCGGACTTCCAGCTTCTCGGCGCTTCCGGCCGAGAATGGCGCGGCAACTGGGTCAAGGTGGTCCAGCGCATTCCCGTGCGTGTCGCCATCGACAAGAGCCAGTGCGACCGCGCCTTGCGCGCCGGCATGAGCGCGGTGATCTCGATCGATACCGGCAAGCGCCGCTCGCCCGCCTGCTGGACGAATTCTGAGCCGATGAGCCAGGAGTACGTCCCGCATCAGGCTCATGTCTATGACAGCAAGGTTGCGGAATGGGCGGTGCTGATCGGCATCATGGCAGGCGTGTTGATGCAGGCGCTGGATACCACCATCGCCAATGTCGCGCTGCCCTACATGGAAGGAAGCCTGTCGGCGTCCCAGGACCAGATCACCTGGGTTCTGACCAGTTATATCATCGCCGCCGCCATCATGACCGCGCCGGTGGGCTGGATCGCGGCGCGCTTTCCAAGAAGAACTTCCTGATCGCGTCCATCGCCGGCTTCACCATCGCTTCCATGCTGTGCGGGGCCAGTCAGAACCTGACCCAGATGGTAGTGTTCCGCCTGATCCAGGGCGTGTTCGGCGCCGCTCTCGGTCCCTTGTCACAGGCGGTGTTGCTGGACATGTACCCGCCCGCCAAGCGCGGCAGTGCGATGGCAATCTGGGGCATGGGCGTGATGCTGGGGCCGATCCTGGGCCCGACCCTGGGCGGCGTGCTGACCGATGCCTATAGCTGGCGCTGGGTCTTCTACATCAATGTGCCGTTCGGGGTCGCGGCCTGTGTGGCGCTGTGGATATTCTTCAAGGACACCGCCAAGGACAATACGCTGAAATTCGACTGGTTCGGCTTCGGCGCGCTGTCGGTGGGCCTGGCGTCGCTTCAGTTGCTGCTGGACCGCGGCACCACCAAGGACTGGTTCTCCTCGCCCGAAATTGTGATCGAGGCGATCATTTCCGGCATCGCCTTCTATCTCTTCTTGGTCCATATGCTGACCGCGAAAAAGCCGTTCATCCCGAAACAGATCTTCAAGGACCGCAATTTCGTAGGGGGATTGGTCCTGATGTTCGTCATGGGGCTGGTGCTTCTGGCGTCCTCGGCCCTGATCTCGCCTTATCTGCAGACCCTGTCGGGACGCAGCGTCACCCAGACAGGCTTTTTGATGGTGCCGCGCAGCTTTGGCGTGATGTTCGCCATGATGTTCGCCGGACGGCTGACCATGAAAATGGATCCCCGCGTCTATTATGACCGCGGGCGCAGCCCTGCTGTTGTGGTCGCTGTGGGCGATGACCGACTGGACCCCCGACGTATCCGAGGGAACCATCTCCACGGTAACATTCATACAGGGCCTGGGCATGGGACTGGTCTTCGTTCCCATGAATCTGGTGGCCTTCGCCACCCTGGCCCCGCAGATGCGCACCGATGGCGCCGGTCTGACAAACCTGATGCGCAATATCGGCTCGGCCATCGGCGTGTCGGTGACCAGCACCATCCTGGTCAATTCGGTCCAGACCATTCATGCCCAGCTTTCGGGCCAGGCCTCGGTCTTCAATCGGGCGTTGGGGGTTAACGGGCCCTCCATGATGATGAATCCCCACATTCCTTTTGGGTTGGCAAATCTGAATTCTCTCATAGAATACCGCGCGCAAGTGCAGGCATACGCTAACGATTTCCTTTTCATGTTCCTGATCTCCTTGCCTGTGTTTGTCGATTATCTGGCTGATGAAGCGTCCGTCTTTCGCGGCCGGACAAACCCCTAAAGTGGAAGTGGCAGACTGATGAAAATCGCATTCCTGGGCCTGGGCGTGATGGGCTATCCCATGGCCGGCCACCTGCAAAAAGCCGGCAACACCGTCACGGTCTACAACCGCAACGCCACCAAGGCCGCCCAGTGGGTCGCCGAATATGGCGGCAAAAGCGCCGCCACCCCGGCCGAGGCGGCCAAGGGCCAGGACATCGTGTTCTCCTGCGTGGGCCGGGATTCGGACCTGCGCGATGTGACCTTGGGCGCCAACGGCGCCTTCGACGCCATGACCAAGGGCGCCTTGTTCGTCGACCACACCACGGCGTCGGCCTCGATTGCGCGCGAGCTCGACGCCGAGGCCAAAAAGCGCGGCTTTGGCTTTGTCGATGCGCCGGTCTCCGGCGGCCAGGCGGGCGCGGTCAACGGCAAGCTGGGCATCATGTGCGGCGGCGCCGAGGCCGATTATGCCAAGGCGGAAGCTGCCATGGTTCCCTATACCAAGCTGGCCAAGCGGCTGGGTCCGGCGGGCGCGGGCCAGCTGACCAAGATGGCCAACCAGATCTGCATTGCCGGCATCGTCCAGGGCATGTCCGAGGCCTATTGCCTGATGCGGGGGCCGCTGGCCTGGATATCGAGGCGGTGACCGACGTGATCTCCAAGGGCGCGGCGCAAAGCTGGCAGATGGAGAATCGGTATAAGACTATGAACGCCGGTGAGTACAATCACGGCTTTGCCGTGGAGTGGATGCGCAAGGACTTGGGTATCGCCCTTGAAGAAGCCCGCAAGCAGGGTGTCAGTCTGCCTGTGACGGCTCTGGTGGACCAGTTTTATGCTGAGGTCGAGAATTTGGGGGGCAAACGCTGGGATACATCAAGCCTTTTCGTGCGCCAGGAGTCCGCGCGCAAGGGTAACAAGTCATAGAGGATTTGCTTTGGTCATGAACAACGAGCGGGATCCCCGCAACGGCCCTGTCGCGGCAATCGCGGCAGGCAAGGGGCGTGCATATCATCATGGGGATTTGCGCAACGGCCTTCTGGATGCCGCCCGCGCCATCCTGGAAGAGGAATCGCTGGCGGCATTGACGCTGCGTGCGGTGGCGCGCAAGGCCGGCGTCAGTCATGCCGCGCCCTATCGCCATTTCCCCAATCACGAGGCGCTGCTGGTCGAGCTTTCGATCGAGGGGTTCGAGGAATTGCGCGAGTATCCTGGTGGAAGCCGCCAAGGCCCAGGGCAGGAATCCGACAAGATCGCCAATATCGGCGCCGCCTATATGCGCTTCGTCGCCCAGCGCCCGGCGCTGGCGCGGCTGATGTTCGGCGGCCAGTTGCCCAACCGTGACCAGTTCCCGCCACTGGGGATCAAGGCCGACTCCATCGGCCAGCAGATCGGCGACGCGTTGCATGACAGCGCGCTGGGTCTTGCCGTGTGGGCGGCGGTGCATGGCCTGGCCATGCTGGTGCTGGAAAACGTGATCGATCTGGGCCAGCGGCGCTCGGGATTGCATGTGCTTCCTACGCGGGCAGAAATTATCTTGCGGAGCTTGTTTTCGACCGCGCGTGATTGATTTCTGGTCGCATTTCGCTGTGCGAAATGCTCCGGGGCGCGCCGAGATCATCCTGCGCAGCCTGTTTTCCACCGCCCGCGACTGATCTTTTCCGTCATGGCCCGCGACGCGCGCCATGACAAGTTATTGAGGGTTGCGGCGCTGGATCAAAGCGCCGTGATGTCATAGCCTTGCTCTGCTGACACAAGAAAAAACCAGCATGGCCCAGCACAAACCTGCAAAGACGCCCGGAAAGACGGAAGCCTTCGAACCCGATGTCGTGATTGTGGGGTCGGGCGCGGGCGGCGGCATGGCCGCCTATGTGCTGACGCGCGCCGGCATCAAGGTGCTGATCCTGGAAGCCGGCCGCGACTATGACCCGGTCAGCGAAGCCGCCATGTTCCAGTGGAATCATGAAGCGCCGCTGTGCGGCGGGGGCACGCCCGACAAGCCGTTCGGTTTCTATGACGCTACCGTCAATGGCGGCTGGGATGTGCCGGGCGAGCCTTACACCAACGCGCCGGGTTCGGTGTTCCGCTGGTGGCGTCCGCGCATGCTGGGCGGGCGCACCAATCACTGGGGCCGGCATGTGCCGCGCTTTGGGCCTTACGATTTCAAGGCCAAAAGCCGCGACGGCTTGGGCGTGGACTGGCCGTTCGCCTATGAAGACCTCGCGCCCTATTACGACAAGACCGAAAAGCTGATCGGCGTGGCGGGCGCCAATGCAGGCCTTGAGAACCACCCCGACTTTTCACCCGGCGTGTTGCTGCCGCCTTCCAAGCCGCGCGCCACGGAATTGATGATCAAGGCCGGCGCCAATGCGCTGGGCATTCCCTGCGTGCCATCGCGTTATGCGATCCTGACAAAGCCGATCGACAATCCCCATGCGCCGCGCCAGGCCTGTTTCTATGCCACGCCGTGCGGACGTGGCTGCGGCATCGGGGCGGCGTTCCAGACCACAACCTCGCTGATCCCGATGGCGATGGGCACCGGCAAGGCGCGCATTATCACAAATGCGATGGTCAGCCGTGTCGTGATGGGCACGGGCGGCAAGGCCGAAGGCGTCGAATATTATGACAAGGACGGCGCGACGCATTTGGTGAAGGCGCGCGTCGTCATCCTGGCGGCTAGCGCCTGCGAGACGGCGCGGCTGCTGCTGAACTCCAAGGACGGCGGCCTGGCCAATTCCAGCGGCCAGGTCGGCCGCAACCTGATGGACACCACCGGCACCAATGTCACCGGCCATATCCCGACGCTCGAGAACCGCCCCCGTTACAATGAAGACGGGATGGAGCAAGGCCATCTCTATATTCCCTGGTGGCTGTATCAGGAGCAGGCGGCGGGCAAGCTCGATTTCCCGCGCGGCTATCACTATGAGATCGGCGGGCGTTTCTCGCAGCCGGGGCCCGGCGTTGGCCTTGGCGGCATGGAAGACGGCTATGGGTTGAAGCTGAAGGAAGACGCGCGCCGCTATTACGGCGCCCAGCTCTCGTTCACCGTGCGCGGCGAGATGATCCCCGAACAAGGATTCCTATTGCGAGATCGATCCCGAGGTGAAGGACAGATGCGGCATTCCCGTCCTGCGTTTTCACTGGAAATGGTCGGATCACGAAATCCGCCAGATCGCACACGGCATGCAGACCGCCAAGGCGATCATCGAACGGCTTGGCGGCCATGTCGTGGGCGGCCCGCTGCCGCCGCCCGAACAGGCGATCGCGGTGGGCGGCTGGATCATCCATGAGGTTGGCGCCGCGCGGATGGGCGCGAATGCGGCGGATTCCGTTACCAACCAGTTCGGCAAGACCTGGGAGGTGGACAATCTGGTGATCGCCGATGGCGGTGTGTTCCCGTCCAACGCCCACAAGAATCCGACCTTGACTATCATGGCGGTGGCCTGGCGCAGCATGGACAATCTGGCCGAGCGGATGCGCAGAGGTGAGGTATGAGCACGATCTCCCGCCGCGAAACCCTGGCCTGGGTCAGCGCCGCCTTCGCCAGCCCGTATGTGGCGGCGATTTCCGGAGCCGGCTTTCGCGCAGGAAGCGGGCAGCCTGTGGAAAGAGGTCCCGGTGCAGCCCAGCACCGCGCCGGGCTATGGCACCGATCCCAATCTGCTGAAGCCGTCGACGCCCTGGCCGCTGACCTTGACGCCGGAGCAGCGCGAAGCGTTGCGCATCTGCGCCGATCTGATGCTGCCGGCCGACGACCACTCGCCGTCGGGTGCCGCGCTCAATCTTGATGCCTTTATCGATGAATGGGTCAGTGCGCCGTACCCCGACCAGCAGCGCGACCGCTGGCTGATCCTGTCGGGACTGGCCTGGCTGGATGCCGAAAGCAGTGCGCGCTTCCATCACGCCTGGGCCATCGCCAGCGACGAGGAACGCCGTGCCATCTTCGACGACATCGCCTTCAAGGGTAGGATCAAGCCGGGTCTTGGCCGGCCCGCCTTTTTCTTCACGCGCCTGCGCGGGCTGATGCTGGGCGGCTTCTATTCGCGCCCCGAAGGCATGAAGGACATCGGCTATATCGGCAACACGCCGATGGATAACTATCCCGGCCCCAGCGACGAGGCGCTGACCCATCTCAACACCGCGCTGGCCCAGCTGGGCATCAAACCGGTGGCGTAGTGGCTGTTTTGCCTCTCCCCAGTGCGGGATATGGCGTAAGGTTTTGTAAATAATTGAAATTCAAGGAAAAAATGGAACCCTCCGGTCTCCGGGGGGTTGTCACTGCATGGAAAGCGCCAAACCACAGACCACAGTCCTGATTGTGGAGGACGAAGTCATCATCCGTATGTCCGCGGCCGCAACGCTTGAGGATGCCGGTTTTGGTGTGCTGGAGGCGGGTAACAGCGCCGAAGCCCTGCAAGCTCCTGCTCAAGCATCAGGAGATCGGCGCCCTGATGACAGATGTACGCATGCCAGGGGAAATGGACGGCTTGGACCTTGTCGATTGCGTACGGCGCTTTCATCCCGCCATCCGTTCGCTGGTGGTTTCCGGCAATGCCTCCGCCAGGAAGCCCGCGATGCCGGCGCGTTCGGTTTCCTCGCCAAGCCCTACATGGCCCATTCCCTGGTCCATGCTGTCCGGGCAATGGTTCAAAGCAATGCTGTGTCGTTCGGCCAGGCCTCCTGAATTCATTGGTTTATTGACAACAATGCCACGGCGCTGAAACCTTCCCGACCGCATCTTTGCTATTGCCGAAAATGCGGCCTAATGTTCATGCATTGCAGGAAAAGATGGCCACTCTCACGCTCTTCGATAATATCGAAGATGCTCGTTCCCTTGCGCAGATCGTTGTTGAAACGGTCCGCGAGCCGTTGCTCGTTCTCGATGACAGGCTGACGATCCTGGTCGCCAGTAACTCGTTTCATAAGACCTTCGACATCGACCCCGATAACACCCCAGGCAAGCAGCTCTTCACCCTTGACGGCGGCGGCTGGGACATTCCGGCCCTGCATCTGCTGCTGGAAAATTCCCTGGTCGACAAGACCGTCGTGGAAGGCTTTCTGGTCGAGCAGGATTTCCCCCGCATTGGCCACCGCATCTTCCTGCTGCATGCCCGCAAGGTTCTGGGCACCGGCAAGGGCCATGCCCTGATCCTGCTGGGCTTTGAGGACATCACCGAGCGGCGCGCGGTCGAAATCGAAAAGGCGGCGTTGCAATCGCGCACCGCCGAGCTTCTGCAGCAGAAGGAAATGCTGCTGCGGGAAATGCAGCACCGCATCGTCAACAGCCTGCAGATCATCGCCAGCATCCTGATGCTGAAGGCCCGCGCTGTCACTTCGGAAGAAACCCGCCAACACCTGCAGGACGCCCATCGCCGCGTCATGTCGGTGGCCGCCGTGCAGGAGCATCTTCACAGTTCGGGCCGCGCCGACATGATCGAGGTCGGGCCTTACCTCGACAAGCTCTGTGTCTCGCTGGCGGGCTCCATGATCGGCGAAGGCCGCCCCGCCACCATCGCGGTGACGGCGGACAAGGGTGTCGTGCTGTCGGCCGATGCCGTCAGCCTGGGTCTGATCGTCACCGAACTGGTGATCAACGCCCTGAAATACGCCTTTCCCGATCAGAGCAAGACCGCCACGGTGACCGTCCGCTACGAAGTCCAGGGCGCGGACTGGAAACTGTCGGTTTGCGACAATGGCATGGGCCGGGCCGAGAAAAGCGGACCGCCCATCAAGGGCGGACTGGGCACCAGCCTGGTCAATGCCCTGGCGCATCAGCTGGAAGCCAAGGTCGAAACCGTCAGCGGTCCCACCGGCATGAGCGTGTCGGTCACCCATGCCACGTTCATCTCGCGTCCCGTGGCAGCCTGAGCGCGCCTAGCCGCTCGCTTTAGCTGTCCGTACGCTGTCGCTACGGACCATTCGTCGCTTTCGCGAGCTCCCCGGGCTCGCTCACGCTAGGCGCCTCACTCTCCCAGCCTTCTGATCCACACATTGCGGAACGAGACATGGCTGTCGGGATTGCCATGATCCTGCAGCGCCAGCGGCAGGGCGTCGGCATGGGGCGCATAGACGCCCACCTTGGCATGCACGGTGGCCCCGATCAGCGCGACATTGTCCTGCACCAGCACGCCGTTCAGCATCACCGTCATGCGCGCGGGGCTCACCACCTTGTCGCCGTCGAAATGCGGGCGATGGAAGACGATGTCATAGCATTGCCACACGCCTTCAGGCCGGCCCGCATTCACCAGCGGCGGAAACTGGGAATAGATCGAACCCACCATGCCGTCGGGATAGGTGTCGTTCTTCTCGCCGTCCAGGATCTGCACTTCATACAGGCCCATGGGGAAGACGCCGCTGTTGCCGTGATACTGCGGATTGGCCGGCGGGTGCGGCTGGGCGGGCTCGCGGAATTCGACATGGATCTGGGCGTCGCCATAAGACTTTTTGGTCTTCAGGAAATTGTAGACATGCGCGCCGGTGGTCAGCACGCCGTCATGCACGGTCCACTGGTCGAAATGATCGCCGGTCCATTTCGACAGATCGTGGCCGTCGAACAGCACATCGGCGTCGGCGGGCGGCTTGGCCGAACATTGGGTGCCGGTATCGACAAAACGGGGCTGCGGCCGGCGGATGTCGTCCACATTGTATTGCGAGCCCGGCATCCTGGGCCCCGCCAGGGTCAACTTGGCCAGTGCCGGATCGTTCAGCCACACCGCATAGTCGGGATGGGCGGCGATGATGCGCTGGACCTCGGCCGGATCGACAGTGCCTTGCGGCAGGGCCGGCGCGGTGAACGAGCAGACGAGGGCGGCGCCCAACAGGACGCGCGATGTGGTTTTCATTGTTATTCCTCCCCGGATTTTAAGCCGAGCATAACCAACCCGGCCCGCGCTGTCAGGTCTTGGCCGCCTGTTGGCGGGCGAGGAAATTGCGCGCCAGCGCGTGATAGAGCGATTCCCGCTGGAAGACGCGTGACACGCCATAGCCGATCAGCGCCGCCAGCAGCAGCGGCAGCCGCATGCCGGTATCGTTGCTCATCTCGCCGATGATCACGGCTGCGGTGATGGGGGCCTGCACCACACCCGCGAAATAGGCGGTCATGCCCAGAAGCACGATGGCGCCCGGAGCATGCACATGCAGCAGATCGGCGATCATGTCGCCCAGCCCCGCGCCGATCGACAGAGTGGGCGCGAAGAAGCCGCCGGGGATGCCCGAAATGGTAGAGGCCAGGGTGGCGGCCAGTTTCAGCGGCGCAAAGCTCCAGGGCAGGTGGCCGCCTTCCACCGCGCCGCGCGCTGCCTCATAGCCGGTGCCGTATGTCGCGTCATGGCTCATCATCCCGCACAGCGCCACCACCAGCCCGCACACGCCTGCCTGGATCAGAGTGCGCTTGCCCGGAGCAGTGGATACCCATTTGCGAAGCCACATCGAACCATGCAGCACCAGCTTGGCGAAAAGCGCGCCAAGCGTCCCACCCACCACACCGCAGGCGACCAGCGCCACCCAGTCGATGGTCACTGTCAGCATGGAGGCATTGCTGCCGAAATAGCTGTAATTGCCCACCAGCCCTAGGCTGGCCAGACCGGCCAGGATCACCGCGATCAGCACCAGCCCGGCATTGCGTTGCTCAAAAGCGCGGCCCATCTCTTCAATGGCGAATACGATCCCGGCCAGCGGCGTGTTGAATGCGGCTGCGACGCCGGCCGCCGATCCCGCCAGAATCAGCCCGCGCTCGCCCACCATGCGGCCGAACTTTCCAGCCTGCAGCAGAATTGCCGCGCCGACCTGGACGGTCGGGCCCTCGCGGCCGATGGAAGCGCCGCAGGCCAAGCCGAACAAGGTCAGCAAGATTTTGCCGAAGGTCAGCCTCAGCGAGAGCAGCTTTGCCCGTGCCTCGGTGTCCTTCATGTGGCGCGCGGCGATCGCCTGGGGAATGCCCGAACCCTGGCTGCCGGGAAAGAAGCGGTCCGCCACCCAGGCCGAGAAGACGAATCCGAACGGTGTCAGTATCAGCGCATACCAGGAGTGGACCAGAATGCCGCGAAACAGGTGGGTCGCCTGGGTCGCCAGCGCTGCAAAGGCGACGCTGACCACGCCCACCGCCAGCGCCCCGCCCCAGAACACCAGCCGCATCCGCCAGCGCCTGCCCGAGAACAGCAGCTTGCGGTGACGGCGATAGAGCGCGGCATTCATCCCGTCCGGGAATAGCCCCTGATGTGCGACCGCGAAAGAGGCGGGATGCCGCGACCACCGGCGATACCTGTTCCGGCCCGCAGCGATACCGGATTTGAAATGATAGATCGAAGAAGGTTGTGACGCCATCTTGACTGTAACATGTCACGCGGGACAAAGTTCCGCCGTGGGGCCGTTCCCCGGTCTCTCCCTTCTCCGGAAGGTTATCTTCCCTAGGAAGAAACTCGCCCGGCGGTTCACCCCGCCGGGCATTTTTCATGGTCGCCGGGGTTGCGGCGGCAGCAGGGGATTTTCCGGCCAATTGTGCTTGGGATAGCGGCCGCGCATGTCACGCCGCGCATCCGCCCAGGCGCCACGCCAGAAGCCCGCGATGTCGGCGGTCAACGCAATCGGCCGTCCCGCCGGCGACAGCAGCGCAAGCCTCAGCGGCACCCGCCCGCCCGCCAGCTTTGGCGTTTCGGCCAGTCCGTAGAAATGCTGCGCGCGTGCGGCGGCGATGGGCACCGGTTGGGTGTAATCCACCGCGGCCTGTCCGCCGGGAAGCGGCAGATGCGTGGGCAGTTCCTTGTCGAGGCGGCTCTTGAGCGTCCAGTCCAGCCGGTCCAGCAGAATGGCGCCGAGATCGAGGCTCGCCAGATCGTTCAGCCGCGTCAGCCCCTGCAGATGGCGCGTGAGCCAACTTTCCAGGCTTGCGATCAGGCTGTCATCGTCCGACGCCGGCCAAGTTTGCGGTTCAAGTCCGTGCATCAGCTTGAGGCGGGCCTGGGTGCTGCGCGCGGCTTCGGTCCAGGGCAGCCGTGATGGATCGCTGCGCACCGCCTCCAGCAAAGCCTGGGCCGCATCCGCCGCATCGGGCGGCGCGGCGCGCTCTTCCAGCACCAGCGCGCCAAGGCGCTTGCGCCGCCGCGCCAGCACGCTGCCTGTGACGGGATCAAGGCTGGTTTCCACACTCTCTTTTATTTGCGCGGCAAGCGTGGCGGGCAGCTTTGCCATATCGAGCGGCGCGGCCATGCGGATCAGTGGCGAGGTTTTCATCTCCAGCGCCGCGACCGCCAGCAGGTCGGCTTTCGCCAGCGGATCGGTCACGGCAAGCCGGGCGCCGCCGCCGCCCGAAAGACGGAAACTGCCGGGCTCGTTCCTGCGCAGCGCCAGCCGGTCGGGAAAGGCCGCGGCGATCAGCGGTGCGGGATCGCCGGCCGCCACTAGATCGCCGATGCCCAGACGCGCGCGATATTGCCGGGCCGCCTGACGGATGCCATGCAGCGCATTGCGGTCCAGTCCGGGCGCAGTGGAAGAATCGGCAATCGCCTCCAGCCGCATCGTGATATCGGCCGGGGTTTCCAGACCACTTCCCAATCGTAACGGATCGCGCCCTTCCAGCAACGCCGCGATATCACAGGCCAGCGCCGCTTCAGCACCTTTCTCTGCGGCCAGCATCATCGCGGCCAAACGCGGATGCGCGCCAAGTCTGCTCATGCGCGCGCCCAGCGCCGTGATCGCGCCCGCCTCATCCAGGGCGCCCAGCTCGGTGAGCAAGGTGCGGGCGGTGGCAAGCGCGCCTTCCGGCGGCGGATCCGGAAACGCCAGCTTGCCGGGCAGTGTGCCCCACTGCGCGCAATCCAGCGCCAGACCGGAAAGTTCGGCATCCAGAATTTCCGGCCGGTCATGGGGGCGAAGGCCCCGCTGGAGCGCTGTGGTCCAGAGCCGGATGGCGAGACCGGGCGCTTCCCGCCCCGCACGCCCGGCGCGCTGATCGGCGGCGGCGCGGCTCGACACGCTCGGTTGCCAGCCGGGTCAACCCGCTCGCCGGATCGAAACGGGGGCTGCGGCGAAAGCCGCCGTCGATGACGATGCGCACACCGGGCACGGTGAGTGAGGTTTCGGCGATAGCCGTGGCCAGCACGATGCGCCGGCCAGCTGCGGGCTTCAGCGCCAGATCCTGCGACGCGGGCGGCAAATCACCATGCAGCGGCAGTACGGTGGCGTCGATGCCTTCCAGCGCCGCTTCGGTGCGGCGGATTTCACCCATGCCCGGCAGGAAGGCGAGGATATCGCCGGGCGCTTCCGCAAGTGCTGTGCGAATGGCGCGCGCCATTGCCTCGGAAAGTTCGCGCGGGTGCGCCAGATCACGCGCGGCATGGCGTGTCTCCACCGGATGCATGCGCCCCGCACTTTCCACGATGGGGGCGCGCATGATCGCCGACAGCCGCGCGCCATCCAGGGTGGCGGACATCGCCAGAAGCCGCAGGTCGGGCCGCAGCATCGCCTGTGTATCCAGACACAAAGCCAGCGCCAGATCGGCTTCCAGCGAGCGCTCATGGATTTCATCCAGGATGACGGTGGAAACGCCATCCAGCCCGGGATCGCCGAGCAGACGGCGCACCAAGAGCCCGGTCGTTACCACCTCGATGCGGGTGGCGGACGACACCGCGCTTTCCAGCCGAGTACGAAAGCCCACCGTCCGTCCCACCGGCTCGCCAATAAGACTGGCCATGCGGCTGGCCGCGGCACGTGCCGCCAGCCGCCGCGGCTCCAGCATCAGGATGCGGCCCGCATTCATCGGCGCCGCATCCAGCAAGACCAGCGGCACCGAAGTTGTCTTGCCGGCGCCGGGCGGGGCGACGAGCACCGCATTGGGCTGGGCCGCCAGCACCGCCAGCAGGCGCGGGATACATTCGGTGACCGGCAGATCGGGGAAATCAGGCAAGGGCAGGCGGCATTAGCGCTTCAGCAGGCGCGCGGCATCCAGCGCGAAATAGGTGAGGATGCCGCTGGCGCCCGCGCGCTTGAAGCTGGTCAGGGCTTCCAGAATGGCGTGGTCGCGCTCCAGCCAGCCTTTTTCGATGGCCGCCGATAGCATCGCGTATTCGCCCGACACCTGATAGGCGAAGGTCGGCACGCCGAAACGCTCTTTCACGCGCCACACCAGATCAAGATAGGGCATGCCGGGCTTGACCATCACCATGTCCGCACCTTCGGCCAGATCGAGCGCCACTTCGCGCAATGCCTCATCACCATTGGCGGGGTCCATCTGATAGGTGCGCTTGTCGCCGGTCAGCGATTTCGCCGAACCCACCGCGTCACGGAACGGGCCGTAAAAGGCCGACGCATATTTGGCGGCATAGGCCATCAACAGCGTGTTGTGATGGCCGGCCTTTTCAAGGCTCGCGCGGATGGCACCGATGCGGCCATCCATCATGTCGGACGGCGCGATGATGTCGCAACCGGCTTCGACCTGCACCTGGCTCTGCTGCACCAGCATGTCGACGGTGGCGTCATTGTGCACATCGCCGTCGCGCAACAGCCCGTCATGGCCATGGGTGGTATAGGGGTCCAGCGCCACATCACACAGCACGCCGATTTCCGGCACCGCCGCCTTGATGGCGCGCACGGCGCGGCACACCAGATTGTCCTTGTTCAGCGCCTCGCGCCCGTCCTCAGTCTTGAGTGCGGTGGGCGTCTGGGGAAACAGCGCAATGACCGGAATTCCCAGGCCATGGGCTTCCTTGGCAGCCTTGGCCACCAGATCGACCGACAGCCGTTCCACCCCGGGCATGGAGGCGACCGGTTCACGCTTGTTGTCGCCCTCGATCACAAACACCGGCCAAATGAAGTCGGCCGGCGACAGCGTGTTCTCGGCGACCAGACGGCGGGTCCAGTCATGCCGGCGCAGACGGCGCATACGGACATAGGGATAGCTGCTCATAAGGCTCTCTTGCCAATTCGCCCCGGCCCACGCAAGTCTCGGCCCCATGAGCGACCATATAAAGAGCGAGAAACGCGGGGTATTGGGGTTTTTAACCCTGAGCCGGCCGAATGCGCTCAATGCCCTGGATCGCGGCATGATTGGTGCGATCAGCGCCCAGCTTCAGGCCTGGGTCGCGGACGACGCCATCAAGACCGTGGCGATACGGGGCGAGGGGGCCCGCGCCTTCTGTTCCGGCGGCGACATCCGCGCCGTGCAGCAATGGGTGGTGGCGGGCAGCGATGCGGGCGTGGACCTGCTGCGCGACGAATACCGCATGAACGCGCTGATCGGCGCTTACCCCAAGCCCTATGTCGCGCTGATCCATGGCATCTGCATGGGCGGTGGCGCGGGCGTGTCGGTGCATGGCAAATACCGTCTGGCCGACGGATCGCTGTCCTTCGCCATGCCGGAAACCGGCATCGGCTTCATTCCCGATGTCGGCGCCAGCTTCTTCCTGTCGCGCCTGCCCGACGAGATGGGGATGTATCTAGGGCTGACGGGCTTACCCATCGGCTTGGGCGACGCGCTGGATGTGGGCTTGATGACCCATGCGGTCGATCAGACGGATTTCGACGCGGTGCTGCAGGCGCTGGCACAGGGCAGGGATTTCACGCCTTTTGTAAAAAAACCAAAGCCTGGGCCGCTGGCGCATAACCGCAAGCGCATCGCCACCCTCTTTGCCGCGCCGTCGGTGGAAGCCATTCTGGAACGGCTGGACCGCGACGGCAGCGATTTCGCAGCGGCCACGGCGCAAACCATCCGCATGCGTTCGCCCACCTCGCTGAAACTGGTCTTTCGCCAGTTGCGGGAAGCGCGGAACCTCAGCCTCAAGCAATGCCTCGCCATGGAGTTCCGCCTGGCCAATCGCGTCCTGCCCGGTCATGATTTCCGCGAAGGCGTGCGCGCCGTGCTGATCGACAAGGACCGCAATCCGAAGTGGCAACCGGCATCGCTGGCAGGCGTTGGCGATCTCGATGCCTTCTTTGCGCCGATTCAGAACGAACTTTTCTGATTTTCTGAAATCTGTTTACGTTTCATTTGCCATGATCGGACACAATGGGTGCATGGCCCGAAGTGTTTCCACTGCTGCGCGTCATTTTACGCGTCTTTAAGATATCTGCGCCTAGTGTTGATCCAACAATAGGTGGGCTCCGCAAAAAGCGGGGAAAAAGCAGATGACAGCACTGGCCAAACCGCAAGTCGCGGCTGCGCTCCCGGGTGTTTCCTCGGTTCGCAAACACTATCTCGAGACCCTCAATCTCGTGGAGCGGCTGCATCGTCAGCTTCTCGATGTGATCAAGGACGAACTGGATCGGCGCGACGAGCGCGAGATCAATTCCGTCCAGGCGCTTCTTCTTTTCAATGTCGGCGATCAGGAACTGACGGCGGGTGAACTTCGCACCCGCGGCCATTATCTGGGCTCCAATGTTTCCTACAACCTGAAGAAGCTGGTCGAAGGCGGCTATATCCATCACGAGCGTTCGGAAGCCGATCGCCGTTCGGTGCTGGTGCGCCTGACCCGCAAGGGCGAAGCGGTGCGCGACATGCTGCGCGAACTGTTCGACCGTCACCTGGTTTCGCTGGAAGCCGTGGGCAATGTCGATGCCGGCCAGCTGGACGGCCTGAACACGACCCTCAAGCGCCTGGAGCGCTTCTGGATCGATCAGGTTCGCTTCCGTCTCTAAGCCGGCTTTGCCAGGGCATGCCCGTTGCGCTTGCGCCCGAAGGCCAGCGTCGCCTGGACCAGCGCTTCCACGTCTGCGACTGACGTCCTGTGATTGATGAAGCAGGCGCGGATGGCCAGCCGGCCGTCCAGCGTGGTGGTTGATGGCGCGGCGATGCCGGCCTCCTGCATGTCGGCCACAATCTCATTGTTCAGCGCGTCATTGCCGCGATAGCGGAAGCAGACGATGTTGAGTTGCGCAGCCGCAGCCAGCTCCAGTTCCGGCTCGCGTTTCACCCGCATCTCCAGATGCCGCGCCAGGGCGCAGCTTTCGCTCATCATCTCCCCCAGTTTCTCGCTGCCGAAAGACTTCAAGGTGAACCAGGTTTTGAGTGCGCGGAAACCGCGTGACAGGTCGGGCCCGAAATCGCACGGCCAGGGGCTGCCGGCCGCGAGACCTCGGGCGTCACGCCGCAGATAGGCGGCAGGTGCTGCGAAGGTGTCCATGTGCAGCTGGCCGTCCCGCACCAGCAGGAAACCGGCGTCGTAGGGCACCTGGCCCCATTTGTGGAAATCGAAAGCGATGGAATCCGCCCGTTCGATGCCTTCAAGGCGCGGCGCGATCTCAGGCGACAGCACGCCCAGCGCGCCATAGGCGCCATCGACATGGAACCAGAGCTTTTCCTCGGCGCACAGCGCGGCAATCGCGCAAAGATCGTCGATCGCGCCCACATCCACCGTGCCGGCGGACGCAACCACCAGGAAGGGCTCCAGCCCCGCCATACGGTCGCGGCGGATGCGGGCCCGCAGCTCGGCCACATCCATCCGCTGCAGATTGTCGGTGGGAACCTCGCGCAGGGCATCGGCGCCCAAACCGGCAAATTCAAACGCCCGCTTCACACAGCCGTGTGCTGCGGCGGAGGTATAGCCGCGCAGGCGGGCTCCTGCCTTGCCAAGCCCGGTCTTGCGCACCTCTGTGCCCATCGCTCTGGTGCGGGCGACCAGCACGGCCATGAAATTGGCGATGGACGTGCCGGTGACGAAAATGCCGGAGCTGCTTTCCGGAAAAGCGAACATCTCGCGCACCCATTGCACCAGCTGCCGCTCGACTTCGATGCCGGCGTGATCGCGTCCGCCCAGATTGGCGTTCAGGCCGGCCGCCAGCATCTCCGCCAGCATGCCGGGCACGGTGCCGCCGCCTTGCACCCAGCCCATGAAGCGGGGATGGGTGTTGCCGCTGCCGTAAGGCAGGATGTTGTTCAGGAACTGGGCGTGGATGTCTTCAAGGGCTTGCGGCGCGCGGGGCAGAGCCTCACGCAGCTGGCCGCGCGTTTCCTGCGGCATGGGTTGCCACACCGGTTGCTCGCGGATGTGCTGGATGTGATCCAGCATGTCGTCCAGCATGCGATGCGCCTGCTCGCGTGCGGCATTCCAGTCAGCGGGATCAAGATCCTTGCTCATGCGGCGTGGGCAGCGGTCTTTGCGGCGCGGCGTGTCAGCATGGCGCCAAAGGCATCAAACAGCTTCTTCATCGCGCCGGGCTTGTAGGGATAGACATTCACCGGGTCCATGTCATGGACGATGGCGCAATGATCGGCCTCGAAAATCAGAAGCTGGCCGTCCTTGGTTTCGGCGCAGTCGATCAGGAAATAGTCCATGCCGATGCGCTCGGCCATTTCGGCAAAGGCGCGTGTGTGGCGACGGCCAAAGGTTTCGTCGAAGAACTGCATCCACTTGGCTTCCTCGGCGCGGTTCTTGACGCTCAGCGCCATGTCGGCATTGAGGTACCAGACCTTCCACTGATCGGCGGTGGCCATATGCACCGGGAAGGGGCGGCCATCGATCATGGCGATGCGGTATTTGCGGAAAAACCCGTCGCTGCCGGAGTAATCGACATAGGGCGAAACAAAGAAGCCGTCTTCGTCGCGCGCCGCCAGATAGGCTTCCAGTGCGCCGGCGTTTTCCAGCCTCTCCAGCCCGCGTCCGGCATGAGAGCCGAAGGGGCGGATGATCACGGGATAGTCCAGCGCGCCGCCGTCTTCCAGTTTCTCTTCCAGTTCCTGGCGCGTCTTGCGCAGGGTGGGCGGGATCGAAAGGCCAGCAACGCCATCAAGATTGCGATAGAGCCGGTCGCGTTCCAGCTCGCGGATTTGCGCCGGCGCATTCAGCACGGGTGCTGGCCAGTCCGCGCCCAGTGTCTCGATCACAGTCAGGGCGTACTCGCCATCTTCCGATGCGGGCGCGACCACAATCGCCACGTCATGGGCGGGAATCTGTTCGGGCAGGGGCACATCGGGGCCCAGATACAAGGTGGCCAGTGCGATATCCTGACCAGCGACCAGAAAATCCAGCGGCGTGTTGGCGCCGATATCCGACGCCGCCGCCAGCGCCAGCACACGCAAGGTGGAGGGGGCGGGTTTGGCGCCGGTCGCAAACAGCTGATGCAGATTCAGCGAGTTCCTGCTGGATGGCCATGCCGGTGGGCTTGTCGCCGCGCAACTGGGCGATGATCGACAGATCCATGCCAAGGCCAGAGCCCGGCTTATCGTCGGTGACCTTGTCCATCATCTGCGTCCACAGCCCGAACAGATCGATGCCCTGAAAGGCCATGCGGGTGAGATGGGCCACGCCAAGCCGCGCGACACAGGTTTCTTCCCAGGCGGCTTGCGGAAACGGAAATTTCCTCATACGCAGGCCTCATGCGAAAATGGATAAAGCCGGACCAGCAGGTCCAGCTTGCGGATGGCGATAGAAAGATCGTCGCGCAGGGCCGCGATATTGCGCGTCGCCTGATCGGGATCGGGCGACCAGCAATCGCGCACGATGCGGGCCGAGAGCGAAAAGCGCAGCGCCGCCTTGCCGCTAGAGATCGAGGGGGCGAGTGCCACAGGCTGGCCGATCTGGCAGGCCAGGCGCAGCACATCAGCGTCGCGCGCGTTGGCGGCATGGGCCGACAGATCGTGCCGCATGGCGCGATAGATATCGGTACAGGCCGGAGCGGAAAGCGCATTGTCATTTTTGATGAGGCGCACCGGGAAGATGGTGGGCGCTGACGGGGCAAGGCTTTCGCCGCCGTCCAGAAAGGTGAGGTGTGGCGCGGCACTTACCAGAAGCTGCATTTCCTCGCCAAACACCTGCACCAGATGGTCGCGGAAATCGCGCGGCACAGCGTAATAGAGGCGCATCTCTTCGAGTGCGGCCTGCCAGCGCAACCAAAGTCCGAAGTTGAAACGGTGGGTGAAGCGGCTGCGCAGTTTGGTCCAGGCGCGCGGCCAGTCGAAACGGGTGGCATAACCCGCCAGATGACCGGTGGTCGCGTCCATGCCCGCGAGGCGGGCGGCGAGATGAGCTGGCACCAGCACCGCGCCACTGAAAGCCGGGCCGGTGAAAAATTTCGATCCCGTCACCAACACCACCATGTCCTTGTCCAGAAGCGCGGCTAACCGGTCGCGGCTGATGCGCAGCTGGCAGGCGTCGGCGACGATCTGCACCCGGCCGGGCCAGCGCGCGGTGATCTCGTCCAGAGCTGCGTCGCTCGGGGCTTTCCAGCCAAACTTGGACGCTTCCATCGCCTGCAGCAGCACATGATCGTGGGTGCCAAGGGCGTGCTCGACCGCCGACAGAACGGCCGCATCCATCTGGCCAGCGTCGCGGAAATTTCCATCTGCATCGCGGAACGGCACGTCGATGCCGGTGACGCGATCCAGGCCGGCGACACCGGCGCCTTTTTCGACGGCGATGCCGGTCGATGTGGTCTGGCTGAAATGGCGGCCGTGGGCGGTGTGCGCTGTGCCGCTGCCGGTCTGGTCGGCGCCGGCAATCACGCAGGCGAGCGAACCGGGATAGAGCAGGCGCACCATGTACAGGGTCTGCAACTGGGCGTCGGTGCCGGAAGCCGAGAACACAACTTCCGCGCCTTCCAGCTTCAGATGATCCAGCAGGGTCTTGCGCGCCGCCTCGACCGCATCTTCGCAGGCCCGGTCGGGGCCATCGCTCAGCGAGGCGGTGAGCAAACCGTCACGCGCCTGCTGGGCGCGCGCGTATGCGGCGGCGGAAATCGAACTGGCGGTGGAGGAGGCGAAATCGATCAGTCCGGCGGCGGGAAAGGGCGTGCAGCCATAGGCGTTTTCGTGCGCGTCCGACAAAGTCAGACGGCCATCACCGCCGCTGACAAGAAATTCATCCAGAACGCCGGGCTGAGTGGGGGAGAAAGCCTCGCGCGCGGCAAGACTGCCTCTGTCTGTCCACGCCATATGCCGCTCCTTTGCCCTTTGGCTCAGGCTGCCTCCTTATGGTTAAGAAGTGTTGAACGCAGGCGTTGCGCAGGCGCGGATTCTCAGCCATTTTCAAGCGCTTTCCCGGCAATCCTGTCCATCGGACCCTTATGCGAAACCTGGTTGCCGCCTTTGCCCGCCATGGCCGGTTCTACAGTGCGCTGCTGTGCGGCGGCGTCACGGTGCTGGCCGCGCACCAGATGGGCTTTGCCGCGCCTCTGATCGCCGGCGGCGATGTCTTTTATGCGGTCTTTCTGCTGTTGATCGGCGTCTTTGTGGCGCGGATGAAGCCAGACGACCTGGAGCGACGGGCAAAGTCGGAAGACGAGGGCATCGTGATCGTGCTGCTGATCACCCTCGCCACCGTGGCCTTCTTCACCGATGCGGTGTTCACCGCCCTGAACAGGAAGCACGGACTGGAACTTGTGCCCCTGTTGCTGGCCGGGGTGGGCGCACTGCTGGGCTGGTTTGTGCTGCACACGGTGATGGCCTTCCATTATGCCGACATCCATTATTTCGACGACCCCTCCTGCGAGGACGACGACAAGGATCTGGAGTTTCCCGGCCGCGGCCAGCCCGGTCCCTGGGACTTTCTCTATTATTCCTTTGTGGTGGGCATGACCTGTCAGGTATCCGACGTGCAGGTGCGCACCACGGTGATGCGCCGCGCCACCATCCTGCATGGCGTGGTGTCGTTCTTCTTCAACACCGTCTTCATTGCCATGGCGGTGAATGCGGGCGTGGCGTTGGCAAGTTAAGCTATCTAAAGCTGGTTCAAGAAGTGACGGATCAACTGGTGGAATATGGATTTCATATTCAAAATAATGCTGGGCATGGCGGTCCTAGCCTATCCTGTACTCGTTTGGCGAAGGCTAGGTGACGCGAGTTACCTCGAAACAGTTTCCCCACAAACGCTTAAATTCTTTGGCGCGAAGCTGGTTTCAGGGAATAATGGCAAGACTTACGTTGAGCCGCCGTCTGCGATTAAGCGGCTTCAACTGAGCCTACTTATGGGTCTATTTGAAGCCGTTTTTCTAGGCTGCTTCTACAAATGGGTAATTCCTCTATTTTAGACGCAATTAGAGGCGGGTCGGCGGCCACGGCACGAAGGCGCTAACCCGTCGTTTGTACTCGGCATAGCCGGGCCGGCGCTCGTCCATCTTTTCTTCCATCAGGGTCACGCCCGACACCTGCAGCAGCAGGAAAGTGATCAGCACCGGCGACAGGATCAGCCACCATTGATGGCTGGCGCCAAAGCCGATGGCGAAATAGCCCCACCACATCAGCGCCTCGCCGAAATAGTTGGGATGGCGCGACCAGCCCCACAGGCCCCGGTCCATCACCTTGCCCTTGCTGTTGGGGTCGGCCCGAAACGCGCCCAGCTGGAAATCGGCCAGGGATTCAAAGATCAGGGCGAAACCCGCCACCGCCATCCCGCCATAGTCCAGCACCCCCATCGGCACATGGCTGTAGAGCACGGCCGCCACCAGCGGGGCGGGCACAAACCAGATGAGAACGGCTTGCAACAGGAACACCTGGAACAGGCTCAGCCACCACCACTTTGCCCCGAACTTGGTGCGCATGGCGGCATAGCGGTGGTCCTCGCCCTTGTGCCGGGACCAGATATGGGCTGCGAGCCGCAAGCCCCAAAGGTTAATCAGGAAAAGCACCGCGGAATTGCGCGGGCCGCCCGCTTGGCCCAGCAGGGCGGCGATATCCACCACCCCGGCAACCCCGATACCCCAGAAAATATCGACGATACTGACATCGCGGGTGCGAAGAGAAACCAGCCACAAAACCACAGCGGCCGTGATGGCGAAAACCAGGCCCCAGCTGGTGGGGGCCAAGTGGGGGATCAGTTGCGGAATCTTGGGGGCTTGTCATGTGACAAATTGCATGGAATCAGGGACTTGGTTTCGGGTATGGTGCCGAGTTTCGAAGCAGTTGGTTTCATGGCCTATTCTTATCAAGCCCGGTTCGAGGATGCCCTCGCGGCGGTTCGCCGTGAAGGCCGTTATCGCGTTTTCGCCGACCTTAAGCGCATTCGGGGCAGGTTCCCTACCGCCTTGTGGACGGGCCCCAATGGCGAACACGAAGTCACCGTCTGGTGCTCCAACGATTATCTGGGCCAGGGCCAGAATCCGGTCGTGCTGGAAGCCATGCACGAAGCCATCGACAGATGCGGCTCCGGTCCGGCGGCACGCGCAACATTTCCGGCACCACGCATTACCATGTCGAGCTTGAGGCCGAGCTGGCCGATCTCCATGGCAAGGAAGCAGCCCTTCTGTTCACCAGCGGCTATGTCTCCAATGAGGCGACCCTGGAAACTCTGCAGCGTATCCTGCCGGGCCTGATCATCTATTCCGACGCGCTGAACCATGCCTCAATCATTGCGGGTATCCGCCATGGCGGCAATGAGAAGCATGTCTTCCGCCACAACGATCTGGCGCATCTGGAAGAGCTGCTGAAGGCAGCACCCGCCGACGCGCCCAAGCTGATTGCGTTCGAAAGCGTCTATTCCATGGACGGCGACATCGCCGACCTCAAGGGCCTTGTGCACCTGGCCAAGGAATACAACTGCATGACCTATCTGGACGAAGTCCATGCGGTCGGCATGTACGGCAAGCGCGGCGGCGGTGTCGCCGAGCGCGATGGCGTGATGGGCGACATCGACATCATCGAAGGCACGCTGGGCAAGGCGTTCGGCGTAATGGGCGGCTATATCACCGGCACGGCCGTTCTGATCGATGCTATCCGCTCCTTTGCCCATGGCTTCATTTTCACCACTTCGCTGCCGCCGGCCCTGACCGCCGGCGCGCTCGCCAGCGTGCGCTGGCTGAAGCAGCATGACGAGATCCGCCAGGCGCATCAGGAACGCGCCGCCACCCTGAAGCGCCGCTTCGCCGAAGTCGGCCTGCCGGTGATGCCGTCGGTCAGCCATATCGTGCCGGTGCTGGTGGGCGATCCGGTCCACACCAAGCTGGCCTCCGACATGCTGCTGAACGACTATGGCGTCTATGTGCAGCCGATCAATTATCCGACGGTGCCCAAGGGCACCGAGCGCCTGCGCTTCACGCCCACGCCGTTCCATGATGACCGGATGTTCGATCATCTGGTGAAGGCGATGGACGAGCTGTGGACGCGCTGCAACGTCAAGCGCCTGGGCGGCGTCGCGGCTTAAGGTTCTTTGTCATTCCCGCGAAAGCGGAGATCCATCTGCGAAGACGTTCTGATTTTGTCATGGATGCCCGCTTGCGCGGGCATGACAATTGGGTTTGGGGACCATGGCAAAGGAAATCTTCGTCGAATTCGTCCAGATGGGAAACACCATCAAGGCGACCGCCATCGATCCCGACACCGGGCTTGAGGGCCTCTATCGTCGGTCCCGCCAACGCACCACGCGCGACCCTGGCCGAAGCCGCGCGCCGCAAGCTGGAATACGTCGCCAAGAAGCAAAGCTGAGGCTAAGGTTCCCAAAACGGGGAGGGGACCAATGGATGATCAGGACCGGCGCACCTTGTTGAAGCTGGGTGGTGCCGCGGTGCTGGCGGCTCAAGCCACACCTGCCGCTGCGAAAATCTCTGACATCGTGATGATGGACGCCCGCGCCCTGGCGGCGGCCATAAAGACGCGCAAGCTCTCCAGCGTCGAGGTGATGACGGCCTATCTGGACCACATCGCCGTCTTCAATCCCAAGGTCAACGCCATTGTCGCGCTTCAGGACCGTGACGCACTTCTGGCCGAGGCGCGCGAACGCGATGCGCAGGTGGCGCGCGGCGAAATCATGGGGCTGCTGCACGGCCTGCCGCATGCGGTCAAGGATTTGCAGCCGGTCAAGGGCATTGTTTCAACCTCGGGCTCGCCCATCCTGAAAGACTTTGTGCCGACGGCGGATTCACTGCCGGTCGCGCGCATGCGCCAGGCCGGTGCCATCTTCATCGGCAAGACCAATGCGCCGGAATTCGGCCTGGGCTCGCACACTTATAATTCGGTCTATGGCGCCACCCACAATCCCTACGATCTGTCGAAGTCGGCCGGTGGCTCGACCGGCGGCGGCGCGGTGTCACTCGCCATGCGCATGCTGCCGGTGGCCGACGGCAGCGACTATGGCGGCAGCCTTCGCAATCCCGCCGGCTGGAACAATGTCTTCGGCTTTCGCACCAGCTATGGCGTGGTGCCCACTGGTGGCGATGAAATGTGGCTGCCCTCGATGAGCGTCACCGGGCCCATGGCGCGTACTGTGCCCGACCTGGCCACGCTGCTGTCGGTGCTGGCCGGTTATGATCCGCACGCGCCGCTGGCGCCGGAAGGCTCCGGCGCGCGCTTCCTGGGCGATCTGAAAGCCGACTTCAAAGGCAAGCACATCGGCTGGCTGGGCGACCTGAATGGCGCAGCACCCTATGAGCCCGGCGTGCTGGATCTCTGCCGCACGGCGCTCAAGACGTTTGAGACTATGGGCATGCGCGTGGACGCCGCCATGCCCGATGCTGAGCCCGAGCCCGCCTGGCAGGCCTTTGTCAAAATCCGGCAATGGCAGCAAGGCTTCAGCTTGCACACTTATTACGCCGACCCAGCCAAACGGGCGCTGCTCAAGCCGGAAGCGATCTATGAGATCGAAGGCGGCATGAAGCTGTCGGGCTTTGATGTGACAGCGGCCTCGGTGGGGCGCACCCATTGGTCGAATGCGGTCCAGCAGCTGTTCAGCCATTACGATTTCCTGGTGATGCCCACGGCCCAGCTGTTTGCCTTTGACATCAATGAGCACTGGCCGCACCAGATCGCGGGCCAACAAATGCAGACCTATCACGAATGGATGAAGGCCGTGTGCCTGATCACCATGGCGGGCACGCCGTCGCTGGCAGTGCCGGCCGGTTTTGATTCACGCGGGCTTTCCATGGGGCTGCAGATCATCGCGCCGGTGCATCACGAGATGGATTGCCTGAAACTGGCGCATGCCTATGAGCAGGCGACGGACTGGACCGGCAAGCATCTGCCGCCGCTGCTACGGGCGTAGTTGCCAGAAGCAGCGGCCGTAGACAGCTTGACGTAAAGTGGGACATTGACTGCCAGAAGAAAATGACCGCTTCTGACCCAGGCCGTGTAAAAACTTTTTTCTACCCAAGAACTGCACGCAACCGAGGGCGATCCGTGTCAACATGGCGGTTTGAGCATATTTTTGCTGTATCGAGTTCTGGAGTCAACCCGGGCGCAACCTCGGGCCACGCTGAGCGACCTAAACGGTCACACGATGCGCATAACAGCACGAGCTCTTTAGGCCTGGATTGCCACCAGGAGCGGCTTGATGCCGACGATGTTCATTACGCGCGTGAGGTTGTAGGCGAGTACGTTCAGCGCCATTTCGGTCGCGACATTGGGCAACCGCTTCATCAGAAAGTGCGTCGCACCCATCCGCATCTTCAGCGTGGCGAACGGATGCTCGACGGTTTCGCGGCGCACACGCATGGCTTGCGGGTTCTGATCGAGCCGCGTCTGCGCGGCCTCGACAACGTGTTCGTGTTCCCAGCGTTTGATGCGGCGCTCGTTGGACGTTGTGCACTGATCCTTGAGCGGGCACGTGCGGCACGCCTTCGTCAAGTAAATCCGCATTTTCTGGCCATCTTCATCAGCGGTGAAGTGGTGCGCCAGCTTCTCGCCGGCCGGGCAGCGATAGACATCGTCCTTGGCCAAATAAACAAAATCAGGTTTCCCAAAGCGGCCTGCCGACTTGGCGCCCGAGGTTTGCGGCTTGGGCAGCGTGACCACGACGCCGGCCTGTTCGCACGCCAGGATTTCCTCACCTTTAAAGTAGCCCCGATCCGCAACGACGTCCAAGCCGTCGCTGCGCAGCGCGGCTTTCGCCGCCTGTGCCATCGTCGCCAGTTGCGATCTATCGGCGCCGACGTTGGTGACCTCGTGCGCGACAATCAGATGGTTCGTAGTGTCGACCGCGCTTTGCACGTTGTAGGCGACCATGCCTGAGCCGCGCCCGCTCGTTGCCATCGAGCGGCAATCGGGATCGGTCAGCGATATCTGCTTGTCGGGCGAGGCGAGCAATGCCTTTTCAATCGCGGCTAGCCGTTTCACTTCTTCTTCGAGCTTCGCCAGCTTTTCCTTAAGCCGCGTCTTGGTCAGCAGCACCGTTTCCGAGGGCTCTTCTCCTGCGGAAGTCTGGCGGTCGGCGGTGTCGAGTTGGCTCATGTAGCGCGCCACGCTCTCTTCGATCTGCTTCTGGCGACGCTGGATCTTGCCCCGCGTGAAGTTGTTGTCGCGACTGTTCACGGCCTTGAACTTGCTGCCGTCGATGGCAACGCTGGCCTTGGCCAGCAGGCCCATCTTGCGGCACAACTCGACAAATCGCGCGCAAACCTTCTTGATCGCGGGACCATTGTCCTTGCGGAAGTCCGCGATGGTTTTGTGATCCGGCGCGAGCCGTCCGGTCAGCCACATCACCTCGAGATTGCGGCCAGCCTCACGCTCCAGCCGCCGGCTCGATTGGACCCGGTTGAGATAGCCGTAAATGTAGAGCTTGAGCATCGCCGAAGGATGGTACGCCGGCCGGCCGGTCGCTGCCGGATCGACACTATCGAACCCGAGGTCGCGCAGTTCCAACGCTTCGACAAACACATCGACCGCGCGAACAGGATTGCTCTCGCCGACCCAATCATCGAGGCATTCCGCCAACAGCGTCGTCTGCTGGCGATCCGCCCCTTGAACGAAACCCCGCATCACTGCCCCCGCCGATTCAGCAAAAGAATCATAGCATCGATGGGGTTTTCACACAGGCTGGACCCAAAGCGAACATTCGCGCCCCCTTCAACAAGTACTCCCGTCTTGGTGTTATTCTGAACATGGCGTCTCAGAAGTTCCGGAATATGCCTCCAATATGTCCCTCAAGCTGGCGTCGTGTTTAAGAGCATGCTCTCTGAACCAGTCCCTGAGCACCCCGGCTAGCTTCTTGCGATCAGAATCCACACCAGAATAAAAAGCATGAATGATCGATTCCAGACCGAGGAGCGCTTGCGCATGTTCTGCGCAATGTTCGTTGAGTTCTTCTGCGCTGAGGGCGATTGAGAAATCTGGGCGGCTCACTTGCAGCCGCGATACCCAATTGCTGATGTCCCGGAGCAGTGTATTCTCGTGTCTGAAATGATTTACCGCCGCGATCGCCAACGAGTCTAATAGCGGCTTTAGCTGCTCCCCAGTACGCTCGGTTATGAAAATGTTGTTGATTGCTTGCACCAATTCTCGGTGCTCGGCATCAAGCTTCTCATGTCCGATGGCGTATTCATCGCTCCAGGTTAAGAATGGGGATTCCATGAAGCTGATCATTTTTTCGAGTAGTACCGGCACCATCCCGTTTGAACGACATTGCCATCTATCAATGTGCAAGACGCAGGCGCCTTAAACAGCGCACAGTTGGCACAATTTTCACTACCCTTCGGACCGGTTTGGTACGCCGCTGCCTTCTGCGACATCTTCGCTTGTGCGGGTGTGGAGGCCGCCGCGATGGCTATTCCTCCAATGGCGCATGCGACAGTGCGCATCAGCTGCCGGCGTGAGCAACCCTCGGTTTGAACTATAAATTCCCTTTTGATCGACATCGCTACCTCCGTGATGAGAACCTGTCTCACAACCGCAATTATGCGGAGCTCGCGTTGCCAGGATTTTGATCGAGATCAATCGGCGCGCGAAATGGAAGCCTACCCTGTCAAAGGTTCGATTTGCGGGGCAGCCACCTCACACATATTCCAATGCCCCAACGCTCATTGTTCTTCCGAAGGAGGCATTTTTCGCGAGGAAAAAAGTAGTTGGGTGGCGACACTTTTGGCAGGACGGATATTTCTTATCCGAATTGATTCAGCTACTGATCACTTTTGAACAGAATTCTCAGTGTGGTGACTTTAAGCTGACGCGGTTCAGTGATGCGCTGGTTCGCGGTGCCGAGGTTCGGTACTTCCGATGTTGCGTTCCGCGTATCCTCTGACGCTGATGGTTTGAGCTGTGGGCAGTCGGTGGATCATCGCATTACCACCTGCTCAAACCGCGAGCAGCCGGTTCTTGGCAGTCACAGCATGGAACAGGTTACTCAATCCGAAAGCATCGGAAATCCGAACAGCTTTGATCGGGATCAATGTCTCCGTTGGCAGATAGTCCATTTTTCATAAGTCGAATTGCGGGGATGCCGATGATCGCGAATTGTCTAAACAGGACCTTCTTGCGGTGGATTCCCAGCCTTTTCGGCTCCGCGCTTTTGGTGCTCGCATGGTCAGATGCCGCCATGGCTGTCCCCAGTTACGCCCGCCAAACCGGTCTTGCTTGCGAGGCGTGCCACACCGTATTTCCGCAATTGACGCCATTTGGTCGAATCTTCAAGGCGAGCGGCTATACGCTTTCCAATACCAGCAAGGTTCAGGATGTTGATCGCGTCAAGCATTACCTGATGTCTCTCAGCGACACGCCGCCGATCTCGGCAATGGTTATTGCTTCAACGAGTTCAGCTGCCAGAGCGAACGACAGCCAGTCCTCGAAAACATCAACGGATTTTCCCCAGCAACTCAGTCTGTTCTATTCGGGCGCAATAACCGACAATGTCGGCGCATTCGCTCAGGTCACTTACGATGACCAGAGCGGAACATTCGGCATCGACAACACCGACATCAGGTTTGCCGATGTCACGTCGGTTTTCGGTCACGATGTGATTTATGGACTGAGTCTGAACAACAACCCGACCCTGCAGGATTTGTGGAACAGTACCCCAGCCTGGGGTCAGCCATTTCTGAGTTCGCCCGCGTTGCTCGGCCCCGCTGCCGCCACGAAAGTGGAAGGAGCAATGGCCCAATCGGTGGCCGGCCTTTCGATCTATGCCTTTGTCGATGAGTCTTTCTACGGCGAGGTCGGCGTCTACAGATCCGCGCTGCAAGGTGCGTCCGTGGCGCAAAATGGCAGCACCACCAACAATGTCATCACCGGTGTCGCGCCATACTGGCGGTTCGCCTACGAGAGAGACTGGGGACAAAATTCCTTCGAGATGGGAGCGTTCGGACTGGATGCAGCGCTTCACAACCCGGTCACCATCGCGGGCCAGGCCGTCAACCAGTCGCTTCAAACCGGTCCCACCGATCGCTTCCTGGATGTCGGCGTCGATACGCAATATCAATACATCAGCGATGACAATCAAATTACGGTCACAGGCCGGGCGATCCGGGAAAATCAACGTCTGGATGCAACCTTCCCGCTCGGCTTCGCTGATAATCCCAGCGATTATCTCGACACTGTAGATGTCACTGGAAGTTATTATTGGCGCCGGGAACTGGGCGCAACGCTCGGCCTGTTCGCCCTGAACGGATCGAGAGACGCGACTTATTTCGGGTCGCAGAACGGCAGACCGGACAGCACATGGCTCAATGCCGAGGTGGACTATCTGCCCTGGCTGAACGTCAAGCTGGGCCTTCAATACACCGCCTATTTCAAATTCGATGGCGCAACGTCGAACTACGACGGCGCCGGGCGTAATGCGTCAGACAACAACATGACCTACGGCTATATCTGGATCGCCTTTTGACGAGCTCATGCAAGGAGATGAACGTGAAAAGATTGCCCCTGCTGTCTTTGGCGATATTTGGTCCGTTTCTGGCAACGCTGGGTTTTGCCACTCCTCTCCAGGCGCAGACGGACGCGCCGGAAATCGTCAGAAAGGTTTGCCAAAACTGCCATGGTCCAGATGGCAACAGCGTTTCGTCAACGTTTCCCAGACTGAACGGGCAGCAGGCGGCCTATATTGAGGCCCAAATCAAGAAGTTTCGCGGCCACAGCCGAAGCGATCCGCATGCAATGGCCTATATGTGGGGCATGGCGGCGCAACTAAGCGACGAACAGGCTGGGGAAATCGCGAAGTATTTATCCAGCCGCAAGCCGACAGAGCCGCAAAAAGGTGGCGCCCTGGCTGCGGAAGGTCAGAAGATTTTCGCGGACGGCGTTGACGCGCACAATATACCCCCTTGCGCGGCCTGCCACGGTGACCACGGCGAGGGTGATGGGGAAACACCCAGGCTGGCTGGGCAACATGCTGACTATCTCAAGATGCAACTGGAGGATTTCCGCTCGCTTGTGCGGAATAATGAAGTCATGCATGCCAACACGAAGCAGATGACCAATCGTGAGATCGAGGCCGTGGTTTCTTTTCTGGCAAATGAGTAGGGCTACGGCTTCTGATTGGTATCCGGCGCCGGCGTTCGCAGCAAAGCGTAAGCATCCCACTTCTGCAGATGTTCCTTGCGTCCCTCACCGTCTCTGAGGAGCCGAAACCGCATTGGTACGCCAGGCGTAATAGGCCAGTTCACTGAGCGCGGGCTGGAAACCACGGGCGAGGGCGTGAGTGTTGCGTTGCCCTGTCCTGAAGATGAGCTCGCCAGCAAGGTGAAGTAGCGATAGCCATGATCGACGGCTATCTTTGCCGTCTCGTGAAGGACTTTCTCGCGCGCCGTATCTGGCTCCAAGCCCGCGGTGTCCTTGCCAGGGATAGAACCCAGTGTGCCCTTCAGCAGGGATGGTTCATGGGCCACGCAACTGCACAAGAATGCAGCCGCAGTTACAGCAATCGCCCAACGTCCTATCAAAACCATTCTGTATCCTAGCGCGCGAGGACAAACGTATTGTTGAGCTGGATCAAGTGGGTGTTCAATGGGTAATGATAGCCACCGCGTTCTAACTTTATTTCTTCTTCTTACCCTTGCGCCCTTCGCCCTTGCCCAGCCCGATCTTCTTGGCGAAGTCGCTGCGCTTCTGGGCATAGTTGGGCGCCACCATGGGATAGTCGGCCGGCAGGTTCCAGCGGACGCGGTACTCGTCGGGCGTCATCTTGTAACGCGCGCGCAGATACCGTTTCAGCATCTTGAGCTTTTTGCCGTCTTCAAGACAGACGATGTAATCGTCATGCACCGACTTCTTCACCGGCACCGCAGGTGTGCGGGGCAGGGCGCGTGTCTCCGCGCCACTGAACCCGCCAAGGGTGGCGTGGACGTTGCGGATGATCTCCGGCAGCTCGTGTGCCGCCACCGGATTCTTGCTCACATAGGCGGCGACGATCTCCGTCACCAGCTTCAAGATGTCGTCTTCGCTGTCTTTGCCCATCACCAATGGTCCTAGTTTACAGGCGTCATCTTGTCAGTGCCCTGATCAGGGAAATCACAGCTTTTCCGGGGTGTTGCAAGGATCGCCTGAAAACTTGCGCGAAACGCTAGATTTGGTGCGCCAGAGGGGGTAAACCCGCCATTCCTGCGCGGGGGCGCAATATCGTCCCCCATGCCCGTCCCGGTTGCAAAGAGGCCTTTGACATGTCGGCTGCCGCCAATTCCGCCCCCTCCGATTCCGGCTTTTTCACCAGGGGACTGCAGGCAGCCGATCCGGAAGTCTTCAACTCTATAAAAGACGAACTGAACCGCCAGCGCGACAAGATCGAGCTGATTGCGTCTGAGAACATCGTCTCCAAGGCGGTGCTGGAGGCGCAAGGGTCCGTCCTGACCAACAAGTATGCTGAAGGCTATCCCGGCAAGCGCTATTACGGCGGCTGCGAATATGTCGACGTCACCGAGGCTCTGGCCATCGAGCGGGCCAAGAAGCTGTTCGGCGCCGCCTTTGCCAACGTCCAGCCCCATTCCGGCGCCAATGCCAACCAGGCGGTGTTCTATGCCCTGCTCAATCCGGGCGACACCTTCATGGGCCTGGACCTGGCGGCGGGTGGCCATCTCACCCACGGCCACCCCGCCAACTATTCCGGCAAGTGGTTCAAGCCCGTGCCCTATACCGTGCGCCGCGACGACCAGCGCATCGACATGGACCAGGTCCGCATCCTAGCGCGCGAGCACAAGCCCAAGCTGATCCTGGCCGGCGGTTCGGCCTATGCCCGGATCATCGACTTTGCCGCCTTCCGCGAGATCGCCGACGAAGTGGGTGCCTATCTTCATGGTCGACATGGCGCACTTTGCCGGCCTGGTGGCGGGCGGGGTGCATCCCAGTCCCGTGCCCTTCGCCGATGTGGTCACCACCACCACCCACAAGACCCTGCGCGGTCCGCGCGGCGGCATGATCCTTTCGCGCAACGAAGAGATCGGCAAGAAGATCAACTCCGCCGTCTTCCCCGGCCTGCAGGGCGGCCCCTTGATGCATGTCATCGCCGCCAAGGCGGTCGCCTTCGGCGAAGCCTTGAAGCCCGAATTCAAGACTTACGCGAAGAATGTCATCGAGAACGCCAAGGCGCTGGCAGAAGTGCTGAAGTCCTCGGGTCTGGACATCGTCACCGGCGGCACCGACACCCATCTGATGCTGGTGGACCTGCGTCCCAAGGGCGCCAAGGGCCGTCCCACCGAACATGCGCTCGACCGCGCCGCCATCACCTGCAACAAGAACGCCGTGCCGTTTGATACCGAAAAAGCCGTCGTCACCTCGGGCGTGCGCCTGGGTTCGCCCGCCGGCACCACCCGCGGCTTTGGCACAGCCGAATTCCGCGAGATCGGCAAGCTGATCGTGGAAGTGGTCGATGCCGTGGCCAAGAACGAAGCCGGCGATGCCCAGGTCGAGCAAAGCGTGGCCCGCCGGGTTGGCGAACTTTGCCAGCGTTTCCCGATCTACCCATAAGAACAAGAGGAAAGCATGCGCTGCCCATTCTGCGGACATGACGACAGCCAGGTGAAGGACAGCCGTCCCTCCGAGGACAATTCCGCCATCCGCCGCCGCCGCCACTGCCCGGAATGTGGCGGCCGCTTCACGACCTTTGAACGCGTGCAGCTGCGCGAGCTGATCGTCATCAAGAAGAACGGCCGCCGCGAATCCTTCGACCGCGACAAGCTGGAGCGCTCGATCAACCATGCGCTGCGCAAGCGCCCGGTGGAACGCGAGCGGGTTGACCGCACCATCACCGGCATCGTGCGCCGCCTGGAATCCATGGGCGAGAACGAGATTCCGGCCAATGTGATCGGCGAGCTGGTGATGCAGGCGCTGGCCAGCCTAGACAAGGTGGCCTATGTCCGCTTCGCCTCGGTCTACAAGAATTTCCGCGAGACACGCGATTTCGAAATGCTGATTGGCGAGCTCGAGGGTGAAGAAGAAGTCAAAAGTTGAAACTTTCCGGTTCTCGCCGGAGCCATCATGAACATTCTTATTATTGAATCCCGCTATCATCCCGATGTCGCCGAGGCTCTGGTCGACGGCGCCACCGCCGCTTTGGAAAAAGGCGGGGCGCGGTTCGAACGCATCGCCATGCCCGGCGTGCTGGAACTGCCCGCGGCCATCGCCATCGCGGTGAAATCGGCCCGGCCTTTTGATGGCTATGTCGCGCTGGGTTCGGTCACCGGCCACGCCGCTACCGCCAACATGTTCTATGCCGAAACCATGCGCGGGCTCACCGCGCTGTCCAGCATGGGCATCGCGCTGGGGCAGGGCATCGTGCTGGCCTCCGACGAAGGCTCGGCGCGGGACCTGGCTATGACCCATGACATTGGCGGCGATGCCGCGCGCGCCTGTCTGGCGCTGGTCATCTTCGGCGAGCGCCAGGGATTGGCATGAGCAATCATAACGATGCGCGTCACGCCGCCCGTCTGGCCGCGGTGCAGGCGCTCTACCAGATGGAGATGAACGGGTCCGGCGCCGAAGAGGTCGGTCAGGAATTCGTCGAGCATCGCTTCGCCGAATTGCCGGTCGCCCCCGACCAAGAGTTTTTCTCCGCCATCTTGAACGGCGTGCCCCCGCATCAGGTCGAGATCGACCGCGCGATTGCCGGCGCGCTGTCGCAGAATTGGAAGCTGGAGCGGGTGGATTCCATTCTGCGCGCCATCCTGCGCTGCGGCGTGTTCGAGCTGGTGGGCCGGCGCGATGTTCCTGCCAAGGTGGTGATCGATGAATATGTCGCTGTGGCGGGTGCCTTCTTCGGCGCCGACGAGCCGGGCTTTGTGAACGGTGCGCTCGACACCATTGCGCGCAGGAAACGTGCGGCGGAATTCGGTCTGCCTACGCCTGAAGACGAGCTCGATTTCTAGGCAGGCGTAACTTCTTGTCGAAGTGTCGCAGTGAGGCCGTAGGCGAAAGGTCCAGTGGACCTTTCGGCAGGCCGAACGGCGACCAAACGGCACAGCCCTTTGTTCAGGCGCAAGAAACGCAGTCTTCTCGCAGTTGCAAAATCGTTTTTCCCTGTACGCCGAGCATCCGCCGGTACAGTCTCGGCGCATCAAAAAATTCCTCAGGGGGAAACAAATCCATGGACATGAAGAAACGCGATTTCCTGGGCCTGGCGGCCGGCGTCGGCGCCGTGGCCGGTCTGGCGGCGGCAACAAGCGCCGAGGCGCAGCCGCGCCGCAATCTCAAGGGCCCGATCGACGTCAACCAGCGCAGCATGGTCAGCCAGAATGTCCAGCCTTCGACGGTGGACTGGAACTACAAGCCCCGCCGCGTCAACAAGGCGATCGAGCTGTGGGAAGACGGCCAGCCGATCTATTACAACGGCTCGGGCCTTGGACCGGGCGTGGACCCTTACGCCCAGGGCGTGAAGATGGCCCGCACTTGGTACGACGCCATCAATGTCGAAATGGAACATGGCGCGGTCGATTTCTCCCAGCTGCGTGAGTTCATGCGCGGGTTGGTGGATGGCGGCCCGACCCGTTCCGGTCACCGCACTCCCGCGGTGTTCGTGGAAACCGGCATCATCGGTCTGGACGAGGCTTATGCCCGCGCCAACACCTGGGTGCTGAGCCAGCTCCTGGATTGCGGCATTCACGGCATCCATCAGTGCCATGCCCGCGACACCAAGGCGGTCGCGACCACCATGCAGATGGGCTGCCGCTATCCATTCCCGCGCCCGGGCATCAAGCTGCCGATGCGGGGCTTGCGCGGTTCCTCGGCCGGCTTCGCCGCCGAGGTCTGGGGTGTGGAGCTGTTCAAGTATAACCACGTCGCAGATCTGTGGCCGCTCAATCCCAAGGGCGAGCTGATCTATGGCGTCAAGATCGAGGACACCTTTGCCGACCAGCAGGTTGACGGCACGCTCGCGCTGCCCGGCCTGGCCATGGCGGAATGGGGTCCGGGCGACCACAGCTACTGGCTCTATGGCCTGGACGTGATGCCGGAAGACGCCAGCCAGCGCGGCCCCAACATCGTCGACATGCCGGAAATGAAAGCGGTGCGCCAGAAAGTGCTGGACCTGTGCAAGAAGAACAACGTCAAGTTCCTCAACGCCGCCAACACCAACAAGGATTCGTCGGATTACATCATCAAGCAGCTCACGGACGGCGCGATGGTGCTGGAATGCGGTGAGGACTCCGCGATCATCGGCCGCGAATATACCAAGCGGAAAATGCCGGTTTAAAACGGTGGGGTAAGTGACAAGGGCGGTCCCGCAAAGAGGGCCGCCCTTTTCGCATTTGCGAAGTAGGTCGCATTAGCGAAGTGGGCCGCATTTGCCGACACGGCTTTGACGTTGCCTTGCAGGAAGGGCGACAGTACAAAGTGACAAATCATCAAAAGAGTGACGCATCCAAGCGCGCCGGAAGATGAAAGGCCGTCCATCAGGGGGCGTGGGACGGCCGACAAGAATAAAGCCCGTCAAAATCAAACGGTCCGGCATGAGCCGGCCGTGACCAGAGGAAAAAAAAGCATGAAGCGTACTCTCTTGGCCGCCACCGCGGTCGCGCTGTTGATGCCGCTGTCGGCATCGGCGCAGTTCCTGGGCAAGGAGGACATGTCGGTGACGCAGCCGCGCATGACCGGCCAGTACTGGGCGCCCAAGCCCGCCGAACTGACGCCGTACACGGCGCCCAACAAGCCGCACTGGAAGCTGTCGGAGATCCTGGCCTCCCACAAGGGCGCGAGCGACTGGGTGCAGCCCATTGTTCGCAACAAGGACCAGGTCGCCGATTACATCTCGATGGGCGCGGGCGTTAAGACCAAGATGAAGATGTATCCCGACGACCGCGTCGTCTTCATCGTCTGGGACGGTTCGATCAAGGTCTCGATCGACGGCTATGATCCCTTCGTCGCCACCAAGGGTTTCATGGTCAATGTGCCCTATCGCCATATGTTCACCTTGGAGAATGTGGGTTCGACTCCGGCGCTGCGCTTTGAAGTGCGCCAGAACGGCTCCGAGCCGATCTATCCTGCTTCGGAGACGCCCGATCCGGTCAAGGGCATGACCTATGTCAAGGTCACCGAGCAGCCGGGTCCGAACAAGGAGAAGGACACCAACCCGATCTATGTCGACTACATGAAGGAATTCAACGGCACGGATAAGGGCTATGGCGGCAAGTTTGTGTGGGATGACCACTTCACGTCCAACATCCTGCGCGGCAAGGGCGCGCCCGTTCCAGATGACAATGGCAAGGGCGGCAAGGGCCACTTCCATGTCGGCTGGACGGAATTCTGGTTCATCATGGAAGGCCATATCGGCATGAAGGTCGAAGGCGAGAAGTATTTCGTCTGCGATCCGGGTGACGTGATGATCGCCGCCCAGGGCCGCTGGCACCGCGCCGGCGATGATCCCAGCGCGCCGTGGTCGACCCGCGTGCCGTTCAATCCGCGCCCGCCGATCCTTCATAACTTTGAAGCGACGGGTGATTAATGCACGCGCGAGCGTGATATGAATGGGGCGGCGGTGTCGAAAGATGCCGCCGCCTTTTTCTTTCCAAAGAACAAAAACAGGGTAGGGGAAAATGGACATCAAGAAACGCGATTTTCTGTTGGCCGGGGCGGCGCTGGGTGGCGCGGCACTTGCCGCAACCAAAGCCGAGGCCCAGGGCGCGCAGGCGCGGGCCTATCATCCGGGTCCGATCCATGTCGGCGATCCCAATCTGGTGAATGCCCATGTCCAGCCATCGTCGGTGGACCGCAACTACAAGCCGCGCCGCATCAACAAGGCGATCGAGCTGTGGGAGGACGGCCAGCCGATCTATTACGGCTTTTCCGGCATGGGGCCCGGCGTGGACCCTTACGCCCAGGGCGTGCGCATGGCCAAGACCTATCTCGACGCCATCAATATCGAATATGAGCATGGCGCGCTGGATTTCAGCGCCCTGCGCGAATTCATGCGCGGCCTAGTCGATGGCGGCCCCACGCCGTCGGGCCATCGTACGCCTGCGGTGTTTGTGGAGACCTGCATCATCGGCCTGGACGAGGCCTATATGCGCGCCAACAGCTGGGTGATCCAGCAGCTGCTGGATTGCGGCGTCCACGGCATCCACATGTGCCACGCCCGCGACACCAAGGCGGTACAGGTGGCGACCCAGATGGCCTGCCGTTATCCGTTCCCGCGCGAAGGGATAAATCTGCCGATGCGGGGGCTGCGCGGGTCCTCGGCCTCCTATGCGGCGCAGTGCTGGGGCGTGGAGCTGTTCAAATACAATCACATCGCCGACCTGTGGCCGCTCAACCCCAAGGGCGAGCTGATCTTCGGCGTGAAGATCGAAGACACTTTTGCCGACGAACAGGCCGAAACCACCATCGCGCTGCCCGGCATCGCCATGGCCGAATGGGGCCCCGGCGATCATTCCTATTGGGTCGACGGGCTTTCGATCATGGACGACAATTCCATCCTGGGGAACATCACCAACCTGGCGACAAGGCCGGAACTGGCGAAGCTGGGCGAGAATGTGCGGGCCCTGTGCAAGAAGCATAATGTCCGCTTCCTGCACATCAGCCCCAGCAACGATCCGGCCAATCCCTTTTTCGTCAACAAGCAGATCGACGACGGTGTGATGGTGTTTGAATCCAATGACGAGCCGTCTTCGATCACCGGCCGGGAGCATTCCAAGCGAAAGATGCCGGTCTAGGCGGTATTTGCTATAAGCGGGCGATGAACGAGTTCGACATCATCGCCCGCTTCTTCGCGCCTCTGGCAGGCGAGGGCGGCTTCGGCCTGAAAGACGATGTGGCGCTTGTGCCCCAGCGCCCCGGCCATGACCTGGTCGTGACCACCGACGCGATCAGCGAAGGCACCGACTTCTTCGCCTTCGATCCACCCCACACCATCGCGCAAAAGGCGCTGAGGGTGAATCTCTCCGATCTTGTGGCCAAGGGTGCGCAGCCTGCCTTCTATCTTTTGAACCTGTCCTTGCCGCATTCGGTGAGCGAAGACTGGCTGGCGGCTTTCGCTGGCGGCCTGATGCAGGACCAGGCGCAGTTCGGCATTTCGCTATTGGGCGGCGATACCGGCTCAAGCGAAGGCTCGCTCACCATCGCCGTCACCGCGTTCGGCTTTGTGCCATCGGGCGCACTGATCAAGCGCAGCGGTGCAAGGGTTGGCGACAGCGTCTATGTCACGGGCACGATCGGGGATTCCGGTGGCGGGCTTGCGATCTTTCGGCGCGAAAAACACGCTTTGCCCGATATCGACCGTGACCATCTCACCGCCGCTACCGCGTTCCCGAGCCGCCGGTCGCAGCAATAGAAAAGCTGCGTGCCATCGCGCATGCCAGTGTGGATGTTTCTGATGGCCTCATCGCCGATCTCGGCCATATCGCATCGGCCTCCGGTGTTCGCATCGTGGTGGAAGGCGAGCGCGTGCCGCTGTCCGCGTCCCTGAAGATGCTGTGGGACAAGGACACGCTGCTGCGCGCCGTCACTGCGGGCGACGACTACCAGACCGCGTTTACGGCTCTGCCGGGTCTGACCGGCCCCTTTACCGAAATCGGCCGGGTGGAAGCAGGCGAGGGCGTCAGCCTGACCCTGGCCGGCGCAGAGCTTGCGGTGCCCACGCCCGGCTACCGGCATTTCTAGCGCAATCCCGTATTGAAAACGGGCGTTTCCCGCGCAAATGCGGGTCCGACGGGAGAAGAAGGTGAGGCCGGGCTCAATCTGTTCACCCCCATTGGTGACGCCATGGATTTCCTGGCGCTGGAGCAGAAGTGAGGCGGTCCAATATGCGGCTGATCCAGGCGGCTCTCCTGCTTGCTGCCGTGCCCCAGATCGCCACGGGGCAGGGTTTCACTGTTCTTCGCCCCGAAGGTTCTTATACCCAGGCCGCCACCGGCATGATCTTTCCCGAAATGGTGGACCAGTTTCGCCGCGTCAACGTCATTCGCTACAAGCCTGATGGCACGGACGAGAGCGCTGGCTACAGCGACGCGACGCCGCTGCATGAGATCAACATGACAGTCTATGTCTTCCCGTCACCGTCCATCCACAGCATCGGATCGCCGCAAAGCATCATTGATGATACGCGCCGGCAGCTTTGCCAGGGCCAGTATGAAAGCGTTCAGCGCGAGGTCATGGGCGCCCATACGCGATGCGGTCCCGGTGGAGAAAAAGGATGCGAGCAGGACCCAGGACGGCGTCACTTACACCGGTCATTTCGCGTCCTTCGATCTCACCAATGCGAGATTTTTTGGCCGCGCGGATGTTGCTTCCCGGTCGGAGGCCTATCTCTATTGTTATGCCGGCGGAAAATGGTCGATCGAATATCGTGTCGATTATCCGCGGGACTTCGATGCATCCGGCCTGATTTCCGGGTTCATCAACGACCTCAAGTGGACAATCCCGCCGGAGAACTGACCCGTTTCGCCAGCCTTTTTGGCAGGTCTTAACGCTTTCCTAACCACGTTTTGCCAGCTTGGACGCATGAGAAAAGCGGCGATCCTGCTTCTGTTGGCGGCCTTGGGCGCGCCGGCCCATGCCGAGGACGGCGCCAAGAAGGGCGGCCAACCCGGCACCAATGTCGAGATGCCGTTCCTGATGGCGCCGCTGACCGATGCCGACGGCAAGCTGCTTGGCTATGCCTATATTTCCACCCGTCTCACCGCCATGTCCGACACCTATGCGCTGGCGGTGCGCGACAAGCTGCCCTTCATCCAGGACGAGATGGTGCGCGACGTCAATGCCGACGCCGTGGCCGCGCCCGACGATCCGGAGAAGGTCGACATTCCCGTCCTGGAAAGGCGCCTGTTGGGCGACGCCACCCAGGTGATGGGGGCGGGCAAGGTCAAGCTGATCACCATCTGCACCGTCCAGATCGCCGAATTGCATCCCAGCCAGACCCCGGCGCTCAACACCCCGGCGGATCAGATGGTTCCGGGCGCTGCTCCGCCCAAAAACCCCATAAAATCCCGCTGCGAGAGCTGATTTTTCGTCAAACTGTCGCTTGACGCGGGTTGCCTAAGAAACAGGCTTGCGGCAGTCTTGCCGCGCCCTTGAAGCGGCGAGTCCGGCTCGTGAAGCCGAGACCCCGGCCATGGGGATCGGCGGCAAGCCCTTCCTCTTCTTCGGGCAAGGGTTTTCTTCGACCCACCAAATGTCTTTTCACGAGGGGATATTCATGCAGTTGGAAATCGTTCTGGCCTGTGGCGTGCTCGCGCTGCTCTATGGCCTGTGGACCATCCGAGCGGTGCTGGCGCTCCCCGCCGGCAATGCGCGGATGCAGGAAATCGCGGCCGCCATCCAGGAAGGCGCGCGCGCCTATCTGAACCGGCAATACACCACCATCGCCATGGTCGGCGTGGTGATCTTCCTGCTCGCCTTCTTCTTCCTGGGCTGGCAGGTCGCCGGGGGCTTTCTGATCGGCTCGACGCTTTCGGGCGCGGCCGGCTATGTCGGCATGTACGTCAGCGTGCGCGCCAATGTGCGCACCACCGAGGCCGCGCGTTCGGGCCTGGCCAGCGGTCTTTCCGTGGCGTTCCGCTCCGGCGCCGTCACCGGCATGCTGGTGGTGGGCCTGGGCCTGCTCGCTGTCGCCGGTTACTATTTCTTCCTCACCACCTGTCTCGGGCTTGACCTGGCCGACCCGGCACAGAGCCGCATCATCGTGGATTCGCTGGTCGGCCTGGGCTTCGGCGCCTCGCTGATCTCGATCTTCGCCCGTCTGGGCGGCGGCATCTTCACCAAGGGTGCGGATGTCGGCGGCGACATGGTGGGCAAGGTGGAAGCCGGCATTCCCGAAGATGACCCGCGCAACCCCGCCACCATCGCCGACAATGTGGGCGACAATGTCGGCGATTGCGCCGGCATGGCGGCCGACCTGTTCGAGACCTTCGCGGTGACCACGGTCGCCACCATGGTTCTGGCCTCGATCTATTTCTCGGGCGAGGTCAAGCTCCAGCTGATGCTCTATCCGCTGGCGATCTCCGGCATGAGCATCATCACCTCGATCATCGGCACTTTCTTTGTGCGCCTGGGCAGTAGCGGCAACATCATGGGTGCGCTCTACAAGGGTGTGGTCGCCACCGTGGTCCTGTCGCTGATCGGGCTGTGGCCGCTGACCAACTATCTGATCGGCATGGACACCGCGCTGTCGTCCGGCGGCGTGGACTATTCGGGCATGACGCTGTTCTGGTGCGGTGTGGTCGGTCTTGCCGTCACCGGCGCGCTGATCGTGATCACCGAATACTATACGGGCACCAATTTTCGACCCGTGCAGTCGATCGCCAAATCCTCGGTCACCGGCCATGGCACCAATGTGATCCAGGGCCTGGCGATATCGATGGAATCGACGGCGCCGGTGGCGCTGGTGATCTGCGCCGGCATCATCACCACTTACATGATGGCGGGCCTCTTTGGCATTGCGATCGCTGTCAGCACGATGCTGTCGCTGGCGGGCATGGTGGTGGCGCTGGACGCCTTTGGCCCGGTTACCGACAATGCCGGCGGCATTGCCGAAATGAGCGGGTTGGAAGGTGATGTGCGCAAGACCACCGACGCGCTGGATGCGGTCGGCAACACCACCAAGGCCGTCACAAAGGGCTATGCCATCGGTTCGGCCGGCCTTGGCGCACTGGTGCTGTTCGCCGCCTACACCCAGGACCTGAAGTACTTCGCAGCCCAGAACACCGGCTTCTTTGGCGGCATGGAACTGCCGACCTTCAGCCTGTCGGAGCCCTGGGTCGTGGTGGGTCTGCTGTTCGGCGGCCTGTTGCCGTATCTGTTCGGCGGCATGGCGATGACCGCGGTGGGCCGCGCCGCAGGTTCGGTGGTCGAGGAAGTGCGCAAGCAGTTCCGCGAAATGCCGGGCATCATGCAGGGCACCCAGAAGCCCAACTATGCCCGCGCCGTGGACCTGCTGACCAAGTCCGCCATCAAGGAAATGGTGATCCCGTCGATGCTGCCGGTGTTCTCGCCCATCGTCCTGTTCATCTTGGTGAACTGGATCGCGGGCAAGACCCAGGCCTTCAATGCGCTGGGTGCCATGCTGATGGGCGTGATTGTCACCGGTCTGTTCGTCGCGGTCTCGATGACCTCGGGCGGCGGCGCTTGGGACAATGCCAAGAAGTACATCGAGGACGGCCATCACGGCGGCAAGGGCTCGGACGCCCACAAGGCCGCGGTGACCGGCGACACGGTCGGCGATCCCTACAAGGACACCGCCGGTCCGGCCGTCAATCCGATGATCAAGATCACCAATATCGTGGCGCTGCTGCTGCTCGCTACCCTGGCGCATCTGGGGTGAGCCGGATAAGCGAAAGGTCCGGTGGACCTTTCGCCCGGCGAACACCGCAACGGCGCGCCCTTTAACGCGCGCGCCGTAAGGCCGGGCCGATCGCTTAAAAAAAGCAAAAGGCGCGGGAGAAACCTCTCGCGCATTTTGTTTTTAGCCTACAGCCAGTCCCCGATAGCCGCGGCCGTCATGGTCGCAACACCAATGCCGCGCAATTCCTCCAGACCCTTGTCATGCAAGCCGGAGATGACGTCCTCAGCCACCACAATGCGAAAGTCCCGGCTGCTGGCGTCATACATGGTGCTGCGCGGGCAGTTGGGGAAATTGCAGCCCGCGAACACCAGGGTATCGACATCCAGCTGCTGGAGCAGAGCTTCGAGCCTTGTGCCGTAAAAGGCGCTCCAGCGCGGCTTGTAGAGCGCCCATTCGTGCTCGGCCAGCGGTTGCGCTTCGCCGGCCAGCAACGCCGCGGCGTTCAACATCACAGACGGATCAGGCTTCAGGTCACTGACGATTTCCGCGCCCGCCGTTCCGGGCCTGACGATGGCCTTGCCGCTCTCGATCAGCGCGCGCCGGCACAGATCGGCATTGCTGCCGTCGGTCCGGTAAAGCCGGATGGCATGAAGGACCGGCCGCCGCTGCCGCCGGAAGGCCTCCAGCACGGTCTTCATGGCGGGCAGGGCTTCCAAGGTGCCGGTAATGCGGGCCGGCGCATCCGCCAGAGTGAAGTCGTTCTGAACATCGACGACGATCAGCGCGGCACGGGCGGGATCGGGTGTGAGATAGCGGTCCATGGTCAGGCGGGACGGTGCCGTTCCAGCCGGAATTCCAGATGGCGTTTCACATCCGGCCATTCCGGCGCGGTGATGGAGTACATCACCGTGTCGCCGATGCCACCGTCCTTGCGGAGGCGATAGTTGCGGATGACGCCATCCTTCTTGGCGCCCAAAGCCTCTATCGCGGCTTGCGAGCGGAAATTGAAGTTATCGGTGCGCAAGCCCACCACGCCGCAGCCCACACTCTCGAAGGCATGGTTCAGCAGCATCAGCTTGCACAGGGTGTTGACCTTGCTGCGCTGGTGGCTGGCTCGGTACCAGGTGTAGCCGATCTCAACCCGGTCGAGCTCGGGCAGGATGTCGTGATAGCGCGTGCTGCCGATGATCTTGCCGCTTTCCAGTTCGCGCACCGCCCAGGGCAGCATCACCCCGCGCGCCTGGCCGGCCAGCGCGGTCTCAACCCATGCGGCGACGCCGCTGGGTTCGGGCACGGAAGTGAACCACAGCTTCCACAACTCTCCATCGGTCACGGCTTCGGCGACCTCTGGCCCGTGCGCCAGCGACAGCGGTTCCAGCCTGATGCCGTCCCGCGCAAGCGTGACCGGGTGAAGGGATATCATCTGTTGCCTGCTATTGAATCGGAACCTCGAACGGCCCGGCGGGAAGCGCCGAGCCATCGCTCAAGGTACAGATGGGACTGTCGCCCCAGCAATAGCGCACCCGGGTTGCGTTTTCTGCATCCGAAAGCGTGACGGAATTGGCCGCCACCGTGGCGCGCGCCCAGCGGCAGCGCGTGGCGTCGCAGAGCTCGAACGCATTGGGCTGGCCGTTATAGGCGGCAAGCGCGCCGGTCACGTCGCGGAACGATACCGTCACGGCATCGCCGGTCTTTTTCGCCGCCACCACCCGCGCACCGGACGGGGCGATCGGTTCGCCATACAGCAGATGCCGCGCGGCAATCGAAATCCTGCGCCCGACCTCCTGCTTGTTGGTGGGATGCAGCAGCTTGGGATCGCCGATATCGATGGTGACGATCAGGGCGGCGTGGGCGTCCGCCTCGGCAGTGCGGCGCTGGGCCTCGCGCACATCTGACCACAGCGATTCCGTCGGCGCCGTCGGCGTGGGCCCATAATCGGGAATCTGCACGATCATGAAGGGCAGGTCGCGGCCAAACTGTTTCCTCCAGTCCGACATCATGTCCGTCAGCTCGGCCTGATAGGTCTGGGCGAAATAGAGATTGGATTCGCCCTGGTACCAGATCGCCGCTTTCACGCCATAAGGCCCGATGGGCGCAATCATGCCGCCATATTGCAGGCTCACGCCATGCATCTGCCCCCAGGGGATCTGCGGCGCGATGATCGTGTCCACGGTCTTGTAGTGCCAGGGCTGGTCCAGAGCCACACTCGACCCATCGGCAAAACGTATCGCGCGGGTCGATACCGGGCCGCTCAGTCCGCAATTCTTCCAGCTGCAGAAGATGTTCACGGTGATGGTGTTGTCGCCTTCATGCAGAAGCCCATGCGGCAGGTCGTGGCGTGCATCGGGCTCCAGCGAACTGCCGCCAACGCCTGTGCCATTGACCCAGCTTTTTTCTTCTTCGGCGGCGCGGCCAAGCGCCAGGGTCGCGGGCTCAGCGGCTTGCGCCTTGGTCAGATGCACCTTGGTCGAAAACCACGTCTGGCCGACAAAGCCCACGCCCGGTTCCGCTGTTCCTTCCGGCAAGGACAGTCCAGGCCAGTCTCCCCACGGGCCCAGCGCTGCCGGCGCCACCGGCCAGGACGAGGCATCTTCCTTCCAGGGTTCGCCCTTGCCATTGGCGCGCCACCAGCTTTCCCAGGCCGCATCCCAGCGGCGCGAAGCCGCCGCCGGATCGCGCTGGCGCAAGGCCAGCATGTCGGTATCGTCGATGAAAAAGCCGGAGGCCCGCAATGTCGGCTGGCTGACCCAGCCGCGCACCCGTGTGCCGCCCCAGGCGGCCGTCACCAGACCAACCGGCACCTTCACAGCTTTCCGCAATTCGCGCGCGAAATAGAAACAGCTCGCCGAGAAATCGCCCACGGTCTGCGGCGACTTAACTTTCCACGCTACCGGCGAAGTGAATGTCTTGAGCGCCACCGCGCTTGGCACCCGGTCCACCGACAGTTCGCGCACCTGGTCGTCTTTGGCCGCGGCGATCTCGGCCGTGGCATTGGCTGCATAATGAACGCTGACCTGCATGTTGGACTGGCCGGTGCACAGGAACACATCGCCCACCAGCACGTCGTGAACGTCCTGGCTGTCGGCGCCGCTTCTGGCGCTCAGCGTATAGGGTCCGCCGGCGGGCAAGGCGGGCAGGGTGGTGCTCCAGCCGCCGTCCGCATCGGCATGGGCTGTGGCGCTTTCAGTGCCAAGCGACACGGCGACATCGGCGCCCGGCTTGGCGGTGCCATAGACGCGGATCGGCTGATCGCGCTGCAAGACCGCGTGATCGTTGAACATGGGATGCAGAATGGTCCCTAGCGACAGCGTAGGGACGGCCTCTGCCGGCGCCGCCGCCACAAGGCCCAAGGTCAAAGCCCAGGCCAGAACCAGGAATTTCATGATCCACCCCGATGACGCATCTCGTCATGAGCCGCGAGATTTGTGACGCGAATGATGGACTGGCCGTTAGCTGCCGACCAGACTTTTCTTCGCTAGAATGCTGCCCGTGCACGGGAGCAAACCATGATCGCAAAGCCCCTGTTTCTGGCAATTTTGTTGACGGCCGCCCCGGCGATGGCGGATCAGCTGCGCATGCGCTGCTTTTCTGTGTCGGAGATGAATGGCTGGCGCTCGCCCGACGGCAAGAGCATCTATTTTCGCACCGGCGCCAACCGTTATTACCGGATGGATCTGGCGCGCGAATGCAGCACCCTCAAAAGCGTCAGCCCGCAGCTTTTGCTGCGCAACCGCCAGGGTGGCCTGATCTGCTCGCCGCTGGACCTGGACGTGAAGGTGTCCGAATCGCCGGGCGGCATTGTCGAGCCGTGTTTTCCCAAGACGCTGAGCGAACTGACGCCGGACGAAGCCGCCGCCTTGCCCAAAGAGGCAAAACCGTAGTTAGCCGCAGCAGCTGGCGCCGTTGGTGGTGGAGGTGCTGGGGGCGACCGAGCTGCCGCTGACGCCGATGGTAATCGCCAGCAGCGCGCCGAACGCGACTACGCCGCCATAGATGGCCGGCATATTGCTGGCCTGGGCCGGTTTGATGCCCGCGGGCTTTCCGGGTGAAAGCGGCGTGGTTTCGGCCGCAGTCAGGGGCTGCGCCACGGTCAAGGCCAAGGCGGCCGCAAGAACAAGGGTCTGTCGCATGGCCGATCCGTAACACGTTTCTGACCAGAGGGTGAAGTTAATCAGCCGACAGGCTTTAGCTGAAGACCGGACTGTACCGGCACACCCCGCCGCGATGCTCCCAGGTCCATTGCCCGGCCTGGCGGAAGGTGTTGAAGATGCCGAGCTTGCGCCAGTTGGGGCCGCCGGGCATCGCAGTCATCCGATAGCAGGTCCCGGTGTCCACATTCTCCACCACCAGCCAGCGCCCGCTGTAGGCATGGGCGGGCAGGGCCGTCAGCAATGCGGCCGCCATCACCAGTGCGGAACTCATCTTGCGCATGCCCACATTCTAGCGGATGCGCGGGATGCGCGCATCACTTCTCAACCAACACTGTAAATGAGGCCGTCAGCCCTCTGATATTACTGCATTTTGATGCTGGAATCAGAAATTCATCCGTGTGGTGACGATCAGGCTGTTGGCGGTGGACGGCGTCAGCGGCTTGGGCCGATAGGGCGGCGCCACCGCGATCTGATAACCCAGGCCGGTGGTGAATTTCAGGCCATGGCCGATGTCGAAACGGCCGATCACCAGCCCCGGCGTCAGATAGACCTGATTGAGCCCGGCGCGCTGGCCGTCGGCATAATAGGTCCAGTTCACTTCCACCTCGGGCCAGAACACGGTGTCGAGATGGACCTGCAGCGCCGTGTTGCTCTGGATCTGCTGGCCCAGCACATGGGTGTTGGAGGTGGGCAGCACCGCGCCCAAGGTGCCCTGGATGTCGAAATCGCCCCAGCCCTTGCCATAGGCCAGGGTCGGCTGCAGCGACCAGGACGCGCTGGTCAGTGATTTGATTCCGGTGGGGGCCTGCAAGGTCAGCCAGGCGGTGACGACATAATCGCCATCGTCCTTGTTGGCGCTGAACAGCCGCTGCTCCATGCGCAGGAACGCCCAGTCGCCATAACCGGCCAGCGATTTTGATGTTGGCGTGGCCGTGCGCACTTCATACGGCGGCAGCGCGATCTGGATTTCGTTGGTCGGACTGACGATCAGATCCAGACCCTTGCCGCCATCCAGTTCGGTGGTGTCGGCGCCATTGCCGGAATGCTGCTGATAGAGATCAAGCCTGAGCCGCTGTTCCATCAGAGCGGTGGTGGTGGCCAGCGGTGAACTCCATTCCGGCTGGCTGGCGCGCGCGGCATCGGCGGAATCGTCGAAATACTTCAGGATGTCGCCGTTATCGGCAAAGGCGCACCCCGCCACCGCCGCAAGCGCAGCCGCGAACAGGAGCGACTGGCCCAAACAGTTCACCACAGATTGCATAACCCTCTCGCCGCGTTTGCGTTGCGCCCGTCAATTCTTTTTCAGGTCCTTCGATGCAAAAGCTTCATCGGCATGCCTTCAAATTGCCCCATCGTGCCGCTTGATTGCGCGCAGCACCGGAGGTGGCCATGCCCGAATATGAAATCTGTGTGTTGAAAGACGATCGCTACAGCCCGGCCACCGTCCATCAACACATCCTGCTGGATGACGAAGCCGCGATCTCGCAAGCCGCGCGTCTGGCCGGCGCGGCGCCGTTCGAAGTGTGGCGCGGCCTGGATTGCATCTGGGGCCTCGCGTCGGCGCGCCGCCAGAACTAGGGCACATAATTAAGGTACGGGGCCGCCGCCGTTACCCGGATTGGTTTCCTGGATATTGGTGGCGTTGCTGCCGGGCGTGGCCTTGAGCAGTTCCTGCAGGAAGGTGGTTTCGCGGCCGCGCGCCGGTGTCTCGCGGGTTTCGAATGCGATCACATGGCCGTCACGCAGGCCGTAATGGCGCATACCGACCACCTTGGCGTCCTTGTCGAAATAGACCGCGGTGACCTCGCGCTTCAGTATCACCGGCTTGAAGAAGGCCACCTGCTTTTCGGTGGCGGAGATGTAGTACCAGCTGTCATTGCCGAAGGTCGCGGTGGTGGAGGCATAGCCCAGCCGTTCCTGCACCGATGTCTTGCTGTCCTTGCCCGCCTTGATCGCGGCTTCCGCATCGGGATCGGGCAGATAGCCGCGCTGGGTGATGACCGGCGCGCAGGCGATCAGGAGGGCGGCGGCGGCGAGGGTGACGGCGGCAAACTTCATGATTTGGACCTTGAGCGGCGCTGAGTGCTATCGTGCCAGCGGCCGGGCGGCAAGCCCTTATGGCCGACAGGGACTTTGGATGCTGAATCTGCTCAAGGATTTCGCCGCGCGCAAGCAGGATACGCGGCTTCTTTATGACGCTCTCGTAAGGCGGGCGCGGGAACCGGTGTTTTTTGCCGCCTTTGGCGTGGCCGACAGCATGGATGGCCGTTTCGATGTGCTGGTCTTTCACGCCTGGCTGGTGCTGGCGCAACTGAAGGGCGGCGCGCTGGCGCAAAGCCTGACCGACACCATCTTCACCGGCTTCGACGAAGCCATGCGCGAGCAGGGCGTGGGCGATATCGGCATCGGCCACAAGCTCAAGGCCATGGCCAAGGCGTTCTATGGCCGCATGGCCGCCTATGATGGCGCCAAGAGCGAAGATGAACTGGCGGCGGCGCTAGCAAAGAATCTGTGGCGCGGCGCCAAGAGTGATCACCGCGCGCGCACGCTCGCCGCGTATGCTGTCAGCGTGCGCGCCCATCTTGCCGCAAGCCTGACTGACACTTTCTCTGGCGCGCCCGATTTTGGGCCTCTGCCCACCATATAAGCCGCCATGACCGCGTCTCTGCCCATCGCCCACAGCTACAACCTCGCCCGCCTCGGCAATGCCGGCGATCAGCTCACCATTGCCGTCGATGACGCCCAGCGCGCCGCCATCGCCGCCTGGGCGGGCATCGTCTCGCTTGAGAGCTTCCAGGCCCAGGTTGAGATCAAAAAGCTCGGCGCCAACCGTTTCGGCCTGGCCTTCCATCTGGTTGCGGACGTCACCCAGGCCTGTGTGGTGAGTTTGGAGCCGGTCCCAAGCCACATGGATCACAGTTTCAGCCGGGAGCTGCATTTCACCGGCCCCGTCCGCCACAGACAGGCAAGCGATAATTTGGGCGATGATTCGGTTCCGGAAGTCGTCCTGGACGCCGAGGAGGAGGGGCCGGAAGAGATCGAAAGTCTGCATTACGACCTGGCCGGGCCCCTGCTGGAGGAATTTGTCCTGTCGCTGGAGCCCTATCCACGCCGCCCGGGTGTGGAATTTGCCCCCCGAAACAGGCAGCCTGGAGCGCCCCGAAAGCCCCTTTGCCGTGCTCAAGGGGCTGAAATAGGGGCTTTAACCCCTTCCAGAGCCGGGCTTTTCGGGGTTGAAACCGCCCCGGCTTTCCTGCTACCCACGCCGCCTGTTTTGCCACCCCTCCCGGTTGGCCCATTAGGAGTCTTCCGCCATGGCGGTCCCAAAACGAAAAACCTCGCCGTCGCGCCGCAACATGCGCCGCTCGCACCACGCCCTGGTGGCGGTCGCCCATGGCGACTGCCCAAATTGTGGCGAGCCCAAGCGTCCGCATCACGTCTGCGGTTCCTGCGGCCATTATGCCGACCGCGAAGTCGTGAAGGCCAAGAGCTAAAGCCTCCACCGCGCGAAAGGCGGACGTGACCCGCGCCCTGACCGTCTCGATCGATGCCATGGGCGGCGATGCCGGCCCCGGCGTTGTCGTGAGCGCGCTGCTCAAGACCATTCAGCGCCACAGCGATGTCGCGTTTTGTTCTGCATGGCGACGAAGCCCAGCTAACCCAGCTGGTGAACCGTCACCGGCCCTGAAGGCGCGTTCCACCATTCGCCACGCGCCGGACCGCGTCCGCATGGAAGACAAGCCCAGCCAGTCCTTCGCCGCGGCAAGGACACTTCCATGTGGCACACCATCCAATGCGTAAAGGATGGCGATGCCGATGTCGCGGTGTCCGCCGGCAATACCGGCGCCCTAATGGCGGTTTCCATGTTCGGGCTGGGCATCATTGAAGGCATTTCACGCCCCGCCATCGCCACAATCTGGCCAACGCTCAAGGGGCAGACTGTCGTTCTGGATGTCGGCGCCAATGTCAGCGCCACGGAAGAACAGCTGGTGGATTTCGCGGTGATGGGCGAAGCCTTTGCGCATGTCCTGCTCGGCCTGGCCCGGCCCACCGTCGGCATCTTGAATGTCGGCGCGGAGGAGCAGAAGGGCAATGACGGTGTGAGGGGCGCGGCGCAAATCCTGCGTAACTCCAACCTGCCGATGGCCTTCCATGGCTTTGTCGAAGGCGATGACATCGCCAAGGGCACGGTGGATGTGGTGGTGACGGATGGGTTCACCGGCAATATCGCGCTCAAGACCGCGGAAGGCACCGCGCGTCTGGTCGGCGCCTATCTGCGCCAGTCGCTGAAACGCGGGCTGATGTCGCGCCTCGGCGCGGTGATCGCGTCGGGCGCGCTCAGTACCCTGCGCCGGAAGCTTGATCCGCGCGCCCAGAATGGCGGCATTTTCTTAGGCTTGAATGGCGTGGTGGTAAAAGCCATGGCAGCGCCGACGCCGTGGGTTTTGCCAGCGCCGTCGATACGGCCATCGACATGGCGCGCGCCGACATCAATGCGCGCATCACCGCCGACCGTTCCCGCATCACCGCCGAAAGTGCCGGCGCACAGCGCGGGCGTTATGATCTAATCGTGAGCCCGCGTCATCGGTTGCGGCACCTCTTTGCCGTCGAACATCGTCACCAATGACGATCTGGCCAAAAAGATGGACACGTCGGACGAATGGATCCGCGAGCGCACCGGCATCCGCCAGCGTCACATCGCGCTTCCCACCGAAAAGACCTCCGATTTTGCGCTGGGCGCTGCCCGCGCGGCGCTGACCGATGCCGGCATCGACGCCGGCGAGCTCGATATGATCATCTGCGCCACCACCACGCCGGATGAAAGCTTTCCCGCCACGGCCACCGTCGTGCAGGCGCGGCTGGGCATGGCCCATGGCGCAGCCTTCGACCTGCAGGCGGTCTGTTCCGGCTTCATCTACGGCTTGGCGGTGGCCGACAGCCTGATCCGCACCGGTGCGGCCCGCACCATTCTTCTGATCGGGGCGGAGACCATGTCGCGGCTGCTTGGACTGGAACGACCGCACCACCTGCGTGCTGTTCGGTGATGGCGCAGGCGCCGTGGTTCTGCAGGCCCATGAAGGCGTGGGCAGCAATGACGACCAGGGCATTCTCAATACCCGCTCTACTCCGATGGCCGGCTGCACGACATGCTCTATGCCGATGGCGGCGTGTCCTCGACCCAGAGCCGGCAAGCTGCGCATGCAGGGCAAGGAAGTGTTCCAGCACGCCGTCACCAACATCGCCGCCGCCATCACGGCTTCCGCCGAAGCCGCCCAGATGTCGCTGGATCAGATCGACTGGTTCGTGCCCCACCAGGCCAACCAGCGCATCCTGGACGGCACCGCCAAGAAGCTGGGCATCGATGCGGCCAAGGTGATCTCCACGGTTGCCCTGCACGGCAATACCTCGGCGGCGTCGGTGCCCTTGGCGCTGGTGACCGCGGTCCGTGACGGCCGCATCAAGCGGGGCGATCTGGTCCTGTTGGAAGCCATGGGCGGCGGCTTCACTTGGGGCGCCGCGCTCCTGCGCTGGTAGCCGACTCAGCCCCCTGGCCGCCCCGCTTTAGGGGTTCTCTCAAGTCATTGACTTGACGGGCTTTCCCGCCCGCCCTACCGTGTTGTGGATAACAAAAGAGTTGCGGGACCATGACCACGGGAACTTTGACCAGAGCCGACCTGACCGAAGCGGTTTTCCAGGCCGTGGGCCTGTCGCGCACAGAACTCGGCCCAGATGGTCGAGGACATGCTGGAAGAGGTCTGCGGGGCGCTGGCCAAGGGCGAGACGGTGAAGCTTTCCTCCTTCGGAACTTTCGCTGTGCGTCAGAAATCCCAGCGCATGGGCAGAAATCCCAAAACCGGCGACGAAGTGCCGATCGCGCCCCGCCGCGTGCTGGTGTTCCGCCCCAGCCATGTGTTGAAAGCCGTGATCAACGGCCAGACCCCTGAGCCGGAGGCTGAAGACTGATGTCATCGGCGGCATTCGCCTATCAGCACAAATCGGCAGAAGCCTTCCGCACCATCAGTGAAGTTGCGATCGAACTTGATGTGCCCCAGCATGTGCTGCGGTTCTGGGAAAGCCGTTTTGCCCAGATCAAGCCGGTCAAGCGCGCCGGCGGGCGCCGCTACTACAGGCCCGATGATATCGACCTGCTCAAAGGCATCCGTGCGCTGCTCTACGCCGATGGGCTGACCATCCGCGGCGTGCAGAAGGTGCTGAAGGAACGCGGGCACCGCCATGTCGCCGATCTGGGCCGTGGCGAGATGCACGAGCCCGAACCACACCAATCTCAAGTGCAGGTGGTCGAGAAGATCGTCTATGTCGAACGGCCGGCAGTTGCGGCTGCGCCTGAACCGGCACCGAAACCCAAAAAGGCGCGAGCCCATCTGCGCGCGGTACCTGACACCTTGCATCTGCCGTTCTTCGACCAGCCGGTGCCGAGCCGCGAATTTCCGGTGCTCGATGCAGCGCCCGCGCTGGTGGTGGAGACGGTCACCGAATTCGACGTGACGGACGAGCCGGTGGTTGAAATCGCGCCCGAAGGCCCGGTGGATGACGGTCTGATGGCGGCCGACCGCGAACGGCTGGAAGAGCTGCTGGACGAGCTTTCGGGGCTGAAAACCCGCCTACAAGCTGCCCGCGAAGCTATTCAAAATTAATCGGAATCCGCGGTTGCCGGGCAGAGGGTCGCTGACTATAGTCCGCGACCTTTCGAACCCCCTGGGGCTTTAAAAGCCTCAATAAATCAATGTCGGAGCGTGGCGCAGCCTGGTAGCGCACTTGTCTGGGGGACAAGGGGTCGCAGGTTCAAATCCTGTCGCTCCGACCATTCATCAGCCGCCCAGAAGGGCGGCTGATGAATGCCGCGCGGCCCCGCGCGACAGCGTCTTCGGGGCTTACAAAAAAGTCGTGGCGGCATTAGAGGCGCGCACTCGCCACAAAGCAGACTTTAATGATCTATGGCACTTGTTCGTAGAGCCTGACGTCAGGCTACCCGAAGATGGACCGTTTGTGCTCGTTATCGCATCGGCGATAGAGCAAGCATTGGAAGCATTCTACTCGTCACATTTCATAATTTCGGAAGATGAAAAGGACGGCCTATACAATGACAATAATAACGGCCCCATCGCCACGTTCGCTGCCAAGATCAGAATAGCCTATGCGCTCGGCGTTATTGATCATGAGATAAAAAGAGAGTTGGGCCTAATTCGGCACATTCGGAATGCATTTGCACATTGTAAGAGCAAAATCGATTTTTCTCTGACACGGATATTATGCTGAATGCGTGTGAAAACTTGCAGCTCGCTAACAAATGGCATCAAACGGGGCTCAGCAGACCTAAAACTCCGCCGGAGAGCGTTTCGAAAAATTGCTGTCGTTTTTTATTCTTCTATTTAGAAGACCCGACTGAGCCGCAACCAAAACTCTTTAGAACGCATCCATCATTTGATCTCGTGAAGCTCCCACCGTCGCGTTAATTAGCCGGTGCCGGAAATCTAGCTTGACGTCTAAGGTCGCCCACCCAACCCGTATTCACGTCACCCCGCCCAATCTTTGACCCGAAATTTCCCCATGCCGCTAGACAGCAATGAGGTTTGCGCGCAGCGTAACAGCCTGTCCTTGGGGGGGGCTTTCACATGCGTGCCTTGATCTCACTCCTATGCACCGCGGTGGCCATGCCCGCGCTGGCCCTGCAGCCGCTCGATCCCGGCCAGAAGCGTTTTCACGACCTGTTCAAGGAGATGGTGGAAACCAACACCACCCTGTCGGCCGGCAGCTGCACGGCGCTGGCGGACAAGATCGCGGGCCACCTAAAGCAGGCGGGCTATCCCGACGGCGACATCCATCTTTTCCAGGGTCCCGGCCATCCCAGGGAAGGCGGCCTGGTGGCGGTGTGCCGGGCAGCGATCCCAAAGCCAGGGCGATCCTGCTGCTCGGCCATATCGATGTGGTGGAAGCCAAGCGCGAGGACTGGACCCGCGATCCCTTCAAGCTGGTGGAGGAGAAAGACCATTTC
>CAWHLV010000076.1:0-18937 GCA_963830095.1 uncultured Alphaproteobacteria bacterium
CGGCCGCAAGGCGATGCTGATGGATCAGCCGCAGGCCGCGGAAGGCGCGACCGCGCCCGCCGGCGCCAGCGAAGAGACGCGACGGGCGCTGGGCTACAATGCGGTGGCACGGCTGGCGGGTGAGGACTGTGCCCGCTTTGCCGCCGCCGCATCATGGCTGCGTGCCCATGGCCTGGCCGCGCCCGATGTCTATGCCGCCGATCACGGCCAGGGCTTTGTCATTCTGGAAGACCTGGGCGATGCGCTGTTCGCCGAAGTTCTGGCCGACGGCGGCGATGAAAAGACGCTGTATGAAGCCGCGGTCGAAGTGCTGGCCCGCATCCACGCCAAGGATGCGCCCGCGTCGCTGTCGTCCGACAAGCCGCTGTTCACCTATGACCAGACCGCGCTTTTGGCCGAGACGGATCTTATGACCGAATGGTTCCTGCCGCTGGCGCTGGGCCGCGCGGCGACGCAAGAGGAAATTGCCGAACATCGTCGGTTATGGCGCGAGGTGCTGGCCGGCACCGCGGTGGCCGGCAGGTGTTCGTGCACCGCGACTATCACGCCGAGAACCTGCTGTGGCTGCCTGAGCGCAACGGCCTGGCGCGGGTGGGCATGATCGATTTCCAGGACGCGGTCGCCGGCAGCGCCGCCTATGACCTGATTTCGCTAACCGAGGACGCCCGCCGCACGGTCTCGCCCGAACTGGCCGAGACCGCGACCCGCCATTATCTGGCGGCGATGAAACAGCAGGGATCGCCGGTGGACGAAGCCCAATTCCGCCATGAGATGGCGGTGATGGCGGCCCAGCGCAACGCCAAGATCGTGGGCGTTTTTGCCCGTCTCCACACGCGCGACGGCAAGGCGCGCTATCTGGCCTTTCTGCCGCGGGTTTGGGGCTATCTGGCGCGTGATTTGTCCCATCCCGCGCTGGCCGGGCTGCAGGCATGGTACGATCGCGTGATTCCGCGAGACAACGCGCGGTGGAGATCACGTGAATCAAATAACCGCCGCCATGATCATGGGCGCACGGGCTTGGCAGCCGCATGCGGCCTCTGACCGATGACCGCCCCAAGCCGCTGGTGCCCGTGGCCGGAAAAACACTCATCGATCATGCCATCGACCGGCTGGCCGCCGCCGGGGTGACGACCGTGGTGGTCAATCTCCATACAAGGCCGAGATGCTGCGCGTCATCTCCGGCAGCGCCACGATGTCGAAATCTTTCTCCGACGAAACCGAAAAGCTGCTCGATACCGGCGGCGGCGTGGTCAAGGCGCTGCACTTGTTCGATGACAAGCCTTTCCTTGTTCTGCAACTCCGATTTCATCTGGATGGAAGGTCCGGTGCCGCTCCTGCCCGCGATGATGGCGGATTGGGACAAAGCGCGCATGGACGGCCTGTTGCTGCTGGCCGACATGCAGACGGCCCTGGGCTATGAGGGCCGCGGCGACTTTGTCTTGAAGGCCGAAGGCCATGTGCGCGCGCCCGTGACCATGCCGGGCAGCCTATGCCTATCCTGGCGTGCAGATCGTCCAGCCCCGAATGTTTGCCGGCGCGCCCGATGGCCCCTTCTCCACCAATCTGCATGTGGGATCGCGCCATCACAAAGGACCGGCTGTTCGGCACCGTGCTGGACGGCGTGTGGATCCATGTCGGTACGCCACAAGCCCGCGACGCGGCGGAAGCCACCCTCGCGGCAGGCGGCTTGAAGCAGCCTCAATCTTCACCATCGCCTCCAGCGCGCCCTTCGCGGAAACGCTGGCGCGGGGACTGATGGCGCGCATCGGGACGATCCACTGGCACTGTCTCTTGCCGTCATCTACCTGCCTACCCGCCGCGCGGCCCGCAATTTCGGCGACGCCTTTGCCAGGTGCTGGGCGGCGCGACGCTGTTGCCGCAATTCCGGCCGCTGGCGACAGCGAAGAAGACGAATTTTGTTTGACGCCGCAGCCGAGGGGCTGGAGTTCAAGCCGGCGATCACGCCATTGCGCCGACAGTGCTTTTGGCCCAGCTGATGCGGCAATGGGACCGCGCCGATCGCGGCGGTGCGCTGTCTTTCGCGCAAATGCGGCGCTGGCCGACAGCCTGGCCAAGGTGATGGATGAGGTCGAAACCCAGGGTGCGATCTTTCCAAACTGGAGGATCTGGCGCCGGCCGACCTGGCCGAACATTGGGAAGGTGTCACCCGTTTTCTCGACCTGATTCGCTCAATGGCCCGCAATCCTGAAAGCGGAACAGGCGCTCAACCCGGCCGAGCGCCGTGTGCCAGGCCTTCAAGCAGTTGGCAGCACGACTGGAAGCCTAGCCATCATAAGGCTGCGTGATCGCCGCCGGTTCCACCGGTTCGATCCCCGCCACCGCCGAACTGCTCCGGTGATCGCGCGCCTGCCCCAAGGCGCGGTGGTGCTGCCGGGCCTGGACAAAAGGCTGGATGCTGAAAGCTGGAGCCGCCTGGATGAAGGTCATCCGCAATTCGGCATGGCGCAATTGCTGCAAACGATCACATGCGAACGCGTCGATGTCGAAGACTGGTTCGCAACCGATGCCAATCCCGCGCGCGAAGCTTTGCTCAGTGAAACGCTCAGACCGGCGCCGACTACCGATGCCTGGCGGGCACTGGCGGAAAAAGGCGGCGGCGACATCGCAACCGGACTGAAAGACATTGCCTTGTGCGTCGCAGCCGATCCGGCCCAGGAGGCGCTCACCATCGCCTTAGCGCTGCGCCAGGCGCTGGAGACGCCGGGCCGCCGCGCCGCACTGGTGACACCCGACCGCAATCTGGCACGCCGCGTCGCCGCCGAGATGACACGCTGGGGCATCACAATCGACAATTCCGCCGGCCGCCCCCTCGCCCACGCCGCCGCCGGCAGCTTCCTGTGCCTGCTGACGGAAGCCGCCGATGCGCGCTTTGCGCCGGTGCCGCTTTTGGCGCTGCTCAAGCATCCCTTCGCCCAGCGCGCCGAGGACCACGCAAACTTCCGCGCCCGCGCGCGCGAGCTGGACCGCTGGTGCCTGCGCGGACCACGGCCTGACCCTGGGCTTTCCGGCATCGCCAGGGCAATCGAAAGCGCGCGCACCAATCCGCGCAACAAGACCATCGCCGAGCCGCTGGCCCGTCTGGCGCTGTGGTGGGCACAGATTGCCGCCATTTTGGCGCCCCTTGAAAAGATTTTCGATCGAGAAGCCGTCGACATCGGTGCCCTGTGCGAGGCGCATGTCACGGCGGCGGAAGCCTTGGCCTGCGACGAGGCGCAAAACTGTCTGTTATGGGCCAACACCGACGGCGAGTTGGCGGCTGAGCTTTGCGCGGCGCTGAAGGAGGATTCCCGCGATCTGCCGCCGATCAAGCCCGGCTCTTATGCGCCGCTGTTCCGCAGCCTGGCGATGAAAGTGCCGGTGCGCGCAGCCTTCGGTCGCCACCCGCGTCTTGCAATACTCGGCCCGCTGGAAGCGCGGTTGCAGCGTTTCGACCTGACCGTGCTGGGCGGATTGAATGAAGGCACCTGGCCGCGCGGCGCGGGCGCCGATCCCTGGTTCTCGCGGCCCATGCGCAAGACTTTGGGACTGGAACAGCCGGAGCGCGGTATCGGGCTTTCGGCGCATGATTTTGCCATGCTGGCGGGGGCGCCTAGCGTGCTGCTGACCCGGGCGCTGAAGGTGGATGGCGCGCCGGCCACGGCCTCGCGCTGGCTGCAGCGCCTGGAGCAACTGGTATTGGGTTTGCACCCAGCACCGCCCAGGAAAAGCCGAAGATTGAAGAGCTGCTGCGGCCTTCGCCGGACTACACCTCGCTGGCGGCGCAGATGGCGGAGGTGCCACTGGGCGCCCGCCTGTCCCGGCCTGCGCCCCGGCCGCCGGTCGATACGCGCCCCAAGCGTCTATCGGTGACGGAGATCGAAACCTGGTTGCGCGATCCCTATGCCATCTATGCCAGGCATGTGCTGGGCCTGCGCCCGCTGGATGCGTTGGACGAGCCGATCGGCCCACTGGAACGCGGCACCGCCCTGCACAAAGCGGTCGAACGGTTCATCGACCGATACCGGGCGGACTGCCGGATGATGCGGCCCGGCAGCTCGTCGCTATCGCCGATCAGGTCTTCGCTGAAGCCTGTATCCCAAAAGCCGCGCTGGCGCTGTGGCGGCCGCGGTTCCTGGGCGCGGCCAAAGGTTTTGTCGAATTCGAGCGGGATCACCGCGCCGGCGTCGCCCATTCGCATCTGGAAATTCGCGGTGAACTTCGGATCGGCGATTTTACCTTGACCGGCGTCGCCGACCGTATCGACATCCTGAAAAGCGGCAACGCCGCGATCCTGGACTATAAGAGCGGCACACCACCCAGCACCAAGCAGGTGACCGAGCTTTTGTCGCCGCAGTTGCCGCTGGAAGCCGCCATGCTGGCCCAGGATGGCTTCGGCATTCGTGCGCGCATTGCCGAGGACCTGATCTATTTGAGCCTGGCCGGTGAAAAACAGGCCCGCAATCCAAACCACATCAAGGATGCCAAGGATCTCGCGGCAGAGGCGGTGGCACAACTCACCCGCCGTATCGCCTGGTTCCGGGAACAGGACACCGCCTATCGCCCGCGCGTGCGGCCATTCCGGGCCGACATTGCCGGCGACTATGATCATCTGGCGCGGGTCAAGGAATGGTCGCCGTCCGGCTGGGGTGAGGAGCCGTGATGCGCGACGACTCCATGATCGCGTCCGATCCGGAAATCTCCGCCTGGGTGGCGGCGAACGCGGGCGCCGGCAAAACCTATACGCTGGCCAACCGCGTGGCGCGGCTGCTGCTGGGCGATGCGAAACCGGAAAAGATTCTCTGCCTCACCTTCACCAAGGCTGCGGCGGCGGAGATGCAGAACCGCCTGTTCCAGCAACTGGGCGGCTGGGCGATGCTGCCGGACGACGATCTGCGGGACGAGATCGTGCGCATCGGCGGCGACGCCCATGAAGACCTGGCCAAGGCGCGCCGGCTGTTCGCCGCCGCGCTGGAGACGCCGGGTGGCTTGAAGGTGCTGACCCTGCATGCCTTCTGCCAGATCGTCCTGTCGCGCTTTCCGCTGGAGGCCGAGTGGCGCCGGCCTTTGAGGTCCTGGATGATCAGTCGGCGCGCGCCTTGATCAAGGAGGCGCGTCAGGGGTGCTGGAGCGCGCTGGCTCGGGCGACGAGGAACTGGCGCAAGCCGTTGGGTTGCTGGTGACCGAAGCGGCGAATTCAAACTGTCGGGAATCCTGGATGCGGCGCTGGGCGGCGACCGGCGCAAGCTGGACCGCTTCTTTGCCAGCGGTGACGATCTGGCCGCGCGGGTGCAAGAGACCCATGGTCTTGGGGATGGCGATACCATCTCGACCATCGAGGCTGGTTTCTGTGCCGGGCCGGCGCGCGACATCGAAACCCTGAAGGCGGTGCACGAATGGCTCGGCCGGGGCACAAAAAGCGACATCGAAGCCGCGGAGCGGCTAGCGCCGTGCTGGCCGATATCGACAACAGCTTCGCGACGCTGGGCGTTTTCCTGCTCACCGAACGGCGACCCTCGCAAGAAATTGGCGACGAAGAAGCTGACGGATGAACGCCCCGACCTGTTGAATTACTTGACAGAGCTGTGCGAACACTATTGTGCCGCAGCCGAACGCCGGCGCGCCGCCCGCGCCGCGGAGCTGGTGCATGCTACCCTCATTCTGGTGCGCGCCATGCGCGATAATTACCAGACGGCCAAGCGGCTGCGCGGTGTGCTGGACTATGACGATCTGATCATCGAAACAAAAAACCTGCTGACAAGGCCCGGGGCGGCGCAATGGGTGCTCTACAAGCTCGATAACGGTATCGACCATGTGCTGATCGACGAGGCGCAGGATACCAGTCCCGAGCAATGGGAGATCGTGCAAAAACTGACGGAAGATTTTTTCTCCGGGCTGGGGCGCGAGCGCAGCCAGATCCGCACCATCTTCGCGGTGGGCGACGAGAAACAGTCCATCTTCAGCTTCCAGGGCGCCGATCCCGGCCAGTTCGACATCAACCGCCGCCATTTCGCGCAACTGATTGCTGGCGCCGAGCAGCAGCTTTACGAAGTGCCGCTGATCACCTCACGCCGTTCCGCCCCGCAAATTCTGGACTTTGTCGACAAGGTGTTCGAAAGCGAAGCCGCGCGCGCCGGCCTCACCTACAGCGGTGCTGAGATCGTCCACCGCGCCCATCGCGAAACGGCGAAAGGCGGCATCGAATTCTGGCCGGCGCTGAAGCCGGAAGAGGAAGAAGAGACCGACTATTACGCACCGGTGGATGTGGTGCAGAAACAGAGCCCGGTGGCACGGCTGGCGGGGTTGGTGGCGGACAGGATCGACGGCTGGCTGAAACGGCGCGCGCAACTTCCCGGCCACAAGCGGCCAATTGCACCGCGTGACATCATGATCCTGCTGCCCCGGCGCGAGCCATTTGGCGGCGAAGTGATCCGGCAATTGAAGCTGCGGCGCGTGCCGGTGGCCGGCGCCGACCGGGTGCGGCTGAGCGAGCAGATCGCGGTGATGGACCTGATCGCGCTGGGCCGCTTTGTGCTGCAGCGGGAAGACGACTTGAACCTGGCGGCGCTGCTGCGCTCTCCGCTGTGCGGCTTGAGTGAAGAAGAGCTATTTTCGCTGGCGCATGATCGCAAAGGCGATCTGTGGACCGCCCTGGTGGCGCGGCGCGCGGATTTCGCTGCCGCGCATGCTTTCCTGTCGGTGCTGCTGGAACACGCCGACTATGCGCCGCCGTTCGAATTCTATTCCCGCGCGCTCACCACCCTGGGCGGCAAGGAATTGCTGCTGGCGCGTCTGGGCATGGAATCCGCCGACGCGATCGAGGAGTTCCTGTCCCTGACCCTGGCCTATGAGCGCGGCCATTCGCCGTCGCTGGAAGGTTTCCTCGACTGGGTCGAGCGCGGCGGGGTCGAGATCAAGCGCGACATGGAGCATGGCCGCAACGAAGTGCGCGTGATGACGGTGCATGGCGCCAAGGGGCTGGAAGCCGATATCGTGATCTTGCCCGACACGACCTCGCTGCCCGAGCCGCCCAGCCGCAAGGGGCATCTGCTTTATGATGCAGACGCGGTTCTGTTTCCGTTGAGCGACGCCGAAGCGCCACAGATTGTGAAACAAGCCCAGGCACGCGCAAAAGAAGAGAGCCTGCGGGAGCATCGCCGGCTGCTCTATGTCGCGCTGACCCGCGCCCGCGACCGGCTTTATGTCTGCGGCTTCGAGAACAAAAAAGGCGTCAAGGACGGCTCCTGGTACCAGCTGGCCCGTGCCGCGGCCGAAAGCCTGGGCGTGACGGTGAGCCAAGGCGATGGTGAGATCATCAGCTATGGCATAACCGGCGAAGAGAAGGGCGTTACCGCTGCGGCCACGCAAGCACAGCACCCCCTGCCCGCCTGGACCGGGACGCCCGCGCCCACTGAGCCGGCTTTGCCACGATTGATCCGGCCTTCGGACGCGATTGGTGAGGCGCCGCCTGCTTTCTCGCCATTGGGCGGAGGCCGTTTTCGCCGCGGTCTGGTGGTGCATGCGCTGCTGGCGCGGCTGCCGGAAATCGCGCCGCAAAAGCGCCGCGCCATGGCGCTGGCATTTGTGCAGGCCAGTGGCCTTAAGCAACCCGAAAAACTCGTCGATGAAACGCTGGCGGTTCTGGCCGATCCCGTTTTCGCCACGGCCTTCGGGCCCGGCAGCCAGGCCGAAGCAGGCCTTGTCGCCGAACTGCCGGAACTGGGTGCAGGTGCGCGCGTCAATGGCCGCATCGACCGGCTGGCGCTGACCGACAAGGACGTGCTGGTCCTGGATTACAAGACCAATCGCCCACCGCCGGCGCGCGAGGCCGACGTGCCCGCTGTTTACCTTGCCCAGATGGCGCTCTACCGCGCCGCCGCCGCCAAGGTGTTTCCCGGCCGTCGAATCGTCTGCGGCCTGGTCTTCACCGACGGCCCGCGCCTTCTACAGCTTTCCGATGTGGTTCTGGACGCCCAAATGGCCGGGATATTTGCGCCGCCTTGACCCGGAGGGGTCGCGTTCCTAGATATGGTACCGCAGTTGTTCGCAGGACCATTCCCATGCCGATCAAAGTATCCGACGCCTCGTTCCAGGCCGATGTCCTGGATGCCAAGAAGCCCGTGTTGGTGGATTTCTGGGCGGAGTGGTGCGGACCCTGCCGCATGATCGCGCCGGCGCTGGACGAACTGTCGGCCGAGTTGGGCGACAAGGTGACGATCGCCAAACTGAACATCGACGAAAATCCGCATGTGCCCACCAAGTATGGCGTGCGCGGCATTCCCACCATGATGATCTTCCATCAAGGCCAGGTGGCGGCGACAAAAGTCGGCGCGCTGCCCAAGTCGAAGATCAAGGAATGGATCGAATAGTTCGATCTAATCCCGTTTGTCATTCCCGCGTGAAGCGGGAATCCATTTCTTTAATGGCTCTGGTCCAAGATGGATGCCCGCTTCGGCGCGGCGCATGACGTTATGGGTTTAGCTGTTCTCCGCCAGCACTTTTCCCGCCAGATATAGCGACCCGCAAATCAGGATGCGTGGCGGCGTTTCCTGGGCGTCCGGCCGCGTCCAGGCGTGACCTGCAGCATGGCGTCATCCAGATCCTCGGCCGGTGCGGCGTCCAGGCCGGCGCGGCGCGCGACATCGTAAAGCGCGCCCGCGCCCAGGCTGCCCGCCTCGCCCGCAATCGCCACCGTCACCACATGACGCGCCAAGCCACTAAAGGCGCGCAGGTAGCCCAGCGCGTCCTTGTTCGCCAGCATGCCGCAGATCAGATACAGCGGCCGCTCGCCATGCTCTTCCATGTCGGCCATGGCGCGCGACACCGCTTCGGCGCCATGCGGATTGTGGCCGCCATCCAGCCAGACCTCCGCACCCTTGGGCGCGGATTCCACCAACGGCCCGTGGTGCAGCCGTTGCAGGCGCGCCGGCCATTCGACGCTGGCAAGCCCACGTTCGACCGCGCCGTCCTGGCCCCAGCCAAGTCTTTTGCCATCACATGCCGCATGGCGCAGCGCCGCGATGGCGACACCGGCATTCTCGATCTGGTGCCGGCCCACCAGTTTGGGCAGCGGCAGATCCAGCAGCCCGCTCTCATCCTCATAGACCATGCGGCCATGTTCCAGGCGGGTGACAAAATCCTGGCCGAACTCAAAGACCGGCACACCCAGCCGGTCGGCCTGGCGCAGGATGACGGTGTGCGCGATCTCGCTCTGCGGACCCACCACCAGCGGTGAACCCTTCTTGATGATACCCGCCTTCTCAAGTGCGATCCCCGCCAAATCGTCGCCCAGAAATTCCTTGTGATCCATGCCTACGGGCTGGATCACGGTCATGGCGGGGCCCTGCACCACATTGGTTGCGTCATAGGTGCCGCCCAGCCCGACCTCCAGCACCACCGCATCGGCGGGATAGCGCGAGAAGGCCAGGAACATGGCGGCGGCGGTGATTTCGAAAAAGGTGATCTCGCGGCCCTGATTTATCTCTTCCACTTCTTCCAACAGCGACACCAGCGCCTCTTCCGAGATCAGCTTGCCGCCCAGACGGATACGCTCATGAAAACGCACCAGATGCGGCGACGTATGGACATGCACCTTCAGCCCCTGCGCCTCCAGCATGGCGCGGGCAAAGGCGCAGGCCGAGCCCTTGCCATTGGTGCCGGCGACATGGATCACCGGCGGCAGCTTGAGGTGCGGATTGCCCAGGCTGGCCAGCAGCCGCAGAATCCGGTCCAGCGCCAGGTCGATCTTCTTGGGATGCAGCGCCAGAAGGCGCTTGAGCACCGCGTCGCTGCGGGTGGTTTCCGACAACATCTTAGGGAATGGCGGCGACACTGCCATTGCCGGGACGCCGCGGCATGGACAGGACCTTGCTGCGCGGCTTTTCCTGCTTCATCAGCATGTGCAGGACGCGTGACAGGGTGGCGCGCATTTCCTTCCTGTGCGTGACCATGTCCAGCATGCCGTGTTCCAGCAGATATTCGGCGCGCTGGAAACCATCCGGCAACTTCTCGCGGATAGTCTGGGCGATGACGCGTGCACCGGTAAAGCCGATCTGGGCGCCGGGTTCGGCGATCTGGATGTCGCCCAGCATGGCATAGGAGGCACTGACTCCGCCGAACGTGGGATCGGTCAGAACCACGACATAAGGAAGTCCCGCCTCGCGCAGCATGTCGACGCAGATGGTGGTGCGCGGCATCTGCATCAGCGAGAGGATACCTTCCTGCATGCGCGCACCGCCCGAGGCCACGAACAGCACATAGGGCCGCTTTTCCTTGACCGCCGTCTGCAGGCTTTCGACCAGCGCCTCGCCCACACCCATGCCCAGGCTCCCGCCCAGGAAATCGAAAGGCTGAACCCCGATCATCACAGGCAGGCCGTCGATGCTGCCGCGCGCGGCGGTGAAAGCTTCGGGGCGCCCGGTCTTAGCGCGCGCCGCCTTGATCTCGTCGGAATATTTCTTGTCGCCCTTGAAGCGCAAGGGATCGGCGGGAACCGTGGGTGGCACCAGTTCGGTGAAGCTGCGGGATCAAAGCTGTAAGCGAAGCGCTCCGCCGGGCCGATGCGCAGATGATGACCGCAATTGGGGCAGACGTTCAGATTGGCCACCAGGTCGCGATGAAAGATCATCTCGCCGCAGGACGGGCATTTCTTCCAGAGGTTCTCCGGCGTATCGCCGCCGCCCTTGCCCTTGGAGGCCATCAGGCCCTTGATCCGGGGACGGACGACTTTGGTGATCCAGTTCATGCCGGCACCTTACCACGGCGCGCCGCATGGGTGGAACCGGCGAGGCGCTGGGCCAGGCCCAAAACTTCGGCAATGACCCTGTCCCGGCCGGCGTCCAGATGCGCCGCGACCTGGCTGACAATGGCGGAGCCCACCACCACGCCGTCGGCGACGCGGGCCACCGCCTCCGCCTGTTCCGGCGAGCGGATACCAAAGCCCACCGCGCAGGGTAGGTCGGTGGCAGCCTTCACCCGCGCCATGGCGGCGCGGACTTCGTCTTCAGGGACCGCCTTGGTGCCGGTCACGCCGGCGACCGAGACATAATAGAGATAGCCGCTGGCGTCGCTGACGATGCGCCTCAGGCGGGCATCGTCGGTCGTCGGCGTCACAAAGCGCACCAGATCAACGCCCTGCGCCCCGGCCGGCACGCGCAGCACTTCGTCTTCCTCCATGCGGCAGATCGACCACGATCAGCCCGTCGACGCCGGCGGCCGCGATATCTTTGGCGAAGCGCGCGGTGCCATAGGCATGGATGGGATTGTAATAGCCCATCAGCACCAGCGGCGTGGTCTTGTCGGTCTTGCGGAATTTCTCCACCATCTTGAGCACCTTGGCCATGGTGGCGCCGGACTTGAGCGCGCGCACCGAAGAGGCCTGGACCGCCGGACCGTCGGCCATCGGATCGGTGAAGGGCATGCCCAGCTCGATCACATCGGCGCCGATCCCCGGCAGCTTTTCCAGAATGGCGAAGCTGGTCTCCATGTCGGGATCGCCCGCGGTGATGAAGGGCACGAAGGCGGCACGGCCTTCCTTCTTGAGAGCAGCGAATTTGGCGGCCAAGCGGCTCACAGCTTTTCTCCCAAGCTTTTCGGCGACCGAGAAGATGTCCTTGTCGCCGCGGCCCGAGAGGCAAATGGCAACGATCTGATCGTTGTTCATCTGCGGCGCCACTTTCACCATATGGGCAATGGCATGCGCCGATTCCAGCGCCGGGATGATGCCTTCCAGCTTGGAGAGCAGCATAAAGGCGTCCAGCGCTTCTCTGTCGGTGACCGAGAAATATTTCACCCGGCCGATATCCTTCAGCCAACTGTGCTCCGGGCCTACGCCGGGATAGTCGAGACCTGCTGAAATAGAATGGGCCTCGATGATCTGACCGTCATGATCCTGCAAAAGATAAGAGCGCGCGCCATGCAGCACGCCGGGCGTGCCCTTCGAAATTGTGGCCGCATGACGCGGGGTGTCCACGCCATCACCGGCCGCTTCCACGCCATGGATCTCCACACCCGCATCATCCAGGAAGGGATGAAACATGCCCGTGGCATTGGAGCCGCCGCCGACACAGGCCACCACCAGATCGGGCAAACGCTTTTCGCGTTCCAGCATCTGCTCACGGGCCTCGTTGCCGATCACCGCCTGGAAATCGCGTACCATGGCGGGATAGGGATGCGGGCCGACGACCGAGCCGATGATGTAGAAAGTGTCGTGGACATTGGCGACCCAGTCGCGCAACGCCTCATTGGTCGCGTCTTTCAGGGTGCGCGAGCCGGACGACACGCCCTTCACTTCCGCACCCAAAAGGCGCATGCGGAAGACATTGGGCCTCTGCCGCTCCATGTCCACCTCGCCCATGTAGACGGTGCAAGGAAGCCCGAAACGCGCCGCCACTGTCGCGGTGGCCACGCCATGCTGGCCGGCGCCGGTCTCGGCGATGATGCGGGTCTTGCCCATGCGCTTGGCGAGCAAAATCTGTCCGAGGCAATTGTTGATCTTGTGCGCGCCGGTGTGATTGAGGTCCTCGCGCTTCAGATAAATCTTGGGACCACCCAGATGCGCGCTGAGCCGCTCGGCGAAATAGAGCGGACTTTCGCGGCCGACATAATGGGTCAGAAGCCCGTTCAGTTCTGCGTGGAAGGCCGGATCCTTTTTCGCCGCCTCATAGGCTTTCTCCAGCGACAGCACCAAAGGCATCAGGGTTTCGGCGACAAAGCGGCCGCCATAGGCGCCGAAATGGCCGCCGGCATCGGGACCGCTGCGAAGGGAATTGGGAATCTGGTTCATGCGCTCTGCTTGCTCAGGGAGGCGGGAAATCGCGCGGCATTGACAAATTGGGCGATGCGGGCGGCGTCTTTTACGCCGGGCGCGCTTTCCACGCCGGACGAGACATCCACCAGCTCCGCGCCCGACAATTCGATCGCGCGCGCGACATTCTCCGGATCAAGACCGCCGGCCAGAAACCAGGGCTTGCGGAAGGTGCGGCCGGACAGAATTTTCCAGTCGAAGGCCGCGCCATGGCCGCCAGGACGCTGTGCCCCTTTCGGCGGCTTGGCGTCGAACATCAGCATGTCGGCGGCATTTTCATAATCGGCGGCTGCGGCCAGATCGGCGGCCTCGGCCACCGCCAGCGCCTTGATCACTGGCCGGCCAAAGCGCGCGCGGATTTCGGCGGTGCGCGCAACGCTTTCGCTGCCATGCAGCTGCAGGAATTCCGGCGCCACCGTCTTCACCAGCTCGGCGATGCCCGCATCATCCATGTCGGTGATCAGGGCGACGCTCTTCAGCCGCCCGCGCATGCGCTCGGCGAGCAGGCGCGCCTGCCCCAGCACCACAAAGCGCGGCGATTTGGGATGGAACACCAGCCCGCCATAGACCGCGCCCGCACCGACCGCCGCATCGACGGCATCGGGGGCGGTGAGGCCGCAGATTTTGACCGGACAGTCATGGGTTCGGGCTGTATGGGCCCGTCAACCGCGGAAATCAAGCAAACCGGGAACCAGGCTTAAGCGGCTGGAATGCCTAGACTTTGGGCAATCTCCCGGGCTGCCTGCGCGGGGTCGGAAGCCGCCGTGATCGGCCGGCCGATCACCAGAATATCGGCGCCCGGCCTTGCAGGCTTGGCCGGGCCCATCACCCGGCGCTGGTCGCCCAGCGTCGTGCCCGCCGGCCGGATGCCCGGCACCACCAGCAGGAAATCGGGGCCAAGCTCGGCGCGCAGGCGCGCGATCTCATGCGCCGAGCAGACCACGCCATCCAGCCCGCATTGCTGGGCCAGCGACGCCAGCCGCAGCACCTGGTCGCCCACCGGCGGCGTCAGACCCACCGCGGCAAATCTTCGTCGGACAGGCTGGTCAGCATGGTGACGGCAATCACTTTGGTGGAGGGCGAGACGGTGCGTGCGGCATCCACCGCCGCCCGCATCATCGCCGCTCCGCCCTGGGCATGGACATTCATGATGGAAACACCCAGCGCGGCCGCAGCGCGGGCTGCGCCCGCCACGGTGTTGGGAATGTCATGAAACTTCAGGTCCAGGAAGATGGGCAGGACCACAGCCTTCAAAACCGCGCACCCCATCGGGACCGTTGGCGCTGAAAAATTCCAGGCCCAGCTTCAGCCCGCCAACAGAGCCGCGCACGCGCTCCGCCAACTGGCGGGCATAATCGAGATCGGTGGTATCGAGTGCGACGTAGACTGGATTTACGGCCGAACCTAAATCAACGCTTCCGGCGTACCGCCATTCAGCCGCTCGCGCAATTCCTTGCCGGTGCGGAAGAATGGCGCGCGCTTCTGGCCCACCGAAACCGGTTCGCCGGTGCGCGGATTGCGCCCCATGCGTGAGGGACGCACCTTGACGCAGAAGGCGCCAAAGCCGCGCAACTCCACGCGATGGCCGTCCGCCAGCGCTTTGCTGATGGAATCCAGAACCGTCGTCACGATGCGTTCCACATCGCGGTGGTAGAGGTGCGGATAGCGGGCGGTCAGGCGCGCAACCAATTCAGATTTGATCATCCCCAGGCCCCTTGAGGGACATTGCCCGCGATGGACTCGCGAGGTCGAACATAATCTTCCAGTTAAGTTCCCGGGCGTCAACGGGAAGCATCTGAAAAATCAGACTTTTTCGCCCCATAGGTCGGTTTTGGTCCGTGGGCGACGCAATTTGGCACCGTGGCCCCCCAACCCGGGGCGGCTTGCGCAGCTCCGCCGCCCCATGGAAAGTCGCCGCAACCGATAAAGAGTGGGGCAGGAAATGAGAATCCGTCATTTTGCGTGGAATTTGGTCCTCGCGGGCGCCCTGATTCTGGGGGCGAGCGCACATATCCCTGAGGTAATGGCGGCACCGGCGGCCAAGGAAACCTGGATCGGCGCCTGGGGTTTTGTTCCGATCCCGCTGCCGCCCGGCGAAGTCCCAGCGCCTGCGGCCGCCACGGTGATTCCGCTGGCCGCGCCCATAGTGGCGCCTGCTCCTGTACCGCCCCTGCTCGACAATCCCGGCAATGTGCCGGTGGTAATCGCCGACAGCGATCCCGCCAATGTCACCATCCGCCAGCTGGTGCGCGTGGCGGTGGCGGGCAAGCGCATCCGCCTGCGCCTTTCCAATGAAGCCGGCAGCGAGGCGCTCGCCCTGGGCGCGGTGCATGTCGGCGCGGCCGGCCCCGATGGCAGTGTGATCGCGGGAACCGATCGCACCGTGACCTTCGATGGCAAGAACGGCATCACCGTACCCGCCAGCGCGCCGCTGCTGTCCGATCCCATCGACCTGAAAGTGGATGCGCTGGAGAAACTGGTGATCTCGGTGCACATACCTGGACCCTTGTCGCGCGCCGGCCACAGCCTGTTCCAGTATGTCGCCGGCGTTCCCGGCAACCACACCGCCGCCGCCAGCCTGCCCAGCCAGCGGCTGATGCGCCTGCCTGCGCTGGTGACCGAAGTGGATGTCGATCCCGTCAGCGCCGACAGCGTGATCGTGACCCTGGGCAATTCCATCACCGAAGGTGCGCAGTCAACCAACAATGCCTTTCGCGGCTGGCCCGACCGGCTGGCGGAGCGGCTGGCTGCGGCCCATTCCAGATGGTCGGTGGTCAACACCGGCATCGGCGGCAACCGCCTGTTGCGCTATGGCACCGGCCCTAGCGCGCTGGCGCGGCTGGACCGCGACGTGCTGAGCGTGCCGGGCGTCAAGGCCGTCATCCTCTTGGAAGGCATCAACGATATCGGCCGCGGTTACTATCCGCCGACCGAGCCGGTGACCGCCGATGCCTTGATCGCCGCCGACAAGCAGATCATCACCCGCGCCCATGCCCGCGGCATCAAGGTCTATGGCGCGACGCTGACACCTTATAAGGGCGCGCATTACTTCATGCCGGATGGCGAGCAGGTGCGCGAAGCGCTGAACGCCTGGATCAAGACCGGCGGCGACTTTGACGGCGTGGTGGATTTTGCGCCCTCGGTGGCCGACAAATCCGATCCCACCACCTTCGATGCGGGCTTCAACCTCAATGACAGACTGCATCCCAATGATGCCGGCTATCAGGCCATGGCCAACGCCATCGACCTGGCGCCGTTCAAATAGGCTTAAGCTCCATGTCCGATCCCGCATTGGAAGCCCACGAACATGCCGAGCATGCCGAACATGCCGCGCATGAGAAGAACCCCTTTATCAGCCGCGTTTCCATCACCGTCGCCGTTCTGGCGGTGATGGCCGCCTCAGCCGGCTCGCTGGAGACGGTGGAAGGCGGCCGCGCCATCACCGGGTCCAGCGAGGCGGTGCTGGCCCAGGACAAGGCCACCGACAGCCTGGAACGAATATCAGGCCGACAGCCTGAAACGGCACATGTATGAGATCGCCTCGATCGCCGGCAGCGCCAAGGCGGAGGAATATGCCAAGGAAATCTCCAAGAGACGCGACAGCCAGGACAAGGCGCGCGACAAGGCCCAGGACGCGGAAAAAGACCGCGACGCGCGGCTGAAGGAAAGCGCGATGCACGAAGAACGGCATCACTGGCTGACCGGCGCCGCCACCATCATCGAGATCGGCATCGCGCTGTCCACCGTGGCGATCATCACCTCGCGGCGCACCTTCTGGTTCTCGGCGATGGGGCTGGGGGCTGCCGGCGCGGTGTTGTTCGCGGTCGCCTATCTGGGAATCTAAAGGAACAAAAAATGCAGCCTCGGGACATTTTCGGTGTGGCGTTGCGCGTGCTGGGCGTCTGGTTTGTCTACGACGCCTGTTATGCCGGACTTTATCTGGTGATGAAGCAAGCCGATCTGCCGCTCAATTCTCAGGTCTCCATGACCCAGGACAAGCTGCTGGTGGGCTTCTATCTGGCGCTGGCCTTTGTGCTGCTGGTCCTGACGAACAGGATCGTGGCGCTCTGCTACGGACCGGAGAAAAAGGCCGGTTGATTATCGGCCGCTCCGGCTCCCGCCTGCGCCCCTAAGCCGCCTCGACCGCCAGCTCGCCTTGCTGGATCAGCACGCTGGCGGTGTCGAACAGGCACTGATGCTCGACGATGCGGCCGTCCTTCACCGTCCAGCCGAAGAACATGTCGAACTGGACATAGCGGCCGGTGGGCTGGTGCAGCATCTCGGCTTCGAACAGGCCCCAGACCCGGTCGCCCTGGGCGGTGACGGCGCGCGGCGCAAGCTTGGTGGCGTGATAGCGCGAGAACAGCAGCGCGCTGTATTCGCGCACACCGGCGATGCCGCGATGGACGCCGCCAAAGCGAAAGAACTGTTGCGGCGCCGTCGCTTTCCACACCACATCAGGACTGAGGGCGGCGAACAGCGGTTCCAGGTCGCCTTCCTTGAGTGCGGCCAAAACGGCCAGCATCAGGGCCTTGTTGGATTGTTCCTGTGTCATCAAACGATACGAGCCTCACATGGGCCAGGCAAATTGTGCCGGCCGGGATAGTCGGAAATTTCGGGGACAAATATCCTGGCAGCCTGCGCGCTCTTGAGCCCTCGCAGACGCATGAAAACTTTCGCGTGGCTACAGCCCCATGCTTAACAAGTCAACGCATGGGCGTCGCTGCATTGTCGCATGGCAGTGACATATCAGCAGGCATGTCAGGAATTGGGAAACCCTTCAGCGGGAACACCATTTCCTGTTTGCAATCATTGCCGAGGCTGGCGCGGATCATGTCCCTTGCACAACGGGTGAGCGAAATACCGGATGCCTATGAACACAGCAATCTTTCGACCATCCGGCTTCTGGCGGAAGCCGGTTATCTGGACAGACCGCAGTCACTGACGGTGGGCGACGTGGAAGACGCCTTGCTGGAAGATCCCAACCTCGCCGAATTGTGGCTGGAAAGAGGCAGGGACCAGCGACTGGCCGGCGGCTGGGGCATCGAGCACGACCGCGATCACTATCGGGTGCAGCACTATGGCAGCGGCCAGTGCCTAGTCGAGCGGGACCGTCTGCATGCCTGCGCCGAGTTCATCGTCCGCTATGTCAGCTTTATCCATGCGGTTGTGATGCGGCATACGCGCTGACATTGGCGAATTTTCGGATTGCTGCGGCACCGCAGCATGATGTTTTGCGACACATTGATGAGAAGCCGAACTTGCCGTCGGCCCCCTGCCCACTTACGGTTCCGCCAGTTTCGGGGCGTAAAGGGACAATAAAATGATAAATCGCAGAGATCTGCTGGCCACTGCGTCAGCCTTCACCTTGCTTGGCCCGAGCCTGGCCAACGCCCAGCCCGCCGCCGCTGAAACCGACTGGCTGCATTATGCCAACGACCTGTCCAGCACCCGCTATGCGCCGCTGGACCAGATCGGCGCCGCCAATTTCGACAAGCTGGAGCTGAGCTGGCGCTTCTCCACCAATGCGCTGGGCCCCAGGCTGGATGCCGACTTCATGTCCACGCCGCTGGTGATCAAGGGCCGGCTCTACACCACCGCCGGCTTCCGCCGCGACGTGGTGTGCCTGGATGCGGGCACGGGCGAACTGCTGTGGATACACCGTTATGACGAAGGCGAGCGCATCGGTTCGCGCGGCGGCCCGGGCCTGGGCGTCGGCTATTGGACCGACGGCACCAACGAACGCATCGTCTATGTCACCCGCGGCTACAGCATGTTCTCGCTGGACGCCAAGACCGGCGTGCCCGATCCGGCCTTCGGCACCAATGGCATGGTGGACCTGCGCCAGAATGACGATCAGACCATGGACCCCAACAAGGGCGTGATCGGTCTGCACGCGCCGCCGCTGGTGGTGAAGGACACCATCGTGGTGGGCGCCGCTCCGACACTCGCCTCCAAGGGCTATGTGCGCGGCTTTGACGTGAAGACGGGCGCGCGCAAGTGGATCTTCCACACCATCCCGCGCAAGGGCGAGGTCGGCTACGAAACCTGGACCACGCCAGGTCAGGCGGAAGCCGCGGGCAACACCGGCGCCTGGGCGCCGATGTCGGCCGACCCCGATCTGGGCCTGATCTA
>CAWHLV010000077.1:0-68990 GCA_963830095.1 uncultured Alphaproteobacteria bacterium
CCGTGTCGCGACGGCCGACAAGGACTATAACGACGCGCTTGCCATGGACCTCAAGCTGTTCGGTGAGACCGGTCCCACCATCCAGGCCGAACTGGCGCTGGGCCGTTTCTATAGCGAGCAGCAGATTTATCCCTCCGCCATCACGGCCTATCGCAAGGCCTTCGCCGCGCTGGCCAAGGATCCCCTGGCGCGCTCGCAACTGGTGGCCGATCAGCTGATCCCCTTCCTGGCCGCTGCCAATGCCTCGCTCTCGGGCTCCGATCGCGCCCGGCTGGAACAGGAAATGTTCGCCGCCGGCCAAATGACCGATTCCGGTGTCACGGGCCAGACCATCGCGCGCATGGCGGCGCGCCGTGCGGCCGAGACCCCCGCGCTGGCCGCGGAAGTGCGCGATGCCGACGATGCGGCGCGGGCCCGCGACACCGCACGCATGGCGCTGGCCGAGGAAAATGCCAAGGGCGGTGATGACCGCAGCGCGCAGCGCATTATCCAGCTTCAGGCGCAGGCCGACGCCACGGCCAGCCGCGCCGATGATCTGCAGGCCAAGCTGCGCAGGGATTTCCCCGCCTATGCGGGTCTGGCCGATCCCGGCCCCGCCAGCCTGGACGCGATGAAGAAGGCGCTGCATCCGCACGAGGCTTTCACCGGCTTCATGATCGGCGTGCATACGGCGTATGTGCTGCTGGTGACCCAGGATGGCCTCACCGCGCGGCCGATCGAAACCAACGCCGATAGTCTCGCCGCCGACATCACCGCCTTGCGCGACGCCTTTGTGCCCAAGCTGGGCAAGCTGCCCGACTTCAGCCTGGTCAATGCCAATGCGCTGTATCGCGAGACGCTGGGTCCGGTGACACAGCAGCTCGCCGGCATCGACCATCTGACCGTGGCGGTCAGCGGCGACCTGGCCAGCCTGCCTTTCTCGCTGCTGGTGACCCAAGCGCCGACAGACAATCGCGACTATGTCCATGCCGCCTGGCTGATCCGCCAGACGGCGGTGACCGAAACGCCGTCGGCCCGCGCCTTCATGGCGCTGCGGGGCGAGGCCAGGACCACGCCGCCGCGTCCGTTCTTGGGGTTGGGCAATCCCACCTTCCAGGGCGGTGGCGCCAACCAGGCGCTGGCGCTGAATGCGCTGGCTTCGGCCTGTCAGACCGATGGCCCGGCTGACCCGGCGCTGCTGCGGGCATTGCAGCCCCTGCCGGAAACGGCGGGCGAAGTTCAGGCCGTGGGCCGCGATCTGGGGGCTTCGCCGGATGACATCCTTCTGGGCGACGGCGCCACCGAAACGGCCCTGCGCGCCAAGCCGCTGGACCAGTATGCGGTGCTCTATTTCGCCACCCACGGCATGCTGCCGGGCGAGTTGCACTGCCAGGCCCAGCCCGCGCTTGTGCTGTCGCCGCCGTCCACCCCGGCCCAGTCCACCACCGCCGACGGGCTTCTGACCGCCAGCGAGATCGCCGATCTCAAGATCAACGCCAGTCTGGTGGTGCTGTCGGCCTGTAACACCGGCGCCGCCGGGGGCACGCGCTTTGGCGGCGGCGCGCTGGAAGGCCTGGCGGACGCCTTCTTCAATGCCGGCGCCCATGCCGTGCTGGCCTCGCATTGGGAGGTGCCCTCGGCCGCCACCCAGGCCCTGATGACCAGCACCTTCGCCACCCTGGCAAAAGATCCCAACCATGACGCGGCCGAGGCCCTCAGACAGGCCCAGCTGGCCCTGATCGCGCCAGACGCGACCGCTCATCCCTTCGACTGGGCCGCTTTCACCCTGATCGGCGACGGCGCATGATCCGTAGAAGGAATGGACGGGCATGAGAATGGAGGCCTTGATGAAATCAACGCTTTTCCTCGCCCTGATGGGCGTTCTGGCGGCGTCGCAGGCTGAGGCCGCGGTGCTGGTGGTGGCGGAAGCCAGGGGCGTCGCGCTCAAGCCGGGCGACACCCTGGATTCCACCAAGCCGCTGAACCTCAAACAGGGCCAGCATCTCACCCTGGTTTCCGAGACCGGTGCGACCCTGAAGCTGGACGGGCCTTATGACCGTCCCCCGGCGGCGAGCGGCGGCGGGGGCGGGGTTGGCCTGAACCAGACACTTGCGGCGCTGGTCACCCAGCGCCAGGCCCGCGCCGGCGAATTCGGCGTCACCCGCGGCACCACGCTGGCCAATCTGCCCGATCCTTGGGTGCTGGATGCGACCCATAGCGGCAATGTCTGTGTGATGGAAAACGGCACGCCCGTGTTCTGGCGGCCTGATGCGCAAGCGGCCGCTTCACTCAGCGTTTCGCCGGCCGACCATAGCTGGAACGCAAAAACGCAGTGGCCGGCCGGGCAGGACCGCATCGCGGTGACCACCGATGTTCCCATGCGCGCCGGTGAGACCTATGTCGTGACCTTCAATGGCACGGAATCCGCCATCACCATGGTGCAGGTGCCCGCCAGCCTGACCAACAACGACATGAAAGCCGGCTGGATGGCCAATCGCCGTTGTGAGCAGCAGGCCGAAGCATTGGTCAAGACGGCCGCCCAGTGAAAGCCCTGTTCACCGGCAGCGGCGCGGAACGCAAGAACGCGCTGCGCTCGGCTGCGATCTTCCTGGCGGTGACGTCTGGTCAGCGCCGGGCTTTCGTTGTTGCTGGTGGACAATTTCTCGGTCTTGAGCCGCGTGGACCAGTTCGTGCAGGACTGGGAAATCTCCGGCACCTTCGCCCGGCCGGAAGCCCAGGATCCCGATATTGTCATCGTGGCGGTGGATGAGCCGACCCTGACGCAGTTTCCCTATCGCTCGCCGGTGGACCGGGAGTTTCTTTCGCAACCTGATCCAGAAGATCGCAGCCCATCATCCCGCCGCTATCGAATCCGACTTTTTGCTCGATCAGCCGACCGAGCCGGCCAAGGATCTGGCGCTGGCCAAGACCCTGCGTGATACCAAAGTGCCGCTGGTGATCAGCTATGTCGCTGACCCGAGCGCGGTTTCGCCGGAGCAGAAGGCGTTTGAGGACGCCATGGTGCCGCTCGGCCTCAGGGCGATGGCCGAACGAGCCCACCGACCAGTTCGACACGGCGCGCTATGTCTATCCCGGCGAGATGGTGGACGGGCATTATATTCCGGGCGTCGCACGCGCCGTTGCGGCAAAGCTTGGCGTCAAGACCCCGGCGGTGCAGGTGCCGATCATCTGGCATGGTGTGTCGGCAGATCGATCCGGACACCCACGAGCCGAAGTTTTTCAAGCAATATTCCGCCGCGACCGCCGCCTTCATGCCTGACAGCTGGTATCGCGGCAAGATTGTGCTGATTGGTTCGGACGTCACCCTGGTGGACCGTCACCGCACGCCCTTTTCCGTATTTTTCGCTGGCGAGGCCGGCCAGCTTCCCGGGATCGTGATCCAGGCCCATGCCCTGTCGCAGCTCATCCATCACAAAGTCTCACCGGTGATGAGCTGGCAGTCCAATTATGGTCGTCACCCTGGCGCTGGCCTTTCTGGGCGCCGCGCTGGGCGTAATCAGCGCCTCGCTGATCTGGCGTGCGGTGGCGCTGGTGCTGTTCCTGCCGCTGTTCTGGGCCGGCGGCGTTGCGCTTTATCACTATGCCAATGTGATGGTCGGGCTGATGTCGCCGGCGCTGGCCATGGTGGTGAGCTTCGCCAGCATGGAATCGCTCAGCGGCCGCGAGGCCAGGCAGCAGAAGCAGTTCATCCAGGGCGCCTTCTCGCGCTATGTCTCGCCCGCGGTGGTGGATCGAATGGTCGCCGGATCCCTCGCGCATGTCGCTGGAAGGCGAGCGCCGCGAAATGACCTTCCTGTTCTCTGACATCGCCGATTTCACCACCATGTCGGAAAAGATCGAGGCGATTCAGCTGGCCCATGTGTTGAACAGCTATCTCGACGGCATGACCAATCTGGTGATGAAGCATGGCGGGATGGTCGACAAGTTCATCGGCGACGCCGTCTTCGCCATCTTCAATGCGCCGCTCGATCTGGCCGATCATCAGTCCAAGGCTGTTTTGTGCATGCTGGAGATGGACGCTTTCAGCGAGGAATACCGCAAGAAGCAGCATGCCGAAGGCGTGCCGCTGGGCCTCACCCGCATCGGCGTGCACTCCGGCGTCGCGGTGGTGGGCAATTTCGGCAGCCATGCCCGCTTCACCTATACGGCGTCTGGTGATGCGGTGAACACCGCCGCCCGGCTGGAGGGCATCAACAAGTATTTCGGCACAAGGCTGTGCGTTTCCGGCGTGACCAAGAGCGCCTGCAAGGGCATAGCGTTCCGCCCCATCGTCTCGGCCATCGTCAAGGGCAAGACCGAGGCGCTGGATTTGTGGGAGCCGCTGCAGGACGGCGCGCTGGAAGAAGGCTTCCTGCAGAAATATATGTCGGCCTATGGCCGCATGAGCGAAGGCGATGCCTCGCTGTTCGACGAGCTCTACCAGACCGCACCCGACGACTATCTGGTCAAGCTTCATGTCGGCCGCTCGCAAAAAGGCGAAACCGGCACCGAACTTAAGATGACGGAAAAATAGGCGCGGGCGCCTCTTTCCTGTATGACCCCGCCATGAGCTCCTCCCGCGCGACTTTGCAGGAATTGTTCGACCAGGCCATCGCGCGCCATCAGGGCGGCGATCTGGCCGGCGCCGAGCGCCTCTATCAGCAGGTGCTGCTGATAGAGCCGAACAGCTTCGCACCCCGTCACATGCTGGGCGTGGTCCGCTTCCAGCAGGGCCGCGCACCCGAGGCGATCGATCTGATCACGGGCGCGCTCAAGCTGAACCCGCAGGTTGCGGACGCCTGGATCAATCTGGGCCATGTCCAGGCCGCGTCGGCGCGCCACGAAGAAGCGGCCGTCAGCTATCGAAAGGCGCTGCAGCTCGTGCCCGGCCATGTCGCGGTGCTGAACGCGCTGGCGGCACAGCTCGCCCGTTTGGGCCGGCAAAGCGAAGCGGTGGAAGCGCTGGACCAGGTGCTGACGGCAAACCCCGGCGACGTCGAGGCGCATAACAGCCGCGGCAATCTGTTGCGGGATTTGAAACGCTATGACGCCGCGCTGGCCGACTATGACGCGGCGCTGAAAGCGCGCCCCGACCTGGCGGAGACCTGGACCAATCGCGGCGCGGTTCTTTGCGATATGGGACGCGCCGAGCGAGGCGCTGGAAAGTCTGGAGCGGGCGCTGGCGCTTGAGCCGGGTCTTGCGGCGGCTCTGAGCAACCGCGGCTTCACCTTGCGCGAACTGGGGCGCTTTGAGGAGGCGCTGGAAAGCCTGGACCGGGCGCTGGAGATCGAACCCGGTTATGCCGCCGCCCATGGTCATCGCGGCAAGGCGTTGAGCGAGATGGGCCGCCTGCCGGAAAGTTTTCAGTCTTTCCTGCGCGCGGGTGAACTGGCGTATGGTGCGCGCGTGTCCGGATCGGGTGCTTTTGCCCATGAACACAAGCATGCGCAGGAACAGCAGGACTGGACCCGGGCCCATGAGGATGCGGGGCAGGGCGCGCTTCACATCGTGGGCGGGGCGCGGCTTTCGGGGCGCGCCGTCAATCTCTTCAACAGTGACATCGCCGATAGAGCCTGGCGCGAGAGCGACCCCAAAATTGTGGTGATCGACAATCTTTTGACGGACGAGGCCATTGCAGAGCTGCGGCGTTATTGTCTGGGCTCGCGCATCTGGCACACACCCTATCCACAAGGCTATCTGGGCGCCTTTCCGGAATCGGGGTTCGCGGCGCCCCTGCTGGCGCAGGTGGCGGAAGAACTCGGCACTACCTTCAAGGATATCTTTGCCGCTCATCCGCTCCGCTATCACTGGGCTTTCAAGTATGACAGCACGCTCGACGGCATCGGCATTCATGCCGACGAGGCGGCGGTGAATGTGAATTTCTGGATCACGCCCGATGCGGCCAATCTGGATCCGCAGCGCGGCGGCCTGGTGATCTGGGACAAGGCCGCACCGCTGGACTGGAGCTTCGCCAAGTTCAACGCCAATGAAAAAGCCGCCTATGCTTTTCTGGAAGAAAGCGGCGCCCGGCCGATCACGGTTCCCTATCGCGCCAACCGGGCGGTGATCTTTGATTCCAATCTGTTCCACAAGACCGATGTGATCCGCTTCGCGGACGGTTATGAGAACCGGCGCATCAATATCACCATGCTCTATGGCCGCCGTGGCCGGCGCTGACGGGAAAATCCTGTAAATACTGGGTTTTTCGGCCATGCGGCCGGAATGATGTTGTTGCAGTGCAAGGAAGACGCAGCAGCCCAAACCCGCTTTACTTTCCGCCAAAGGCGGGAGGAATGCATGCAGAAAAATCTGATCGGGCTTGGCGCGCTTTTGGCGCTGTCCTTGCCCGCGCTGGCGGATGATGCGGTGGATGCGCATCTGTTGGCGGCCAAACAGGCGGCGGGTTTTGAATATACCGGCGCTTTGGCGCGCACCTGCATCGCGCCGGCCTATGGCGTGGGCACCGGCGGTCCGCGCGGTGTGACCCCGGCGCGCGAAACCTGGCATGCCGAGCCGGCAAAGATATTCGACAATCTTTATTTCATCGGCACCAAGGTGCATTCGGCCTGGGCGCTGAAAGGCTCGGACGGCATCATCGTGATCGACACGCTGTTCAACTATGCGATCGAGGACGAGATGGTGAACGGCCTCAAGAAGCTGCATCTCGATCCCGCCCGCGTGAAATATGTCATCATCAGCCATGCTCATGGCGACCACGATGAGGGCGCGCATCTGTTTCAGGAACGTTATGGCGCCCATGTGGTGATGGGCGCAGCCGACTGGGATGGATTGGACAAGGCCGCCGACATCCCCGGCGGCAAGCCCAGCCGTGATATCGTCGGTCGCGACGGTCAGGTCATCAGCCTGGGCGATCTTCACGTCACATTGGTGCAGACGCCGGGCCACACCCCCGGAACCCTGTCGATGATCTTCACGGTCAAGGATCACGGCAAGCCGGTCACCATCGCCTATTCCGGCGGCACGGCGATCTATGCCATCTACAAAAGTGCGGAAGGTCTCGACACCTACATCCAGTCTCAGCGCCACATGGCCGAGCTGGCGGCCGCCGCGGGCGCCACGGTGCTGATGACCAACCATTCCGAATTCGACGCCGCCTATACCAAGAGCCGTTTGGTTAAGGTCAGGGCCGTGGGTGAGGCCCATCCCTATGTCGTGGGCAGCGAGGCGGTCGGGCGCTACTTCAAACTGCTGGAAGAATGCGCCCAGGTCGCCAAGGCCAGATTGCCGTAAACGAGCCTGGCGATGCCGTAATTGAGGGTGACGATGCCGTAATTGAACTGTCACGTCCCGCCGGCTGGTTTATAATTTGCGCGCTTTTGGGGGCGCTATGTCCGAAATTCCGGTAACCCGCGAATTCTGGAATCGGCTGATCAGGGAAGTGCGTAACCGAACCCGCGGCCGCGCCGATCCTGAGGAATTGCTGCAGGCCGCGTACTTGCGCCTGGTACGCTATCGCTCTGAGCATGCTGTTGAAAATGTTGCCGGATTTCTGGTCCGTACCGCGGTCAATATCGGGGTGGACAACTATCGCCATGACCGCTTTATCGCCGATGTCGCGCCCGATGACCTCAATCCTTGCGAAAATTCACCGCTCCAGGATGAGGTATTGGCGGCCCGTGCACGTCTAGAGAGGGTCCGGGAGGGTCTGTCCCGGCTGACGCCACGCACCCGCGAAGTCTTTCTGATGCACCGGCTGGACGACATGAAATACCGCGAAATCGCCGAGCATCTGGGAATCAGCCAGAGCGCGGTGGAAAAGCACATCGCCAAGGCCGCCCTGTTCCTCACCGAGTGGGCGGAGGGCTGGTGAGCATGTCTGGCGCGGTACCGGCACCTGAAATCAGGGCGGAAGCGGCTGCTTGGGTGGCCCGTCTGCATGCCGAAGACCGCGATGCCGCCGATGAGGCGGCGTTCCGCGCCTGGCTCAGTGCCAGCCCGGCACACGCGGCGGCTTTCGAAGCTGTCGACCGGATCTGGAGCGATGTGGGCGGCCTCAAAGACCTGCGTACCGGCCGCGTCGCGGTCCGCCGGCCGGCGAGGGCTTTGGGGCGGCGCGCCCTTCTGGCCGGTGTGGGCTTCTGGCCGTGACCGGCGGCAGCGCCATGTTCTGGCGCTCGGCCAGCGCCAAGGTCTACGAAACCGATGTGGGCGAGCAGAAGCATGTGGCGCTGGATGACGGCAGCCAGCTTTTCCTGGACGCCCAGACCCGCATTTCCGTGGCCTTCAGCGACACCGAACGCAGCGTCGACATGCAGTATGGGCGGGTCAATTTCCGCGTCGTGGCCGACCTGAAGCGTCCCTTCGTGGTCGAAACCGCGGAGCGCCGGATCGTGGCCACCCGCTGCAATTTCGATGTGCGCTGCGAAGACGGCCAGGTCCAGGTGGTGCTGATCCATGGCGAGGCCGACGTGAAACCGGCCGCGGCCAAGGATGGCCAGAGCCAGACTCTTCGCAGTGGCGAAAGGCTGGTCGCCTCCAACGAGATCGAGAAGCTGGACAAGCCGGACCTGACCCGGATTCTGGCCTGGCAGACCGGCTACGAGAATTTTGACAAGGAAGACCTGGCCCAGGCGGTTGAGGAAATGAACCGCTATTCCACCGCCCGGCTGGAGGTGGATCCCAGCGTGGCCAGCCTCAAGGTTTCCGGCGTTTACCGTGTTGGCGACAATGGCGCTTTTGCCCGTTCGCTCGCCAAGCTACTGCCCATCACCATCCGCCAGAACGGCGATGTCCTGTTGCTTACCGCCGACAGCGATCCGTAACAGGGGGTGGGGAAAGCCAGCCCCTCATACGTCTGTTTTCCATGAGCGGCCCATCAGTGGCCGCAAGTAGCAGGGGGAAAGCATGGCATTTTCGCGCTGGGGCGCTCTGCGCTCCGTTCTTTTCAGCACCGTCGCAGTCCTGTCGATCAATGCGGCCGCTGCCGCCCAGGACACCGCCATCACCATGCAGGAACAGCCCTTGTCGGACGCTCTGCGGACGGTGGCGCAGAAGACCGGCGAAAGCATCCTGTTTACCCCGGAATCGGTGGAAGGCCTGAAGGCGCCGGCCATCAATGGCACCATGAACGCCCAGCAGGCGGTCTCCATGCTGACCGTGGGCACAGACCTGGAAGTGGTCTCGGACGGCAATAACGGGCTGATCGTGCGCCGCCCTTTCATGCGCCGCGCGTCGGAGCAGGCGCCTTCGAACGCGGGCGGTGGCGCGGTGCCGGTGGAAGACGTGGTGGTGAACGGTTTCAAGGCCAGCCTTGAGCGCGCGCTGGACAAGAAGCGCGATGCGCTGGATTCGTCGGATTCGATCCTGGCCGAAGACATCGCCAAATTCCCCGACCTGAACCTGTCGGAATCCATCCAGCGCATCCCGGGCGTGGCGCTGGCCCGTGACGAAGGCGAAGGCCGTGAAATTCAGGTTCGCGGCCTGAACTCCACCTTCACCCGCGTGCGCATCGACGGCATGGAAGCGATGTCGACGGTCGGCGGTGAGGACAGCCAGGGCGGTACCAATCGCGGCCGCGCCTTCGACTTCAACGTCTTTGCGTCCGATCTGTTCTCCGGGATCACGGTTCACAAATCCGCCTCCGCGGACCTCGAGGAAGGTTCACTGGGCGCCACGGTGGATCTGACAACCGCCCATCCCTTCGACCATCAGGGGTTCACCTTGGCGCTGTCCGGCCAGGCGGGGTATGCCGATCAGGGCGGGGAATTCAACCCGCGCTTCACCGGCCTGGTCTCCGACACGTTCATGAACGGCAAGCTGGGTATCCTGTTCTCTGCCGCATACGACAGCCGCAACACGCTGGAACTCGGCTTCGACACCACCCGCTATGAGAATGACAATACCCAGCAGAACTCGACGCACACCGAACCGCTGGTGGCAGGATGCTCCACGGTTGTCGGCGCGCAGTTCAACTGCACCGCGACCCAGCGTTTCGGCTCCGTGGCCTACAACGGCACTCCGCTGCCGGGCACCTTGGCGACCCAGACTTTCACGGCTGCCAGCGGCGGATTGCCGAACCGCCAGACCGCCGGCGCGACCGTCGGCGGTCTGCCGAACAACTATGACGTGGTCAATGAAGCCTTCGGTCCGCGGTTCCCGCGCTACGACTATATTCCGAACCATGAAAAGCGCCTGGGCTTTACCAATTCCATCCAGTATCAGCCCGATGACGCAACACTTTTCACCCTTGATCTGCTGGCGGCGGATTTTGCGGTTGTGCGTCAGGAAGAATATCTGGAAGCCAATTCGCTCAGCCTGAACCAGGGCGCGACCACGAACTCGGCCCCATCCGGAACCCCGGCGCTGCTGGCGCCCACCTTGGGCCGCGGCGCTGTCAATATCCTGTCCTATACGCTCAACCCAGCGACCAACAATCTGGACGCGATCAGCGCGAGCGATGTCGGTCTGCGCGCCGAGCACCGTCTTGATCATCTGGATACCCGTTTCGGCCAGGCGACGCTGGACGGATCACACAGCTTCTCGGACGATTTCAAGATCCATGGTCTGCTTGGCTGGTCTGAATCGCATCACAACAACCCGATCCAGACCACGTTGACGATGGATTACGACTGCACGGCTGCGACGGCGACCGGCGGCAACGTCGCCAATTGCCCGGGCGGGGTGGCGGGCGGCGCCGGTTCGGCAGCGCAGCCTTTCGTTTATGATTTCAGCCAGAGCACCAAGGCGCCGATCCTGAATTTCGGCAATGTCGATCCCACATCGTCCAATGGCTGGTTTCTTTCGCAGATTCGCGAACGTGCCGCGGCCGTCTATAACAGTTTCCGCACCATCAACCTGGACGCAACCTATACGCCCTTGAGCTGGCTGACGCTCCAGGGCGGTTTGGACTTCCGCAATTACGGCAATCGCCAGGTCATGACATCGCGCTCCAATGGCGCCAACACGTCGCTGGACAGCTATATTCCGTCGGCGATCGAAAATACGCCCCTGTCGCAATATACTCAGCTGGTCACCTTGCCCGGGAGCTACCCGGCCGGCACCGCGACCTCCTATCTGGTGCCAGACCTGAACAAGGCCAACCAGCTTTTCAACATCTTCGACCCGACAGTGTATCCGGCGGTACTTTCCAGCAGCGCGGGCGCATGCGCCACGGCGCCGGGATGCGGTGCGTTCCTGCAGGGTCCGGCGGCGTTTGGTTCGTCGAATGGCACGGTGCGTGAGGACGATACCGGTTACTGGTTTGAAGCCGGCTGGAACGCCCAGTTCTATGGCGTGCCCTTCCGCGGCAATGTCGGTGGCCGTTACGTGCAAACATCTACGGATTCGCAAGGCATTGCCTTCAACACCACGACCAAGACATTCCAGTCGGCGGACGTGAAACACGGCTATCACGACTTCCTGCCGTCGATTAACGCGGTGCTCGAGCCGACCGATAACTTCCTGATCCGTGTGAACGGTTCCTATGTGATGACGCGGCCGAGCCTCACCGCCCTTCTGCCGGGTGTCAGCATCAGCCAGTCGGGTGCCAATCCGGTCTCGGTCACCACCGGCAATCCGAATCTGGCGCCCTACCGCGCCAAGACCGCGGACCTGTCGTTCGAATGGTACTACCACAAAGGCGCGCTGCTTTCGTTCGCCTTCTTCTACAAGCATCTCGACGATATCGAAGTGTCGCAGAACCTGTTCGGGCCCTTCAATGCCAACCCGCTGGGCATCCCGTCCAGCGCGCTGCTGTCTTTCTGCGGCGGCACTTTCACGCCCACCTGCAACGACACCAATACCAACACGACCTATACGACCAGCGTCACCCAGAAGGGCGGCCCGCTGTATGGCACTGAAATCGACTGGCAGCAGCCGTTCGACTTTCTGCCGCATCCCTTCGACAGCTTCGGCGTGCTGGGCAACATCTCCTTCGTGCAGGCTCGTCAGAACTACATTCTGGTGCCGGCCACGGCGACCACGGCGGCGATCACCACCCAGGGCGACCTCACGGGCCTGTCGCGCACGACCTATAACGCCACCTTCTATTACGATGACAGCATCTTCCAGGCTCGCGTCTCGGCGGCGTTCCGCAGCAAGTTCCTGGTGACCCCGGGTCCGACCTCCGGTCTCAGCGGCAATGACTCCCAATACCAGTCCGCCACCTTCAATCTGGACGCCTCGACCAGCTACAAGGTCAACGACAATTTCACCGTCGATTTCCAGGCCATCAACCTGACCGACCAGGGTCTGTATCAGTACCTCGACACGGTCGGTCAGCGGCAGTTGGTCTACTACTCGACCGGCCGGGAGTATTTCATGGGCGTTCGCTACAACTACTGATCCGGCGTTCCCATCAGTTCAAAGCCCGCATTTTCCCCTGGGCATACTTCGGGCGGGATCGCGATCCCGCCCGTTTCTTTTTGGGCGTGATGACAGCCTGTCATTGCCTGCTGTTGGCGATATCGCAAACCGCTATACTGCTGCCGGTCACTGGAGGGCAGTTTGATGCGGATGTTCGACTGTGCAGGCCTGGCCTTGATCGGCGTGGCAATTTTTGCCGCCGGTGTGCCAGCGTCGGCCCAGCCGGCGCGCCCCTCCATCACTTCGGTATCGCATCTGGCGGTCTATGCCGCCGACCCGGCCAAGACCGAAGCCTTTTATGTGCATGACCTGGGGGCGGTGAAGCGGCCTGACCCGGAAGACCCAGCCGGCACGCGCTATTATTTTTCGCCCGTCCAGTTTGTCGAGGTGCTGCCGCTGCCGGCAGGCAGCGGCGTCAGCCGCCTGGACCATGCCGCCTTCAATGTCAGCGATGCGGAGGGCATGCGCCGCTATCTGATCTCCAAAGGCACCCTGGTGCCGCGCAAGCTCAGCGATGGCAGTGACGGCAGCCGCTGGTTTCGGGTCAAAGACCCGGAAGGCACCACAATCGAATTCGTGCAGCCGCCGGTGTCGCCGCCGGGGATCGCTGATGGCGGGCTTTCCACCCACATCATCCATGTCGGTTTCACCATCCATGACCGCAAGCTGGAAGACACGTTCTACCGCGATGTGCTGGGTTTCCGCCCCTATTGGGCCGGAGGCATGAAGGACGATGTCACCAGCTGGGTATCGCAGCAGGTGCCCGATGGTTCCGACTGGCTGGAATATATGATCGTCACTAACAGCCTGACCCAGGCCCAGACCGGTGTCCTGAACCATTTCTCGCTGGGCGTGCCCAACATGGAAGCGGCCTATACCACCCTGTGGAATGGCGACCGGCTGCAGGGCCAGACCCCGGCCACGGTTCCCAAGATCGGCCGTGATGCCAAATGGCAGCTCAACCTGATCGATCCCGACGGCACCCGCGCCGAGGTGATGGAGTTTCATGCCATCGGCAAACCCTGCTGCTCGGCCTTCACCGCCAGCGATCCGGAGAAATGACGTGAGGTGGTTGTTCGCGGCCTTGCTGGCCTTGTGGAGCAGTGCAGCTGCTGCTGCGCCCATCAAGGTGATGATCCTGGATGGCGCAAGTGCGGCGGCCTATCACGACTGGAAGCTCACCACCCAGGTGATGAAGCGTGAGTTGGAAGAGGCAGGCCTCTTCGATGTCACGGTGATCAGCGCGCCGCCGGCGGATGGCGACTTTTCTGGTTTCCATCCCGACTTCGCAAAGTACCAGGTGGTGGTGTCGAACTATGACGCCCAGGATTGGCCGGCGCCCCTGAAAGCCGAATTCGAGGCCTATATGAAGAATGGCGGCGGGCTGGTGGTGGTGCATGGCGCCGACAACGCCTTTCCGGACTGGGCGGCCTATAACCAGATGACGGGCGTGGGCGGCTGGCGGAAACGCGACGCCCCAGCCGGTCCCAAATGGTATTTCCAGAACGGCAAACTGACGTCCGATTCCGCGCCTGGACCAGCCGGTCTGCATGGCCGCCGCAAGCCGTTCCGCATCACGGTGCGTGCGAGCGATCATCCCATCATGCGCGGTCTGCCGCCGGTGTGGATGCATGCGCCCGATGAGCTTTACACCCGCCTGCGCGGGCCGGGGCAGAATATGATCGTGCTGGCCACGGCTTATGCCGATCCGGCCAATCGCGGCACCGGTTTCGACGAGCCGATGCTGATGGCGCTGCACTGGGGCAGGGGCCGCATCTTCCATACCACCCTGGGGCATGACGCCATGGCGCTGGCTTGCGTGGGCTTCATGACCACCTTCCAGCGCGGCACCGAATGGGCAGCGACCGGCAAGGTGACCCAGAAAGTGCCGAAGGATTTTCCACCGCCGACACCGTCAGCTATCGCGCCGATCTGGCGGCAATGGACCCGCTGGTGGCCGGCGGCGTGTTGACCACCTTGCCACCCGCCAAATAGCATTCTCCCAACGGCGGCTTACGCGCCCGGGAGGTCACATGAAAATCTTGTTTGCCATAGGCCTTCTGGCTGGCATTTCCGCTGGCGGCATCGGCGCAACAGCCAGCGGGTGTGCCCCATCCTTCGACCGAACGCCCGGCGTCCTGCGCGCCCTCCATGGGGTTGCATTATGTCTGCGGGTTGGATGAGCCGGAAGACCTGTTGCAGGTCGGCGCCAGCAAATGGGTGATCGCCAGCGGCATGGGCGCCCAGGGCGGCATCTTCCTGATCGACAGTGAGGCCAAGACCGCAAAGCGCTTCTTTACCGGCGCATCCAAGCCCGACCTGAAAATGTATCCCGATTGCACAGTCGCGCCCGCCAATCTTAATGCCCATGGCATTGCGCTGCGGCCCACGAAGGTGGCGGGTCTCTACAATCTGTATTCCGTTACCCATGTGCCGTTCGAAAGCATCCAGGTCTTTGCCGTGGATGGACGCGGGCCTCAGCCCGCCATCAGCTGGACCGGCTGTGTCAAGCTGCCCGCCGACTTCAAGTCCAATGCGGTGACCGCCTTGTCCGACGGCACCATCCTGGATGACGTGCAGATGCACGATCACGCCACCGATTTCATCAGCGGCAACATCACTGGCGGAGTGTGGGAATGGAGCCCGAAGGACAAGTCGCTGCATCTGCTGAAAGGCACCGAGCTTCAAGGCAACAACGGCATCGAGGTTTCGAAAGACGAAAAGGAAATCTATATCGCGGTGTCGGGCACCCAGACGGTGGCGATCTATGACCTGGCCAATGCCGCAAAGCCTGCGCGCACCATCAAGACGCCGTGGTACAATCTGGACAATATCCATTGGAGCGGCGACAGGCTGATCGCAGCCGGCATGATGTTCGACGAGCCCGCCTGCGGCGGCACCCGCAAACAGATCCAGGATGCGCATGGCAACATGAACTGCCATCGCGGCTGGGTGGCGTCGCAGCTTGATCCCAAGGCGATGACCTGGAAAATCCTGGCCTATGGCGAGCCCAATCCCGACTTCGGCGGCATCGCCACCGCGCTGATCATCAACAAGACCCTATGGCTGAGTTCGTTTCAGATGGACCGCGCCGCGTACCGGCCGCTGCCAGGGCCCAAACAGTAACCGTCAGGCGGCGGCCATCTTCGCGGCCAGCAGGAAGGCCTGGGTCATCGCCTCGGCATTGGCCTTGCCCTGGCCGGCGATGTCGAACGCCGTGCCATGCGCCGGGGTGGTGATGGGCGCAGGCATGCCACCCTGCACCGTGACGCCGCGCTCAAAGCCCAGCAGCTTGACGGCGACCTGGCCCTGGTCGTGATACATGGTGACGATGCTGTCCAGCGCACCGGCGCGCGCTTTCAGGAAAATCGTGTCGGCCGGGAAGGGCCCCTGGATCGGCAATCCTTGGGCGTTCAGCTCGCGCACGGCGGGTTCGATGATGTCGATCTCCTCGCGGCCGCAAGTGCCGCCTTCTCCGCCATGGGGGTTCAGCGCGGCCACCGCGACCCGCGGTTGTGCGAAGCCAGCACGCTTCAAGGTCTTGTAGGTCAGCCGCGCCGCCGCCTTGATGCGATCCCCGGTGACATATTTGGGGATGTCGGCCAGGGGAATGTGGCTGGAGATGCGCGATGTCCACAGCGTGCCCAGGGTGTTGAACTCGCAGAAATAGTCCGTCACGCCGAAATACTCGGCGAAGAAGTGAAGCTCGTCCTCGAACGCCATGCCGCCCTTTTTCATCGCCAGCTTGTTGAGGGGCGCAAAACAGATGGCGTCGATCTGGCCGGCTTTGACGGCGTCCAGGCAGGCGGTCAGAGCGGCGCGCGCCCCACGCCCGGCAGCCGCCGTCACCTGGCTCGGAATGATGTCGGACTGTGCCACCGTGTCCATGTCCAGAAGCATGGGCGCATCCGTATCGTCGCGGGCTTCGCGCCAGTCCCGGATGGTTCTGACTTGGGTGTTCGTGCCGGCAATGCGCTGGCCTTCAGCCCACACCCAGGCGTCGCCGACCAGGACGATTTTGGCCGCTGCCAACGCCTCAGGCCTGTTCAGCAATTTGGCGACCAGTTCGGGGCCGATGCCGGACGCATCGCCGAAGGTCACGGCCACAACAACTTTGCTCATCGCTTGCCTGGAAGGGAGGCGACATAGGCCGTCAGGTTGACGATGTCGGTCGCGGTCAGTCTCGCGGCAATCGGTTGCATCATGGCGGCCATTTCGCCATGCCGCGTGCCTTGCTGGAAGTCATACAATTGTCGCGCCAGATAGCTGGGTGAGCGGCCGGCAATGCCGGGCGCGGTGTCGTCCGATCCCGTCAACCTGTCGCCATGGCATTGCGCACAGTTCAAGCGAGCAGCAAGGCGGCGGCCTTTAGTCACTGCGCCCTTTGGCACATAGGCGATGAAACCGGCACGGGGATCGCGCAATTGTTCGCGGTCCACATCGACCGGCGTTTCGATCACCCTGGTGCCGATGGGTTCGCGCGCACCACCTGGATCGGGCAGCCACAACCCTTCCTGGCTGCGCATTTTTGGCACCGATCTGGTCTCTACTACCTTTATCGGCACCGTCGGCGGCAGTGAGGCGTAATAGCTTGCGGCCTCCCGCATCTCCGTATCTGTCATCGCCTTGGCGAAGCTCACCATCTGAAAGGCATTGGCCTTGCGCGGCTCCGCGCTTTTGCGGTTTCCGTTTTTAAAGTCGTGCAGCTGGTGCGCCAGATAATCCGCGCTCAGCCCGGCGATGCCCGCATTCTGCGGCCGCCCCTTGCCATTGGGATAGTGACAGCCGGCGCAGGCGGTGATGCCGCGGGTCGCGTCGCCCTTGGCCACCAACACCGGCATCCTGGGATGATCCTGCGGATACCAGTCGGCGGGCGGGGTGTGACCCGCGCCACTGATCTGGCCACGGGTAAAGTGGCCCTGCGAGCCGGGCAGGGTGAAACGCGTGCCGTCATCGGCGGGCGCATGCGCCTCGTTCTGTGGCGTGGGCACCGCGTAAGCCCAACTGGGGTAAGACGGCGACGCGTTTGCGCCACCGATCCCCCATGCAAAAAACAGCAGCAAAACCGGCTTTTTCATGGCGATTCTTCCCCGGCATCACGCTAGCATGATGCCTCAGCCGGCGCGACAGAAGCCGGGCGGGAGGAACAATGCGATCTGTGACTTTGGCCATACTGGCGATGCTGGCTTGCGGGCCCGCAATGGCGCAGGGCCCGGCAACCATCTCGGTCGATCTGGGCAAGAAGCTCGGGCCCTACAAGCCCATCTATGCCTGGTTTGGCTATGACGAAGCCAATTTCACCACCGGCCGCGACGGCAAAAAGCTGCTGCGCGAACTGCACGATCTTTCGCCTGTACCGGTGCATATCCGCGCCCATCATCTTTTGACCTCGGGCGACGGGACGCCAGAGCTGAAATGGAGTTCGACCAACGTCTATCGCGAGGATGCGAACGGCAAGCCGGTCTATGACTTCACCATCCTGGACGGCATCTTTGACGAATACAAAGCCGCCGGCCTGGTGCCGATGGTCGAGCTGGGCTTCATGCCCAAGGACCTGACCAGTGGGCAAGGCGATTACCAAGTCCATTATCCGGGACGCACCACCGCGGGCACGGTGCAGGCCCCGCCCAAGGACTATGCCAAATGGCAGGAATTGGTGCGGGTGGTGACGGCGCATCTGGCCGCCCGTTATGGTACTGAGGTCGTGCGGCACTGGTATTTCGAAGTGTGGAACGAGCCGGACATCGATTACTGGCACGGCACGCCTGAGCAGTATTGGGAGCTTTATGACCATGCCGCCGCCGGTGTGCGCGCCGCGCTACCCGGTGCGCTGGTCGGCGGGCCGGCCGCCACCGGGCCGTCCATAGACCATGCCTCAAAATTCCTGGACGGCTTTTTGACCCATGTCGCGGCCAAGCACGTGCCGCTGGATTTCATCTCTTTCCACATCAAGGGCCAGCCGCGGGTGGAAGAGAATGCCGTGATGATGGGCATCGCCAAGGAAATGAAGGACGCCGACACAGGCTTTGCGATCATCGCCCGTCACAAGATGTACAAGCTGCCGATCATCCTGAGCGAGGCGGACCCGGAAGGCTGTGCTGCCTGTTCCATGAAGGTCAATCCGGCCAATGCCTATCGCAATGGCACGCTGTATCCGTCTTATACGGCGGTGGCCTACAAGGGCCTGTTCGAGCTGGCCGACCGGCACAAGGTCAACCTGATCTCGATGCTGAGCTGGTCGTTCGAATTCGAGAACAAGGACTATTTCGAGGGCTTCCGCTCGCTTTCCACCAACGGTATCGACAAGCCGGTGCTGAATTTCTTCCGCATGGCGGCTTTGATGAAAGGCACGCGGGTGGGGGTTTCCAGCAGCGGGCAGGTGAAGCTGGATGACATCATGGCCGGTGGCGTGCGCGGGGCGGAAGATGTCGATGCCTTGGCCACGGCGGATGGACATCAGGCTGCGGTGATGGTGTGGAATTATCACGATGCGGAAAAGACTGGTGATGCCGCGCCCGCGACTGTCACGGTGAAGGGGCTGCCAAAGGGCGCGTCGCGCGTGCGGCTGACCCACTACCGCATCGATGACGCCCACTCCAACGCCTATACGGTGTGGAAGGCGATGGGTTCGCCGCAAAGCCCCAGCGCCGAGCAGATCGCCCAACTCAAAGACAAGGACGGGCTGCAGCTTCTGGACGCGCCGCGCTGGCTGGTGGCGCAGGATGGCGCGGTCACCGTTGACACTGTGATGCCCGCACATTCCATTTCCCTGATGCAGCTGGATTGGTAATTGCGATAGGCCATTAAGTTGCGCGGCTGCCCGGCCGCTCGCTTTTGCTCGCGGCGTTCGTCGCTCGAAATGGTCGTCGCACTACGCTGCCGCTAACGGCGGACCATTTCGCTCGCAAAGCGAAACGCTCCTCACACATCCACCCAGGCATGGGCCTTGTGGCTCGCCAGTTCCGCGTCCAGGATTTTCAGCTGCCTGAGGCCATCGGCCATCTCAGGATAATCCGGCGTCAGCGACGCATCCGCGATCGAGGCGTAAAAGCGCCGAAACAGCTGCTTGTGGGTGTCGGGATAGCCTTCGCCATGGCCGCCGGGATAATCGGCAAAGGCGCGCGCTTTTGGCGTCAGAAGTGACGGGTCTTTCAGCAACAGCTGGTTGGGATCGTTGCGATGACCGAGCCACAGCTCGTCCGGCGCCTCCTGGCGCCAGCTGGCGCCCCCCTTGGTGCCATAGATTTCCAGCACTAGGCCGTTCTTTCGCCCGGCCGAGACCTGGCTTGCCGTCATCGCGCCGCGTGCGCGACCCATGCGGAAGATGGTCGCGCCGAAATCCTCGGTCGTTACCGGTGTGTCCACTGTCTCGCCGGAGGTGCCCAGCTTGCCGGAAAAGCTCTCGCCCCCAGATTTCGGCTGTTTGCGGGTCGGCCAGAAGGTCTGCAGATCGCTGCACACCGCGGTCACCCTCAGCCCGGTGACATGCTCGGCCATGTCGAAGAAATGCGAGCCGATATCGGCCATCACCCGTGACGCGCCAGCCTCTTTGGGATCGACCCTCCAGTTCCAGTCGGTCTCGTACAGCATCCAGTCCTGGGAATAGGTGCCCTGAACCACCAGGATCTCACCGAATTCTCCCGCCTCCCGCATGCTGCGCATCTGCTGCACCATCGGGTAACAGCGCAGATTGTGGTTCACCGCGCCGCGCAGTTTTTTGGCGGTTTGCAGCGCCACCAGCGCTTCGGCCTCCGCCACGCTCATCGCCAGCGGCTTTTCACACAGCACATGCTTGCCGGCCTCAAACGCCGCCTTGGCGATTGCGAAGTGCGAGTCATTCGGCGTGGTGATATGCACCGCGTCGATCGAGGGATCGGCGATCACGTCATGCCAGTCGCCGGTGGCGTTGAGCACATTATAACCGGCAGCGGCGGCGCGCGCCTTGTCCGGCGAGGTGGCGGCCACTTCCACCACATCGACATTCTCCACCCGGCGCAGAGCCTCCAGATGGGTGCGGCCCATGAAGCCGGTGCCGATCACCGCGGTGCGGATGCGGTCCGACATGCTCAAACCCACCAGGCCGCGGCGGGCTTTTCCTTGATCACTACCGTGGAAAGCAGCGCCGCCGCCTTGGTCAGGCCTTCGTCCGGCGACATCAGACTGTCTTCATGCTCGATGGAGAGCACATAATCATAGCCATACATGCGCAAGGTGGAGATGAATTCGCTCCACCATTCCGCGCTGTGGCCATAGCCCACGGTGCGGAAGATCCAGGAGCGCTCGCGCTCTTTTGTATAAGGCTTGGTGTCCAGCACGCCGGTCCTGGGCATGTTGGCCGGATAAAGCTGGGTGTCCTTGGCATGGACATAATGGATGGCGTCGCCCAGCACACGGATGGCGGCGATGGGGTCAATGCCTTGCCAGAACAGATGGCTGGGATCGAGATTGGCGCCTACCGATGGCCCCGCAATGGCGCGAAGCCTGAGCATCGTCTCGGGGTTGTAGACCACAAAGCCCGGATGCATTTCGATGGCGACTTTCACGCCATGGTCGGCGGCGAACTTGCCATGTTCCTTCCAATAGGGCGTCACCACGTCATCCCATTGCCAGTTCAGCACATCCAGAAAATCCGGCGGCCAGGGGCAGGTGACCCAGTTGGGCGACTTGGCCTCATGGCTGTCGCCGGGGCAGCCAGAAAAGTCCACCACCGTGCTGACGCCCAGCTTTTCGGCCAGAAAATCGTCTTCCTGCTGGTCTCGCGATGCTTGGATGAGATTTCCTTGTTGGGATGCAGTGGATTGCCGTGGGATGACAGGGCCGAAATGGTCAGGCCGGCATCGGCGACCTTGCTCTTGAAGGTCTTCAGTTCGTCGGGCTTGTCCAGCAGCGACAGATGCAGATGGGCGTCGCCGGGATAATTGCCGGTGCCGAATTCCACCATCTCGATGCCCAAGGATTTGAGCTTCTTGAGCACGTCGTCCAGCGACAAAGCCGACAGCAGGGGCGTGAACACACCGATCTTCATGACGTCCTCCGGGGCCCCGGCGAGGGGCGTTTGAGGGCGATTTCAGACCATCGGTGGCGTTCGTGCAACCTCTTAGACGGTGCGGGTTTGCCAAGCCTCGCGGCCACCGCTATTCCTGACGGGCCCATGAATCAGCCCGATTTCATCCTGTCGATTTCCTGCCCCGACCGGCGCGGTATCGTGGCCGAGGTCACCCGCTTCCTGTTCGAGCGCAACTGCAACATCCTGGACAGCCAGCAGTTCGGCGACCGAGCCAACGGCCGTTTTTTTCTGCGGATACATTGCCTGTCGGAAGGCGGCATCGGCATCCCCTGGCTGGAAAAGGAATTCCAGCCGCTGGCGGAAAAATTCGCCATGCAGGCGCAATTTTCCGACAAGACCCGCAAGAGCCGCGGCCTGATCATGGTGTCGAAATTCGGCCATGTGCTGGTGGACCTGCTTTACCGCGTGCGCATCGGCGCCATCGCGCTGGAAGTGCCGCTGATCGTCTCCAACCATCGCGATTATGAAGACGTCGCGGTGTCGAACAATATTCCCTTCGTGCATCTGCCGATGACAAAAGAGAACAAGCCGGAACAGGAAGCCCGGCTGGCTGCGCTGATGGTGGAGCATCGCATCGACCTGGTGATCCTGGCGCGCTACATGCAGATCCTGTCGGACGATTTCTGCACGATCCGGTTGGGCCGGATCATCAACATCCACCACAGCTTCCTGCCCAGCTTCAAAGGCGCCAATCCCTACACTCAGGCGCATGAGCGCGGCGTCAAGCTGATCGGGGCTACGGCGCATTATGTCACCGGCAACCTGGACGAAGGCCCGATCATCGAACAGTCGGTGGAACGCGTCACCCATGCGCTGGCGCCGGACGATTATATTTCGGTCGGCCGCGACATCGAAAGCCGCACCATGGCGCGCGCCGTCAAATGGCATTGCGAGCATCGCATCCTGCTCAACGGCAAGAAAACGGTGGTCTTCTCCTAAAGAGATATGGCGGTGCGCAGTCCCAGCACCACTGCGCCTTCGCCCAGATTGGCGCGCGGATTCGACAGGTTCAGCACCCGGCCGCCGGGATGGATCACCCATTGCAGATCGGGCTGCACGATCCACCAGCTCGCGACCTGCGCCTGATAGGACAGTTCCAGCACGGATTCAAAATCCGGCTGCGGCGGCACAAAGCCGTTCAGGACGCCAAAGTCCGCCGCTAGGTCGCGTTGCGCGGCACTGACCTGCTCATAACTCAACCCGATGCCGATGGTGTCGCTGTCGCGTCCGAACGGCCCGGCATAGGTGAGACCGCCGTCCAAATGCAGCTCGATCAGGTTGCGATCCGATGGATTACCGCCGACCCGCAGGAACCCGCCCAGGCCGGTGTCGCTGGCGCCGTCCTTGCGCCACAGCAGCTGGTCGATGATGAAATAGCCGCCATAGTCGCCGCGGTGCTCGGCCGGGGTGTCATTGGAAGCCGGATTGGCCAGAGACAGATGCGTGGTATCGAACCGCTGGTCCGCGAACAGGCCGGTATGGATCCAGCCGCCCAGCTTCAGGCTGGTGGGCAGGTCGAACAGTTTGGTGCTGTAGGCCAGCTCGCTGATGGCGAACAAGTCGCCATTGGTTTCAAAGTCGAAGCCGGTGGGATCGATCTCGCGGTCGCCGCTGAACAGCGCCGCTTGCAGACTCACATCCGGTGACAGCGCCACCCGCGCCCGCGCGCCGGGCCGCGCCACCGGATAGGCGGGGCCGCCGCTGGGCAGATTGATGCCCATGATGGCGGGCCAGCCGAAGGTCGAACTGATGAACAGTGGCGCATACTGGCTGACAAAGAATTCGTCATCGGCGGCGATCTGGCCGACACGCAGCGACACCGTGTCGTCGAACAGCGATTGCTGGAACCAGAGATCGAACAGCCTGGTGGAAGGCTGTGCCTCGATATTGCTGACCGTGATCAGGTTGCCCAGATCATGCGAGGTCAGGCCCTCGCCATGAATCTGATAGGCATTGGCATGGAAGATCAGGCCCGAAAGGCCAAGCGCCTTGGCCAAATCGATATTGGCGAACAGCTCCAGGCGGCCCTCGCCGATCGCACCCTGGTGCGCCCCGCCGTCCAGATTGCCCAGGGTCTCGAAGATTTCGTCGCCGCCGAGCTGGATGCCTTGATCCTCCAGCTTGGGTCGCTCGCCGCCCCAGTCGCCGGTCAGGTTGGGGCTTTTGAAGATCTCATCATAGTTCAGCACCTGCGCCGTGCCGGGCCACGCAAACAGCACAAGGAAAAGTGCGCCCAGCCAGCGCAGATCAATGCGGGGCATGATTGTGCTCGGGCGGCGTCAGGTCGATGGCGTGCCAGGCATTGTCCAGCATCTGGGTGGTGCGGACGACAAAATCGATCAAGTCCTGGTCGTCGGCGCCGCCCTTCACCTGGTCCTGCGCCAGGGTCACGGTCTGATACTCGCCATCGAGGAAAAGCCTGGCCTCCGCCGAAATCAGGTGATGGCGGCCCTGCAGATGCACATCCATCGCCCCGCGCGCCTCGCCCATGGGAAAGAAACGACGAACCTCGCCGCCGGCATAGGGCAGAAGCTCGAAATCCCATTCGATGCGGTTGGGCGCGGGATGGGCAGGATCGCCGGGCACAAAGCGCCAATGGTCCAGCCCGGCGCCCGCCATGCGTTCCGCCAGCCAGGGGGCGGCGTCTTCGGTGCGAAAGCCGGGCAGGTTGCCGGCGGCGATAATAGAGACGGGCGTGGTCTGCTCCTGGCTCGGGCCGGCGGCAAACAGGGCCCATGCCATGCCAAACCCTGCCAGAATGCGGGCGAATATCTGCATGGCCGCGACCCTATCGCGGCGGTCGTGACAGTTCCGTGTCGCGGCCTACCCAGGCGTGAGCTTCAGCAGCGCCTTCTGCTCGGTCAGGACATAGACCGCCCCGTCCGGCCCCACCCGCACATCGCGGATGCGGGTATGCAGATCGGTCAGCAGCGGTTCTTCCGACACCACCTTGTTGTTCTTCAGGGTCAGGCGATAGACGCCCGTGCCGCGCAAGCCGCCCGCCAGCAGGTTGCCGTTCCATTGGGGAAACAGCTTGCCGTGATAGACCGCCAGGCCCGATGGCGCGATCACCGGGTCCCAGTAATAGACCGGTTGCTCCAGACCCTCTTTGGCGGTGATGCCGGCGCCAATCGGCCCGCCCGGATAGTCGATGCCATGGGTAATGATCGGCCAGCCGTAATTCTTGCCTTTCTCAATGCGGTTCAGTTCGTCGCCGCCGCGCGGGCCGTGTTCGGTTTCCCACAGGGTGCCGTCCGAGGCGAAAGCGAAACCTTCGGGACTCCGGATGCCATAGGCCCAGATCTCGGGGCGCACGCCCGGCGTGTTGAGGAAGGGATTGTCGGGCGATGGTGCGCCGTCTTGTGTCAGGTGGATGATCTTGCCCACATCGATATCCAGCTTCTGCGCCAGTTGCTGATCATAGTCGGCCTTTCTGTTGCCGTCGCGGTCGCCCACGGTCATGAACAGGCTGCCGTCTTTGGCAAAGGCGATGCGGCCGCCCTGCTTCATGGAGAAATTTTCTTCCGGCAGCTCCGGCACGCCGCGATAGATCACGGTGACGTCGTGCAGCGCATTGCCGGCTTCATCGAGTGTGCCATGCGCGAGATAGGTGTTGCTGTTGCCTTTGGGCAAAAGCTGAAAGAACGAGAAATAGACCCTGTGGCTTTTCTTGAAATCCGGCGCCAGGGCAACGTCCAGCAATCCCAATTTCTTCGGCGGCGCCAGCGCGTCGATGCCGCTGAGCGGTTCTGACAGTGTTCCGTCCGCGCTGACGAGCCTGAGATCCGCGGGAAATTTCTCCGTCACCAGCATCTTGCCATCCGGCAGGAAGGCGATGGACCAGGGCAGGTGCAATTTGTCGGTGACGGTGGTGACTTTATAGGATGCAACCTTGTGGTAGGGCGCGCGGGTTTGCTCAGGGAACAGCGGCTTGTCGTCCGCCTTTTCGGGCGGACGGGCGTCCCAGGGCTGACCTTCCACCATCCGGGGCTGTGGGAAGTCGCGGGTATCGCCGGGGGTCGGCGTGGGTTTGGGCAGGGTGTCCTGCGCCACCGCGATCGCCGGCAACAGGGCCAGAATGCCCGCCAGAACAAAATACCGTTTCATCACCGTTCCCTGTCTTCCTGGGCGGCATTCCTTGATGACGCCGCCGTCCCCGTACCCTTAGAGTAGCCGCAAAAGGGCCGGCGTAAAAATGGCCATGGGGGACGAGTGGGCACCAATTCCGCACTGGCCATGCTGCCGCTCGATTATATCGAGTTCTTCATCTTCCTGGCGATTTTGTGCGTGGTGGGCGTCTGGTCGGGCCGCGGCGAGCGCGGCTCTTCCAACGACTATTTCCTCGCCGGGCGCAGGCTGCCCTGGTACGCGGTGGGTGGCTCCTATGTCGCCGCCAATGTCTCCACCGAGCATTTCATCGGCCTGGTGGGCGCGAGCTACATTCTGGGCATGCCCACGGCGCTGGCCCAGTGGCAGACGACCATTGCCGAGATCGTCATCGTCTTTCTGTTCGTGCCCTTCCTGATCCGGGCCCATGTCGTCACCGTGCCGCAATATCTGGCGGCGCGCTTCGGGCCCGGCGTGCGGCTGGCGTTTGCGCTGCTCACCATCTTCGCCAATATCACCATCTTCATGGCGGCGGTGATGTATGCCGGCGGCCTGGCGCTGTCGGGCTTCTTCGGCTGGCCGCTGATGGCCTGCATCGTCGGCACCGGGTTGTTCGCGGGCATCTGGGCGGTCTATGGCGGGCTCAACACCGTGGCCTGGACAGGGGTGTTCACGGCCATCGTCAAGATCGGCGGCGTCACCCTGCTGACGGTGCTGGCGCTGAAGGCGATGACGCCATCGGGTGGCGTGATCGACGGCTTCACCAAAGTGATCCGTGACAATATCGGCGATCACGGCATCTGGCATCAGGCGCTGACGGCCAGCGCGTCCCATCTGACCCAATACGGCGCCTATAACCGCCTTACCGTGTTCCAGCCGCCGGACCATCCGCTGACGCCCTGGACCGGCACCTTCTTCAACTTCATGGCGGTGGGCGTATGGTATGGGGTGATGAACCAGTTCATCGTCCAGCGCGTCCTGGGTGCGCGCGATATCTGGCATGCCCGCATGGGCATGGTGATGGCGGGTTACGCCAAGCTGTTTTTGCCCCTGATCATCGTGCTGCCGGGGCTGATCCTGTTTTCACGCCATCCCGAATTCATGCTGGGCAACTGGGCCGACGCCAATCATCGCGCCGATGGTGGCTTTGTCGTTCTGGTGCGTGAGTTCTTTCCCGTCGGCCTGCGCGGGCTTCTGCTGGCGGTCCTGATCTGCGCGGTCCAGTCCACGGTCAGCTCGGTGGTCAATGCCACCGCCGCGATCCTGACCTTGGACATCTATGTGCCGCTGATCAATCCGGGGGCCAGCGAGAAACAGAAAGTCCGCTTCGGCATCTGGGCCTCGATCGTGGCGATCCTGGCCGGCATCGCCATGGCCATCGCCATCAGCCGGATGAGCGCGGGCATCTATCAGTATATGCAGACCATCAACGCGCTGGTGGCGCCGCCCTTCGCCGCCATCCTCTGGGTGGGGCTGCTGTGGAAACGCACCAATGGCGCGGGCGCCATTGCCGCCATCATTGCGGGCTTCGGCACCGGCCTTGTGTTCAAGGTCGTGGGCTATCTCTGGGTCATGCCGGGCTGGTTCTATCCCTTCGGCAATCAGTCGCCGGTCTGCTTTTTGGTGGCGATCCTGGCCTGTATCGCCGGCACCCTGGTCCATCCCGCGCCGACCCCGGGAACCGAGGAAAACCCGGTCACCTTCTGGAATTCCGGCGAAACCCTGCGTGCCGGGCTGGGCGGGCGCTGGTATCAGAGCGTGGTCTTGTGGGCCGGCCTGTCGCTGGTGCTGACCCTGGCTGCCATGGTGATATTCTCCCAACTCTTTTTTCCGACAGGAACGGGCTCATGACCAAGAAAAATCTTTCCGACCTGGTGATCCGCCACAGCGAATTCAAAGGCGAGATCGGCGTTGCGCGCGCCGACATCACCCCGCCCGACGGCATCTATTCGCGTTCCTGGGGCAGCGCCAAGCATGACGCCGCCGAGGGCATCCACCGCCCGCTCTTTGTCACCAGCATGTTCCTGCGGGGCGGCAATCCTAGAATCGAACTCTACCTGGTCTGCTTCGATCTGGGCTGGTGGTACGACATTGCCCATGAGATGCAGATCCGCGAGCGCATCCTGAAGGATGCCGGCATCAGCAATGAGCAACTGATCACCCATATGGGCCATACCCATTCGGGGCCGATCACCAATCTGCAGAATCTGGAACGCAAGGGCGGCCATCTGATTCCGGGCTATCGCGACAAGATCGTGGAAGGCGCGGTGAAAGTGATCCGCGAATCCAGGGCGAATGCGCAAGCGGCCGTGGCCTCCTGGGCCGATGGCCGTTGCAATCTCGCGCGCAACCGCGACCTGGTGCTGGACAGCGAGACCTTCCTTTGCAGCGTCAACCCCGATGGTCCCAGCGATGACACCGTGATGGTGGGCCGCGTTACCGATGCGAGCGGCAGGATCATCGCCACCATGGTCAATTATGCTTGCCATCCGGTATCGTTGGGCGGCGGCAACAAGATGATCTCGCCCGATTATTATGGCGCCATGCGCGAAGTGGTTGAGCGCGATACCGGTGGCGCGCCCTGTTTCTTCCTGCACGGCGCTTCGGGCGACATGACGCCGTTGCGTTCCTATGAGGCCGATACGGCCATTGCCGACCAGAACGGCCGCCAACTGGGCTATGCCGCGCTTTCGACCCTGACCGGCATGCTGCCGCCGGAACAGGAGCTGGCTTTTGACCGCATCGAAGACTCCGGCGCGCGGTTGGGCCGCTGGTCGCTACGCCCCAAGCCCGCCAGCACCGCGCTGAAGATCACCCGATCCACCACCGAACTGCCTTACGTCAATCTGCCGGCCGAAGCCGAACTGCTGGAGCAGCTGAAAGACTGTACCGATCGCCCGCTGAAGGAACGGCTGGAGCGGCGGCTGATGGTTCGCCGCGATGTCGGCGAAGGCAAATCGCGCACCGTCTCCACCACCCTGGTGCAGCTGGGTGACGCTTTCCTGGTGGGCGCGCCCGCCGAACCGTATTCGGCGTACCAGAAGGAAATTCGCGCCCGGTTCCCAGGTCACGCCGTGATGGTGCTCAACATCGTCAATGGCAATGTCGGCTATCTGGCGCCAGCCGAGACCTACGACAAGCCCGGCCTCTACCAGATCAAGATTTCCCTGTTCAAACCGGGATGCATGGAGCAGGTGATCGAGGACACGGCGAAGTCGCTGAGGGAGCTTGAAACCGCCCATGGATAAGCCCGTCTCGTCGGAAACAGTACTGCAGAACAACCGCCGCTACATTCCCGGCGGCATCTCGTCGGTCAACCGCAGCATCGATCCCGCCATCACCTTCGTGAAAGGTGAGGGCGCTTATCTGTGGGACAGCGAGGGCAAGCGTTATATCGATTATCACGCGGGCTTCGCGCCCTATTTTCTGGGTCACAATTTCGCGCCCATCAATCAGGCGGCCGCCGCGGCGCTGGGTGATGGCGACAGCCTGTTCGGGGCGGGGCCATCCATCGCCGAAGGCCGGCTGGCGCAACTGATCTGCGAAAATGTACCAGCAGCGGAAAAAATCACCCTGCTCAATACCGGCAGCGAGGCGACGTCGCTGGCCATCCGCATCGCCCGCGCGGCGACGCGCCGCTCCCATATCATCGTGATGCAGGGCGGCTATAACGGCAATCATGACGAACTGGCCTGCAATGTGTTCAACACCCTGGCCGATATCGGGCCGCGCGTATCGCCGGGCGAATATCCGCTCAAGCCGCTGGGCGCGGGCACGACCATCACCCAGACCCATTTCACCCATGCGGTGAATTACAACGACCTGGAATTGGTGCGCTATGTCTGCCGCCGTTTCCCGGTCGCCGCTTTGATCACCGAACCTCTGTTGCAGAATATCGGCGTGGTCAGGCCGCAGCCCGGCTATTTGGAAGGCCTGCGCGATCTGGCCGACGAGTTCGGCTTCCTTCTGGTATTCGATGAGGTCAAGACCGGTTTCCGCCATGCCGTGGGCGGCTATGCCGAGATCAGCGGCGTGAAGCCTGATCTGGTGGTCTATGGGAAGGCGGTCGCCAACGGCTTCCCACTCGCGGTGGTCGGCGGCAAGACGGAGTATATGGACTCCATCATTGATCCCGATCCGTCGCGCCGTCCCTTTGTGGCGGGCACTTACAATGGCCATCCGGTTGCGGTGGCCGCGGCCATCGAGACTGTGCGCTATCTGGTCGCCAACCGCGATACACTTTACCCCCGGATGGAGTGGCTGGGCGCGCAGATTGAGACCGGTATCATGGAGATCTTCACCCGCCGCGGCATCACCGCCTGCGTCGCGCGCCAGGGCTCGGCCTTTTCCTTCTATCTGATGGAAAAGCCGCCGGCCGACCTGCACGACATCATCGCGGGCCATGACTTCAATCGCGACGTGGCCCTGCGCCGTGCCCTGATCCAGCGGGGTGTGTTCTTTGTGCCCATCGCCACCAAGCAATGCTCGCTGTCGGCGGCCCATACGGACGCCGATGTCGCCTTCACCCTGGAGCAGTTCGAAAGCGCCGTTGCCGCCGTCTGGTAAGCCGCTATAGTCCTTGAAAAATCGTCTGGGGAGTCGCGCATGAAACGCATCTGGCTGGCCGCACTGGCCGTTACACTGTTTGGCTCAGCACTCGCGCAACCCATGCTTTCCAGCCAGCCGCTCGCACCCACCGACGTCAAGATCCCGGCCCGCAAGCAGGCAGCACCGGTGCCGGCGCTGCTGCAAACCCGCGCGCATGAAATCTATTCCACCACCTGCTCGGGCTGCCACGGCATCACCGCCCAGCCTGGCGCCAAAGGCCCCAGCCTGCTGTCGGAAGATTTCCTGAACGGCCATACCGACGCCCAGATCGTGCAGGCCATCAACGATGGCGTGCCGGGCACCGCCATGCCCAGCTTCAAGACCCTGTTGTTCCCCGACGAGATGGCGCAGATGCCCGCGTACCTGCGCATCCGCGGCGGCATCGTGAACCGTCATGTGGGACCTGTGCCCGACATCGATGGCAAGGTGTTCAACAGCCAGAAGGCGAATTTCAAGGCCGAGACGCTTGTGAAGGGCCTGGACCAACCCTGGGGCATGGCCTTCCTGCCCGATGGCCGCATGATCTTCACCGAGCGTGCGGGGCGCCTGCGCTTCCTGGACAAGAACGGCAAGATGTCCGACCCGGTGAAAGGCACGCCGAGTGTGTTCGTGCGCCAGGATGGCGGCATGTTCGATGTGGCGCCGTCGCCCGATTACGCCAAGACGGGTTGGATCTATCTGTCCTATTCCAGCGTGCCGCCGGGCTACACGCCTGAGCCGGGCAGCGAAAACGCGCCCAATCTGGCGCCGCCGACCATGACCTATATCGTGCGTGGCAAGGTCAACGCCAACAATGAGTGGGTGGATCAGCAGTTCCTGTTCAATCCGCCGCTGGATTATTTCCGCAACAGCGCCGACCATTACGGCACCCGCTTCCTGTTCGACCACAAGGGGCATTTCTTCTGGTCGATGGGTGAGCGTCACGACATGCAGATGTCGCAGTTCCTGGGTGCGCCGCTTGGCAAGATCCACCGCATGAACCTGGATGGCTCGATCCCGAAGGACAATCCCTTTGTCCACACGCCGGGCGCGCTGAAAAGCATCTGGAGTTACGGCCACCGCAATCCCGAAGGCTTGGCCTATGATCCGGCCACCGGCATCCTGTGGGAGACCGAACATGGTCCCACCGGCGGCGATGAGGTCAACATCATCGAGCCCGGCAAGGATTATGGCTGGGGCGTCGCCAGTATGGGCCTGGAGCCCGGCGTCAATCACCTGCACATGCCCGGCATGGTTGACCCGATTACTTTCTTTAATCCCTCGATCGGGCCCAGCGGCATCACCTTCTATACCGGCGACAAATTCCCCGCCTGGAAAGGCAATCTGTTCATCACCGGCATGGTGGGCGAGAAGCTGATCCGTATGGAGATCAAGGGCCGCCAGATCGTGTCGCAGGAGCCGGTGATTTCGGGCTATGGCCGGGTGCGCGATGTGCTGACCGGACCGGACGGCTATCTCTATATCCTGTTGCAGAACATGAATGGCGATCCTGTCGGCGGCTCCATCGTCCGGCTGGTGCCCGCGAACTAGGGACGCTAGGCTTCTCCCACAAGCGCCCGGTAGTGGCGCGAAGCGGGAGGTCAGCATGAAACGGCGTGATTTTCTGACCGGTGCGGCGGCAGTGGCGGCCGGCGCCATCACCTTGCCGTCGCTCGGATGGGCGCAGGAAAAGTCCAAGCTCAAGATCACCGGCATCCGGCTGGTAAAGCTTGCCCCGCGCAATCCCCCGCCAAAATACACGCCCGCGCCGGGCTCCTGGTCGACCGAGAGCGTGGAGGTGTCGGCGCCGCTCAACATCTATCCCGAGTTCAAGCCGGCCCGCAGCCTGTTCGCGCCGAGAGATGTGCCGGGCTTCACCGTCGAAGTGACCACCGACAAGGGCATCACGGGCTACGGCGAAGGCGGCGCCGGCGGCGGCGCCATCGTCATGGGCCATCTGCTGGGCTGATGATGGGGCGAGATCCCTTCGATCATCGAGCGCAACTGGGACATCAACTGGCGCGTCACCGAGTCCTATGGCCAGGAAGGCGTGACCATGAACGCGATCTGCGCTTCGACAATGCGCTGTGGGACATCGTCGGCAAGGCGCTGGGGGTGCCGGTCTATGTGCTGCTGGGCGGCGAGACCAAGTCGCGGATTCCCGCCTATTGCACCGGCAACGACGTCGAGCAGCATGTCGAGCACGGCTTCAACCGGGTCAAGGTGGCGATGCCGTTCGGTCCGCCATCAGCGGCGCGCGAAGGCAAGCGCGGCAATGTCGAACTGGTGGCGCGCGCCCGCAAGGCCGTCGGCCCCGACGGCGACGTCATGTGCGACTGCTGGATGTCCTGGGACGAGCAATACACGCATCGAGATGGCGCAGCTGCTGGAGCCCTATCGGGTGAAGTGGCTGGAGGAGGTGCTGCCGCCGTACGACTTTGAGGGCTTCGGCCGGCTGCGCCGCGAGATCCATTCGACCATACTCGCCTGCAGGCGAGCATGTCTATGGCCGTTATGGCTTCCGCAAGCTGCTGGAAGCCGACGGCGCCTCGATCTGGCAGCCCGATGTGACCTGGTGCGGCGGCATGACCGAGCTTCGCCGCATCGGCGCGCTGGCCGAGACCTACGACATCACCGTCGATTCCCACACCGGCGGCACCAATGGCGCGTCGCCACTGGTCGCTCGCCATGTGAACGGCCAATGGGCCGAACTGTTCATGCCGTCGCCGGGCGGCCCCAAGCAGGTCTATGACATGTTCGACGAGCAGTATGAGGTCTCGCACGGTCCCGAAGGGCTCTACATGCATCCCACCCGTACCCCCGGCTGGGGCTGGGATGTGGTGGCGACGCCGGTCTGACCGCATAAACCGCTGATTCCGCATGGCTATTGCAATGGCCTTGTAATGCGAATGACATTGCAAATCACTTGCAAATAGGGGCCCGATATGTTTTGAAGGCCCCGCAAGTGAGGGAACAGGATGTCGGGCAAGGCCGCCAAATCATCCAGCAAGCCGGTCAAGCGCATCGCCATCCAGGAGTTGCTGGATGGCGGCCGCGAGGCGGTCCTGCTGCATGACGGTACCGAGTACCGCCTGCGCCTCACCAGCAACGGCAAGCTGATCCTCACCAAGTAGCAGCCCGCCGTTTTTCGAAAGCACCAAGCCAGCCCCTCCACAGGACGCCAGCCAGGTCGGAATGCCGAACCAAAGGGGTCCTGTCGCGTGTCTGTTATTTCCGCTTCGCTCAAATTGCGCGCGCTGTCGGGCGCCTCGCTCATCGTGCTGGGGGCGCTGATGCTGGCCCAGCCCGCGCGCGCCCAATCCGACCAGCCGCTTCAGCTGGGTCCGGTATCGGTCAATGACAATGCCGACAAGAATGGGCAGAACCATCCCACGCCCATCACCACCATGCCCACCACCAGCGTGCAGGACACGCCGCAGTCGATGAACGTGGTCACGGGCGAGGTGATGAAACAACAGGCGGTCACCACCCTGGCCGACGCCCTGAAGAATGTGCCCGGCATCACCATCGCCATCGGTGAGGGCGGCACCTTGGCCGGCGACCAGTTCAAGATCAACGGCTTCGATGCCAAGGACGATGTCTATCTCGACGGCCTGCGCGATTTCGGCGCCTACAACCGCGACGCCTTCGACTATGACGAAGTGCAGGTGCTGAAAGGCCCCTCGGGCACGATGTTCGGGCGCGGCACGGTGGGCGGCGCCATCAACACCATCTCCAGGACGCCGTTCCTGGGCGACAAATATGTCGGCCACATCGAAGGCGGCAATGGCGGCCATGTGCGCGGGACCGCCGATCTCAACTATCAGCTGTCCGACACGGCGGCGGTGCGCCTGGATCTGATGTACACCGACACGGGCGTGGTGGACCGTGACCTGACCCATTCCACCCGCTGGGGCATCGCGCCGTCGATCGCGCTGGGCCTTGGCACCGATACCAATTTCTCGCTGAGCTGGATCCATCAGCAGAACGCCGACCGGCCCGACTATGGTATCGTGGTGGCTTCGCCGCCGAACTCGGTCTATGCCGAGCCCGCCAGTCAATATGGTGTGCCGCGCAGCAATTACATGGGCCTGGCAGCTGACCACGACAAGAACACGGTCGATCTGGTCACCGCCAAGATCAGCCATGTTGCCACGCCCTGGTTGACGCTTGAGAACGACGTCAGCGCTTGCGACCTATACCCGCGACTTCCGCTATTCCTCGGTCGACTCCTGCGACAACACCATCGCCACCAATTACTGCAATCTTCGCCTCTTCGGCATCGCCAGTCCCGGTGCGGCGGCGGGTTCTTTCAATCCCACACAGACGCTGGCCTCGACCGGCGGCAGCGGCCCCTATCACCAGAACAGCTGGGGCGTGCAGGACATTGCCTCTGCCAATGCCGATTTTCATGTCGGAGGCTTCCACAATGTCACGATCGTGGGCATCGATGCCGGCTATCAGCGTGCCGACCGGACGGTCTATGCCTACAGCCTTCCGGCCGGACCCAACGCCACGCTCTATCCGCTGAACGACAATTCTGCGAACCGCAAGAACATCGGCTGGTCGCTCTACACTCCCACGCACCAGCCCATCCCCGGCTATGCGCCGATCCTGCCGACGCCCACCAACCTGGGCAGCGACACGGCGACCAGCGTGGTCACCTCGACCGGCGATGATATCGATCCGGCACTGTTCGCCACTGACCGTTTCTGGTTCACCGACCAGGTCTCGCTGATCGCGGGCCTGCGGGTCGATCAGTATCGCGCGCATTATTCCAGCACCACGGTGGGCACCACCGCCAACCCCTATCCGGTGACGGCATTGAAGGCGCCATCCTTCCTGTTCGATCCCCGTGCCAGCCTGGTGTGGGAGCCCGACCAGAACCAGACCTATTACATCTCGTGGGAAAAGGCTGCGACGCCCATTGGCACCTCGGTGGTGGGACGCCCACCCCCATCGCGTCTTCGTCCGCCTCGGCGCTGGCGCCCGACAAGAGCGAGAATATCGAGATCGGCACCAAGTTCGCACTGTTCGATGGCAAGCTCGGTCTTTCCGGCGCGCTGTTCGACGAGACCAAGTCCAACGCGCTGCAGACCGATCCCAGCACCGGCACGGTGGACCTGCAGTCCAGCCAGAAGCAGCGGGTGCAAGGCTTCGAGGCGTCCGCCACCGGCGAAGTGCTGCCGCACTTCAACCTGACGGCCGCCTACACCTATCTCAATCCGGTGGTGGTCTCCGACCTGAGTTGTTCGACCACCACGCCGGTGGTGTGCACGCCCAACACCGCGACCATCGGCAACCAGATCACCTTCGTGCCCAAGCACGCCGTTTCGCTATGGGGTGACTATAATCTCGAGGATTGGCGCAAGGGTCTGTCGGTCGGCGCCGGCCTGATCTACCAGAGCCATCTCTTTAACGCTTATACCGCGCCCAACCCCACCACCTATCCGCTGGGGCGCATTGTGCGCATCCCCGAGACGGTGGAGATGGACGCGACCGCAGCCTACCAGTTCGACCAAGTCTGGCGGGCCCAGGTCAATGTCGTCAATCTCGCCGACCGGCTTTATTACAGCCAGTCCTTCGGCAATCGGGCCACGCCGGCGCCGGGCCGCACCGTGATCGTGTCGCTGGAGGCCGCGCTCTAGCCATGCTGGTGCAGATCCCCCGTCTGTTGTCTGAGGAACAGGTCGCCCATATCCGCGGCCAGCTTGCGGCGACGGACTGGGTGGACGGCAAGGTGACGGCGGGTGCGCAGTCGGCGGGTGCCAAGAACAATCTTCAGGTGCCCGAAGATGCCCCCGCTGCCCGCGCCCTGGGCGAGATCGTCCTGACCGCGATCGGCCGCAACGAACGCTTCATGTCGGCTTCGCTGGCGTTGCGCGTGTTTCCACCCTTGTTCAACCGCTATGACGTCGGCATGGATTTCGGGCCGCATATCGACAATGCCATCCGTTTTGTGAAGCCGTCATTGGGCTCGTCCAGCCCGATCCGGGTGCGCACCGACCTGTCGGCAACCCTGTTCCTGACCGATCCTGTGGACTATGACGGCGGCGAACTGGTGGTCGAAGACACCTTCGGCACCCACAAGGTGAAGCTTAACGCCGGCGATCTGGTGCTGTATTCCGCCACCAGCCGTCATCATGTCAGGGCTGTGACACGCGGCAGCCGCTGGTCCTCTTTTTTCTGGATTCAAAGCATGATCCGCGACGAGACGGCGCGGGCCATGCTGTTCGATCTCGACAATGCCGTGCAGGGTCTGCGAAAGGAGCATGGCGACACTGAGCATGTCGTCAGCCTGACCGGCCTTTACCACAATCTCGTCCGCCGCTGGGCGGAAGCCTGAGGATGCCATGAACCTGCGCCAGACCCTGTTCACCGTGCATATGTGGATCGGCCTGATCCTAGGCCTGCTGTTGGCGGCGCTGGGCCTGTCCGGCAGCCTCTTGGTCTATGACGATCAGATTGCCGAACCTGATCAATCCGCCGCCGCGCGCCACCACCGCGGGCCAGCCGCTGCCGCTCAGCATGATCCAGGACATTGCGGGTGAGACGGTGGGCGGCCATGGCCAGATGCAGATCTTCCTGCCCCAAGAGCCCGGCGAGGCGATTTCGGTGCGTATGGGCGGGATTTCGCCCATGGGAAACATGCCGGGCATGAACAATGGCGAGCGTCCTCGTGGCGAAGGCCGGCGGCGCCGTGAAGGCGGCGGCGAGGGCCGCGGACTGCAAATCTTCATCGACCCGGTTTCCGGTGAAGTGCTGGGCACCCGTACCGCGCTGTTGCCGGCCGATCCTGACTTTCGCCCATCAGCTGCATGGCAATTTCCTGATGGGCCGTGACGGCCGCGCGCTGGCGGTCGGTTGGCTGGGCGTGGCGATGCTGATCTTGGGGCTAAGCGGGCTGGTGTTGTGGTGGCCACGGGCCGCCAGTCAATGGAAATACGCTTTCCATGTGCGCGGCAGCGCGCAAGGGCTACGCTTCCACCGCGAACTGCATGCCGCCACCGGCATCTGGATCTTTTTCATCTTCATGGCGGTGAGCTTTTCAGGCGTGGTGTTGGCCTGGCCGCAGACCATGGGCGCTAACCCGCCCGGCGCGGGTCCGCGCGCGGTGCCGACGGTGGAAGCTACCGACGGCAAACGGCTGGGCGCGACGGAAGCCATCATCGCCGCCAGCGCGGCGGTGCCGGGGCTGAGCCCCCGCAGCGTCACCATCCCTGCGCGCGCCGATCAGGCGATTTCCGTGAACTATCTCAGCAACGGCGCCGTCGCCGCCACCGTGCTCGTCGATCCCTATCGCGGCAAGGTGATTTCGGTTCGTGATCCGTCCCAGAACGTCATGGCCTGGATGCGGCCGGTGCATCAGGGAAGTCTTGGACCAGTGTGGCAATTCCTGGTCTTCCTGTCCGGCCTGGTGCCCAGCCTGTTCATCGTTACCGGCCTGATCATGTGGTGGAAGAAGCGCAAGCGGCATGTGCCCATGTCCATGCCGATCAGCGACGATCTGCAAGAGGAAGTGGCAACATGACCGTTCTGGTTCCGCCGAACGCATTTGACGATTCCCATGAGGTGCGCCGCATCCGGCGACCCGAGCGCGACAAGATGACGGGCGTCGCCATCACCCTCGCCATCCATGCCCTGATTGTGGTGGCGGCATTGACCGCGGTGCAGGTTGCCCATCCCAAAGTGCTGCAGGAATTGACGGTGCAGATCACGCCGGAACGTCCCAAGCCGGCCATGGAAATCGCGCCGCCTAAACATCTGGCGGTGCCCACCACCGTCACCGCGCCGCTGCCCGATGTGGTCATCCAGACCACTACGCCACCGCTGCGGGCGGCCGCGCTGCCGCCGGCGGCAACGCCCATGGCCGTGCCGCAAGCAGCACCCCGCGCCGTTTCAGGCGCCGGTGAAAGTCGTGACAGTTTTCTGGCCCGGCTGCTCGCCCGGCTCAACCGCTTCAAGCAATATCCCCGCGCCGCGCGCCAGGCGCACATCGAGGGCGTGGTCATGCTGCATTTCGTCATGGATGCCGACGGAAAGGTGACGCGTTTCGAGATCGCCAAATCCAGCGGCCGCCCGGTCCTGGACAATGAAGCCCTGGCGCTGATCGCCCGCGCCCAACCCTTGCCGGCGCTACCGCCCGATTTCCCGAGCCCTTCCCTGGATGCGGTCGTCCCCATCGAATTCTCGCTGAACAGCTAAACCCATTGGCTGCCGGCCGATTTCAAGGCTAAGCTTGCCCCAAAATACCAATAGGGGAAGCTCATGGACGACACATCAAGACGCGGCCTTTTGAACGGCGCGACGGTAGTTGCTGCCGCGGCCGCTGGCGCCGGCCTGCTGGCGACGGAGGCTCAGGCCACAGCCCAAGATGGAAAAGCACTCGCCTTATCCGGACGCCAAGCCCTCGATGTATTCCCGCGCCGTGGCCTACGGCAACATGCTGTTCCTGTCGGGGGTGGGCTACCACGAGGCAGGCACGATCGAGGATGCACACCAGCGGCGTACTGCAGGAGATCGAGAAGAACCTGACCGAAGCGGGGTCTTCGCTGCAGAAAGTGCCTGAAGGTCAATGTCTATCTCAATGACCTCAAGGATTATGACCGCATGAACGCGGTCTACCGCAGCTTCAACTGGGGCGATGTCGCGCCGGTGCGCACCACCGTTTCGCCGGCCGCCGGCATTCCCGGCAATTCGCTGGTCGAAATCGACATGATCGCCTATATCTGAGCGAGGCAGGACATGGGTCTGTTCAGGATGGGAATGGTCGCGGCGCGATCTGCTCAAGAGCTCGGGCGCTGTGGCCTGGGCGCTTCGCCGGTGGCGCTGTCGCCGCATCGCTGCCGCCGCGCCGCTCCGACGCTTCCGGTGCGACCGGCACGAGAAGGATAATCTCTTCACCCGCATCGGTGTGCGCCCGCTGATCAATGGGCGCGGCACCTACACCATCATCAGCGGCTCGCGCTCGCTGCCCGAGGTCAAGCAGGCCATGTTCGAGGCCTCGCACTATTATGTCCATATGGACGAGATGATGGACGGCATCGGCGCCGGAGCTGGGCCAGCTGATGGGCGCGGAATGGGGCATTGTCACCAACGGCTGCGAGGCCGCCATTTGCCTGGCCACCATCGCCTGCATCGCCGGCGCCGATATCGAAAAGTGCCAGGCGCTGCCTTACATCAAGGCCAAGGACCAGGTGATCATCCCCAAACATTCGCGCAATCCTTACGACCTGGGCATGCGCATGGTGGGCGCCGAGATGGTCGAGGTCGACACGCCGGAGGAGACTGCGCGCCAAGATCTCGGCCGCACCGCCATGATCTATGTGATGGCGGGCCGCAGGCCGCGAACAGGTCCGCTCGAGCATCCCCACATTCTGCGCCATCGCCAAAGAAAAGGGTGTGCCGGTATTCTGGTCGATGCGGCGGCGGAAGAACCGCTCAATCCCAACATCCATCTGGCCGCGGCGCAACACTTGGTCGGCTATTCCGGCGGCAAATGCCTGCGCGGGCCGCAGTCCTCCGGCATGCTATCTGGGTGACAAGAATCTGTGCCAGGCCGCCTATTTTCAGGCCGCGCCGCATCACTGCCTATGGCCGGGCGCTGAAATGCAGCAAGGAAGAATCCATGGGCCTGCTTGGCAGCGGTGCGAGCAATGGTACAAGCGCGACCAGACGGCGAGCAGCACATGTGGCGTCGGCTGGATGCAAGACATCGAGAAGCGGCTGAAACCGCTGCCCTCCACCAGCTTTGAATATCTTGAGCCGGAAGATCTTTCCAACAAGGCCACGCGGCTGCGCATGAAGTGGGACGCCAATGTGCTGAAGATCACCGGCACGGAACTGGCGGCGAAGCTGGATGCCGGCACGCCGCGCATTCTGATCGAAGGCGGCACGGGCCGCCGTCCCGACCAGATGGAGAGTTCGGTGACCATCATGCCTTATATGATGGATCCCGGTGAGGACCACATCATCGCCGAAGCCATCCATGCCGCCCTCACCAATCCCGGGCCTTATCCCGATCCGGTGGTGCCGCGGGCAGCCCGCTGCGATCGCCGGCGCCTGGACGGTCAGCGTCCAGTATCTGCGCGGCGAGGGCGAACAGCAATTCATCATCGCGACCAGGACGGCGATGCCGTGTACCGGCGCGCACAAGGGCGAGAATCTACAACGGCGACTCTGCGCGGCGCGGTGCGTGGCGACCAGGTCGAACTGCGCAGCGTGATGGAGGTGCCGGGCAATCCCATACACTGGACTTCAACGGCACGGTTCAGGGCAATGCCATGTCGGGCGACGCGGACATGGGCGAATATGGTCCCGCCAGCTGGACGGCGGTCACGCGCATGAAAGGGCGGCTTTACTTTCGGCCTGCGCTGGCGCTGCTTGACTGTTCACCGCCAGCGGCGCCACGCCGGCGCTGCCCGCCTATGACCTGCTGCTGCGCGGCGGTCATGTGATCGATGCCAAGAACCATATCGATGCGGTGATGGATGTGGCAATCAAGGATGGCCATATCGCCCGGGTCGCGCCGGGCCTCAAGCCGCGCGGACGCGATCAAGACCATCGACGTGAAGGGCATGTATTGTCACCCCCGGCCTGATCGACCTGCATGTCCATGTCTATAACGGCACCGGCGAGCGGGGCTCCTATGCCGGCGATCTCAGCGTGCCGCCGGACGGCTTCACCTTCCGCACCGGCGTCACCACCGTGGTGGATGCCGGCTGCTCCGGCTGGCGCAATTTCGAGGATTTCAAGGACCGGATCATCGACCGCTCCAAGACCCGCGTGCTGGCGATGCTCAATATCGTGGGCAGCGGCATGCGCGGCGGTCATTATCGAACAGAATACCGGCGACATGGACGGCGAAGCCACCGCGCGCGATGGCAGCGCGCTATCCCGGCCTCGTGGTCGGCATCAAGACCGCCCATTACAACGGCCCGGAATGGATCGCCGGTGGAGCAGGCGGTGATTGCCGGCACGCAGGGCCAACATTCCGGTGATGGTGGATTTCGGCGCCGACCGGCCCCACGCCCGCTCTATGACCTGCTGACCAAGAAGCTGCGGCCCGGCGACATCTATACCCACATGTATTCGGGCCTGCGCCATGAGCAGGATCCGGTGACCATGGGGCCCCAGCAAGGGCATGATCGAGGGCCGCGCGCGCGGGCATCTATTTCGATACCGGCACCGGCGGCGGCAGTTTCAAATGGTCGTTGGCGGTGCCGATGATCAAGCCAGGGCTTCAAGCCGGATTCCATTTCCACCGACCTGCATGTCGACAGCATGAACAGCGCCACCAAGGACATGCTCAATGTCGCCAGCAAGTTGATGGCGATCGGTCTGTCCTTGCCGGAAGTGGTGGCGGAGATGACCGCGCATCCGGCGCACCAGATCAAGCGCGAGGAACTGGGCAATCTGTCGGTGGGCTCGGTGGCCGATATCGCCGTGCTGAGCATCCAGAAAGGCCATTTCGGCTTCACCGACATGGTCAATACGCGGGTGGACGGCAACCAGAAGCTGGTGGACGAGACTGACCATCAAGGACGGCAAGTATCGTCTATGATCTGAACGGGCTGGAAGCTTTGGCCTGGGATGCGCCGCAGGGCGACAACCACATGGATTCGCGCTGGACGACATTCCCGCGGCCGGTGCCCCGTCCCAGCGATGCCGTCACGCTTCACTGATTTGTTTTTAGGCGCCAGAAACAAAAACGGCGGGGACCAGCTTGCGCTTATCCTCGCCGTTCTGTGTAACTCGCGTCTCTTTCGATCAGCGCGCCACACACAGATGTTAGCACCGCCCGATTTGCGGTCCAGCGTTAAGCGTTGGCTTCTCATTCAAGGCTGTGGATAATAGGCTTTTCGCAGATACATCCAGTAGAGGCTGTTCCGTGGCATTTCCCAAGATAAAGCAGGTTCGCGCGTTTGTGGTGCGCGGCGGCGGGGCCGATTACCACGACCAAGGGGGCGGCCACTGGATCGACGATCACATCGCAACGCCCATGTCGCGCTATCCCGAATATCGCCAGTCGCGCCAAAGCTTCGGCATCAATGTGCTGGGCACTCTGGTGGTGGAAATCGAGGCCGAGAACGGTGTCACCGGCTTTGCCGTGACCACGGGCGGTGAGCCGGCCTGTTTTATCGTGGAAAAGCATCTGGCGCGCTTCCTGGAAGGGCGCGATCCAGCCGAGGTCGAGAAAATCTGGGACCAGATGTATTTCTCCACCCAGTATTACGGGCGCAAGGGCCTGGTGATCAATGCCATCTCCGGCGTGGATCTGGCGCTATGGGATCTCTTGGGCAAGCTGCGCGACGAGCCGGTGCATCAGCTTCTGGGCGGGGCGGTGCGCGATGAACTGGTGTTCTATGCCACCGGCGCACGCCCCGATCTGGCCAAGGACATGGGCTTCATCGGCGGCAAGATGCCGTTGCACCATGGCCCGGCCGAAGGCGAGGAGGGCCTGAACAAGGCGCTGGCCGAAATCGCCACCATGCGCGAACGCGTGGGCAAGGATTTCTGGCTGATGCTGGATTGCTGGATGGCGCTGGATTTGAATTACGCCACAAGGCTGGCGACGCAGGCGTGGGAACAATCCGGCCTGAAATGGATCGAGGAGGCGCTGAGCCCGATGATTATTGGGGCTATCGCGACCTGAAGAAGGCGGTGCCGCCGGGCATGCTGGTCACCACCGGCGAGCATGACGCCACCCGCTGGGGTTTCCGCATGCTGCTGGAAATGGATTGCTGCGACATCATCCAGCCCGATGTCGGCTGGTGCGGCGGCGTCACCGAGCTGATCAAGATCGCCAATCTGGCGGAAAGCCATGGCAAGCTGATGGTGCCGCATGGCTCATCGGTCTATTCCTATCATTTCGTCATCACCCGCCATAACAGCCCCTTTGCCGAATTTCTGATGATGGCGCCCAAGGCGGACAAGGTGGTGCCGATGTTCGCGCCCGCAGCTGCTGGGCGAGCCGATGCCGCAGAATGGCCGTATCAAAGCGTCGGAGCTGGACAAGCCCGGCTTTGGCGTGGAGCTGAACCGCGACGTCAAACTGCACCGTCCCTATCCGCGATGCATGATGCTGGACGGCGACTATGATTACATCGTGGTGGGTGCGGGCTCGGCCGGGTGCGTGGTTGCCAACCGGCTGTCGGCCGATCCGAAGAACCGCGTGCTGCTGCTGGAAGCCGGCGGTCATGATGACTGGATCTGGTTTCACATTCCGGTCGGCTATCTGTACCTGATCGGCAATCCGCGCAGCGACTGGATGTTCGAGACCGAGGCCGAGCCGGGCCTCAATGGCCGCAAGCTCAATTATCCACGCGGCAAGGCGATCGGCGGCTCGTCGTCGATCAATGCCATGATCTCCATGCGCGGCCAGGCCGGCGATTATGATCACTGGCGCCAATTGGGCCTGACTGGCTGGGGCTGGAACGATGTGCAGCCGGTGTTCCGCCAGCTGGACCGTCATTTCCTGGGCGACAGCGACCCATCACCGTCGTGACGGCGAACTCAGCGTGGAGGCGCCGCGGGTGCGCTGGGACATTCTGGATGCCATCGCAGACGCGGCTGCGGAAATGGGCATTCCCAAGACTGCCCGATTTCAATACCGGCGACAATACCGGCTGCTGTTACTTCCACGTCAACCAGAAGCGCGGCCGGCGCTGGTCGGCGGCGCGCGGGTTTCTCAAGCCCGTGCTGGGGCGGCCCAATCTACGGCTGGAGACCGATGTCGCAGGTCGAAAAAGTGCTGTTCGAGGGCAAGCGCGCCAGCCGGCGTGCGCTTCCGGCGCGGCAACGAAATGGTCGAGGCCCGCGCCAGAGGCGAGGTGATCCTGTGCGCCGGCGCCATCGGCTCGGTTCAGGTGCTGCAGCGTTCGGGCATCGGCCCGGGTGAATGGCTGGGCGAACTCGGTATCCCGGTGCTGCACGCGATGGAAGGCGTGGGCCGCAACCTGCAGGATCATCTGCAGCTGCGTGTCATGTATCGCGTCACGGCGTGAAGACGCTGAACGAGATTTATTATTCGCTACTGGGCCGGCCGCTGATGGGCCTGCAATATGCGCTGTTGCGGCGCGGGCCCATGACCATGGCTGCGTCGCAGCTGGGCATCTTCACCAAATCGGATCCGGGCCAGGAGCGCGCCAATATCCAGTTCCACGTCCAGCCCCTGTCACTGGACCGCTTCGGCACCCCGCTGCACCGCTTTCCCGCCATCACCGTCAGCCCCTGCAACCTGCGCCCCACATCGCGCGGCAGGTGCGGCTGACATTGGCTGATCTGAATGCGGCGCCCAGATCCCGCCCAATTATCTGTCCACCGATGAGGACCGCCGTATCGCTGCCGACGCCATCCGCCTGACGCGGCGGCTGATGCACCAGCCGGCGCTTGCGCAAGTACAAACCGGAAGAATTCCGTCCAGGCCGGGCAGTAACCGACAACGACGCCGATTTGATCAATGCGGCCGGCGATATCGGCACCACCATCTTTCATCCGGTGGGCACGGCAAAGATGGGCCTGGCCAGCGATCCGTTAGCGGTGGTGGACGAACGTCTGCGCGTGCGCGGGCTTGACGGTTTGCGGGTGATCGACGCCTCGGTGATGCCGACGATAACTTCGGGCAACACCAACACCCCCACCATCATGATCGCCGCCAAGGGCGCGCCATGGTACTGGAAGACGCTAAGTAACCGGCGCTGGATTGAACAGCGTCAGGTCGTTGTGCAGGCCCCATTTGTCGGCCCAGACCTGCTTCCTGCCGCTCGCCACATCCAGCATGAGCTGGAACAGCTCCCAGCCCACCTGCTCGATGGTCTTTTCGCCGGTGGCGATGGGGCCGGCATCCAGATCGATCAGGTCGTTCCAGCGTTTGGCCAACTCGCTGCGGGTCGAGACCTTGATCACCGGCACCGCCGCCAGACCGTAAGGCGTGCCACGGCCGGTGGTGAAGACATGCAGGTTCATGCCCGAGGCCATCTGCAGAGTGCCGCAGACAAAATCGCTGGCGGGGGTGGCGGCAAAGACCAGACCGCGGCTGCGCACTTTCTCGCCCGGCGACAGCACGGCATTGATGGCGCTGGTGCCGGATTTGGCGACCGAGCCCAGCGACTTTTCGATGATGTTGGAAAGCCCACCCTTCTTGTTGCCGGGGGTGGTGTTGGCGCCACGGTCGACGCCGCCATTGGCCAGATAATCGTCATACCAGCGCATCTCGCGCACCAGCGCCTCGGCCACTTCTTTGGTGGCGGCGCGTGGGGTCAACAGGTGGATCGCGTCGCGCACCTCGGTCACTTCCGAGAACATCACGGTGGCGCCCGCCCGCACCAGCAGGTCGGCGCAATAGCCCAGCGCCGGATTGGCGGTCAGGCCTGAAAACGCATCGCTGCCGCCGCACTGCATGCCCACGATCAGTTCGGCGGCCGGCACAGTCTCGCGCTTGCGTGCATTCAATATCTTCAGCCGCGCCTCGACCCTGTCCATGATGCCGTCGATCATGGCGCCAAAACCGACAAAGGCTTCGTCCTGCAACCGCAGAGTGCGAGTTTCCTGGCCCCCCTCTTCTGTTTTTGAGGGCAGCAGCCGTTCGGGCGCCAGCTTCTCGCAGCCCAAACCCACCACCAGCACTTCGCCGCCGAAATTGGGATTGTTGGCCAGGTTCTGCAGGGTGCGGATCGGCACCACCGCGGCCGGCGCATTGATCGCCACGCCGCAGCCATAGGCGTGGGTCAGGACCACCACATCGTCCACATTGGGATATTTGGGCAGCAGCTCGGCCTTGATGCGCTTGAGCGCAAATTCCATGGTGCCGGACACGCACTGCACGCTGGTGGACACCGCCAGGATGTTCTTGGTGCCGACCGTACCGTCGGCATTGCGATAGCCTTCGAAAGTGTAGCCGGTCAGTGGCTCAGGCTTTGCCGGCGGCCGCGTCGCCATCTCCAGCCTGTCCAGCGGTGGGGCTTGGCCCATCACCACATTGTCTTCATTCACCCAGTCGCCGCGCTTGATCGCGCCCTTGGCGGTGCCAATCACTTCGTTGTAGCGGATGATGTCGCCGCCATCGGCGATGTCGGCCAACGCCACCTTGTGTCCCTGGGGCACGAACTGGTTCAGGATCAGGCCATCGGGAAATTGCGTGCCGGCGGGCAGGCCCAGGCCATTGACCACGATGGCGACGTTATCCCCGGGCGCGACCTGGATGCGGCGCGGCGGCTCATGCGGCGGCTTGTTCTGGATGTTCATGGGCGGATTATAACCCCCGTCAGCGCATCTTTGTTAGCGGACTAGGCAGGGCTTTTTGGGGTCGAATTTCCAGCCCGGGGATCAGGAACTGCATGGCTTGGGCGTCATCGCGCGCCCCCAGATCCAGCGATTTGTAGATGCCATGCGCCTTCTCGACCTCGGCCATGTCGATCTCCACCCCCAGGCCGCCACGTTTGGGCACATCGACCAGCCCACCCCTGATCTGGAACGGCTCTTTGGTCAGGCGCTGGCCGTCCTGCCAGATCCAGTGGGTATCGATGGCGGTAATATTGCCCGGAGCCGCGGCGGCAACATGGGTGAACATGGCCAGCGAGACATCGAAATGATTGTTGGAATGGCTGCCCCAGCGCAGGTCGCGGTCGGCGCACATCTGGGCGACGCGCACGCTGCCGCGCATGGTCCAGAAATGCGGATCGGCCAGCGGGATGTCGACCGAACCCAGATCGATGGCATGCACCATCTGGCGCCAGTCGGTGGCGATCATGTTGGTGGCGGTGGGAAGGCCGGTGGCGCGGCGGAATTCCGCCATGATCTCGCGCCCTGAATAGCCGGCTTCCGCGCCGCAGGGGTCTTCGGCATAGGCCAGGATGTCGCCGCGGCCTTTGCACAGGCTGATGGCTTCTTTCAGTGACCAGGCGCCATTGGGATCCAGGGTGATGCGGGCCTTGGGAAAGCGCTTGGCCAGACCTTCGATGGCCTTCATCTCCTCAGCTCCGTCCAGCACACCGCCTTTGAGCTTGAAGTCGTTGAAGCCGTAGCGGGCATAAGCGGCTTCCGCCAGCCGCACCACGGTGTCGGGCGTCAAGGCTTCTTCGTCGCGCAGCCGGATCCAGTCATCGCCCTTCTGGCCACCGCGATAGGGCAAGCTTGTCTTCTTGCGGTCACCGACAAAGAAGAGATAGCCCAGCATCTCCACTTTGTCGCGCCGCTGCCCTTCGCCCAGCAGGGCCGCCACCGGCACATTCAGGTGCTGACCCAACAGATCGAGCAGGGCGCATTCCAGCGCCGCCTGCACATGCACGGTGGTGCGCAGGTCGAAAGTCTGAAGGCCGCGCCCGCCGGCGTCGCGGTCGGCGAAACGGCGGCCCACTTCGCTCAGCACATTGTTCCATGTGCCCAGGCCTACGCCGATCACCAGATCGCGGCTGTCTTCCAGGGTCTGGCGGATCTTTTCGCCACCGGGCACTTCGCCCATGCCGGTGTTGCCGGCGCTGTCGGTCAGGATCACCAGATTGCGGGTGAAATAGGGGGCATGGGCGCCCGACAGGTTCAGCAGCATGCTGTCCTGGCCGGCCACGGGAATGACTTTCATTTCCGTGACGCGCGGCGCGCCGGTGATCTTCTCGGACATGTCGAAACCTCAGGCCGTCTTGAGCACCACGCGCTTGATCTCGCCGGCGATGAAGAGATAGGCGACCATAGCGACAATGGAATGCGCGAACAGGAACAATAGCGCCAGGTCCCAGCTGTTGTTGGTAGCGCCCAGGATATAGCCGATGCCAATGGGGGTGAAGATGCCCGCGGCATTGCCGAACATGTTGAAGATGCTGCCCGACAGCCCGGTGGCTTCGCGCGGTGCGGCATCACTCATCACGGCCCAGCCCAGCGCCGCCACGCCTTTACCGAAGAAGGCGCAGGTCATGAAGGTCATGATCAGGACCTGGCTGTCGGTATAGTTGCAGAGCAGGATCGCGCAGGAGATCACCAGCCCGATCAGGATCGGAATTTTGCGGGCCGGCGACAGGGGCATGCCGCGCTTCAGTAACAGGTCGGAGATCACGCCGCCCAACACGCCACCGACAAAGCCGGCGATGGCCGGACCGGCAGCGGCGAAGCCGGCATGGGTCAGGCTCATATGCCGTGCTCTTACCAAGTAGATGGGAAACCAGGTGGCGTAGAAATAGGTCAGTGCCGTGATGCAATATTGGGCCAGATAGATGCCCAGCAGCATGCGATTGCTCAGCAACTGGCCGACGATGCCCCAGCGGATGGGCTGCGGCGCGGCGGCGGGACGGTCCAGATTCACCAGCGCGCCACCGGATTCGATATAGTCATATTCGCGCTTGCTGACGCCCTTGTGGCGAGACGGCGATTGCACCACGGCCCAAAACAGCGCCGCCCCGACAAGGCCGATGGCGCCCATCGCCAGGAAGACGCTGCGCCAGCCATATTCCTGTGCCAGCCATCCCATAAGCGGCGCGAAAGCCACCAACGAGAAATATTGCGAGGAGTTGAAGATGGCGCTGGCGGTGCCGCGCTCGGCATGGGGGAACCAGTTGGCGACGATGCGGGCATTGGCCGGAAAGCTGGGGCATTCCGCAAAGCCCAGCGCCAGGCGCAGCAGGAACAGGCTGATGAAGATGGGAACGATGGCCAGCGACGAGACGAAGGCCTGGGCCATGGTGAAGATGGCCCACAGGGTGATGGACCACAGATAGATGGGGCGCGAGCCATACTTGTCGAGCAGCGCGCCGCCGGGAATCTGGCCGATGACATAGGACCAGCCAAAGGCCGACAGAATCCAGCCCATCTGGACGGCGGAGATGTGAATCTCCTTGGACAGCGGCACAGCGGCGAAGGAGAGGGTGGCGCGGCTGGCGTAATTGATCGAGGAGACGATGAAGAGGACCGCGATGATCCAGAACCGGACATGGCTGTTGCGCGTCTCTGTGCCCGGCGCATCCACAGTGGTCATAATCGCTCCATCCCCGAAAATGCCCCCGTTTGCAGGGCCTTATTGGCCAAAATAGGCGGCGCGAGAGTGGCCCGTCCAAGCCAAAGGTTCAAGCGATCAATGCGCCGATTGGATCAATAGAGGCCGTCGTCATTGGATGCTGCAAGCGCGTCCATGTCGCTCGCTTCCGGCTCGGGACGGAGCAGGTCGAGGAAAGCGGCCAGCGCCGGATTGTCATTGTCGCTGCGCCAGGCGGCATAGAGTTCGACCGGCGCCAGCGGATCGGTTTCCACCGGGCGAAAATGCACATCGTCGAAATGCAGCGATTGGGCTGCTTCCGGCACCAGAGCGGCGCCGATCCCGGCGCGCACCAGCGCCAGCATGGAATGGATCTGGCTGAGTGACTGGATGGCAATGGGCGAAATGCCTTCGGCTTCGAACAACTCGCCCAGCATGTCATGGAAATAGCGCGCGCCTTCCGCCGAATACATGATCAGTGGACGGCGGTCGAAATCGGTCAGGGTGAGCATGGCTTCGATCAGGCGTGGATCGCCCACCGGCAGCGCCGCCACCAGCCGCTCTTCCGCCACTTTCAGCACGGTGAATTCTCCGCGCCCAATCGGCGGACGCAACAGCCCGACATCGATGCGCCCCGTGAGCAGACTTTCCATCTGCTCGGAGGAGACCATCTCCTTCAGCACCACGTCGATGTTGGGGGCATGGCTCGCGCGCTGCAGCAGGAGGCGCGGCAGAAAGCTGTAGCCGCTGGCGGCGGTGAACCCCAACGCGATGGTGCCGGCTTCGCCAGAGGCGATCCGGCGTGTGGCCAGCGCCGCACTTTCGGTCAGCCGCAGGATGCGGCGCGCTTCCAGCAGAAACACCCGCCCCGCCGGGGTCAGTTTCACGGCGCGGCTGGTGCGATCCAGCAGCTTGACCCCCAGCACATGCTCCAAAAGCTGGATCTGCCGCGACAAGGGCGGCTGGGTCATGTTCATGCGCGCGGCGGCGCGGCCGAAGTGCAACTCCTCGGCGGCGGCGACGAAACAGCGAAGTTGCCTGAGCTCGAACTGAGACCAGAAGGATGGGCCCGTCATGGGCGCATCCTATAGCCTGGTAATTGGCTTTTTCTTAAACCGGCTTGGCCGCGTCTATCAGCTTTTTCAGGCGGGCGAACTGGTCTGCCGAAAGATCGGTCAGGGGCGTGCGCACGGGGCCGGCATCGCGGCCGATCACCCGCATGCCCGCCTTGACGATGGAGACGGCATAACCCTTGTTCTCATTGCGGATGGCGATATAGGGCAGCACGAATTCCTTCAGCCCCTTCATCACCTTGGCATGGTCCTTGGCGCGCACCGCGTCATAGAAGGCCAGCGCCCACTCCGGCATGAAATTGTAGATGGCCGAGGAATAGGTGGTCACACCCATCTCCAGATAGGGCAGGGCAAAGGTCTCCGCCGTGGGCAGGCCGCCGACATAGGTCAGCCGGTCGCCCATTTTGGAATAAACCCGCATCATCAGCTCGATGTCGCCGACACCGTCCTTGAAGCCGACCAGATTGGGGTTGCGGTCGCAGAGTTTGGCCAGGCTGTCCTCGGTCAGGATGGCATTGTCGCGGTTGTAGACGATGACGCCGATTTTGGTCGATTTGCACACCGCCTCGATATGCGCCATCAGGCCTTCCTGGTTCGGCACCATCAGGTAGGGCGGCAAGAGCAGGAGGCCGTTGGCGCCGTTGGCTTCGGCCGATTTGGCCAGCTCGACCGCGACGGCCGTGCCATAGCCGCAGCCTGCGATCACCGGGGTCAGGCCATTGGTCTCTTTCACCGCGGCCGCAACCACCTGGCCCACTTCGGCCGGGGTCAGGGAGAAAAATTCACCCGTGCCACCGGCAGCGAAAAGCCCGGTCAGGCGCTTGAAGCCGAGCAGCCAGGCGCAATGCTCGCGATAGGGGCCTTCCTGAAAGCGGAAGTCCTTGTCGAAATGGGTGACCGGAAAGGACAGAAGGCCCTTGGCCAGGATCTGCGCCATCTCGCTGGGCGACATCTTGCTCATCAACTGCTCCTGAACGCTGAAATTTGCAGGCGAAACTAGTGGCGGGGTTCTAGCCGGTCCAAGCCAAACTGGCTATCGACCGATGCGGTTTTTGCATGGGCATGATAGGAGAGTCCAAACGGCAACGGAGGATCGGCCAGGCGAGCGCAAGAGCGGCAGGCCGGCCGACCATAATAAAGAGGAAACCGGATGAACCGCAGGGACATTCTGAAAGCCACGGGGGCAACCATGATTGCGGGCGCGCTGCCGGCTCAAGCCGCAATGGGCAGTTGGGACAAGGCCAAGCTGGAACAGGCCGCCGCGGTGGTGGCCGACTGGATCAAGGACGGCCGGGTCGAAGGCGCCTCCATTCTGGTGACGCAGGGCTCGCGCCAGTTCGCCAGGAATTTCGGCACCGCCAAGGGGCCCGAGCCGGTCTTCTTATTGGCCTCCATCTCCAAACCGATGACGGCGGCCGCGGTGATGAGCCTGGTGGATGCCGGCCAGCTGTCGTTGGACGACGCGGTCGTGAAGTTCTTTCCCGGCTTCACCGGCGATGGCCGCGAGACCATCACCATCCGCAATCTGTTGACCCACACCGCCGGCCTGCCCGACATGCTCGCCAATGACGAGATGTTGCGCCAGGACCACGCCACGCTCGCCGATTATTGTGAAGGCGCGCTGAAGGCGCCGCTGAAATTCCCGCCGGGCACCAAATATTCCTATGCCAGCATGGGCATTCTTCTGTCGGCCGAAATCGCGCAGAAGATCACCGGCAAGCCGATCGCCGACATTGTGGAAGAGCGCGTATTCCGTCCGCTCCGCATGACACATACCGGCTTTGGCCTGCGCGGCCGCGCCAATGCGGCCACCGTGCCCAGTCAGGCCGCACCTGCCATGACCGACGATGGCAAGAAAAGCTGGAATGACTGGAACTGGAACAGCAGCTATTGGCGCAATCTGGGTGCGCCCTGGGGCGGGGCGCTGGGCTCGGCCGCCGACATCAATCGCTTCTACCGCGAATTCCTGGACCAGCGCGGCACCATTATGAAAGCCGCCAATGAGCAGCTGATGATCACCAACCAGAGCCCGCCCGGCGTGAAAGCCAGCGGGCTGGGTTTCGACCTGCCGCCCAGTGTGGGTGCGCCGGCCTGCGGTCCGCGCACATTCGGTCACAACGGTTCGACCGGCACCTATTCCTGGGCCGATCCGGATACCGGCACGATCTGCGTGGTGCTGACAACTCTTTATGAAGCAGCCGTGCGTCCGCATCCCACCCATCTGGTGGGCGATCTGGTGGCGCAGGCGGTGGCGCAGGCCTGAGCGCCCAAGAAATTGGTTAGCGCTACCAGAAACGGCATGCTTTAGTCGCGCACCTATCTGTTGGAGGGGTTGATGGATCGCCGTTCTTTTATCGGCGCGGGTTTTTATGCCGCGCTGCTGTCCGATGCCAAGGCACTTGGCACCAGCCGCGCGCCGAAGCTGCGCATCCGCGAAGTGCGCGCCATCCGCCTCAAGAACGGCTTCAACAGCCGCTTTGTGCGCGTCTATACCGAGGAAGGCCTGACCGGCACCGGTGAGTGTGTGGATTCCGTCGGCACCGAATACATCATCAACAAGAACTTCAATGTGATGCTGAAGGGCCGCGATCCGCTCGACATCCAGGGCATCCTTGCGGACTTCTGGGGCTATCACAAAGTCGATCTGGGCGGCGGCCCCTCGGCGATGTTCATGCATGGCCAGGGCGGGCCCTATCTCACCGCCGTCAGTGGCATCGAGATGGCGCTGTGGGATCTGGCCGGCAAGGCTTTCGGTCTGCCCATCCATCACCTGATCGGCGGCAAGATGCGCGACCGCGTTCCGGTCTATCTGCATGCCGCCAATCCCGATATTGCGCGCCGGGTGCTGGACGAGACCAAAACCAAAGTGATCAAGGTCGGACTGGATTATTCCAACGATACCTGGTCCATCAAGAAGGGCTATGAGCCGACCCGGCCCTATGATCTGCACATGACCAACAGCCAGGTGGATGACGTGGTCAATTTCTTTGCCGGCTTCCGCAAGGCGCTGGGCAAGGATGTGGAGATCGCACTGGAGTGCCACGCCCATTATGACACGGAAACCGGCATCCAGATCTGCGATCAGATCGAGCAGTATCGGCCATTATGGGTGGAAGAGCCGGTGCCCAGCGACGATGTCGAATCCATGCTGCGTATCAGGAACAATACGCGGGTGCCGATCGCGGCGGGCGAGAATATCTATACCCGCTATGGCTACCGGCCGTTCCTGGAGAAGCAGGCGCTCTCCATCATCCAGCCCGATTTCACCAAGACCGGCGGCCTGTTTGAAGGCATGAAGATCGCCAACATGGCGGAGACCTACAATATCCCGCTGGCGCCGCATGGCGTGTGTTCGCCGCTGGGCACGCTTGCCATCACCCATGTCTGCGGCGTGATCCCCAATCTGCTGGTCCAGGAATTCACCCAGTATCAGGAAAAGTCCTTCACCGAACTTTGCGATCCCGTGACGCTGGATGCCGAAGGCTTCCTGCCGGTGCCCGATGCACCGGGCATCGGCATCGGGTTGAACGAGGATGCGGTGAAAGAGCGGCTGGATCCCGAATTCAAGATGCTGTGACGCCAGCCCGCGCGTTCCTAGGATGCGCAGCCAGTATCATAAGCGAAGCCATTAGGAATGTCCGCCTTTGACGCGCAAAGATCCTATGGGCGAAGCTGGATAGCGACCGGTGCCGTTGGCAGAGTGAGGTTTCTATCCAAACCACTCTGGAGGCCGCCATGAAAGTTCTAGCAGACCGACCCGAAGCACCGAGCGCTATCCACACGGATCTTCGCGCAATTTTCGTTTCAATGGAACTGAGTCGATCGAGTTGGCTGATCACATCTGTGTCGCCGGGGTGTGGAGACAAGATGTCGAAGCATGCCGTTGCGGCCGGCAATATCGCTGGCTTGCTCGAGTGGCTGGCACAACTCAAGGAAGAGCGGACATTGGCAGGGCCCGCTATGAAGCCGTGACGCCCTTCTGCTGAGCCAAGTCGAAGATCTGGCTCATCGGCACCCATTTTTCGCCCGGCGCGGCACGGGGCAGGGCTTTCTGGAAGCTCCACATCAGGCCTTCCCATTCATCATACTTGGCGGGGATATCGCGCACGCGCGGATAGTCGTCGGCCACGGTGGCGATCATCACCATGCGGTCACCTGTGCGCCAGATTTCCATGCCCTCGATCCCCTGGGCGGCGATGTCATCCACAATCTCCGGCCATACCCCGCCGGGGCGGTGGAACGCCTCATATTGTGAGATTTTGGCGGCGTCATCGACCAAGTCCAGGGCAAAGCAGAGGCGACGGCTCATTTTGATACTCTCTCATAGAAGCTTGGACTATAAGAGCCCCCTTCGCTGTCAGGAGCAATCATGGCGTCTTTCCTCAGGCTGCATCCGACCGACAATGTCGTGGTCGCGGTGAACGGCCTTTCCCCCGGCGACATCGTCGATGATGTGAAGATCATCCGGCGTATTCCCCCCGGCCACAAAGCGGCGGTGCGCGCCATCAAAAAAGACGAACCGGCGCTGAAGTTCGGCCAGATCATCGGCTTCGCCACCCAGGACATCGTGCCCGGCGACTGGGTGCATGAACACAATATCGGCTTCCACGCCGTGGACCGCGACTATCAGTTCGAGGTGGATGCGAAGGATCCCGCGCCGCTGTCCGGCGCCACCTTCCAGGGTTTTCGCCGCGCCAATGGCCGGGTCGGCACCCGCAATTATCTGGGCATTCTCACCTCGGTGAACTGCTCGGCCACGGTGGCGCGGCTGATCGCGCGCGAAGTGGAAAAGCGCGGCCTGCTCGACGACTTCCCGGAAGTGGATGGCGTGATCCCGCTGGTGCATGGCCATGGCTGCGGCATGGACAGCAAGGGTGAAGGCTATGAAGTCCTGAAGCGCACCCAATGGGGCTATGCCGCCAACCCAAACATGGGCGCGGTGCTGATGGTAGGCCTGGGCTGCGAGACCTTCCAGATCGCGCGCTGGAAGCAGGCCTATAACATCACCGAAAGCGGCACATTCCGCTCCCTCACTATCCAGGATTCGGGCGGCACGCAGAAGGCAATCGAAGCCGGCATCGCCGCGGTGCGCGATCTGCTGCCCGCCGCCAATGCGGTCAAGCGCGAGACTGCGCCGGCGTCGGAGCTGATGCTGGCGCTGCAATGCGGCGGCAGCGACGGCTATTCCGGCATCACCGCCAACCCGGCGCTGGGTGCGGCGGTGGATCTGCTGGTGGCCCATGGCGGCACCGCGATTTTGTCCGAGACGCCTGAGATCTACGGCGCCGAACATCTGCTGACCCGGCGGGCTTCGCCTGAAATTGGCAAAAAACTGATCGAGCGCATCCGCTGGTGGGAGGATTACACCAGCCGCAATGCCGGCAGCATGAACAACAATCCCTCGCCGGGGAACAAGGCGGGTGGCCTGACCACCATTCTGGAAAAATCGCTGGGCGCCGCCGCCAAGGGCGGCACCACCCGGCTGAAGGCGGTGGTGGAATATGCCGAACCTGTCACCGCCAAGGGCTTCGTGTTCATGGACACGCCCGGTTATGACCCCGTCTCGGCGACCGGGCAGGTGGCGGGGGGGGCCAATATTCTCTGCTTCACCACCGGCCGCGGCTCGGCCTATGGCTGCAAGCCCACGCCCTCGATCAAACTGGCCACCAACACGGGCGTCTATGAACGCATGATGGACGATATGGACATCAATTGCGGCGATGTGCTGGACGGCGTCTCCATCGCCGACAAGGGCAAGGAGATTTTCGAACATATTCTGAAGATCGCATCCGGCGAGCGTTCCAAGTCCGAAAAGCTCGGCTATGGCGATGCCGAATTCGTCCCCTGGCAGATCGGCGCGACCATGTAGCGTCGCCCCCTTTTTTCCGCTTAACTGCACGGAATAACGGGCAACAGACCCGAACAAGGGGCAGGAATGTCGAAGCTTCCAGTTGTTGAAAAACGTTATGTCGTTGCCTTTGCGCTGACGGCCACTCTGTTCTTCGCCTGGGGCCTGGCGTCTCAGTTCAACGACCTGTTGCTGCATCACTTCCAGAAAGCGCTGGATCTGACCCGGCCGCAAGCCAGCCTGACCCAGTTCGCCTTCTATATCGGCTATTTCTGTGCGCCGCTGCCCGCCGCCATGGTCATACGCCGTCTGGGCTACAAGAAGACCATCATCATGGGCCTGGCGTTCTACGCCATCGGCGCCTTCCTGTTTGTGCCGGCGGCACACATGCGGGTCTATTGGATATTCCTGGCGGCGCTTTACATCATCGCCATCGGTGCGGGCTTTCTGGAAACCAGCGCCAATCCCTACATCACCATTCTGGGCGCGCCGCAAACCGCGTCGCCGCGGCTGAATTTCGCCCAGGCGTTCAACGGCGTCGCCACCGTGCTGGGACCGCTGGTCGGCGGTTATGTGATTTTCTCTGGTGTCGAATACACCCCGGCGCAGATGGCCGCGATGGGGCCGGCCGCGGTGGATCATTGGCGCGCGCAGGAGGCTGCCGCCGTCGGTCCGCCCTATCTGGTGCTGGGCATTCTGATGGTCGTGATCGCATCCGCTATTGCGATCACCAAATATCCGCCGTTGCGCCCCGACGTCACGCCGGAAACGTCGCACTCGCCCTTTGCCGTGCTGGCCCGCCCGCGCGTTCTCTATGCCGTGATTGCGCAATTCTTTTATGTTGGCGCCCAGGTCGGCACCTGGAGCCTGCTGGTGGATTTCGCGCAGGAAGCAGCCCATGTGCCCGAACGCACGGGGGCGCAGGTCTATCTGGAAGCGACCATGATCGCCTTTTGTGTCGGCCGCTTTGTCGGCGCCTGGCTGCAGCGGACCATCAATCCGCCGCGCCAATTGGTGCTCTATGCCGGCTGCAATATTATTCTGTGCTGCCTGGCCGCGGTGCTCGGCGGTTTCCCCAGCATCTGGGCATTGGTGGCAACCAGCTTCTTCATGTCCATCATGTTCCCCACCATCTTCGCGCTGGGGCTTGAAGGCCTGGGGCACGAGACCGAGTTTGCGTCCTCCTTTATCGTGATGGCGATCTGCGGCGCCGCAGTGGTGCCACCGATCATGACGCTATTCGCCTCGTTCACCGGCGCGCTGCACTGGAGCATGTTCATCCTGGCGGCCTGTTATGCCGTAGTGGTGAGTTTCGGGCTGTTTGCCCCAAGGTTGAAAACGGCATGATCACGCGGCGTAATTTGGGCGCGACCGGACTGAAGGTCACGGAGCTGGGCTTCGGCACAGCGCCTTTGGGCAATCTGTTTCTGCCGCTGGCAGATGAAGTGGCGCATACCACGCTGGCCGTGGCGGAAACGCTTGGCTTTGGCTACTACGACACTGCGCCTTTCTACGGCTTCGGCCTGTCGGAGCGTCGGCTGGGTGATGCCCTGCGGCGCCGCAAGGACATTGTGCTCTCGACCAAGGTCGGACGGCTGCTGAAACCGGTGCCCGGTCCGGTGGATGAAACGCAGGTGCGCCACGGCTACGCCACGCCCATGCCGTTCGAACCGGTCTATGACTATTCCTATGATGCGGTGATGCGCTCGTATGAGGCCAGCCTGCAGCGGCTGGGCCTGTCCCGCATCCACATTCTTTATATCCATGACATCGGCCGTTTGACTCATGGCGATCAAAACGCCGCCCGCATGGCCGAGCTGACAAAAGGCGGTGGACTGAAAGCGCTGGAAGAACTGCGCGCGTCCAAAGCGATCTCCGGTTTCGGCATGGGCGTGAATGAAGTGCCGGCCTGCCTGGAGGTGATGAGCCATGCGCGGCTGGATGTGATCCTGCTCGCTGGCCGCTATACGCTGCTGGAACAGAAGCCGCTGGATGACCTGTTTCCGCTTTGTGAGAAAGCCGGCACTGTCATTGTCGTAGGCGGCCCTTACAATTCCGGCATTCTGGCGGTGGGTACCAAGACCGGCGCGCCGCTCTATTACAATTACGAAACCGCGCCCTCAGAGGTGGTGGAAAAGGTGCGCCGGATAGAGGCCGTGTGCGATCGCCATGGCGTGCCGCTGGCCGCAGCGGCGCTGCAGTTTCCGCTGGCACATAAGTTGGTCGCCAGCGTCATTCCCGGTCTGGATTCACCGGAACGCGCCAACCAGACCATCGCGCTCTATCGTCACAAAATTCCCGCCGCGCTGTGGCAGGATCTGGTTCAGGAAAAACTGGTCCGGGCTGACGCACCGCTGCCATGATCGTTGACGCCCATCAGCATTTCTGGGATCCGGCTCGCGGCGATTACGGTTGGTTGAAGCCGGATAATCCCATCCATCGGGCGTTTTCCACGGCCGAGCTGCGGCCGCTGCTGATTCAGGCAGGCGTGGACGCCACCATTCTGGTGCAGGCCGCGCCCACGCCGGAAGAGACCGACTACATACTGGCGATAGCCCGCAAGACGCCCTGGGTGCTGGGCGTCGTGGGCTGGATCGACCTTCTCGCGCCTGACGCCGTCAGCGAAGTGCGCCGCCGCGCCACCGACCGGCATTTTCTAGGCGTGCGTCCGATGCTCCAGGATCTGGAAGACCCGAACTGGATCCGCCAAGCCGCATTGATCCGGCGCTGAATGCGATTGCCGCCGAAGGTCTGGTGTTCGACGCCCTCATCCTGTCGCACCAGATCGGCGCCATCACCGAACTGGCGGCGCGTCATCCGCAGCTTTCCATTGTGCTGGATCATGGCGCCAAGCCGAAGCTGGGGCAACGCCGATGCCATGGCGGCATGGGCGCGTGATCTGGAAAGGCTGGCAGCCGCGCCCAATGTCACCTGCAAGGTCAGCGGGCTGTTGAACGAATTGCCGCATCACGGCAGCCGCGCGGATATCATCGCCGCCATCGGCGTGCTGTTCGACCTGTTCGGGCCGAACCGGCTGTTATGGGGCAGTGACTGGCCGGTTCTCACCCTGGCCGGCGACTATGCCGGCTGGTTTGAGCTGGCGCGCGAGGCCATTGCCGACAAGGAATCGGCCGCTGTCCGCACCGTGATGGGCGACAGCGCTTTGCGCGTCTATCGCCCGCGGCCGCGTTAAACCAGATCGACTGCCACCACTTCATGCAGGCGGATCTTTGGCACTTCGACCACCAGCCGGGTGCCGTCGCGTGAGGTCTTGGGCACCGCCCCGCTTTCCAGCAGTTTGACCGCGCCCACCTTGGCGCCAGCGGGAATTTCCAGCGACACGCTATAGGGCCCGGCCGGCAGCATCTCGCGATAGGGCCCTTTCATCATCATGGGATTGTTCATATTGACGATATGGGCGGCCAGCGAGTTCTTCTGCCGCCAATAGGAAATGTCCACCAGGCCGGGGCCGCTTACAGTCATGGGCTGCGTTTCTTCCGCCGCCCAGTCCACCGCGTTCTTCAGCAGCACCAGATGATCGGCGGCCAGCACTTCCCAGAAGGTGCGGTCCAGGTCCATGGGGAAATAGACCACGCGGCCCTTGCCGACCTGGCGGCAGAAGGCCATCGGCGATATTGGTTTGCGGCGTCATGGTATAGACCCGCTCCATCGGCAGGTCGGGATAGCTGGGCACCAGGGTCAGCGGCGCTTTGGCATCGTCATGCGGCTTGACCGTGATCTGCTGGGTGGCGGCGATGATGCGCGGCGCGTCTTCCAGCCCGCGGGTCAGCGGATGGGGATGGCGCGGGGTGAGATAGCTGTTCTTCACCTCGCTGGTCGTCTTCACATAGTCGCAGCCGAACAGGTCCGACAGGCCGAAATTGGCGCGGCGCTTGCCGGTCTCGTCATAAAGCGAGGTCTCGCCCGTCGCCACGATGCGCCCGCCCGCCATCACATAGTCGCGGATCTGCTGGCATTGCTTGTCGGACAAGCGCCGCGATGTCAGGCAGCACCAGCACGCGATAGCGGCCGATATGCTGCGGTTCCAGCTGGCGGTCGTCGGCCATTTCGAAGGGAATGCGCGCTTCCACCAGCGCCTGGTAATAGCCGTTCTGCGAGATCCGTCACGCGCTGGGCCGCGCGCACGCCATCGCCGGCGGTGAAGGCGGTGCCGCCGGCGGTGAAGATGCCCGACTGGGTGGAATTGACCATCGCCACCCGCGCCAGGTTGGCGGTGTTGCGCATGTATTTGTCATGGGCGTAATGCCACTGGAAAATCTTCTCCACTGGCTGAACCCAGCGCGGATCGAAGATGCGGGCATTGAATTTGCAGTACCAGGGGCGAAAGCCCTGGGCGATGCCGGAATGGGCCCAGGCTTCCAGCTCCGGCCCGCGCTGCACCGAATCCTTCCAGCGGTTTTCGTCCTCGATGCCGACATTGAACAGGCCGCAGACCGGCAGGTTCTGCATATAGGCGCGCACTTGCTTGGCATATTTGCCCATCGCCCAGACCGGCGTGGTGCCGCTGCGGCCCTGGCGGTCCACCGCCACGATGGGGATGATCACATTGTTGGGATCGTTCATGCCGCCATTGGGACTGAAGAAGCTGTCCTTCTTCGATCGCCTTGACCGTGTCGTCCCACAGCTTGAATTGCTTCCAGCGCATGTCGGCGTTCCACTGGATATAGGCCTTGCGCTGCGGGTTCTTGCGGATCGTTGGTGGTGGGCAGCTCCATGCCGGTGGCGGCGCGGAATTTGGTGCGGCAGGTCTGACAATAGCACATGCCGCTGCCGGCCCAGCGATTGCCGAAAAAACCTTCCGGCTGATAATTGTCGGCGATCTCTTTCAGTACCGCCGGCATGAAGTCGAACATGAAGCCGCCATTCTGGCAGGTGACATACATGTCGGCCGCGGCCCAATGGCGGCGCGGCTTGCCGTCTTCGGTGCAGGCGGCCCATTCGGGATGGGCGGCAAATGCCTCCTCGCTCATGGCATGGGGATCGACGCGCGCGATCACGCTCATGTTCTGGGCGCGGGCGCCCTTGACCATCTCGCCGAACATGTCGTGGTCGCCCAGATATTTGGCGCGATAGTGCAGCGGCACTTTGGAGGGATAGAAACAGATGCAGCCGCCCGCCGACAGGCACACCGCCTCGACATGGGTCTTCTTGAACAGGTCGAACCAGAAATTGGGGTCATAGGAAGGCGGGTCGTCCTCGGTGAACGCCACCTGTGCCCAGCGCATGGCATTGTTGGCCCAGGGCAGTCCGGCCATGTCGCCGGTCATGGCAAAGGCGGGTGCGGCTTCAAACGGCGCCAGCGCCAGCAGGCCGCCCGCACCCAAAAGAAGCGCATCGCGCCGCGTGGTTTGCACCGCATCATCCGTCATGGAACGCTCCCTGTTATCGCTCTCTTTTAAGACGCATTGCCAAGACCGGCAATTCACGCTTGACTGATTGTCACAATAATATCGGGATGGATCGTGCGCTGCCTTCACCTCGCCGCTGTAATCTTTTTGCTGTCGTCGGGTGCACAGGCCGCCGACATCACGGTCTATTCGCCCAATATCGTGAATGGTCCGCTGACCAAACTGGCTGAAGCATGGACAGCGCAAACCGGCAACAAGGTGATGTTTGCCGGCTTCAATGTCGGACGCATCCGTACTGCCGTGGGCAAGGACGATCCGGGTGACGTAGTGATCGCCCCAACCACTGACTTTCCCGGTTTCGCGCCCAAGCTGGCGCCGGGCAGCCAGCGTGCGCTGGGCCGCATTCCGTTCGGGGTGGTGGTAAAGGCGGGTGGCGCCCACCCCGACATTTCCAGCCATGACAAATTCGTGGCCGTGGTCAAACAGGCCGGCGTGCTGGCCTACGCCGATCCCAAGGTCGGCAGCCTCACTGGCGCCATGGTGGAAGACATGCTCAAGCGTCCGGAATTTTCCGGGGTCGAGGCCCGTCCCATCAAAGGCATGATCGGCGATGCTATCGTGCGCGGCGATGCTGAGTTCGGCGGCGGCGCCATGACCGAGGAACTGATGGCCAGAGGCGCGGAAGTGGTGGGGCCGTTTCCCGACGATATGGGCCTGCATGTCGACATGTCGGCGGCGGTGCTGAAAGTTTCCGCCAGTCCGTCGGACGCGGAAGCCTTCCTGCGTTATGTCACCCGGCCGGAAGCCCAAGCAGTGTGGAAGGCTGGCGGGATCGTTGAAACCCCGAAGTAGCTAAAAGGGCTTGAGACCCTTCGCGATCCAGGCGGAACGCGCTTCCGGGCTGGCCAGGAATTTGACAAAGGCCAGCGCGGTCTTCTGATCGGCCGCGCGCGCCGATACCGCCAGGATCGCGTCCATATGCCCGCCCAGCTCCACCGGCAGCGGCGCCACCAGGTCGATCGGCGGTTTGTTGAGGATTTCGGGCACCAGCTGGATCGCCATGTCACCTTCGCCGCGGGCCAGCGCGCCGGCGCCTTCGCCTTTCGACACCGGCACGACATGGACGCCGGAAAATTCTGGGCGCTTGAGGATACCGTCGATGATCACTGCCTGCATGGTGCCGCCCTTGGGATCGTTCACCTCCACGGCTTGCGCCGATTTCAGCACCGCCACCAGTTTCTCCACCGTGGAGATATCGGGCTTGGGCGCGCCCTTCTTCACCGCCAGCCCCAGCTCGTCACGGCCCAGCGGCGTATAGCTGCCGCGCACGATGCCGCCGTCCAGATACAGCGTGTTCATCAGATCGGCGGGCAGACCGATGACATCGGCGGCCGGTGTCGCGGTCTTGATCTGGTCCACTATCACATTCATGCCGCCTTCACTGACGATGACATTGACCCCGGTTTTCTTGGTAAAATCGGCCGCCAGGTCCTTGAGCGCGGAGTTATAGACAAAACCGGGCGCCAACACGCGGATTTCGGCGGCATGTGTCGAAGCCGTCAGCGCGACGAGCAGGGCGGCGGAAAGAAACAGGCGCATGGGAAATCCTATTTGTAGCGTAGCAATGTGTTCCAGAAGCTGCAATTGTGGGCGCTGGCGAATTGGGTGTTGGTCTGCACGGTCTTCCAGCCGTCACTCTGCAGCAAATAGGCCGGGGTGTCTGTGCCTTTCTGCCAGCGCGGCCAGGGCGCATCACCTTGTCCGTTCGGGTTTCCGCTGCGTGCGAAATTGGCCCAGGCGTCGACCATGTGATCCGACAGCTGGCTCTGCGCCGGCGTCAGGGTGAAATGCAGGCCTTGCGGGCCGCCGTGATAGCCGGTGAAGACATAGGCGATGTCGGCGGTGTGATAGGCGAGCGGCTGGAAGCCCGGCATTTTGGGGAAATAGGTCTGCGCGCTGCGATCGTCGAACAGATACATATAGACCGGTGCATGCGGCGTCAGCGCCCCCGCCGTGTATTGCCCGCGGCAGGCCAGCATGTCGCTATGGGCGCCGTCCCAGGCCATCTGCGCGCCGAGCTTGGCGACCGGATAGCGCGCCAATATCGCATCCACCGTACCTTTCGGATAGGCGGGCGGCGTGCCACCGGGTCCGGCATTGCCACCATAGGTCTTCTGCATATAGGCGCGATAATCGGCTTGGTTGATCGGGGCGCGGTCCTTCTTGAAATATTGAAGGATGCCGATGTTGAAATTGGCTTCGTCATGGGTGGTGCCCATCATGATCGGCACCCGGTTGAACTGACCGGACTGGATCAGCTCGATCTCCTGGCGCGGGATCACCGTGCCATCGACCATTGGATTGGTGATCAGGGGACTGGTCTCGCTCGCGGTGCCGGCCAGCGCCTCAATCTTGGCGGCGGGCAGGGCGCGCAGGCATTTCGCCACGTCGCCAGCAGTGCAGCCGGCGGTGGTGGCGAATTTCTTTGCCTTCTCTTCGGCGATCGATTTCAGGGACAAAGGGCGTATAGCCACCGCTCTCGAAGATGGCGTGGTGGATCAGTCCTTTTGAGCCGGGCGACAGCATCAGGGCGGTCGAAGCGCCGGCGCCCGCCGATTGGCCGCCCACGGTGACATTGCTCGGATCGCCCCCAAAGGCTGCGATGTTCTTCTGCACCCAGCGAAGTGCGGCCTGCATGTCCATGATGCCGTAATTGCCGCCAGCATGACCTTCGGAGTTGAGCGCGGGATGCGCCATGAAGCCGAACAGGTTCAGGCGGTAGTTGATCGTGACCACAACCAGCTTGCCGCGCGTCACCAGCTTTGTGGGATCATAGTCATTGGAGGCGCCATCGAAATAGCCGCCGCCATGCAGCCACACCAGCACCGGCAGTTTTGCCTTCGCATCAGGCGTGAAGACATTCAGATAGAGACAGTCTTCATGGCTGTTGGGTGGTCCGGCAAAGGGGCCAAGCGTCGTGACCTGGGCGCAGGTGGGACCGAATTTTGTGGCGTCACGAACCACCGTCCATTTCTGCGCCGGCTGCGGCGGCATCCAGCGCAAGGGTCCGACCGGTGGCCTGGCGTAGGGAATGCCCAGAAAGCGTATCACGCCATCTTTGGCCGTGCCTGCGACTGGTCCTTCGGCGGTCGATACAGGTGCGGCCTGCGCGCGCCCGGCCAGCCCACACAGCAAGGCCAGCGCCATTCCAAACCTGCGCATGCGCATCTCCGTCAGTTGGCCTTTTTGCTCTGGATATAGCTGACGACCTGCCAGATCTGCTCGGGTGTCATCTTGTCTTTCCAGGCCGGCATGCCGCGCGGCGTGCCTTCCGCGATGGTGTGGAAGATCTCGCCGGGCTTGCCGCCATAGAGCCAGCTGGCATCGGTCAGGTCCGGGCCCATGCCGCCGGTCAGGTCATAGGCGTGACAGCCGGCGCAGTTCATCATGCCGAACAGGGCATGACCCGCCTCCACCGCGTCGGGCTTGCCGTCAAACGGATTGGGCGTGTCCGCCGTCACTTGAGCAAAGGCGAGGGGCGCAAGCGCAGGCGTAGCGGCCAGCACAAATGCAAGAACCAGTTTCATCAGTTGTGCGCCGCCGCCGGAGGGACAGAGACCGGCGCCGCGGCGCCGGCTTGCGAAACAAGCTGGCTGGTGCCGGTGCCGATGCCATTGCCGTCCACCGAGAAGACATAGAGCGTGTTGCCGCCGGGCATGAAGCCTTTTTCGCGCCGGATCACGCCCGCGCCGCCGCCGACCCCGGCATAGACCGCCACATATTGCCGTTTGTCGGGGCCGATGAAGGTCATGGGTGCGGCGGTGATGCCCGAACCCAGCTTCTGCGACCACAGCACCTTGCCGCTGCGCGCATCCACCGCGCGGAACCAGCCATCCATGGTGCCGTAGAACACCAGGTCGGAGCCGGTCACGACCGCGCCGCTCCAGACATACAAATTCTCCTTGATGCTCCACACCCGCTTGCCCGCAACCGGGTCCCAGGCAATGAACTCGCCCCAGTTGCCGCCGGGACCTGCATGACGCTGCATTTCCATGCCGTCATAGGGCGAACTCGGGATGTACTGAACAATGTGATTGTTCAGATCCATGCAGCTATTGAACACGCCGGCATAGAGCAGGCCGGTGCGGGGGCTGAAGGCCGACGGATTCCAGTTCTTCACCCCGATGTCGGGCGGGCAGATATTGGTGACCTTTTTTTCCACGATCGGATGGGCGGCGTCATTGACCACCGGCATGCCGGTCTTGAGGTCGATCTCCTTCGCCCAGTTCTCCGTGCCGAACGGCTTGGCCACCAGAACCTCACCGCTTGTGCGGTCGATGGTGTAGGCAAAGCCGTTGCGGTTGAAATGCACCAGCACCTTGCGGCGCGCGCCTTGCCAGGGAATGTCGATCAGCACATTCTCGTTGACGCCGTCATAGTCCCATTCGTCATGCGGGGTGAACTGATAGGCCCATTTCGCCATGCCGGTATCGGCGTCGCGCGCGAACACCGCCGCGCTCCACAGGTTCAGGCCCGGGCGCTGTGAAGGCACGCGCGGCCCCGGATTGGAAGTGCCGTAATAGACTTCATTCAGATCGGGGTCATAGGACACCCAGCCCCAGGGCGCCGACGCGCCCTGCTTCCAGGCCCCAGGTGGCCAGCTTGTCTCCCCAAGATCCTTGCCCTGCATGAAGGAATAAAAGGGATGGAAATCCGGCCCGATCAGCGCCCCGGCATCCGGACCGTTGGTCATCGCCTTCCAGACGGTGTGGCCGTCTTTCACATCCAGCGCCTGGAACCAGCCATTGGTGCCGAGTTCGCCGCCCGAGGAGCCGACATAGACCTTGTTGCCGACCACAAAGGCGGCCTGGGTCATGGTCGGACCCTTGGTGACATCGTCCAGTTGCACCCGCCACACTTCCTTGCCGGTGTTGGCGTCAACCGCGACGGTGTGATCGTCGAGCAGATTGTAGATCAGCTTGCCGTCGGCGAAAGCCCAGCCGCGCAGCACCTTGTCGCAACAGGCCTTGCCGATGGAGCGGGGATCGGGATTGGGCTGATAGACCCATTTGATCGGCGCGCCCGGCTTGGACAGGTCCAGCGCATAGGCGATGTCGGGATAGGGGGTGACCACATACATGGTGTCGCCCACCACCAGCGGCGCGCCTTCATGGCCATACATCTGGCCGTCGCTGAAGCTCCAGGCGATGCGCAGGCGGCCGACATTCTTCTTGTTGATCTGGGTCAGGGGGCTGTAGCGGGTGTTGGCATAGTCGCGCGCCTGGCGCGTCCATTGCCCGGCCGGATCGTTGGGGGCGAGGTTGGCTGTGGCGCCGGTGAAGGAGCCGGTTGTTGCCGCCAGCGCCGGCGTGACGCAAACAAATGCGGCACTGAGCAGAAGATTACGAAATGCCATCCAATCCCCCCAACTTTATTGATGTGTCGCTCCGGCTTTCGCCGACGCTCCCTATTTTTCGAAAGCCTAGGGCGGGCGTTGGGGTCGTGCAAGGACAGGCAAATTGCCTTAGAACAGTGGCGAAATAGAATGCGGAATGGCGCGGTTCAGGGCATTGCTTTGCTGCACTGCACGCGCCGCCGCTGAAATTGGAAGACGACAGGGAGTGATCATGACCAACCGCCGCAATTTTCTTATGGGCGCTGTCGCGCTTGCCGTTTCCGGTCCTGCCTTCGCGCAGAAATCCGTGCCGCTGGGCTTGCAGCTCTACACCGTGCGCCAGGACCTGGCGAAGGACTATGACGGCACCATCAAAAAGGTGAGCGACATCGGCATCCGGCATGTCCAGGCCAACCTGACCATGAGCGGCAAGAGCGCCCAGGACCAGAAGAAGCTCTACGACAGTCTGGGCATCAGCTGGAAAAGCATTCATGCCGGCGGCAACGACCTGCGCGACACGCCCCAGGCCACCATCGACCAGGCCAAGGCGGTGGGCATCACCAACATCACCTGTTCGTTTGCGCTCTATCCCGCCGACCGCGCCGCTTTCATGGCCGGCCCCACGGTCGATGACTGGAAAAAGAATGCCGACACGTTCAACAAGGTCGGCGCGCTGTGCAAGGCGGCGGGGATGAGCTTTGCCTATCACAACCACAATGTGGAATTCCGCAAGATCGGCGACGTCGTGCCTTACGACCTGCTGCTCAAGGAAACCGATCCGTCGCTGGTGCAGATGGAGATGGATATCGGCTGGGTGGTGGCCGGCGGCGCCGATCCGGTCGCCTATCTCACCAAATATCCCGACCGCTATCACTCACTGCATATCAAGGATCTGAAAAACGTTGGGATACCCAACAACAACATGAAGATGATCAGCGCCATCATCGGCAAGGGTATCATCGACTGGAAGACGGTGCTGGCGGCCGCCCACAAGGCAAAGATCGAGCGCGCCTTCCTGGAGATCGAGGAGCCCTACGATCCCTCACCGCTGGAGATGGTGAAGCAGAGCTTCGACTACCTCCACGGCAAGGTTTAAATCCTGGCGGCGTACAGCGCGTGATGGGTGAGGATGTAAAGCGTGTGCCCATCCGCGCCGCCCAACAGAAGCTGCAACGGCCGCTCCGGTACACCAATCGTCCCGATCTGCTTGCCATCCGGCGCATAGACCAGCACTTGGCCATTGGCGAGATAGACATTGCCATTGGCCGTACCGCCACGCTTTCCCCGCCGCGATCCGTGAAGACCTTCAGGTCGCTCACCGTGCCATTGTCGCCCACCAGCCCGCTATAGGTGCGACCCTCGGACTCGTTGCTGATCAGCACGCGGCTGCCCGGCTTTGCCGAGACAAAACCATAACTGTCCAGCTGGTCGCTGAAGCGCCAGCCTGTGCCATCCGGCGGGCCCTGCTGGAAGGTGCGGAAATCCGGCAGGAACAGGCTGCCGTCGGGCGAGACATATTCCTTGGCCTTGGGCGCCGCCATGTCGCGGGCGAACATTTCCGGCAGGGTGGTGTAGCGGTAGGTCTTGAGATCGATCTGGTCCTTGAACTCGCCATTGTTCCAATAATTGCCTGGCATGAGCGCGCTCGCGCCGGGATGCGCCGCGGTGGGCGTGGGCGCGATCACCGTCATGTCCGTTTCGGGTGCGCCAGGCTTGAAACTATAAAGCGTGCCTTCCGCGCCCAGCGACGACAGCACCAGGATGTCGCCCGACTTGTCGATGGCCAGGTTTACCGGATCGACGGGGTTGTCGCGTTCGATGGTCAGGCCCTGCTCGCGCGACCAGCCATAGATGCGCTGCTGATGATGATCGACAAAGTAGAGCTTGCCTTTCGCATCCACCGCCCCGCCGGAGATGGAATAGAAGCCGTCTTCCAGCTTCTCGACCTTGCCGGCGATGACAGGCGTGGGTGGCGACGCGGGATAATCCAGCACCGCGAACTCCCGCTCGCGGATATCGATATGATGCGTCAGGTCGCGGATCGCGTTCTCGGCCGGGAATTTGCTGGCGCGCAGATAGGTGGCGCAGCCATTGGCGTCGCAGGTGCCCAGCCCGCTTTCCGCATTCACATGCACATTGCGGAAGTGGATGTCGCCGGAACGGATGATGCGCGCCGCCGTGTCGATGGGCCGACCGTGCGGGTAACACGATAGGCATGCCAGTTGGCGATGGTGATGTGGCTGGAATCCTGGATCTGTAGCGAGATCGCTTCCTGGCTTTCG
>CAWHLV010000078.1:0-17436 GCA_963830095.1 uncultured Alphaproteobacteria bacterium
CCTCGGTCGGCCGCCTGTTTCTTCTCCCTGCCTCCTCCTCCTCCTCCTCCTCCTCCTCCTCCTCCTCCTCCTCCTCCTCCTCCTCCTCCCTCCTCCTCCTCCCTCCTTCTTCTTCTTCTTCTTCTTCTTCTTCTCCCTCCTCCTCGCCGGCGGCGGCGGCGGCCCTGGAGGCGACGGCCGGATGCGGATTCAGAACGTCGATGCCACGGCACCCATTACGTCCCGCGCGGTGACCCCGCAAAAAGGCGACCTGGTGCTTCTGACCGACGGCAGTTGGCCGGCGAAGGTCCAGCACATGGTGCTGGGGCAGGTGGATTTGGCGAGGTTTTTGAGCCTCTATGCGCGCGAGAAGACCATTTTCATCGACTGAACTATGCACCCCATAACCGAGTCTCGAATCCTCAGTCACGGACCTGCGGCAAATGAATCCGCCGTTCTGGCTTGGCCCGGCGCGGAACAGGGTGCGGCCTATGACAATGGCAGCGACGCGGCATCGGTGCTCTCAAAGCTAAAAACGGAGTTCTCTTACGTGGTTGTGGCCGTCGGCGCAGCGAAGGATGCGACGGACTTGCTCACGATAAGCGGGATCGTGTCAGCGGTACTCTTCGTAGTCGAGGCGGGCAAGACGCGGCGTTGGGCAGCTCGGTACAACCTGGACCTGCTGCAGCGCTACGGATTCCAGGACATCCGCTTGATTTTGAATAAGCGCAAATTCTACATTCCCGGTTGGTTGATGAGGTTTGTGTGAGGAAGAAGTTCCTGCACATTTGCAGGAAGCTTCGCTTCCGCTTCAGCGGACTCTATACCTGGCTGCTGCGAAGCAGCTTCAAAAGCTGCGGAGCGGATGTCCGAATTGACTTTCCTGTTCGCCTGGAGCAGCCCGAATCAATCACGCGGGCGCGGGCACGATTATTTACCCTAGGACGTGGCTCAATGTTGTGTCGGAGTGGGCCGGCGTGAAGTATGGCGGAGAGATTTGGATTGGAGATCGAGTGATGATAGGTTACGGTGTCCAGATCTCCGCGGCAGAATCGATTGTCATCGAGGATGACGTGGCGCTGAGTCCAGGTGTAGTGATTGTGGATCACCTCCACGATCATCGCCATTTGGGTCTGCCGATTTTCAAGGCGCCTCTATCCAAGCCTTCACCGGTTCGCATTGGAAGAGGATCTTTTCTGGGAGCGCATTGCGTAATTGGTCCAGGCGTTCAGGTTGGCGAACACGCGGTCGTGGCAGCGAATGCCGTGGTAGTGAATGACGAGAACCTCGGCGATGGCGGGTTGCCATGGGAATCCAGGCCTGCGGATTCGTTTCACAAGCCGGACGCCAATGAGTTAGCGGTTGAAGAAACAACGGGAGTTGAGCGTGGCTGATCTGCCTGCCGTAACCGAGCCGTCCGTTGTCGAAGGAACCGACGCTGTCAGCGTCCGGCGAGGGAGCAGTCTGTTCTCGAACAGCCTTGCAATGGGGGCGGCTAATCTTCTCAGCCGGGGGCTTGGTTATGTCTATATCGTTCTGATGGCGCGCCGTCTGGACGCGCGGTATTAGGGGCATACGCTATTTTCGCCACCGCAGCCATGGCCGTGGATCTGGTTTACGAACCTCGGACTTGATAAGATACTCATTCGCGAAATTGCCAGCAGCCCGGTTAGCGATGGCAAGGGATATTTCTGGGCAGCGCTTCCCATCCGCTTTCTAATGGCTTTGGCGGCGGCGGCAGGCGCCTGAATCTTACTCCAGCTGTTCTTCAAAAATTTGTTGTTAGTGAGCCCATTCAGCAGTGCATCGTTTCTAGCCGCGATCTTCCCGATTGTCGCAGCCAGGAACTGTGAAGCGTTTCTGACCGCCGATGAGCGCCTTTTACCCGTCGCGGTTGCGCAGTTGAGCGAAGGGTGGCGATTTTCGGCGCGGTGCTTTTGCTTATTTCCGGAAAGATTAGCTTTGGTGGTTTGCGTGCTCGACCCTCGGCCTCGGCGGTTCGGCTGGCGATAGTCGGTTCATCCACCGTGGAAGCTCTGGGTACACGGTATTGCCTCCAAACGTCCCAATGTGCGCCGATTGATGCGGCAGGCGAGCGAGCTGTTTTCCGTGGAAATTCTGGCGTTGGTTTACTTCAGGTCCGACGTGTTTTTGGTTGCCAAGATGGGCGGCTTGCGTGCGACAGGTGTTTATCAGATTACATATAAGATCTTCGATTGTTGTCTATCTTTGTTCAGCGGCTTTATTCTGGCAGCTTTCCCCCGCCTCGTTCGCGACAGGAGCCGCAGATCTTTGAAGACGATGTTGGCAGCGGGCACAGGAGTGCTTGCCGTACCCGTGGCAGGCGTTATTGCCGGTCGGCATTTGATTCTGAGTATATTGGGGCCTGAGTATGTCTCCGGTTCGACGTCGCTGATCTGGTTGATGCTGACAGTTCCGCTGGTATACATCACCACGACTTTGGCAAATGTGGCCATTGTAGCCGGCCGGGTGAAGATCCTGATGGTCCTGGCAGGTCTCTTGATCTTTACGAACGTAAGTCTGAATTTGATCCTGATTCCCCGCTGGTCATTCAATGGCGCGGCGTTTTCCACGTTCGCATGCGAACTTCTGAGCGCTGCTGTGTTGGGACCATTGATGCTAAAGGCGATAGCGGGATCTGCGGAATATGAGTGGCAAACGTAGCAGTTTTACAACGAAAGCAGTTCGTTTTACCGTTGTCGTTGGCGTTCTGGGCGATGCTAGCGGTGCTGCTGGGAGTGGTGTTCACACTAACCGGTCTTTCCGGGATCTTCGGATTTGCGGCTCGCTGGGCTGATTGTGTTTGGCGCGGCGGCGGCGAAATTCCCCGCGCCGGTGATGAGTATGGCGATTTGTTGCCTCGGTTTGGTTCCTTTTAATTGGGGATTGCGATCGGCTCTCATGCCAAAATTATTCGGCGATGAGGTGCTGCGCCGCGGTCCACCTGGCGGCGTTTCCTTTCCTATATCTCTTTACAAAGAGATCATGGCAAACCAGCCTATAGTGCCGCCCGGATAGGGGTGGCCATGAAATATCTTCCTATTTGTCCTGGCCGGGCGGACCCGCTGGCCCGCGCGCACCATCTTCACTTTTCTGTCCATCGTGGTCGCCTTCATCCTGTTCGGCATTCTGTCGGCCATCGAGGGCGGGTTGGCGCACCAGCTCGACGCCGCGCGGATGGACCGGCTGATCGTCGATACCAAATTCGGCACCCAATTGCCGCTGGCCTATCTCGATCAGATCGCGCGGCTTGACGGCGTCACCGTGGTGGCGCCGCGCCAGATCCTGGTCGGCTATTACCAGGACCCCAAGGTCCCCTTCGGCATCATCATGACCGACCGCCGCTTCTTTGGCGTGCGCCCCGAACTGAACGCCACCAGAGAACAGATCGACACATTATTGAAGACGCGCACCGGCGCCCTGATCACCGTGTTCAGCGCCAAGCGCTTCGGCTGGAAGGTGGGCGACAAGGTGCCGGTGATCTCCAACACCATCCGCCGCGACGGCACCCATACCTGGACCTTCGATATCGTCGGCATCATCGACGACGTGGACCGGCCGGGAAAGTCGCGCTACTTCATTTCCAATTATGACTATATGGATCAGGAGCGGGTCACCAACAAAGGCACCATCGACCGCATCCTGGTGCGCATCAAAGACCCCAAGCGCGCCACCCAGACCAGCCGCGAGATCGACGCGCTGTTCGCCAACCTCCGCCGCCCCCACCCGCACCATATCGGAAAAATCCGACCGCCAGGCGGGCGGCATATCCTCCATCGGCGATGTCGTGGTCTTCACCCGCGCCGTGGTCAGCGCGGTGTTGTTCATGCTGCTGTTTTGACCGGCAACACCATGATGCAGTCGGTGCGCGAACGCATCCCCGAATTCGCCGTGCTCAAGACCCTGGGCTTCAGCGACCGCAGCGTGCTGATGCTGGTGCTGGCGGAAGCGCCGCATCCTGTGCGCGCTGGCTGCGGGCGCGGGACTTTTGATTGCCAAGATCGGCGTGCCCCTGATCGGCGACGTCTCGCCCGACCTGGGGCAATTGTTGCTGATGCCCTGGTCGGCACTGGCGACGGGTTTGGGCTTTGCCTTTGCCGTGGCGCTGGTCAGCGCGCTGATCCCGGCGCTGAAGGCCCAGCGCATCAGCATCATCGAGGCGCTGCGCCCATGAGACAGCTTCTCGCCGTCACCTGGATGAGCCTTCGCACCGTGCCCGCCCGCTGGGGATCGTCCCTGGTGGTGGTGGTGGGCATGGCGTGCGCGGTGGGCGCGCTGGTCTCGATCCTGTCCATGTCGGCCGGTTTCCTGCGCACCATGGCCGCGACCGGCAGCCCGTCGCGCGCCATTGTCATCAGCGACGGCGCGCTGGGCGAATGGGGCTCAACCATCACCCATGACGAAGCCACCATCCTCGCCGACATGCCCGGCGTCGCCAACAACGGCGCGCACAAAGCCGGTCGTTTCGGCCGACTATTTCGCTTACACCGCGGTGTCCAAGAAATCCGATGGCCAGGACATGTATGTGGACCTGCGCGGCGTCAGCCTTCAGGACCCCAAGTTGCGGCCCGAGATCAAGCTGATCAACGGCCGCTGGTTTCGTCCCGGCAAATACGAAATCGTGGTCGGCAAGAGCGCGCAGGACCAGTTCGCGGGCCTGAAGGTTGGCGACCATGTTGCGCTTCCCTCCGGCGACTGGCTGGTCACCGGCACGTTCGAAAGCAACGGCAGCGCCAATAAATCCGAACTGATCACCGATGTTCGACCCTGCTGTCGGCGATGCGCACCAGCGCCTACAACAGCATGACCGTGCGGCTGACCTCGCCGGCCGCCTTCACCCAATTCGAGAACGTCATCACCAGCCGCCCGGGTCCGGCGCTGGAAATCAGCCGCGAAAGCGATTTCTATGCCGAGCAATCCAAAAGCTTCGACCAGTTTCTCAAGACCATCGCCTATGCGGTGGGCGGCATCATGGGACTGGGCGCCACCTTCGGGGCGCTGAACACCATGTATTCAGCGATCGCCTCGCGCGCGCGTGAGATCGCCACCCTGCGCGCCATCGGCTTTGGCGGCGCGGCCGTGGTCGCGTCAGTAATGAGCGAGGCGCTGTTGTCCTGCCTGATCGGCGCGGGCCTGGGTGTTCTGTTCGCCTGGGCGTTGTTCAACGGTTATCAGCACGCCATGGGTGGGCTGGTGATAAGGTTGGCGGTGACGCCCATGCTGGCCGCAACCGGCATCGGCTTTGCGCTGCTGCTGGGCGCTATCGGCGGCGTCTTTCCCGCGGCCCGTCCTCACGCATGCCCATCGTGGATGCCCTACGCGCGGTTTAATTGTTCCGCCGCCGGCCGTGACTGGCTATCAAATTCCGCCCTTTCCCGCTAAGTTAGCCGCAAATCCTGTCGCGACCGGGGGGCCGTGTGACGCAAAAAGCAGAAAGTGGAGCCTGTCGTGACGGTGAGCGTGCAACCCTGCCTGCCGCAATCGCGCGCGTCCTCATAATGGGCCCCAGCTTCTTTATTTCCGACAGCCAGCCGCATCCCCAGCGTTCGCGCGCGATCTCCAGCGCCTATCCGGATGTGCGTGCCCTCATCGGCCGCAATCCCTGGACCGCGCTGATCGCGCTGGGCGTCGTCGGTCTCCAGGTCGCACTTGCCGCCGGCATGGGGCATCTGGGCCTGTCCTACTGGTGGGCCGCCCTGCTGCTGGCCTACACGATAGGCGCTTTCGCCAACCACTGTCTTTATGTCGTGATCCATGACGCCACCCACCGGCTGGTCTTCACCAGCCGCGCGGCGAACATGCTGGTGGCGATCTTCGCCGACCTGCCCAATGTCATGCCCGGCGCCATCGGTTTCAGCATCTATCATCTCAAGCATCACGCCCATCAGGGCGACTATGGCCGCGACGCCGATATCGCCAGCCACTGGGAAGCCCGCCTGATCGGACGGCGCTGGTACAAAAAGGCGCTATGGCTCTTGCTGCTGCCGCTGTTCCAGCTCACCCGCCCAGCGCGGGTGAAGGGCGTCTTGGTGGTCAACCGCTGGAGCCTGGTCAATGTCTGCGCCGCGCTCGCCTTCGACAGCGCCATCGTCATGGCCTTCGGCTGGAATGCGCTGCTGTATCTGGGCGCGTCCTGGATCTTCTCCATCGGCCTTCATCCCCTGGCCGGGCGCTGGATACAGGAGCATTTCACCCTGGACCCCGCGCAGGAAACCGCCAGCTATTACGGCCCGCTCAACCGGCTGGCGCTCAATGTCGGCTATCACAACGAGCATCACGATTTTCCCGCCGTGCCGTGGAACCGCGCCGCGCATCCGCACGCTCGCGCCGGAATTCTATGACGAGCTGCAAAGCCCGCCGTCCTGGACCATGCTGTGGCTGGCCTTCCTGCTCGACCCGCGCTACTCGCTCTATTCGCGGGTGCTGCGGCCTTAAACCAGCGGTAGCACATAGCTGCGCAGCGCACCCAGGAACTGATCGGTGCTGGTGAAGCAGGCATAATGGCCGCCATCCAGCGCGACATACCCCTTGGCCGGCGAGAATGTCGGCGGCATAGGCCCGCGCCGGCGCAGCACCGGTGATGTGATCTTCGCGGCCCTGGAAGATGGGAACGGCACCGGCATATCCAGACCCAGCGTGCGCATGTCCATCACCGGCGTCGCCATGCCGATGGTGCTGCCGCTGAAGCGACCGCCTCGATCAGTCGGCAGCATCGCCGTGAGCGCGAAAATCATCCAGCATCTTCACATAGGGCTGGTCGGCTGCCGCCATCGCCCATTTGCTTGACGCACGCCTGAGCGCGCAAGCCGGGCCAGACCTGAAAGTGTCTCGGCCTTGTCCAGCGCCTGCAAGGTGGTCTGATCGCCAGCCGCGGTCGCCTGCCCGCGGGCATAGCGCGCCAGATCCAAAATGGTTTCGCGGATGCTCACCACCTGCGCCGTGCCGACATAGGCGTGAAATAGATCGGGCCGCAGCTTTATCGCCTGCACACCCAAAAGCGTGCAAACGACTGGCCGACCAGGATCACCTTCTTCTGGCCAAGCCGCGCACAGACATGCGCCGCGACTTCGCAGACATCTTCGACAAAACGATCCGGCGTCATGCCGGGCGTCGCCAAACCGTTCCGCCCGAAGGTCTTGCCCCACCCCGCTGGTCCCAGTTGACGACAGTGAAGTCATTTTCCCATGGCTTGAACTGATCCAGGAAAGGCGACTGCGCCTCGCCCGGGCCGCCGTGCAGAAAGAGAATAACGGGATTGCTTCTGCTCTGACCCTGAATCGCGATCCATTGATCGATGCCGCCGATGCTCACAAAGCCGCTCTCGTCGATCCCCTGTGCGGCACGGGCTGTGCGCGTCATCAGCCCCATCGATCCCCCGATCATCAGCCCCGTGAACCCGCGCCGCGAAAACTCCGTCATCGCCTGTCCTCCTGCCCGCTTGACATATATATCGATATTCGATATCATTATATCTGTCAATCGATATGATATATAGCGATTACCGACGATCACTGGGGAGGACACCAAATGCCTGGAACACATCATCTCTTCACCGTCACCCGCCTGCTGCTGGGATCGGGACCTTGCTCTGCCTGTTGCTGATTGCCCTGCTGGGCCTTGTGATGGGCGCATTGATGCTGGCGGCCCTCGGCTTTTTCCATCTGCCGATTCCGGCGAACGAGATCAGCGGCCTGGCCATGAGCGAGGTGATTGGCGCTGCCGCCACGGCGGTTGGCGCAGGCGTGGTCTGCATCGCGCTGGTCGCCTGGATGTTCCTGCTGACGGCGCGGATCATCGACACCGCCAGCCATGGCGATCCCTTTGTCGCCAAAAATGCCGACCGGCTGAACCATATCGGCTTCCTGCTGCTGACGATCCAGGTGATAGGATTTGTCACCGAGACCGCGTTGAACATGCTGCCGGACAAAATCAGGGATCATGTATCGGGCGGCTTCGACGTCTCGGCCAGCGGCATCCTGGCGGCGCTGCTGATTTTCGTCCTGGCGCAGATCTTCCGCCGGGGCAGCGAGATGCGCGCCGAACTGGAAGGCACGGTCTGAGCATGGAGATCATCGTCAAGCTCGACGACCTGCTCTATGCCCGGCGCATGACCCTGACCGAGCTGGCCGAAAAGGTAGACATCACGCTGGCCAATCTCTCGATCCTCAAGACCGGCAAGGCCAAGGCGATCCGCTTTTCCACCCTCGCCGCGATCTGCGCGGCGCTGGACTGCCAGCCCGGCGACATTCTGGCATTTGCCGGTGACAGCAAGACCGGCAGGAAAGCCGCCTGATCTTTCGCCCCTTTTTCAAGCCTGTTTCAACGCCAGGCAATCGACCGCTCTGGACAGTTCCTTGAGCAGGATCAGCGGCGAGCGGTCATCGACGGCGCGTCCCGAAATCACCAGATTGATCGCATCCATGTGCGAGGCGATCACAGGCTCGATCCGAAGATCGCCGGGGTCGCGCTCGCGCAACATCGTCTCCAGCGAAAAGCTCAGCGCGCTGACCCAGCGGTGACCGGCGAGCGCGCTGCTGCCCCGCAGGTCCAGGACAGCGGTGTAGAATTCCCGCCAGATTTCCTCCTGCTCGGGCCGGTCTGCCAGCCGAGCGCGCATTTTCGCCAGCTCGGAAATCTTCTCGTCCAGGAAATCGCCGAATGTTTCCCTGACCCGGCTTACGGCCTCCTCGCCCTTCTTCACCAGCGTGGCGACCGGCCTGGCGCCCGGCCCGCCGATCTTGGACAGCAGCGGCGTGCGTGCGGCTTTGGTATTCCTAGTCAACGGTCCAGACCTCTTCCTCGGCAGCTGCGCCCTTGTCCCCGGCAATGACCTTGAGCAGATGCTTCATGATGGTTTCCGCCGAGAACGGCTTGACGACATAGCTGTCCGCGCCTTCGCCAATCGCCGCCTGGACGTTCTCATTGCCGTTATGGCCCGTCAGCATGATGAAGGGTATGGCAGGTGCTGTGGCACCCCGTCGTGCCGCAACTTGCGCAGCACGTCCAGCCCATCGGCCGGATACATCTGCCAGTCGCAGAAAATGATATCCGGCGTCCTGCGCTTCATTTCCGCGAACAGCATGTCCGCCGTCGACGCGCTGAAGATTTCGCCCACCCCGAAACTTCTGAGCAGTTCCTCAATCAGGCGGCGGACGAACGGGCTGTCGTCCAGGACAAAAATGCACAGGCGTGAGAAGTCGGCGTTGGTGATTTCCATGTTTCTTAAGTCTGCTGCGTCAGCAAAAACACGCGTGCCGGCCGCTCGCGGGCGGCAGCGTGTCTTCAGGATATGTTTGCGGGCCCCAGGTTGGTCGCGGTGGTCGCCCCCTGACCACTGATTGCAATGTTTCCACATGCAACCCGGCGTTACAACCCTTCCGTGCGTACAATGGTGCAGCTGCGAAGGCGCGATTTGCGCAAGGCCCGACCCTTTCCATGCCCGCAAAACCCGGCAATGATCCCGCCCGAATGAGAAGCGCGAGGACGCCATGAAGCCTGTCATACTTGCTGTCTCGGCCCTGATTGCAGCCGCAACCCTGCCCGCTCTGGCGCAAGCTCCCGCGGCGCGGCCCAACGCCCTGGTGGAATTCCCGGCCAAGGGCGGCGCCAAACTCACCGTTACCACGCCCGCCCGGCAGGATGGCGGCGATATCCCCGATGAAAATACCCAATACCGCGGCAACGTCTTTCCCGGCCTGGCCTGGAAGCCGCGGCCCCGCCGGGCACCCAATCCTATGCCGTGATCATGCAGGATACCGGCGCCATCGTGCGCGGCTGCTGCCCATCCTGCACTGGACGCTCTATAACATCCCCACCAGCGTGAGGAAGCTGGATGCCGGATGACGCCGACCGGCAATCCGCCCGGCTCCAGCTATGGCCCCAACATCCGCGCCGCCGCCCAGCCCTATATGGGCCCGCGCACACCGCCCGGCCCCAAGCATCCCTATCACCTGCAGGTCTTCGCGCTGGACACGACGCTGGCTGTGGATCCGTCGCCCTGACCTATGACGGGCTGACGGGCGCGATGAAGGACCACATCCTGGCCTCGGGTGAAGTGGTGGGCATGGGATCGGTGGATCCCAACGCGCCGCCGCCCACGCCGCGGCCGCCAGTGCCAACGACGCCGCCAAACTGAGCGTCGCGCCAAGCCATTTGAGGTCGTCATGAAGATCGCCGCCCGCGTCATTGCAGGGATCGCTATCGGTTTGCTTGCAGCCCCCGCCTTTGCGCCCGCCTTTGCGCAAGTGCCGCCGGGCGCGAAGCTGAACCAGACCGGCCAATCCGGCCCCAATACGGCGCCGGTGGAATACAGCCGGCCGCGTCAGGTGATCTCGCCCATCATCCATCCCGACCATACCGTGACCCTGAAGCTGGCCGCACCCGGCGCCAGTGAAGTGCGCGCCACCGGCCATATCATCGGCATGAACGCGCACTGGCTGTCCAATCCGCGCAAGTCGATCCCGATGACCAAGGACGCCAATGGCGTTCTGAGCGCGACCCTGGACCGCTTGCGCCCAACATCTATGACTATGGCTATCTGGTCGATGGCGCGCCGGCGGGCGATCCCGGCAACCGGCTCAACATCGTCGAAGTGCCCGGCGACCGGCCGGCCTTCTATGATGCGCAAGCCGTGCCGCATGGCGATGTGCGGCTGGTGATCTATGATTCCAAAGCCACCAATTCGGTGCGCTATCTGCGCGTCTATACCCCGCCCGGCTATGACGACAGCAACACACGCTATCCGGTGCTGTATCTGCAGCATGGCGGCAACTGCTGCGAGTACAATTGGATGGAACTGGCCCGCGCCAACCTGATCCTGGACAATCTGATCGCCGAACATAAGGCGCGGCCCATGATCATCGTGATGGCGCTGGGCGCGCGCTCTGGCCCCAGCGAAGGACTCTGGCCCCTTCCCTTCTCAGATGGAAGGCGCGAAAGGACCCGGCAAGGGCCAGAGTAATTACGATCCCGGCAATCTGTTCGAAGTCGATCTGCTGACCGGCATCATTCCCTTCATCGATCACAAGTTCCGCACCATCGCCGATCCTGATCACCGCGCTTTGTCGGGCCTGTCGCAAGGCGGCATCCAGACCGTGACCATCGGGCTTCGCCACAGCGAGACATTTCACTGGCTGGTGCCGATGAGCGCGGGCGCCGAAAGCGCGGGCGATGATCAGTTCATGACCATCAGCAAGGACGTCTTCGCCAATCCCGAACCGCTGAAGCAGAATCTGAAGCTGCTGCACTTTGTGGTGGGGAATGAAGACGTGCTGTACGAAGCCGACAAGCGGCTGGCCGACAGGCTTTCCTCGCTGGGCGTGAAGCTGACTTTCACCGCCGTTCCCGGGATGCATGAATATAAGGTCTGGCGCAAAGGCCTGCACGACACAGCGCCCGAACTGTTCCGCGGCATTAACTGACTTCGTTCATAAACCGGCCTGAAATGTCCGTCGCGCAGAGTATACAGAAACTCAACGCACGCTGACGGCTGCGTTGCTCTACTATAAGGCGATGAACACCCGCTTCGCCTGCCATGCCGCGACAATCGCACTCATCGCCTTTGCCACACCAGCCTCCGCCGCGCCGACCGGCTGCGTCGCGCCCGTTCATGTGAAGATCGGCACGGTCGATCCCCGCTTCGGCGTCTCGCAGGATGACGTGCTGAACGCCATGGAAGACGCGGCGCTGGCGTGGAACACCGCCGCGCATCGCACTGTTGTTGCTATCGATACGGCCGCCGGCGTCCCTATCAATCTGGTCTATGACGACCGCCAGGAAGCGACCCAGAAATATTTCCAGGCGCACCAGAACATCCGCGCCTTCACCGCCCGGGCAGCGCTGATCGTGGCCGAGCTGAAACCGCTTCAGGCGGTGCTGACAGAAGCCGAGCAATCCTATTCCAGCCAGCTTGCCTCTTTTGAACGGGTGCGCGAGATCCAGACTCTGAGCAGCGCGGGCCAGATGATGCGCGACCGCCAGGCGGCGCTGGAAACAAGGCGCCAGCAGCTCGAACAGATGAATGCTGAGGTCAATGCCCGCATCGACAAGTACAATGCCCTGATCGTGGACGCTAACGCCGAACTGAAATCGCTCACCGACAGCGGTGCATCGGGAATCGAACTGATCGCCGGCCATTATGCCGAGGAAGACGGCGCCAAACGCATCGACATTTTCGAATTCAAGGACCAGACCGACCTTGAGCTGGTGCTGGCGCATGAAATCGGCCATGCGCTCGGGCTGGATCACAACCACAATCCCCAGTCGGTCATGGCGCCCCTGATCGTGATCAGGGACCTTGTGCTCAGCGCCGACGATGCGGCGGGATTGAACGCCGCCTGCGCCCGGCCTTAAGGCTTGGACTTTAAGGCTTGGATTGGGCTGGGAACTGCAGCTCGCCGGCGTAGCCGATGTCGCGGATCTGCTTGGTCAGCCGGTCCACCAGCGCCTGAACCGGATGCGGCTCGCGGGTATAGATGTGAACCTCGGCCAGGTCGGGCGTGCCCAGGATCATCCAGCCCGCGTCATGATCCAGCACCCAATTCTCGACATGAACAGGAATGAAGGCGAGGTGATAGGCGATATCGACCTTGGTGTTCTGACCGGGATTTAAAATCTTCATCGCCCCGCCGATCGTGTCTTCCTTGCCGTCGGGCGTGTTGTCGTGACAGGCGTCGGCCTCATACAGCCCGCCGCTCTTCATCTGGAAGTCGGTGGTGCCGGCCACGCAATCCTTGTTGAAGCTTTTGGGGGTGCGGCCGATCTCATACCAGCGCCCGGCCCAGACGCTTGCGGCGTCCACCGGTTTGGCCGGCTCCGGCGCCTTGGGTGCATCGGCGGCAAAGGCCGCACTTGCGATGCACACGCCCATAGCAACGGCAGCAACAAATTTCATGGCTTGTCTCCCCAGACCCGCAATGCCCAGCCCGGTTTTTAGTGCATTTCGCCAAAATGCGCTATCGTGGCGCCGCGCTGGCTGGGGGCATCGGCGCCAGAAAAGCTTCACACACTTCCAATTCCAACAAAAAAATCGAGGGAGTCGTCACATGAAAAAAGCATTGAGCCTGTTCAGCATCCTGCTGCTTTGCGGTAGCTCGGCGCTTGCCCAGGAAGGCGGCAGCCAGGCCGACGCCCAGCGCGCCGCCCAGGCCGGCCGCGACGCGCAACTGGCGATCGAGGCCCACACCCCGCAACTGGCGGTGACCGAGGAAATTCTGCCGCTGCGCATTCCCGGGCATACGATTGGCGAAACCGAAGGCGTGGCCAAGAACAAGGCGGGCCATCTGTTCGTCTATTCGCGCACCGGCTTTGGCGGCTCCTCACGCGGCGGCGGCGCGGCGCGGCTGTTCGAGTTCGACCAGAAGCTGAAATACGTCAAGGAATGGCTGCCCGATTCCTATGGCGCCTCGTTTGCCCATGCCGTGCGCGTCGATCCGCAGCAGAATGTCTGGGTTGTGGATGAAGGCTCCAACACGGTGCAGAAGGTCGATCCCACCGGCCTGGTGAAGATGGTGCTGGGCAGGAAGCCCGAGTCCATCGACTGGTGGCTGGAGTATGTCGAACGCGGCCAGAAGGACACCAATCCCCATCCCAATGGCGTGATGGGCACCTTCAACCGCCCCACCGATGTCGCCTGGGGACCGGACGGCAGCATCTATATCACCGACGGCTACGGCAATTCGCGGGTGGTCAAGATCAGCCCCGACGGCGTGTGGCAGAAGGCGTTCGGCACTTACGGCAGTGGCGACGGCCAGATGAAGACGCCGCACAGCGTCGCGGTGGGATACGGCCATGTCTTTGTCGCCGACCGCAACAACAGCCGCATTCAGGTCTTCGACCTGGATCTCAACTTCCAGAAATACATCACCGGCATAGGCCAGCCCTGGGCCGTTCAGGTCACACCGAAATACATCTATAGCGGCGCCGGCGACGGCAAGATCTACCGGCTGGACCATGACGGCAAGCTGCTCGGTTGGGTGCAGACCAGCATGCATCAGGGCCAGACCGGCTGCCTGATCCATTCGCTCTATGCCGAAAACGACAACGTGCTCTACAAGGGCGCCTGCACCCTGTGGAATGTGGAGAAGATTACATTTAAAGAGTGATGGGGCGAGGAATGACGGCGGGCGTTGCCGGTAAATTCACGCGACCGGCATCCCTTCATGGAATCTCGGTGAAGACCCGTTCGTCGAACAGTGCGCCCGTCATGGGCAGCAGCTTTTGCCGGAACGTCCTGGTGTGGGCGGCGCTGGCATGGGCTTCGAAATCCTTTTGGCTGGCCCAGACTTCGGCGACGGTGAAATGGTTCAGCTCATGGTCCTGCCGCAACACATCATAGGCGACGTTGCCGTGGTCCCCCGGCGTATCCGCCCGCATCGCCTTCAGCAGCTCGGCGCAGCCGGCGGCAAAGGGCGGCATCACATCCACATGGGTCATCACATGGATGGGGCCGGTGTGGTTTCCTGGCGCCGCCGCATAAAGCGCGGCATAGATGCGCCGGTCATCGGGCGCGGTGCGCAATCCCGCCAGATGCGCCAGCATCTGTGCCGCGCTTGGCGCGCGGTAATGCTGTTCCAGCGCGGCGCGGCTCGCCCAGGCTTCCAGAATGGCGAAGCGGGTGCCGCGTCCCGTTTCCTCCAGCGCCTCAAAGCTGAGATTACCCGCCTCCTTGCGGCTGGTACCACCATAATCACCCAGGGTCTTGCGCGCCGCAGAGACCGCGCCGGACTTTATTTCCAGATAGGTGACGGCATAGGCGGGCGGGGTTTGCGCGGCCGCGGGCCTCGCCAGACAAAGCGCCAGAACCACCAGTCCCGTTATGTGCGCGATTTTGGTCATCGGCCGGTCAGCACCTTGCGGCAATAATCCAGCGCCTGCCTGGCAATCGCCTCGCGGTCCCAGCCCGGCGCTTCCTGTTCGATATTGACCGGTGCGGCAAAGCCGGTGTCGCGGATCCAGCGCAGCACTTCGGCAATGGGGCTGTCGCCCTGGCCGAAGGCGACCACCGGGCCCAGGTTTTTCTTCTGGTCTTTCAGATGCACGTCCCAGATGCGCGCCCCATGCTTCTTCAGCATCGCCAGGCTGTCGCCGCCGGTAGAGGTGAAATGGCCGATGTCGAGATTGAACCCGATATAGTCCGACATGCCCACAACCGCGGCCTCGAATGCCGGCATGTCGGGGATCTGCTCTTCATTGTGGAATGCCACCCGCAGCTTGTGGGACCGGGCAAACGCATCCAGCCGCCGCAAGGTTTTGGTGGCACCGACCGCAGTGATCAGATCGGCGCCCAAGGCATTGGTCATTTCAAACGTGCGGTCGATCTCGGCATCGCTGAAGTCCTCGCCATAATTCATATTATAGGCCACCAGCTTGACGCCAGCCTCGCGGAAGCGCTGCCCGGCGCGGCTGAAATGCTCCAGCGGTACAGCCAGCCGCCACTGGCGCAGGGCGGTGCGCGCATAGCTGTGTTCCGCGCTCAGATCAGGTTTGCCTGGACCCGCAGGAAACACCGGGCGCATTTCAAAGGACGGCTCGATCTGGCGCGGATGCAGCTCACTGGCTCTGAACCCGGCCTGGACGATTCCTTCCAGCGCCTGATCGAGCATGGCCGGAGAAAAAGTATAGGTGCTGCAGCCGATCTTCACGCCTGCGATGGTCGCCGGACTTTTGCTTTGCGCGCAGGCGCCAGCGGCGGAAAGCGCCAGCCCGCCGATCGCCATTGCTCTTCGTGTCAGCATGGTCATCCCCTCGCCTCTTGTGCATTCCATCTTGCCAGCTCCGCTTTTTCGGATGGTGTGAGATCGAGGGCGACGGCGCGGGCGAACTCTGCCTTCGCCTCCTCTGGCTTTCCGGCATAACCCAGCGCCTCGCCCCATTTCAGGTGCAGCCGTCCCCAGTTGGGCGCGTATTTTTCCGCTTCCGCGAACTTCGCCAGGGCCAGGTGCGACTGGTTCTTGGCCAGCGCCATTTCCTCGGCGGCGGGATCAACGCCCGCGCCGACCCCCCCCGGGCCGGTTTCGGCCTCGTTTTCTTCCTCGGCCACCCTGCTCCCCAGCCCGTGCCTTATTGTACGGATTGGCGCATATCCCGCGGTTGCTGACAACAAGCCGCAGAGCCCGTTGAAAGCAATGACCTATTGCGGGCGAGGTGACATTTTCTCTTCGATCAGTTCGATGGCTTCGCGGCTGGGACCTTCGATCATCACGGCGCGCGTGCCGCCGATCCGGTAAGGTGGTTTGAGGAATGTAACGCCTTCACTTTTCAGCTTCGCCACCCAGTCATCCAGATCGCTCACGCTCAGGCTGACATGATCCATCAGCCGGCCCTGCGTGGGTTTCAATGGTGCATCGCCCTGGTTCATGTACCAGTTCATCGCCACGTCATCGAAGCTAACGCCGCCGGTGGGGGTGCGATAGGTGCCCTCCTTCACCAGCGACGGCCAGGAGCGGTCGGCCCCGCGCGCTACCTTGCAATCGGCGTCGGTCATAGTCAGCGCGGGCCCGCGCCGGGGTTTTGCTTCCAGATGGGTCTGATACCAGAGCTGGGCACAGAGCGGATCGTCCTGCCACATATGAATATGGTCGAAGCGTTCGGCCGGCGCATTGCCGGTGAATTCCACCACCGCGCCGTCGGGTCCGTTGATATAGCCATTGCCGCCCACGCCTGTGGGTTTGAGACCCTGGGCGATGGCGTCGGCGATCTGCGCCTTGGTGCGGCCCGGCACGCCCGGCGGATAGGGAAAGGTGTCGCTGCTGATGCCGACAAAATCGCCCGCATCGTCGGTATAGAAAGGCACCAGCAGGTTTTCGCCGCGAAACATCTCCAGGCTATGCCGCGAATCCGTGACGCCCAGCCGAAATGCCAATAGGCCGTCGCCATCGGATCGGCATCGGGCGCGCGCGCCACCTTTCTGGAACACGATCAGCACATGGCTCGGCGACGCCAGTGCCGGCATGCCCTCCCATGCCGTGCGCGCGGTGGAGGGAAATTGCTTTTGATAGAAAGCAACCGCGGCTTGCGGGTCGGTGGAATTCAGCGCCAGGTGATGGAAATGCGGCGGCGGCAATGCCTGCGTCTGGGCCTGGGCACCCGCGCACAGCAAGCTCACAAGAACGGCAGCCAGCGCGATTTTCTGGGCGATCTTCACGTCACCTCTCCTCCCTGCCCGCTTATACGCCATCTTGCGGCAATCGGCATCGCAGGCCTGCTCTTTTCGCCCACTCTTTTCGTCCACCCTTTTCGTCTGCACCCGCTTTGTGGCACTAATAGCCCATTGCGGCCCTCGCGGATTTTGAACATGACCGATATACCCGACGACATCTTCACCGAACCCGATGACGTTGACGACGACACGCTGAAGAATCTGGGACCGCTGCGCCGGCTGGCCGGCACCTGGGAAGGCAAAAAGGGCATCGACCTCAACCCCAAGGCCGACGGGCC
>CAWHLV010000079.1:0-52523 GCA_963830095.1 uncultured Alphaproteobacteria bacterium
TAATGCTCACCAACGCGACGGTCGAACAGGGGGTTCCCGGCTGGCTGAGGAACTCGGGCCGGGGCTGGGTGACGGCTCTAGTATTCCATGCTGCCGCGCGCAACGGTCACCCGCACGCCGGGCGAGAGCGAGAAGGGCAAGATCAGCGGCCGGACCCACGAGATACAGCGCCTGATCGGGCCGGAGCCTGCGGGCTGTGGTGGACATGAAGGCGCTGGGCGAGCGCACGGTGATTCTGGATTGCGATGTGATCCAGGCCGACGGCGGCACGCGCACGGCTGCGATTACCGGCGCGGCGGTGGCTCTCGGCGCTGGCCCTGAAGGCGCTCGTCGCGGCGGGAACTCTCAAGGTTTCGCCGCTGAAGCGACTGGTGGCCGCGACCTCGGTGGGCCTCGTCGGCGGCGCGATGCTCGAACCTGCTACAGGAAGACTCGCAGGCCGAAGTGGAGATGAACGTGGTGATGACCGCCGACGGCGGCCTGATCGAAACCCAGGCCACGGCGGAGAAGGGCAGCTTCTCGCGTAGCCAGCTCAACGATCTGGTCGATCTGGCCAAGGAGAGAGAATGAAGAACTCCACCACATCGCCGGGCGATGGCGCATCGATGGCGGTACCGCGCAAGCCTTTCACATAGGCGGTGATCTTCCAGATCTGGTCGTCGCTCAGCTTGGCGCCATGGGCCGGCATCAGGGTGCAGGAAATGCCGTTCTTGATGGCGTCGAAAATCTGGGCATCGCTGTTGCGCGAATAGGAACGGCCGGGAATGGCAAGGCCCGGGCCCGAATTCGCCTGCCGAACCATTGGGACCATGGCAGCGGGTGCAGGTGGCGTTGAACAACCCGCGGCCTTCATCAATGGCGGCCGCATTGTTGGTGTAGGGATTGGTCTGCGCTTGCGCAGCAGTGCGCCGATAGCGAAACAGCGCGATCAGAAGAAGGCGTTTCATTTGGCGCCTCCATCCGGCAGGCCAAAGGAAAAGACATTGCTGGACGAGATGATGGCGACATATTGCTTGCCATCGACACTGTAGCTGATCGGGCTGGCGGTGATCACATCGCCAGTATTGAAGTGCCACAGAACTTTGCCGGTTTTGGAATCCAAGCGCGGTGAACTGGCCGAACTCCTCCGGGCTGAACACCACCCCACCGGCCATCGACATCAGACCCGGGCCATAATGATGGGACGTGACCTGCTCATAGTCCCACACCTTCTTGCCGGTGAAGGCATCGAGCGCACGGGTGAAACAGCTGCCAGCTCTGGCCCTCTTGCGGGCTTTCCAGATAGCCGGTGCCGGCATAGTTGCGCGCGGTGTCGCGCACATTGATGCCGCAACCTTCCTGGGCCACGAAATAGAACATGTGCAGTTTGGGATCATAAGTCGGCGAGGGCCAGTTGGTCGCGCCTGCCGTGGAGGGACAGGTTGTCGTGCCCTTGACCGACGGATCATGCGCCGGATCGGGAATGGGATGGCCTTTGGCATCCCACCCTTCAGCCAGTCTACCTTCTTGACGAACTGGGTGGCCTGGAGGAACTCGCCATTGGTGCGGTCCAGAATGTAATAGAAGCCGTTGCGATTGGCCTGCAGCAGCAGCTTGCGCGGTTTGCCCTGCCACATCGCATCCACCAGCACCGGCATTTCCAGTGAATAGTAATCGTGGGTGTCGTGCGGGGTGTTCTGGTACCACCATTTCAACTGGCCGGTATCGGGATCCAGCGCCACGATGCTATCGCTATAAAGATTGTCGCCCTTGCGTCCCTCGCCGGCCCATTGCGGCTCAGGCTGGCCGGTGCCGTAGTAAATGAGATTGAGCTCGGGATCATAGGAACCCGAAACCCAGATCGGCATGCCGTCGGGTTTCTGCCCGCCCCAACTGGCCAACTGCGGATCATCGACGCGGGAATCGGTGACCAGCTCCACAGATATTTGCCACTGTCGGCGTCATAGGCCTGAATGAAGCCATGCGGCTGGTTGCCGGAGACGATCAGCTTGCCCTTGACGATGAACGGCGCCTGGCCGGCGAGCTGCAGCCCGTCATGCGTCGCCACATCCCACAGCACGCTGCCGTTCCTCGCATCCAGCGCCAGCAGATGCTTGTCTGATGTCGTCACATAAAGCTTGTTGTTCCAGAAGCCGGTGCCGCGCTGGGCGCCGGTTGCGATGGGCTGGCGCTGATATTGCCAGATCACATTGCCGGTGCGCGCATCCAGCGCGTCGATGCGGTTGTATTGCGACACATACATGACGCCGCCCGCGACGATAGGCGTCGCCTCCAGATCCTTCTGGCCGGTCATGTGATAGACCCATTTGGCCTGAAGCCGCGAAACATTCGCGGCGGTGATCTGCTTCAGATCGGAATGGCGATGGGAATTGTACCCGCCAGAATACGTCAGCCAGTCTTTCGGGTCGCCTTTCAGCGGATCAGGCGTCTGAGCCCAGCCAATCGCCGGAACCAGCAGCAAGCCGGTTGCGAGCATATGCTTCAGGCCCATGACGTCTCCCCAATTTTGCGCTACTGGTGTCGTGGTTTCGAAGTTCGCCTTGGTCCCGATATCAATACCTTGGCGAACTTCGAAACCACGACACCAGGACCAAATATTATCTAGTGTCCTTCGATTCCGAAATTCGCGGGAGCCCGATATAGGGGGTATGCGAATTTCGGAATCGGGACACTAGAACAAAAAAGCCCGGAGGTTGGAAGGCAATGGATCGCAAAATCGCGCTGTTCGCGCTTGCACTCTTTGCCGCCACCGCCATTCCGGCACACGCCGCGCCACCCGAGATCGCGGACATCATCAAGTCGGGAAAACCTTATGGCGAAGGCCATATGAATTTCCTTTTCATCAAGGCCTACAACGCCCGGCTCTGGACCGATGCACCCAGCTGGTCAATCGATACGCCTTTCGCCATGGAAATCACCTACGGCATGGGCTTTGATACCGACGACCTGGTGGAACGCACCATCAAGGAAATGAAGACCGTGGATTCGCAGATCAGCGACACCGAAGTGGCCAGGCTGACGCCGGAGTTGAACAAGGTCTATCCACCAGTGAAATCCGGCGACCGTCTTGTCGCGCTCTATGTACCGGGCAAGCCCGTGATGTTCAGCCATAACGGCGAACCGACAGGGTCTATCGCGGGTGAAAATTTCGCCAAGGACTTTTTCGGCATCTGGCTGTCGCCCAATACCTCCGCGCCCGGCTTGCGCAAGGATCTGCTCAGGCTGAAATAGGCACCTTGCCGGAGAGCCGCGCGCCCAGTCCGATCAGACTGGGCACCGCACGCAGCAGGCCAAGACTGGCGGTGCGGGTGGGCGCGCGCATGGCAAGTTGGGCAAAGACGCCCGCTGCCCGGATGCGGGGCGCGAAGCGGCGTTTCCATTCCGGCGCGTACCGTTCGCCGCGATGGGCGATCAAGAGCTCCGCCAGAAGACCGGAGGACTGGATCGCCATGCTGATGCCTTCGGCGATGACGGGATGGGCTTCGCCTGCGATATTGCCGGTGAAATAAACGCGATCATCCTGGCGCGGACGGATGCCCGGACGGATCGGCCCGGTGGCCAGGAAATGGCCTTCCAGCGTGGCATGTTCCAATGCGAGCCGCGCGCCCTTGGTCGTTTCCAGAATATGGGCCAGCACGGCTTGCGCCGCCTTGCCGCCGTGGCGCTGGCGCGCGCGGGTCAGCGCATCGCGGCGCACGCAGCAGGACAGTGACGTGCGCCCGGCATCACTCTCAACCAAGCCGCCATAGCCGCCGGGAAAGGCCAACAGCGGCATCAGCCCGGCCGGCAGCCGGCTCTGACTGAAATGCGCCTTGAAGGCAAAAAGATCGGAAGATTTCGGAGGGGCGGCCGGCAGCGCAAAGATGCCTTTCGCATTCCATGAACCACAGGCGGCGATCACCATATGCGCCGACAGCTCATAGCCATCCTGGAGCGTGCAGAGATGGCCGTTCGCCTCGCGCCGGATGGACATGACCTCGACGGGCTGAAACAGCCTCGCGCCCGCCGCCAGCGCCGCATCGCGCAGCAACACATCCAGATGCTCGCGTCCCAGCGCCCTGCCCCACACCTGTTCGCGTGGCGCGCTCAGCATCGCATTGCCGGCATAGACGCCCACCCGCGTCACAGCCGGCCCCGCGGCGGCAATGAAAGGCGCCGCAACGCCGCACGCTTTCAGCACCGCCATGCTGGTTGCGGAGATGAATTCACCACACACCTTGGGCCTCGGAAATTCGCTCTTCTCGACCAGCGCGACCGACCAGCCGGCCTCAGCCAACAGCCGCGCCACCGCCGAGCCGGCGGGGCCGGCCCCGACGATCACCGCATCATAAAGCATGGGCTTGAAACAGATGGGTGAAGGGAAAGACGCCGTGCTCGGCCAGCCGCCAGTCTGCGCCGGCCGGCCACAGGCCAGAAAGTTCGCGGCCACCAAAACCGGCGCGCACACTGGCCACCGCGTCATGGCGGGTGACGTCATTGGCGCCCAGCGCGAACACCATGCGCGCGCCCAGCAGCGCAAAAGCCGACCGCCGTGGTTCGCAGGCGACAAAAGCCTTGGTGTGGCGCGCCACCAGTCCCAGCAATTGCGAGAGCGCCGCATCATCCAGATGATGCAGAAACAGATTGGCGGTGACGATGTCGGGCCTGATCAATGGCAGGGTCTCCAGCACATCGCCGGTGAGATTTTCGCAACGCCAGCCCAGCCGCGCATAGCAGGCGCGGGTTTCCACGCTGACAATGGCGCGGCGGTCGGCGATCATCACGGTCACGCCCGGCCATTGTTTTGCCAACCGTTTCGCCACCCGCAACATGAAGCGGCCGTCGCCGCCGCCCAGATCGGCGATCAGCTTCGGCGCGGCAAATGCCGAAAGCGCATTGGCCATGATCCTGCTCTGGCACATCACGGCATTGATCAGCACCAGGTCGCGGCGTGAGCGCAGCGCGCGCGGATCGTCCGGCGGCAGGACATCCAGTATCTCGGATGTGAGGACCCGGCCCATGCGACGTCAGGCCGCCATGCGGAACATCATGGTTTCGGCCACCAGGCCAGGGCCGAAAGACATGGCGCAGCCGCGCTGGCTTTTTTGCGCGCCCCGCATGATGCGATCCAGCACGAACATCACGGTGCCCGACGACATGTTGCCATAGTCGTTCAGCACCGACCGCGACGCGGCGAGTGCGGCAGGCTCCAGCGCGAAGGCCTGTTCCACGGCATCCAGCACGGTGCGGCCGCCCGGGTGCACCGCCCACAACTCGATATCATTGGCGCCGCCCAGTATCTCGTCGCGCGAATTGGTCAAAGCGTGACGGATTGCGCCGGGTACTCCGCCCGACAGCACCATGTCGAAGCCCTGCTGGCCGATATGCCAGCGGATCAGCGCGCGTGTATCGGGCACCAGCGTGGCATTGAAAGAGAAAATCTCCGCGCCCGCCGGATCGGCGCTTATCAGCGCTGCGGCGCAGCCGTCGGCGAACAACAGGAAGGACAGGATCTCTTCCAGGTTGTCGGTCTCGTGCAGATGCAGGGTGCAAAGCTCCAGATTGACCGCCAGCACCCGTGCCTTTGGCTCCGAACGCACGATATGACGCGCCAGCTTCAACCCATTGATGGCGGCATAGCAGCCCATGAAGCCAACCATGGTGCGTTCCACCGACGGCTTCAATCCACACCGTTCGATCAGCGCCAGATCGATGCCGGGCGCCGAAAAGCCGGTGCAGCTGGTGACAATCACATGGGTGATGCGGGAACGATCTTCATCCGCCAGCAGCTTCTCTGCCGCCTGGACCGCCAGTTCCGGCGCGAACCGCTCGAATTTCTTCATCCGCGCCGCCGTGTCGGGAAACGCGCCCAGCCGGTAGAAGCCGTCACGATCCACCGCCGCGCCATCGGCGGCGGGCGAGAGAAAGGAATAGCGGTGGGCGATGCCGCTGCGTTCGGCCATGCGGTCGAACAGGGCAAGACGGCGGCTGTCATGCTGAAGCATCAGCCTGCCGAAGGACAGGAACGTGTCATGCACATCATGCGGCGGATGAGCCGTGGCGACGCGGTTGATGAAAGCCTGAACCATCGGTGGCATCCGTTTGGGGCACGGGCACCCTAGCCCAGATGGGCGGCGCGCGCCGCTTTTTTATTACAGCTGTAGGCGGGATGCATTCATCCGTGGTTCAGATTCACCAAAGGTGAACACGCTCCGCCGGCGGCAAATAATATTTGTCGTCCGGCTTCACGCCGAAGGCATCATACCAGGCATCCTGGTTGCGGGTCGGCCCGATGACGCGGAATTCCGCCACCGTATGCTCGTTCGACATGGTCTGGGTCCTGACCGCGCTGTCACGCATCTTGGTACGCCAAACCTGGCCGAACGACAGATAAAGCCGCTGGTCGCCGCTATAGCCGTCGATCACCGGTGCGGGCTTGTCCTTCAGCGACAAATGATAGGCCTTGAGCGCGATGGCCAGCCCCGCATTGTCGGCGATATTCTCGCCCAGTGTATTGGCGCCGATCACATGCAGCTTGGGATCGCTCTCAGGCAGCGGGTAATAGCTGTCATACTGCTTCACCAAGGCCGCGGTGCGGGCGTCGAAATTGGCGCGGTCTTCCTTGGTCCACCAGTCCTGGAACACGCCCTTGCCGTCATACTTGCTGCCCTGGTCATCGAAACCATGGCTGATCTCGTGACCGATCACAGCACCTATGGCGCCGTAATTCGCTGCATCGTCGGCGCTGGCGTCGAAGAAAGGCGGCTGCAGGATGGCGGCCGGAAACACGATCTCGTTGAAGGAGGGATTGTAATAGGCGTTGATGGTGGACGGCGTCATGCCCCACTCGGTCTTGTCGACTGGCTTGTTGATGCGTTCCACATCATGATTCCACTCATAGATGCTGGCGCGCTGGGCATTGCCCACCGGATCGTCGCGCACCACGCGCAGCGGGGAATAATCGCGCCACTTCACCGGATAGCCGATCTTGGGCGTGAACTGGTGGATCTTGTCCAGCGCCTTGGCGCGGGTGGCGGGGCTCATCCAGTCCAGGGTCTGGATGTCGGCCTCATAGGCCTTCAGCAGATTGGAGACCAGAAGATCGGCCTTGGCCTTGGCCTCGGGCGGGAAAAAGCGCGCGACATAAAGCTTGCCCAGCGCCTCGCCCATCTGCTGGTCGAGCAGATGCATGGCCCGGGTCTTTCTGTCGAGCTGCTGGGTGCGACCCGACAGCACCGTGCCATAGAAGGAGAAATCCAGATCGTCGAAGCGCTTGGGCAGATAGGGCGAGAAGGTGTGCAGATAATGCACCACCAGATAGTCGCTCCAGGTGGACACCGGGGTGTTCTTGAAGATGGTGCCCAAGGGACCAAAGGCGGTTTTTTCCGCCACGATCACATAACGCTCGCCGCCATCAGGCCGCGCCAGCGGGATATGGCCTTCCGACAGGAAGGCATCCCAGGCGAAATCAGGCGCCAAGGTCTTCAGGGCCGACACCGGCATGGGATTGTAGACCTTGTCCTCGTCGCGGCGGTCGGCGCGGTTCCACGACACTTTGGCGATTTCGGTCTCCACCGCCAGCACGCGGTCGGCGCGCGCCTGCGGATCGCTCAGGCCGGCCAAGGTCATCATGTCGGCCAGATATTTGCGATAGGCCTCGCGCGCCTTCACGATCTGCGGATCATCGGACAGGTAATAGTCGCGGTCCGGCAGGCCCAGACCGCCCTGGTTGAGATTGACCGAATAATTATCAGGGTTCTTGTCGTCCACGCCGATGCCGATGTTGTAGACGCTCATGGTGGAAAGCCGGATCGAGCCCATGGCATGGGCGACATCATCCAGCGTCTTCAGGTTCTCGAGATAGTCGAGATCCGCCTTGACCGGCGCCAGCCCCCGCGCCTCGATCGCCTGCGTGTCCACGAAGGCGTCATACAGATTGCGCAGCTTACGCTCTTCCTCGTTCAGCTGCTGGTCGGGCTTGGCCTCCAGATCGGCGACAATGGTCTTGAGCCGGTTTTCGCTCAGTATCTGCAGATCCTGGAAGGAACCGGTCTGGGACCGGTCGGGGGGAATCTCAGCGCTCTTCAGCCAGCCGCCATTCACATGCAGGAAGAAATTGTCGCCCGGCTTGACCGACGGGTCCAGCGAGGTGAGGTCCACGCCCCATGTGCCGAACTTGGGCGCGGTTTGCGCCACCACGGGCATTGCGGCCAGAAGCGCACCGCACAGGAAAGCCAGGAAACGGGACATGCTATTTCTCCGGAGGCAGGGAAGCCCAAGCTTAGGGCGCGGTTTGCGGTTTTTCCAAGGGCGCGGGCGCCGGCTTTTCGATGATTACGCCCGGGGTAACGCTGTTGCCATCCGCCGTCTTGACGATGGCGACGGTGACCAGGCTGCCCGGCACCAGCAGGCTTTTGTCGCCTTCGCGCAAGGCGGAAACCGGGGTACCCGGCAGGACCTCGATAACCGCGTCGGATTCGCACGCCAGCGCGCTGGCGAAAGGCGCCGGCGTGGCCCTGCCCTCGCACAGCGTCTTTTCGCGGCCGAGCCCGGTCAGGACTGAGCCGTGATAATGCAGGGTCAGGGTGCCGTCCTGCTTGTCCGCGGGCGCACTCGGTTTCACCGCACCGACGGTGCCGTTGATGATCAGCCGGTCGCCTTCGGGAAAACGGCCCTCGCCGGTACCGCGCAAGTCGTCGGCATAGATATACACGTCGAGCGCGCGCAGACGGTCGCCGGACGGCGGATTGAGAGCCGCGCCCGCATAGTCGCCGGGCTTGACGTCCCCGAACTGCGCCTTGTCGGAGCCGACATAGCGCGTGGCAGGCGTGATCGAGACCGTCACGGGCGCGGGAGGTGACGCTTGCGGTGACGCCGGCTGTCTGCCGGACGTGGCGGGCGCGGGTGCCGTCACAGGCTCCAAGGTCATCACCGCACCGTCAAAGGCGGTGAGCTTGGCCTTCAGCCGTGTCACCGGCTGGGCGCCAGCGCAAAAGCACTGTGCCGCGGTGACCGCCGCGGCACAGAAAAACAGAACCTGCAGTCGTGAGATCAATGACGCGGCTTCTGGAATTTGAGCATGAACTGGTTGGTCTTGCCCCGCACATCGGCGTCGAACACCCGCTTGGTGCCGTCATCGCCCGGCGCATTGAGGTCATGGCCCTCGGCCACCAGCTTGAAGCCGGCCGCTTCCACTTCCTTCTTGACGGTGGCTTCGTTAATGCGGTGCAAGGCGTCGGGGGCGCCATCGCCGGCGCTGTCGGCGGCCTTGTGGTCGATGATGACATAATAGCCGCCCGGCTTCAGCGACTTGAAGACCGACTTGTTCACTTCATTTGCGTCCATGGCATAGGCCTTGGTGTGCATGTCGTGATAATTGTCCGAGGTCCAGACGATATCGACGGGCTCTGGCGTCACAAACTGCGGCAGCGGTCCATGAATGACGCCCAGATTCTTGTAGGTCTCTTTCAGGTCGGCGAACTGGTTGTCCGGATCCTTGTTCTGGCTTTTCAGCCGGGCGTCATACTGGGTGCCGAAATAGGCATAAACACGGCCGCCCGGTTCCACGGCTCGCGCGAAGATGCGGGTGAAATAGCCAGCGCCCGGCAGCATATCGACCACCACCTTGCCGGGCGTGATACCGGCGAAGGCCAGCATGGCGGCGGGTTTGCGGTTTTCGTCGCGGGCGGTGTCGGCGGCGGGACGGCTGCTATCGGCGACAGCGGCTTTCATCTTGGCGGTCGGCGCCGCGCCAAAGGCAACCGTTGAAATCAGAACGGCCGCTGCCGCCAGGAACAGAGTCTTTTTCATCCCACACTCCCTGAAAAGTTTCTTGACCAAAATCTAGCGCCATTCTTTCTGCGTCCGGTAATATGTCAGGCCGGGACATTGATGGGATAGCCCGGCTCCTGCTTGGAGGCATGAATCACCAGCGAGCTTTTCACACTGGCGACATTTTTCTCCGCCGTCACCGTGTCGGTGATGAAAGCCTGGAACGCCGACAGGTCACGGGCCACGCATTTGAGGATGAAATCCACCTCGCCCGACAGCATGTGACACTCCCGCACTTCCGGCCAGCGGCGCGCGCTTTCCTCGAAATGCTTGAGATCACCGTCCTTCTGGCTGGCCAGCCCGACAAAAACAAAGCCGGTGACCTCGAAACCCAGCGACTTGCCGTCCAGCTCGGCGTGATAGCCCCTGATGAAGCCCGCCTTCTCCAGCGCGCGTATCCGGCGCAGGCAAGGCGGCGCGGTGATCTTGGCGCGACGCGACAACTCCACATTGGTGATGCGGCCGTCGGTCTGCAGTTCCGCGAGGATGCGCAGGTCTATGGCGTCCAGCTTGCGGGTATCCAAACGAAAGTCCTGTCGGTGGGGCGAGGTGCTATAGCGTGCGCCCGGACCCGGAGCAATAATATTTCTCGAATTCGTGGTGTGCAGGGTAGAAGTTTGCGCTGAAATAGGACTCCCTAACCTTATGCACCGTCTCGGCTTTCAAACCGACTTGACGAAAGGCCGTGCCATTACGATATGACATGGCCAGACCCGCAAAAGCCGCAGAGCCATGACCACCACACATTCCAAAGTCATCATCCTGGGAAGCGGCCCCGCCGGCTGCACCGCCGCCATCTATGCCGCCCGCGCCATGCTGGAGCCGACGCTGATTTCCGGCATCCAGCCGGGCGGCCAGCTCACCATCACCACCGAGGTCGAGAACTATCCCGGCTTCGCCGAAGCCATCCAGGGGCCCTGGCTGATGGACCAGATGCAGGAACAGGCCCGGGCGCTGGGCACCAATTTCGTCAGCGACACCATCGCCAAGGTGGATCTGTCGCGCCGGCCCTTCTCCATGCTGGGCGACAGCGGCGAGGTCTATACCTGTGACACGCTGATCATCGCCACCGGCGCATCCGCCAACTGGCTGGGTTTGCCCAGCGAAAGCCAGTTCCAGGGCTTTGGCGTATCGGCCTGCGCCACCTGCGACGGCTTCTTCTATCGGGGCAAGGATGTCGCGGTGGTCGGCGGCGGCAACACGGCGGTGGAAGAGGCCCTGTTCCTCACCAACTTCGCCGATCACGTCACGCTGATTCATCGCCGCGACTTTCTGCGCGCCGACAAGACCAACCAGGCACGCCTTGCCGCCAACAAGAAGATCAATGTGCTCTATGACACCGAGATCGCCGAAGTGCTGGGCGCCACCGAGCCCAAAGGCGTCACCGGCGTGCGCCTGCGCAACACCGTGACGGGATCGCTGCACGAACAGGCGGTGCACGGGTTGTTCATCGCCATCGGCCATTCGCCGGCCACCCAGCTGTTCCATGGCCAGCTGGAGATGGACGACAGCGGCTATATCAGGACCGCGCCGGATTCGACCCACACCTCGGTCGCGGGCGTGTTCGCGGCCGGCGACGTCAAGGACAAGATATTCCGCCAGGCGGTGACCGCGGCGGGCATGGGCTGCATGGCGGCGCTGGAAGCGGAACGTTTCCTGGCGAGCGGACATTCGGGTGACCTGCCGCTGAGTGCGGCATAAAGGGGGACGACATGGATTGGGACAAGCTTCGCATCTTCCACGCGGTCGCATCCGCGGGCAGCTTCACCCATGCCGGCCAGTCGCTGGGCCTGTCGCAGTCGGCGGTCAGCCGCCAGATCAGCGCCCTGGAAGAGGAAATCTCCACCCCCCTGTTCCAGCGCCATGCCCGTGGCCTGACCCTCACCGATGAAGGCGAGCTGTTGTTCACCGCCGTCACTGATGTGCTGGGACGGCTGGCGGCGGCGGAGGAAGCGCTCAAGAATGTCCATGACGCGCCACGCGGGGCACTGCGCATCACCGCCAGCCATGGCATCGGCGCCTATTGGCTGCTGCCGCGGCTGGGCGCGTTCATGGCCCAATACCCGGATGTGGAAGTGCATCTGGTGATGGACGACAAGGAGCTGGACCTGGCCCAGCGCGAGGCCGATCTGGCGCTGCGCATGCGCGCGCCGGTGCAGGCCGACCTGATCCAGCGCAAGCTGTTCACGGTGCACTATCACATGTACGCGTCGAAGGCGTATCTGGCCAAGCATCCCGCGCCCAAGTCGCTGGAGGAGATCGCCGACCACACCATCATCGTCTATGGCGAGCTGGCCGTGCCGGAGATCCGCGACATCAACTGGCTGCTGGAAGCCTTCAAGAAGAACAGCAAGCCCGGCAGCACCGGCCGCGTCATCCGCATCAACAACATCACCGGCATCCTGCAGGCGACGGAAGCCGGCCTGGGGATCGGCGTGGTGCCGGACTATATGGCGGTCGACCATCCCGAGCTGGAGCGGGTGCTGCCCGATGTGGACGCGCCAGGCTTTGACGTGCATCTGGTCTATGCCGATGCCTTGCGCCAGTCCAAGCGCGTGGCCGCTTTCCGGGATTTTGCCGTCAAGTCATCCCGGGACTGGCAGTACTGAGCCCTGACGGGCGCGGCCTTCTTGTGTAGGGTGCGGCCGGGTGGAAAATCCGGGGGCATCCATGGCGTCTCGCAAGACCAGGCTGGCACGCAAGCTGACTCTGGGATTCTTCGCCGCTCTGCTATGGGCGGGCCACGCACGGGCGCAGCAGACCGCGCCTTATCCGGTGGTTCACGGCAAATACTACCAGTTCCAGAAGATCGCCGACGGCGTCTATTACGCCACCGCCACATATAACGGCACGGTCTTTCCCTTCGGCAGTAATCCCTTCTTCGGCGCCAATCTGGTGGTGATCGTCAACGGCAGGGATGTGCTGCTTGTCGATACCGGCACCACGCCACGCTCCGCCCGCGCCCTGGTGGCGGACATCAAGCAGCTGACGGACAAGCCCATCACCACGGTGGTCAACACCCATTGGCATTACGATCATACCGATGGAAACTCGATCTTCGCGCCCGACGTCCAGATCATCGCCACCGATTATGTTCGCCAGCAGCTTGCAACCTTCGACATCTTGCACAACGAACCTTTCCGCACCTCGACGGCCACCGCCGGTCCAACGCTGATCGCGAGCTTCCAGAAACAGATCGCTGCGGAAACCGACCCTGCGAAGAAAGCCGCCCTGCAGAAAAAACTGGCGGATACCGAAGCCGCCCAGAAGGAATTTGAACACGACAAGACCGAAATCAAGCCGACGCCGCCCAATGTGACCTATACCAACAAGCTGGTCCTTCACCGCGGCGCCCGCGAGATCGATCTTCTGTTTCTCGGCCGTGGCCACACCGCCGGCGATACCGTGGTCTTTCTGCCCAAGGAGCATATCGTCTGCACCGGCGATCTGATGGAAAGCCGCATCGCCTACATGGGCAGCGCCTATTTCGACGCGTGGCTGACGACACTGAATGCGCTCAAGCGGCTGGATTTCCGGGTGGACCTGCCGGGCCACGGCGCGCCTTTCACCGACAAGGGGCTGATCACCGAATTCCAGTCCTATCTCCGCGATCTGCTGGCGCAGGCCGCGAAATTGCGCGCGCAAGGCGTTTCCGCCGACGACGCCGCCAAACGGGTGGATATGACCGCACACGCCAAAGCCTTCCCGGACATTCAGGGACCCGGCGTGGAAGTGCGCGGCATGCGCCGCGTTTATGCCTGGATGGACGAGCAGAAGCGGAAATAAGGCCGTGCGCTCGCCGCGCTTAGCCGGTCGAGGCCGTCGGCGCCACGACGATGGGCTGGTAGGGAATGACCTGCGAATTGACCACCGAGCTTTGGCGCGAGGCCAGGATGCCCACGGCGGTCATGATCGCCGCGCCGGCGGACAGCATCTCGATTTCATAGCTGGAACTCAGGCGGGCCTTTTTCACGCCGGCGGGATGGCCGGGGGAAAGCGGCTGGGCAACGGCGCCAGTGACAAACAGGCTGGCCGCCACAACGGCGCCGCAAACATTACTCATTGAAAAGGCTCCCAAAATGCCCAAAGGCGACGCGGGCATGAAGGGCTTTATCCCGGCTCTTGGGTGCTGTCCTAGTTTGCAGTCAAGTGGCCGGTTTTGCTTTCGGGGGTGTCCTAATTCGCTAGATGAAATTCTCCAAGCAAGGAGAAGGTCATGGCGATTAAGAATTGGAAGCGTGGATTTTACCGCGTTGCCGATCAGACTTTGGAATACACGACTTGGCACACAAGGCCGAAGTTCGGCTTCCCCTGGGATAAACGTGGAAGTTGGAAGTCTCAGCCTCTACGGAGGCACCCAGGCTGGGCGGCTTACCACGCCAACAAGGACAAGCAGGAGACCTGACCGGATCAGCCAGTAGTCGTAGTAGATGCAACGATCTGCTGGCTTGGGAAGGACTGGGAATTGACCGTCGAGCTTTGGCGCGACGCAATTACACCCACGACGGTCAAGATGAGCGCGCCGGCACCAAACACTTCCATTTCACGGTTGGTACTCATCTTCGCCTCATGGACGCCGGCCGGTTTACCCGGGGCCAGCGGCTGGGCCAACGAAGGCTGGACAACTAGGACGACGGCCAGAAGGGCGATGAAAACGCGCATAATGATCCGAATTTGAGAAAGGCTGACAGTCGCTTAGCACACGGACGGGTAGGCGAACACCATGAAAACAAAGATAAGCAAGACGGCTGACGGAACCTGTTAGGCTTCCCGGTGGGACATGATGCCATGTCCCCCTCTCACTAGGCCCGGTGCGCTCCCCAGCCCGCTGGGCCTTTTCTTATAGCCGCCCGGGGTACTAAGCGGCTTTGGCACATTGGTGATATTGCGAAACTGATTGATGATTGGGGTGGTCCATGCGCTGGTATCTTAGTAGTGAGCTGATATTGATGCCGGTCCTGCTTGCGGGATTAAGTGCGTGTATGAGCATGGCTGCGGTACCAAATGAGAATGCAGCGATAGTCATTTTCAAGAAAATATGCCCTTACCCAGTCCGGAGCGGTTTTGGGCCCTACGATCAATGGGACGCCCAGTTAGTGGGAAACCATTGGCGTGTTCACGCCCGGTCCCAAATGACCTACTCGGGAAAGATGCCCAACTGGGTGGATGCGTATCTCGACGTTCCCAGGGATGGAACGCCGCCAGCGGGCCACTGCTTAGAGCAAGCGACTGAATAACGGGGCGGCCCTAGCCCGCTGAGCCTTTCTTTTGGTTCATTTGATTCCGCTGGCCTGCAAGCGCCCAATTCCATGGAAGCTGGGGGCGTTCGGTATCTCCATACCGCCAAAGCTTCTAAGGCCCGGTCCGACTTACCCTCGCGCCGGGCCTTTTTGTTGACCAGACGTTGGCCTCTCCAACCCTAGGGCAATCGTCCAGCGGGCGGACCCACGAATATGGCTTCAAAATCGTAGCGAGCTCCCCATCGATCACCGGGTGGGGAAGAAGGTTGTTGCGAAATCGAATGGAGGCCATGAAATGCATTGGGTGTTCCTGAGAGGCTTTCTCCCAGACCGAATATCGCAAGTTTTTTAGACGTTTGACGAGTCGGGCGAAAAGGTGAGGCAAATGACGGCTTGTCACCGCGTGGATCCTGAGTCCCCGAAACGGGTGTCGTAGATCAGCGACATGGGACAGCCCTGGTGCGTGGGGAGTGGCCCAATTCGCGCCGAAGGGTGGCCTAATTCAGCCAGTACCGGCTCTTGAAATGGCGCAAGGACGCACCACCTAGAGAGTGGTACCGCCTTCTCTCCCCCCGAAGGCGGCCCAGACTTCGCTCTTCCCCCCTTGAGCGGAGTTCTCCGGCGGGCGAAGCGCCTTAAATGGCAGCTTCGCCCGCCTTTTTATTTTGTAATCCTCTCAGAACGCCTTGAAGTCGTCCGTCTCGCGGGCCAGCGCGTCCATGAAGGCCTTCCTCTCCACGATCCGCGTGGCCATTTCCGCCTTGCCGGCGGGCGTGACCACGCGGCTTTCGATCATGGGGGCGACTTTCTGGATTTGCTCGATGGACTTGGGACCGGTGGGATTGCCGCCTTTGGGATCCACATCCTCCAGTATCCATGCGATCCCGATCGTGCCGACATTGTCCAGCGCATCGGCGTCATGCAGGTAGCGCGCCTCGGGGCTGGGCCCCGGATCGCGATAGAACATGTGGGAGCGCATCGCCTCGCGCACCCTGTCCATCTTGTCCCTGGGAAAATCGGTGCCGGCCAGCATCTGGTCGAGCTTGGCGGCGCTGGTGTCGCCATGCTCCTGGTTGGGCACGTCCCAGCCCGGCATCGATCCCACATCGTGCAGATAGCCGGCGGCGAAAATCACATCGTCGTCCAGCGTGACATGGTCGGCGGCCGCCAGTCTTTTGGCCCAGATATAGTCGCGCTGGCCATGGGTGAAATCGATATGCCCGAACAGCTTGGTGGTGAGGCTGACGACATGGTCGCGCCAAGCTTCCTGGGCCATGGTCGGCCCGGCCATGACGAAAACCAGGCCCAGCACAGCCAAGGATATGCGCGCGTGTTTCATGACCTGCCCCCAAGCCCGTTTGCGCGGGCCTGTTTTGGGCCGCGCGTCCTTTTTCTTTCCGGCAGCTTATGCCGCCTTGCGGGTGGCGACGATGGTATCGGCCAGCTTGCCGCTCAACTCCACCAGACGGTCGAACGCCATCTCATAGGTTCCCACCCCCTGGGTCAGGGAGCGCAGATCCACGATCAGGTCGGAGACTTCCGACAGCGGCATCTCGCAATTGACAGTGTCCCAGCCGCGCCAGCCGGGACGCGCGTCATAGCCCAAGGGCGCGCCACGCCGCCCGCTGACCAGGCCGTTGACCTTGGCCGCAGCGTCCGATGGCACATGCACCATCACCCGCATTACCGGCTCCAGCAGCACGGGCGCGCAGTCCGGCATGCCTTCACTCATGGCCAGCCTTCCAGCGGTCTGGAAGGCTGCGTCGGAGGAATCCACCGTATGGTATGAACCGTCGGTCAAGGCGACGCTGATATCGACCACCGGAAAGCCCAGCGGGCCCGATTTCATATAGTCATGGACGCCCTTCTCGACCGAGCCGATCCACTGCTTGGGCACCACCCCGCCCTTGATGCGATCATGGAAGGCAAAGCCCGCACCGCGCGGCGCGGGTGTGATCTCCAGCACGACATCGCCGAACTGGCCATGGCCGCCGGTCTGGCGCTTGTGGCGGCCCCGCGACGTCGCCGCCTTGCGGATGGTTTCGCGATAGGGCACCCGTGGCGCACGGGTGATCAGGTTCAGGCCATAGCGGCTTGAGAGCTTTTCCACCGCGACCTTGAGATGAACCTCGCCCTGCCCGGCCAGGATCATGTCGTGGGTTTCGGGGTTCTGCTCAAACACCAGCGACGGGTCTTCCTCGCACAATTTGGCGATTGCCCCGGTGAGCTTGACCTCATCCTTGCGGTCTGTGACCGCGACCGCCAGGCGATAGACCGGCGTCAGCCTTTCGTTTTCGGCCCGTGCGCCGCCGGACTTGGCGGTGGACAGCACCTCGCCGGTGGCAAACGGCTCCAGCCGCGCCAACGCCACCAGATCGCCCGCCTGCGCGGCATTGCGCTTGATCTGCTTGTCGCCGACAGCTGCGAAGATGCCGCCGATGCGGCCCTCGCGTCCGCCTTCACCATGCAGCACCGCGCCGTCTTTCAGGGCTCCACGCAACACCCGCGCCAGCGAGAGCTTGCCGCCATGACCGCCATGGATGGTTTTGAGCACCTGCACCACCGCATCGCCGCCCGCCGCCAGGCCGGCGCGCGCCGCAGCCATTTCCACCCCGGGCACATCATGGCGCATCGCCTTCATCAGCCGGCGCACGCCATTGTCGCCATCGGCCGAACCGATCAGCACCGGCACCACCAGGCCTTCCGCCAGTTCCCGCCTGAGGCCTCCGAACACTTCATCACGCTCGGGTTCGATATCGCCCAGAAGTTCTTCCATCAGATGTTCATCATGGTCGGCCAGCTTTTCCAGCATCTCGAAGCGGGCTTCCTTCTCGCGGCTGTAATCGCCGATATCCACCACCTCGCTGGCGGCATGCGGGCGATAGGCAAAGCCGCGCTCCAGCGCCAGATCGATGAAGCCGGTGGCGACGCCGTGATCCCAGATCGGAATTTGGCGCAGCAGCAGCGGCCGCTCGCTCACCTCCTGCAGCCCGGCCAGCAGCGCGCGCAAGGGCCCGCGCGCCTTGTCGAACTTGTTGATGAAAAGAAGATGCGGCACGCCAGCATCTGCAAGCCGCTTCAGAAAGGGCTGCAGCATGGTGGCCTTTTGCGCATCGGGCTCGCACACCACGATCGCCGCATCCAGACCGGGCAGCGCATTCAGCGTGTCGCCCAGAAATTCGATGGAACCGGGACAATCGATGAACGTGAATTCCTCGCCCATATACTGGGTGGTCAGCACATTCATCTCCACGCTCATCTGGCGGGCGCGCGATTCTGGTGAATGGTCGCCCAGACTGGAACCGCCTGCGACCGAGCCCTTGCGCTGAAGGACGCCGGTCACGATCGCGATGCTTTCCAGAAGTGATGTCTTGCCGCCGCCATGCGGGCCAACCAGCGCGATGGCACGCGGCGCGGCTTTTATACGAATGGATTTTTCCTTGGAATTGTCCTGGGACATGTGCGCCTCCGCGTTCGAAAACCGAATTGGCTTCGGGCGGAAATCCCTACGCGGGCTCTCGCCCTTCCAAATGTGGAAATGCTCGCCCCGTTGGCGAGGCATTGCAAGGCTTGGCAGAAGCCCTGTCACAAATTTTGTGCTAGAAGCGGCCGCAGGGTTGAATGCCATTTTGGGGGCAAGCATGTGCAACAATTGCAAAATCGACCGTCGTACCCTTGGGAAACTGGTTGCCGGCGCCGCCGGCGCCGGGCTCCTGCCCAGGGCCGCCGACGCGGCCACCGTCACCGCGCTTGCCATCACCTGCATCGATTACCGGCTGGTGGATGATGCGGTGAAGTTCTTTGACGGCAAGCATCTGACCAACGACTACGACCAGGTGTCGCTGGCGGGCGCCTCGCTGGCGGCGGTATCCGACAAGTTCCCCTCTTCCAACGCCGCCTTCTGGGACCAGCTCGCCATTGCCAAAACGCTACATCACATCACAAAGGTGATCGTGATCGATCATCGCGACTGCGGCGCTTACAAGGTCGCCTTCGGCAAGGACTATCGGGGCGACGGCGCGGCCGAGACCGCCCAGCACAAGGGCGTGATGGAACAGGTCAAGGCGAAGCTGGCCCAGCTTCACCCTGACCTTGAAAGCGAGTTCTATCTCATGGCGCTGGACGGCAAAGCGGAACGGGTGGTCTAGGCTTTCGGCACCTGCGGCACCGACGTGCCGGGCACCGCATCGGACGCCTGCTTGCTGGCATCGATCTTGGCCATGTTGAGGGCAAAAGCAGCGGCGCCGGGGTTCATCGCATCCACCATGGAGGTTGGCATCAGGATGGTGGCGCCGCGCTCCTTGGTGGTTTCATAGATGATGTTCATGGCGCGCAGCTGCAACGCTTCGGGGCTGGTGGCATAGAGCTTGGCGGCATTGACGAATTTCTGCGCCACTTCCTCTTCGGCGGCGCCCAGGGTGACGCGGGCCTGCTTCTCGCGTTCGGCCTGGGCCTGGCGGCTCATGGCATCCTGCAGATTGGCGGGAATAGCGACGTCGCGAATTTCCACCGAATTGACGGTGACGCCCCATTCGGCGGTCTTGGCGCCGATCACTTCTTTCAACGCCGCATCGGCGGTTTTGCGGTCGGACAGCAGTTCCGACAGGAGCGACGAACCGATCATCTCGCGCAAGGATGTCTGGGCCACGCGCTGCACCGCGCTGACGTAATCGGCGATCTCGAGCGCGGCACGTTCGGCATCATGCACCATCCAGAACACGATCGCGTCCACATTCACCGGCACGGTGTCGCGGGTCAGGGCCTGCTCGGCATTGACCTCGGTGGTGCGGATACGCTGGTCGATCCAGGTCGCCACGGCGTCGAAAATCGGTACCAGGATGAACAGACCTGGCCCCTTCACCGCATGCAGCTTGCCCAGGCGCAGGATCACCGCCCGCTCCCATTGCTGCGCCATCTTGACCGAATAGCCCAGAAAGACGCCGATCAAGGCCAGCACCACGGTGACGCTGATGGGCATATTGGCCAGGCGCGCCAGCACCGCCCCGCCGATGAAAATGATGAAGATGACCGCACTGATGGGATTCATGTGAACCTCCGTTTTGGACTTGTAGGTTGGGGATGTGTCGATTGCATTGCGGCGGGATACGAGGGATGTCAGGCCAAGGCTTTCGATCTTTGCAGCCTGGACCACAATATCGGGCGGTCGGCTCCAGGGGTTTTTGCGCGAGGACGACGTTGACTTCTTTGCGGCAGCGCGCGCCCACAATACCACCATGATGCCCAGAACGATCAGCGTGAAGCCGAAATGATTCATGAGGCACGGTCCGCCAGTTTCGCCAGCGCCGCGGCCAGTTCGTCCAGATCGATGCCCTGCCCCTTGGCCTGGGCGGCGACGCGGGCGGCGAAATCCTGGGTCTGCTTCTTCGCATTGCGCGACACCGGTGGCGTCTCGGTGACGAAGGAGCCCATACCCCGGCGCTTGGCCAGCACGCCGTCGCGCTCCAGCTCGGCATAGGCGCGCTGCACCGTGTTGAGATCGATCCTCAGCGCCACTGCGACCTGGCGCATGGTGGGCAGCTGGCTGCCGGGCTTGAGCAGCCCGCGCCCGATCAATGCCAGTATCTGCTCACGCAGCTGGACATAGATGGGAATGCCGTTGTTCTGGACTGCAAACCCGTCGAGCATTGTCGTATTGTATGCGAAGTATCATACAATACAACCCCCCTCCGGCCTTCGCATCGCAAGCGATGCTACGGCCACCTCCCCCTTGCCGCGCTTCGCGCTGAAGGGGGCGGCGGGCCTCGGCTTGCTGCAGTCAGAAAAAGAACCGCGCGTCGAACTGGACTTGCGTATCGGCGCGGCCATAGCCAAGTCCGGCCGGCACATACTCGCCGCGCCGGCTGAACATGCGGATGACTTCCGCCGTCAGGCGCACGCCGTCAATGCCACCCCAGGAAATCGCGCCCGTGGTGGCATTGCCGTCTTCATCGAAACTGTTGTTGACGGCCGCGACGTGGCGGGTCTGGAACAAATCCTCCCGCGCGCTGAAACGCCAGTCGTCCAGATCAGTGCTGGCCAAAAGAAACCCGGATTCGAACTTGACCGCGTCTTCGCCCGAACCGAAAGCCAGTTCGGTATAGCCGCTTAGCTGCTGGGCGATCAGTGTCACCGGCCCCAGTTGGCTGCGCGCGCCAAAATTCCAGAACTTGGTGCCCCAGGCGTCGTCGCGGGTCGAGACCGCGGCCGGATCGGCCCGGTTGTCATAACGTGTGATGGTAAGCTGGGCGATGCCCGGTATCTGCCAGGCCGCGCCCGCATACCAGCCGGGGTTGCCGTCGATCTGGTTGAACATGCCGGTATTGCCGGGAACCGGCGCGTGGAACAGATGCAAGGTCGCGTCGGGAAGGCGCACGCGCTCGAACAGGCCGGTAGGATTGTCGTCCATCGCCCAGCCACGATCCGCCATCAGGGTGCCAGCCTCTTCATTGCAGCAATAAAGCGCGCCGGTCAGCGACAGAGTACCGATGCTGTGCGTATTCCAGCGCAGCGTGCCTTCGCTGCCGATGGTGCGCAGCTCGTCCCCGATCCAGCTGTTGATGGCCGATGGCGTCAGCGTATAGGGGCTGGTCCAGCCCAGATCGTCATTCTCCAGACTGATGTTGGGGAAGAACGCGCCCGCCTTCACCGACCAGGAGACATCGCCGCTGCTTGCCGGGGCATAGCGCAAATACATTTCCAGCGCGTCGGCCACGCTGCGGGTTTCCGGCTCGGCGCGGAACACGCCCACCGCATGAAGACCGTCATCCAGGGTCAGGTCCGCCTGCGCCACGCCTTCCGTGCCGAACTTCTGTTTGCCGCCGTAACGGAATTTGCCCAGTCCGCCATTCAGCCAGCTTTGCGGATCGGCTGCGATGACGGCGCGCACATCGCCATAGCCGGTGATCGCCAGATCGTCCGACAGGTCGAAGGCCTTTGCATCCTGTGCCAGGCACGCAGCCAGAAGCATGGCCAAAAAAACGAGGCCATAACGCATGCCACGACAATACACAGGCATGTTTAAGACGGTGTTTACGATGGCGCCGGCGGCGCGCTAACCGCGCGGAATCGTACGGTTTTCGCTCAGACCAACGGCGCTATGTCAGGCTGTTGCAAAAGCTCTGGATGCGCTTGCAGGCCTCTTCCAGCGCCGTATTCGATGTGGCGTAGGAAATGCGAAAGAATGGTGACAGGCCGAACGCCGCGCCATGCACCACCGCAACCCCGGTGGATTCCAGCAGTTCGTTGGCGAAATCGCCGTCGGTGGCGATCACCTTGCCACCCGGCGTTTTCTTGCCGATCAGCTTGCGGATGGACGGATAGACATAGAAGGCGCCTTCAGGCTTGGGGCATTCGATGCCGGTGGCCTGGTTGAGCATCGAGACCACCAGGTCGCGGCGCTCCTCGAAAATCTTCTGGAACTTCGGGATGAAGTCCTGCGGCCCGTTCAAGGCTTCCACCGCCGCCCATTGCGAGATGGAGGTGGCGTTGGTGGCCGACTGGCTCTGCAGCTTGGCCATCGCTTTGATCAGGTCTTCAGGCCCCGCGCAATATCCGATGCGCCAGCCGGTCATGGCATAGGCCTTGGACACGCCGTTCATGGTCAAGGTGCGCTCATACAGCCCGGGCTCGACTTCCAGGATGGTGGTGTATTTGAAGCCGCCATAGACCAGGTGCTCATACATGTCGTCGGTCAGCACCCAGACATGGGGGTGCTTCATCAGGACATCGGTCAGCGCTTTAAGCTGTTCGCGCGTATAGCAGGCGCCTGTCGGGTTGGACGGCTGGTTGAAGATCAGCCACTTGGTCTTGGGCGTAATCGCTTTTTCCAAAGCTTCCGGCGTCAGGCGGAAACCGTCTTCCAGGCTGCATTCGATGATGACGGGCTTGCCGCCACCGAGCAGCGCGATGTCGGGATACGACACCCAGTACGGCGCCGGCACGATCACTTCATCGCCCGCGTTCAGCGTCGCCAAGAGCGCGTTGTAGATGATGGTCTTGCCGCCCGGCGCCACGAAAGTCTGGGACGGCTTGTAGTCGAGATTGTTCTCGCGCTTGAACTTGGCGGCGATGGCCGCGCGCAGCTCGGGAATGCCTTCCACCGCGGTGTATTTGGTCTGGCCGTCGTTGATGGCCTTGATCGCCGCTTCCTTGATGTTCTGGGGGGTGTCGAAGTCCGGTTCGCCCGCCGCCAGTCCGATCACGTCACGCCCGGCCGCCTTCAGCTCGCGCGCCTTGGTCGTCATCGCGATGGTGGGCGACGGCTGGATGCGGCCAAGCAACTCGGCCAGGAAAGCTTTGGGCAGCGACATAGCAACTCTCGTCAAAAATGGCGGAAGGGGGATAACAACCGGGACGGTGCGGGGCAAGCAAAGCTTGGACAGGCCCACCATTCCGTTTTCGCGGGCAGCCGCCTGTTATTTGGGCGCCTACGGGATTTGCCAGCGATTCCGGGGCGATCAGCCAATATTGTCCGGCCGCGCCTTGTGCCAGGCTGGCAGGAAAGGCCGAACCAGCCATTGATACATCGCGCCCCCAACCACGCCGCCCAAGAGCGGGCCCGCGATCGGCACCCACCAATAGCTGTCAGGCGATGGTAGCGCTGCCGCGCCCCAGCCGGCGCTCCACGCAAACAGCCTGGGCCCCAGATCGCGCGCCGGATTGATCGCCCAGGCTTCCAGATACCCGGCGCTGGCTCCAATGGCTGCCACTAGAAGTCCGATGATCAGCGCGCCGGAATTGGCCTGCGGCGCCACGGTGTTGAATTCTTCGGTGATGGCGAAAATGCCCAACACCAGGATTGCGGTCAGCACGATCTCGTCGACAAAGGCATGCATCACGCTGATGGCAAGTCCCGGATGGGTGAAGAACACGCCCGCCGCCGCCCCGTCGGCCCGCGTCAGGTGATGCAGCGCGTTGTAATGATCGATCACCGGGCCATACAGCAGATAGACAACGGCCGCGCCCAAAAATCCGCCCAGCACCTGCGCCGCGCTGTAGGGCAAGACCTTGCGCCAGGGAAAGTTCCGGTAAAGCGCCAGCGCCAGGGTGACAGCGGGATTGGCATGGGTGCCCGACACCGCGCCGGTGACGTAAATGGCGATTGTGACAGACAGGCCCCAGGTGATGCACACGCCCCAATAGGCGTTCACATAGGGGCTGGGGTCATAGAGCGTGAACATGCAGGCGGCCGAGCAGCCGATCACGATAATGATGAACACGGCCAGGCATTCGGAGATCAGCTCTCCGAACGCGATCTTCCAGGCAGGCATGGCGCTCCCCGTATGCGTCTTCTTTGCCGCGATGCTAGCATGCGCTCCTGTAATTCCTGAGTCGGGGAATCCTTGAGTCGTGCGATGACCAAAAGATTGTTGTTCGCAATCGCGGCGATGGCGCTGGCCTCTTGCGGCAAGCCTCAGCCCCCCGTGGGCAAATGGGAAGGCGGCTATGAAGCGGGCGGCGACCTGGTGGCGGCCCGCGTCGAGATTTTGGCGACCGGCGGGATCAAGATCAGCGCGCCGGATGTCACAAACGCGGTGGGCAGCCGCGACCAGATCGACGCCATGCGCGCCCAGCTGGCGGCCGACCTGGCCAATGGCTGGAGCGGGGTCGATCCCAGAAGCTTTGACTTTGACGGCAAGACGTTCCGCAAGCCCGGCGGAGTCGCGCCCCAGATGATCTGGGACAAGGACACCAATCAGATGACCCTGGAGCTTTACATCGGCGCGCGTCCGGCGATGCCGGTGCCGCTACGGCCGGTGAATGATTTTCACGATAACCCGTTTGGGTCAGGCTGAGAGCCTAGTAGCCGATCGCGATCATGCGCAGCGAAGCGCCGGTCACGGCCCGCACCTGCGCGGAGCGGACGCCAGGTGCGGCAACCGGAGCCGCCACCAGCGCGATGACGGTCCCGGTATTGGCGTTCGCGGTGGTGACGGTATGAAACGTGCCGACGAGAACTAGTGCCCCGGTCGCCAGCAGCACTGCGCGCAGATGAGAGAACATGCAAACCCCCGAAATCCGATGCCTGCACGCTAGAGGACAAAGTTTAACACCCGATGTTGTCGCCGGTCGCAAGTTGGCTGCAAATTTTATCGAGTGAGCCGCCCACGAGGCTGGAAAATCGCTTCCGTCAACCGATTTAAACGCCCAGTACCCCGCGCTTGAGCGAGCGCCTGCAAAAGGATGGTTTCATGACTGTTAAGACGCCCGCGTTCGACCCGTTCTCGTTGCCGGAAAGCAACGCCACTGTCTATCCGCCGCCCTACACCCAAGACAACACACGCCGCTTCAACCGCAGGCTGGGTGATTTTGCCGGGCTGACCAGATACGGGCGTTGTGCTGACCCGCATCGTGCCGGGCGGCCAATCATCCCATCGCCACGCCCACTCCACCCAGGACGAATTCATCTGGGTGCTGGAAGGCGAAGTCGTGCTCAACACCGATGCCGGCGAACAGGTGCTGACGGCCGGCACGTGCGCGGGATTTCCCGCCGGCACCGGCGACGCGCATCAGTTTCTGAATCGCAGGGACAAGGACGTTTTGCTGCTGGTGGTGGGCGACCGTTCGGACGGCGATGTTGTGACCTATCCCGACGTCGACATGCACCTGATCCGCAATCAGGGCATGTTTCACAAGGATGGAAGAAAATATGAATAGGCGCTGATGCCTTCCAAAACGTCGCGTTGACAATCTGTCTGCAAGGGCTGAGTTTCCTGCCCAAAAGCGCGAAAACGCCGCTTAAATAATGGCCGCTCCCGCTCTCGCGGACGCGGCGGGGCTGGAAACGGGTACTCTCATGAAATTCTCTACTTCTTTCGCCGCCGTCACTTTGGCTTCGCTTCTGTGTGCGGGTGCGAGCATGGCGCAGCCACCGGCGCCTGCCGGCATGACCGAGGGCATGGACCCGGCCATTGCCCGGCGCATGGCGCTCCCGCCGGCGGTGCCCGTGGTCTTCGACATCCCGCCCGCCACCAATGAATGGCTGACCTGGGGCTATGACCAGGAGCGCACGGGCTGGAACCGCGCCGAAACCACCCTGACGCCGAAAAACGCCTCGCACCTGAAACGGGCCTGGTCCACCCAGCTGCCGGTGCCGGTGGACAAATATGTGCTCTCGACCATGACCGCGCCGGTCGTGGTGTCGGGTGTCGCCACAACGTCCGGCCCCAGGGACATGCTGTTCATCCTGGGCGCCAACAATGTGCTGTTCGCTCTTGATGCCAGTACGGGTCAGATCTTATGGCAGAAGAGCTATCCCAATCCCGCTTCGCCCCTGAAGCCCAAGGAATGGCTCTGCCCCGGCACGCCCAACGACACACCCACCATCGACAAGGCGCGCGGCGTGGTCTTCTTCATCACCGGCGACGGCGTGCTGCGCGGTCTCAATCTGGCCGATGGCGCCGAGCGTCTGGCGCCCGTGCCGATGACCGCGCCCTTCGCGCGCGCCTGGAGCCTGAACCTGATCGACAATGTGCTCTATTCCACCAGCGGGCGCGCCTGTGGCGAGGTCAGCGACAAGACCAGCCTGGAATATGTCGCCGCCATCTCCGGCCTGCGCCGCGCCGGCAACGGCCCGCTGCTGGATGCCTCGGCCGTGAACGCCGCCGATGTCAGCGATCTGGCGCATCCGCAGGTGGTGCATTTCTTCGTCAGCGGCGCGCGTCCGGCCGCGCCCTGGGGCCGTGGCGGCGCCGCGCGCGCGCCCGGCGGCATCGTGCTGGAGACCAGCGACGGCCGCGTTGACCCCGCTGCCGGCGACTTCAGCGAAAGCATCCTGAAGCTTTCGCCCAAGGCGGCGCGGCTGATGGACAGCTACACGCCGACCAACTGGCTGGACAATCTGCAACACGACATGTCGGGGTCGGCCACGCCGGTGGTGTTCAACTTCGCCGGCAAGACCCTGGTCGCGGCCTCGCAGAAGGAAGCGGTGCTGCGCATTCTGGATGCCTCCAGCCTGGGCGGCGCCAATCACATGACGCCGTTGTGGCAGTCGTCCAAGCTGGGCAATGACGAAAAGACCGGCACCGATCCCAGCCGCGGCGTATGGGGCTCGATCACCACATACGAGAACAATGGCCATCGTTATCTCTACCTGCCGCTCTACGGCCACCCCTCCAAGGATGCGCCCAACTTCCCCATCACCAACGGCCCGCGCGAAGACGGCTCGGTGATGGCGTTCGAGGTGAAGAATGACGGCGGCAAGATTTCCGCGAGCCCCTTGTGGACATCCACCAACATGATCATGCCCGACCCGCCGGTGGTGGCGAATGGCGTGCTCTATGCGCTGTCGACCGGCGGCCAGGCGATGCAGAACATGGCCCATCCCGGCGAGAAGCGCATGACATACGATGTCAGTTCGGTGCTGCGCTCCACGCCGGTCAGCAACATGGTGCTCTATGCCTATGATGCGCAAAGCGGCAAGCAGCTATGGTCCAGCAGCAAAACATTGACCGACTGGGTGCATTTCAGCGAACCGGTTGTGGCGATGGGCAAACTCTTTGTCGCCACCCATGACGGCCATGTCGTGGCATTCGGCCTGAAGAAATAGGCAACAAAAGAGATGATTGCGAACGCCGCGCGCGGCGTTGCGTGTGCGCGCGGCACGCAGCGTTTGCATGTCACGGCAAAGGAACCGAAGATTTGTTTCGCCGGACCTGAACAGCGCCCGGGTAGGCGACATTCCGTTACAAATTAGAACGCCTCCAACTCTTCACCTGCGGGCAGGCCCGGAGGAAAATCATCTTCGGCTTTGTGTCCGTTCGGCGCTCCACCTTAAGGATATATGGCCATTACGGACGGCCGGGCCGGCTTAGGTGCCCCCCACGTTAAGCCATAAGCCCGGCCGTTCATTTCTTCCCCAGCCCGGCCGTTTTGTTTGTCTGCCGTGCTTCGCACGGCGGGGCGGGCCGGCTTAGGTGCCCCCCACGTTAAGCCATCAGCCCGGCCGTTCATTTCTCCCCCATTCTCGCCCAAAATCACATGTTTCTGCCCGGCGCGACAAAGCTTTACAGCGCCGGGGCTTGCCTGATGGCCACCGACCGCCATATTTGGGCGTGCGGGGCCTGTCTGAGCGTATTGGGGCCTTAAGACATACGACCTATCATCATGGGCCAAAGGCCCCCATTTTTGGCAAAAGAGAGTTCGATGAAGTCCTTGTTTCGTGGCGCCTTTTTCCGCGGCGTGAGCGCCAGTGTGCTCGCCGCCAGCTTGGCCAGCTGCACCGACAATCCCCAGGCCCTGAATCGCCCCGGCGATGTGCCGCCGTCCTTCACCGCCCCCAGCGACAAGACCGCCCCGATCTGGCCCAAGGCCGGCTGGTGGGCGAACTTCGGCTCCGATGAGCTGACCCCGCTGGAACAGACGGCGCAGAAGGAAAACCTGGACATCGCCCAGGCCGCGGCCCAGGTGCTGGAAGCCGAGGCCAATGACGGTGTCGCGCTGTCGGCGCTGTTTCCCACCCTTGGCGCCAATATCGGCGTCACCCGGTCCGGCTCCAACACGCCCTCGCTGGTAAGTTCGACCGGCGCCTTCACCCGCGCCCACAACGCTTTCAATGCCGGACTGACCGCGAACTATCAGCAGGGCTTCTTCGGCACCCAGTTCTTCCAGCTCCAGGCGTCTCGTGAAGACCTCAGGGCGGCGCGTTACGCCGCCGCCGTCACCGGCATCTCGGTTTCCAGCCAGGTGGCGGATGAATATTTCAGCGTGCTCTCGTTCCGCGAACGCGTCGCCATCGCCAATGCCAACATCGCCGCCGCCAAGCGCATTCTGGCCATCACTCAGGCCAAGGTGAACAGTGGCGTGCAATCCAACCTGGACCTGGCCGAAGAGCAGGCGGTGGTGGCACAGCAGGAATCGATCCTGCCCGGCCTGATCGAATCCGAAAAGGAAGCCCGCTATTCGCTGGCCATCCTGCTCGGCCGCGCGCCGGAAGGCTATGACGTCAAGGCCCAGAACCTCGACGGCATCGTGACGCCGGCGCTGCAGCCGGGCATGCCGTCCGAGCTTATCCTGCGCAATCCCGCCGTCGCCCAGGCCGAGGCCCAGCTCTATGCCGCCCACGCCGACGTCAACGCGGCGCGCGCGACCTATTTCCCGTCGCTCAACCTCACCGGCGGCGCCAGCTATGGCCCGTCCGCGGCGCTGTCCAACCTGTTCAACGCCGGCAGTTTCGTCTGGAGCATCGGCGCCAGCATCTCGCAGACCATCTTTGACGCCGGCGCCATCCACGCCAGGAACGACGCCGCCAAGGCCCAGGAACAGAGCCTGATCGCCGCCTACCGCAAGGCCGTCTTCACCGCTTTCCAGGATGTGGAGAACGCCCTGGGCACAGTGAAGTCCTCCGATGACACCCTGGCGCTGCTTGAAGTCGAGACCAAAGCCGATGCGGAAGCCTTCCGCATCTCGGAGCTGCAGTACCGCGAAGGCACCATCGACATCGTCCAGCTGCTGGATAACCAGCAGAGCCTGTTCACCGCCCAGCAGTCGCTGGTGCAGGAGAAACTTGCCAAGCTGGAAGCCGGCATCGCGCTCTACAATGCGCTGGGCGGCGGCTGGGAACAGAAGTCCGACGATGCGGCTTACAAGAACCAGCTCGACTGGTGGCCCCTGTAGCGCTGGCCTTTTGCCCGCTGGCGTCGTCGCGCCATCGCTCATGGACGCCTTAGTCCACTTCGCTCGGCGCTCCTAGCCAGCAGCCAAAATGCTGCGCGCTATCTGAGATTGCCGGCGACGGCTTTGGGCAGGTAAGGCTCGTCTAGATACTTCACCTCCTCCGCCGTCAGCTTGATCGCGGCAGCGGCGATAGCGTCCTCCAGATGGCTCATTTTCGAGGCGCCGACGATGGGTGCCGTGACACCCTTGGCCAGCAGCCAGGCGGTCGCGATCTGGGCATTGGACGCGCCCCGCTTCTTGCCGGTCTCTTCTACCCGGCGCAGGGTCTCGACATCGGCATCGCCGAATTTCATGTCCAGCACAGTATCGCTTTTGGCGCGGGTCGATTCCTTGTCCAGGGCATGCGCGGCGCTGCGCCCCAGAAAGCCGCGCGCCAGCGGGCTCCAGGGGATCACACCGATGCCCTGGTCGCAGCAGAGCGGCAGCATCTCGCGCTCTTCTTCGCGGTACACCAGATTGTAGAAATTCTGCATGGAGACGAACTTGGTCATCCCCATCATCTGCGCCGTGGAGAGATATTTGGCGAACTGCCAGGCATGCATGGAAGACGCGCCGATATAGCGCGCCTTGCCGGACTTCACCACGTCATGCAGCGCCTCGATGGTTTCCTCGATCGGCGTTGCGTTGTCGAAACGGTGAATCTGATAGAGGTCCACATAATCGGTGCCCAGCCGGCGCAGGGAATCGTCAATCGCATGCAGGATGTGCTTGCGCGAAAGCCCGCCATGGCGGCCGTCCAGCGGAAAGAACACCTTGGTCGCCAGCACATAGTCTTCGCGCTTGGCCGCGAAATCTTTCAGCGCCCGCCCGACCACTTCCTCCGACACGCCATGCGAATACATGTCCGCGGTATCGAAGAAATTGATCCCGCCTTCCAGCGCGCGCTTGATGAAGGGCCGCGAGGCCTCATCGCCCAGCACCCAGTCGCGCCATTTGGGATTGCCATAGGTCATGGTGCCCAGACAGATGGGCGAGACCTTGAGGCCGGTATTGCCGAGGCGGACATGTTCCATCGTATTTGCCTTCAAAAACCAGCGAAGGTTTTAGAAGCCAAGCAATGGGGCCGCAATCTTCTGGATGCAGGCTGTCGAACTTCAGCCGTCCGGTGGTGACGGCCAGGTTGATGCAGTCCTCGCCCGGATCGGCCACCGGATTGTGGCGCGCGCCCGCTTCCATCACCTGCAAATCGCCCGGCGCATAACTGCCGGTCACATCGGTGTAACCGCCCTGCAGCACCAGCGTATATTCCAGGCCCTGATGGCTATGGCTGCCGCTGTCGGCGCCGGGAACCCCGCGCAGCAGCCGCACCGCGACGCCGCCGCGACGGAACAGCGGCGCATAGGCAAGGCGTGGCCCCATCTGGCGCCAGCGAACATCGCGCAGATCGCCGCCCAGATAGGTGCGCAGCGCGCCGGGCGTGCCGTCGCTCGAGGGCGCACGGCGCGGGCGCTCATAGGGCTTGACCTGATCGAGCTGGCCAGCGTGGCTTCCAGAGCATCTGCGGCCATCGCCTGCGGTGCGACTCTTCCAACAGGCTGCCGCCGATGGTTTCCGTCTCGCGGCTTCGCATGCGGCACATGATGCAGTAATGCAGATGGGTGGCAATGATCAGAGACGTCGCCTCATCGGCCGTGCCGGCGGCATAGGCCATCAAGAACGCGTCATCGGGATGGTGCGCGATCATTCGTCACCTCCCATGCCCGCTTGAGACGTCCCATGGCAAGCCGCAGCCGCGACTTTACCGTGCCCAGCGGGATGCCCAACTCCGCGGCGATCTGGCTGTGCGGCTTGTCGGCAAAGAAGGACAATTCCACCACCTGGATCTGGTCGGCCGGCAATTCCTTCAGCGCCGGGCGCAGGCGGCCTTCGTTTTCTGCGAGCATCAGGCCGGCGTCGGCATCGGCGTCCGGCTCGGGCATGAAATCTTCCGGATCCAGCTCCGGGCGACGTTCCCGGCGGATCGCGTCGATGCGCAGGTTGCGGGCGATGGTGAACAGCCATGTGGCAGCCGACGCCTTGGCGGGGTCGAACAGATGCGCCTTGCGCCACACGCTCAGCAGGGCTTCCTGGGCCAGTTCCTCGGCCACACCGGAGGAGGCCCCCAACCTGAGTAGATAGGCCTTAACCCTGGGGGCAAAATGGGCAAACAAAGCGGCAAAGGCAGCCCGGTCCTGGGTCGCCGCCACCCGCCCCAACAGGGCATCCATTTGGGCAACCTCGGCCGGGCGGTTCATGGGCGCCGTGCGAAAAAGCTGCAAAACCACGGCCGCGCGACGGGCGCGGGCGGGAAAGCCAGCAGAGGAAGCCGTGTGTGCATGAGCCAACATAGCCGATTTTACGGGCGGACAAGCCCATCGGATCAATGAGCTTGATCCGGACCCGTCCAAAAGGCGTAAATAAGCTATGAAGGCCGCCTCAAGCATATATGAAGGCTGGGTGATGCATCGGCGGCTGACGCCCCGCCATCACCGCTTCAAATACAGCGTCTTTGCCCTGCTCCTGGACATGGACGAGCTTGCCGCGCTGGACCGGCGCTCGCGTCTGTTCAAATACAACCGCTTTGGCGTGTTCAGCTTCCACGACCGCGACCATGGCCCAAGGAAGTCCGAAGAACCCATGACCTGCGGCGCTGGCTGGATGGTCTTTTGGCCGATGCCGGCATCAGCGCCAGGGGCCCCGGCATGTGCTCTGTTACCCGCGCATCTTCGGCTATGTCTTCAATCCGCTCAGCGTCTGGTTCTGCCATGACGAACAAAACGGGCTGAAAGCTATCGTCTACGAGATGCACAACACCTACGAAGAACGGCATACCTATGTATTGCCTGTGCCGCCGGTGACGGTGCCCGGCGCAGGAATTCCGGAGCATCGGCCAGGAAATACGACCGTAAAATTGGTGCGTCACGGCTGCCCCAAGAATTTCTATGTTTCGCCGTTCCTGTCGCGCGATTGCCGCTACCAGTTCCGCATTCGTCCGCCGGGCGAGGACGTTGCGGTGGCCATTCACGAAGAAGAAGCCGGCCGGCCCATCCTCAATGCCAGCTTCGCCGGTGAACGCCGCCCCCTGACGGACAGCACCCTGCTCAAAATGCTGTTCGCCTATCCGCTGATGACGCTGAAGGTGATCGTCGCCATCCATTACGAGGCGGTCAGGCTGATGCTGAAAGGCGTGCGCCGGCATCCCCACCGCGCCCAGGCTGTTTACGCCGCAGCCGAATAGTCCCTTCCCGGCCGGAACTCATGGAACTTTCCCCGTGATCGGGCATTGTTCCGGGACAAGCGCCCTATTTCGGGCCCGCGAGAACGTGCCTTCCAATGAGCTCCATAGAAAGCGCCTCGGCCGACGAGCCGCAAGCCTGGTTCAAGCTGGACCGGGACGGGCGCAAGCTGGCCATGGGGGGTGCCTGGACCATCGGTGAAAGCGCGCGGCTGGACCGCGAACTGTCCGGGCTGGAGCTGGAGGGACGCGGCGATGTCGCCATCGACGCCAGCAAGATCTCCCGCCTGGACAGCACCGGCGCCTGGCTTCTGCTGCGCACCCGCCGGGCGCTGGAATCTGCCGGCGCAAAAGTTTCCGCCTTCACCGTCCCTGCGCTTTATCAGCCACTGCTCAAGACACTCGACCAGGAACGCAAGGTCGAACGCAGCCGCTCGCGCATCCCGAGCGGCTTTCGCGGCCGCCTCTACCGCATCGGCCGTGCCGTCATGCAGGCTTATGGCCAGACCGTCTCCATGCTGGGGTATCTGGGCGCGTCACGGTGGAGACGGCCGAGGCCATTGCCAAGCCCAAGCACAAATTCCGTGTCGCCGCCATGTTCCACCAGGTCGAAGAGACCGGCATCAATGCATTGCCCATTGTAGGCCTGCTCGCCTTCCTGATCGGCGTCGTGCTGGCCTATCAGGGCGCGGATCAGCTCAAGCGCTTCGGCGCGGAGGTTTTCACCATCAATCTTCTGGGCGTGGGCGTGCTGCGCGAGATCGGCGGGCTGATCACTGCCATCATCGTGGCCGGCCGTTCGGGCTCGGCCTTCACCGCCCAGATCGGCACCATGCGCGTCAATGAAGAGATCGACGCGATGCAGACCATGGGGCTCAACACTGTCGACACGCTGGTCCTGCCCCGCATCATCGGGCTGGTGATCGCGCTGCCGCTGCTGACCTTCTATCGCCGATATCATGGGCCTGATCGGCGGCGCCTTCATGTGCTATTTCCAGCTCGGCATCACCATTCCCGGTCTTCCTGCGCCAGCTGCAACGAGGCGGTGAACGTCAACACCCTGATGGTAGGGCTGATCAAGGCGCCGGTCTTCGCCTTCGTCATCGCCCTGGTGGGCTGCTATGAAGGCTTCCAGGTCGAACGCAATGCCGCCAGCGTGGGCCTGCTCACCACCCGCTCGGTGGTCGAAGGCGATCTTCCTGGTGATCGTGCTGGACGCCGCTTTCTCCGTCATGTTCTCGGTGCTGGGGATCTGATGGCGGACACAAAGCGGACAAAAGACGTCGGTCGATCAAGGTGCGCGGGCTGGTCAACGGTTTCGGCGAGCAAGGTGATCCACGACCATCTCGACCTGGACGTCTATCGCGGCGAAGTGTTGGGCGTGGTCGGCGGCTCGGGCGCCGGCAAGTCGGTTCTGCTGCGCTCCATCATCGGCCTGATCCATCCGCTGGAAGGCAGTGTCGAGGTGCTCGGCCAAAAGACCGGCGATGTCGAAGGCCCGTCCATGCAGCGGCTTGAGATGCGCTGGGGCGTGCTGTTCCAGGAAGGGGCGTTGTTCTCCTCCCAGACGGTGGCGGAAAACATCCAGGTGCCATTGCGCGAATATACCAGTATGAGCCAGGAACTGATGGACGAGATCGCCGCCATGAAGCTCGGCCTGGTGGGGCTTCCGCCGGATACGGCGGGAAATATCCGTCCGAACTGTCGGGCGGCATGAAGAAAGCGCGCCGGCCTGGCCCGCGCCCTGGCGCTGGACCCGAGCTGCTGTTCCTGGACGAGCCGACCGCGGGCTCGACCCGATTTCCGCCAACCAGTTCGACGAACTGATCCGGCAGCTCCAGAAGACGCCTGGGCCTCACAGTTTTTCTGGTCACCCACGACATGGACACCCTGCGCGCCGTCACCGACCGCATCGCCGTGCTGGTCGAACAAAAAGCTCGATGATCGGCACCATGGACGAGCTGCGCAAGAACAAGGATCCCTGGATCCAGGAATATTTCTCCGGCGTGCGCGGACGTGCGGCGCTGGCGTCTGAAAAGGAGGCGCACTGATGGAAACCAAAGCCAACTATGTCGCGGTCGGAGCCTTCGTGCTGGCCTGCGTCATCGGACTGGTGGTGACGATCCTGTGGCTGGCGGGCGCGCAATACAGCCAGGAATACGCCTATTACCAGGCCAATTTCAAAGGCCCGGTCACGGGCCTGGGGAAAGGCACCGTCACCCGCTACAACGGCATCGAGGTCGGCCGCGTCACCGCCCTGGAATTCGATCCCGGCGATCCATCGCGCGTGATCGTGACCATGCAGGTCCAGCCCAACCTCAACATCCGCAACGACAGCACCGCCTCGATCGAAAGCCAGGGCCTGACCGGCGGCTCTTCGTCGAGATCAGCGGCGGCACCGCCAACGCGCCGCTGCTGGTGGCGCAGGACGACCAGCGCTATCCCGGTCATCCGCACCACGCAATCGACCTTTGCGCAGCTGGAACAGACCGCACCCGAGGTGGTCGCCAAGCTCAATGTCGCGGCGTCACGGCTCAATGACATGCTCAACGACGACAATCGGCGGGCCATCGCCCATGTGCTGGCCAATCTGGACGAGACCACCGAGGTGATCGCGCGGCGTTCAGCGCCGATATCGACGCCACCATTGCCAACGCCAACATGGCGATGGCCAATCTGAACCAGGCCTCCCAGGACTTCAAGCCCACACTGGCGCAGCTGGACGTGACGGTCAAGAAATACGGCAAGGTCGCCGACGATGCCGACGCCTTCATCAATGGCGACGGCCTGGCCCAGCTTTCCGACCTGATCGGAGAGGTGCGCCGGCTGGTCGGCAGCCTCGACCAATTCTCCGACCAGCTCAACCGCCAGCCGACCAAGCTTTTGTTCGGTGACCGGCGCAAGGGATATGAACCCAAAAGGAAACGGCCAATGCATCAAACGGCGCTTTTTCCTCGTCGGCGCATCTGCGCTCGCCCTGTCGGCCTGCGGCGGCAATCTGCTGGGGCACCGCCCGACGCCGGGCCGATCTATATGGTGCGCACCGAAATTCGCAGCCCCAACCCGCCGGCGGCGAAAAAGTGAAATGGGCGCTGTCGATTCTGCGCCCCGACATGGTGGCAGGGCTCGACACCGACCGCATCGCGCTCACCCAGCCCGACGGCACCCTGGACTATTACGCCAAGGCCACCTATCCCGACCGCCTGCCCAACATTGTGCAGGACGCTTTACTGGACGGCTTCGAATCGTCCGGCCGCATAGATGCGGTGGCGCTGGAAGCAGACGCGATGCATGCCGACTACGATCTGGATGTTGAGGTCAAGGACTTCGCCGCCCATTACAGCCAACAGGACGGCATTCCCGGCGTCACCGTCACCATCATCGTGAAGCTGATCACCGCCCATGGCCGCGCCATTGTGGGGGACTTCTCCACCACCCAGACCGGAACGGATTCGGCCAACAGCGCAGGCGCCACAACCCAGGCGCTGCAGCAGGCGCTTGGCGCCGCTGTCACCCAGATCGTCAACTGGACACTGACAGCCCCCTTCCCGGTCACACAGCAGCCGGCCTCACCCGGCAAACCGGCGGAAGAATTGCTGCATGACGCCACGCGCGGCGCCACCCGCGCCGGTGAAAAGCCCGCGCCGCAATAGTTCCGGCTCACGCGAAAAATAGTCGCCGGAACTGTGACAAGCGCTCGCGTGTTTCATTGCCGCAGGATTTTGAAACACAGGAGCGGCTTATGCTCAGATGGGCAGTTATTTTTCTGGTGATTGGCCTGATCGCGGGCCTGCTGGGCTTTACCGGCGTGGCCGGCGCCTCGATCGCCATCGCCAAGACGCTGTTCTTCATCTTCATGGTGATCTTCCTGGTTCTGCTGCTGGCAGGCCTCACTATGGCGCGGCGCGTCGGCGGATAGCGGACGTCAGGACAGGGCCTTCACCGCTTTTGCCAGATCACGTCTCATAATTTCTCGACGGCACGCGCGAGCGCGCGCCAGGGCTTGATGTCCCAGTGATTGGCCGCCAGTGGCGATGGCGACGGCAGAATGAAGATGCGCGTGTCGCCGATCCTTTCCGGCTGTTCTCCGGCAATCGGGCATTTGCCCCCATCACCTTGCGTCCGCCATTCAGGCTGGTGAACGCCAGGACGGCGGGCTTCACCTTGCGGATGCGCGCCTTCAGCGCCGCGACCGCCTTGGGCCCCAGCGCATCCCGAGGCAGTTGATGATCCATGCCATAGGCATATTTGGCAATGTCAGTGAGCCCGATGCCCAGATCCCAGAGCTGTTCATAGTCGTGTGGCTGAAAAAGGCTGAGGCGTCAGCCCGACCTGTGCAGCGTCTTCCAGAATTTGTTCTGGCCATGGGCGTAATAGGCCTGTTGCAGCGCCGATTGCCGTCCGCCGCGGTGCCGCAGAACACCAGCTTGAGACCCGGCTTCAGCCGGTCGGGCAGGACGTGCTTCTTCGCCATCAATGGGTGCGGATGAAATCAAGCATGTCGCGCCTGACCGGCGCGATGCCGCGAAAGCCCCGCACCAGCGCCAGGATCACGCCCACATGACCCACGCCTTTATAGAAGATGACCTTCACGTCACTGCCGAAACGCCTCAGCCTTTCCGACATGTCATTGGTGTTGCACAGTCCCACCGTGTCATCGTCGCTGCCGCTGATCAGCAGCATGGGCGGGCGCACGCCGTCGACATGATGGACCGGCATGCAGTCACTGTTGTTGGTGCCATGAAACATGTCCACATAGATGGGATCGCTCATGGGCAGAAAGTTATAGGGCCCGGCAATGCCGATCACGCCACGGATCCAGTCCAGCCCGCCGCCATGAGCAGCTATGAATTTGGGCTCCGACGCCACCATCACCGCATTGTAGGCGCCCGCCGAATGGCCGGTGAGAAAGATGCGGCCGGGGTCACCGCCATAATCGGCGGCATGGGTGCGCACAAAAGCCAGCGCCGCTGCCGTATCCTCGACAAAACCCGGATATTTCACCTGCGGATAAAGCCGGTAGTCGGCCACCACCGCCACGATGCCGGCGCTGGCGAAGGCTTGGCCGAAGGCAAGATAGTTGCCGCGATTGCCGCCCTGCCAGCCGCCGCCATAGAAGAACAGCACCATGGGCGCAGGCCCCTTCAAGCCGTCCGGCACATAGACATCCAGCTGCTGGCGCGGGTCGTTGCCAAAGGCCGACCGCGATGCACGCGATAGCCCACCCTGGGCACCAGCAGGTTGATCAGCTGAAAGGGCGAGAAACGCGAAAACACCGTGGTGACGCCCGCCACCATCAGGGCCTTGAGTTTGGGCATGGGGGCGAGTTCTGGGGAAGATTTGCGCCCCTGTCTACGGCCAAAAGGGCTTTGCGGTCCACCCTTTGGCGATCTTTGGACAAGACAGGCACGCGGACGCTGTGCCATCGTTCTCGCAAAACACACAGGGGAGGATGACCCATGACTTTTGCGCCCACACGCCGCCGTTTTCTGCAGACCTCAGCCGCGCTGGGGGCTTGCGGCCTTGGTGTCACCCCGGCCGCGGCCAAGCCGCTTGCATTCCGCTATGCCTATAGCGCCATTTCCTGGGGCACCGATATCGAAGAAGCCATCAAGGTCGGCCAGCGGGTCGGTCTGCCGGGCATCGAACCCTTCCGTGACAATGTTATCAACTATCTCGACAAGCCGCTGGCGCTGAAGAAGCTGATGGACGATGCCGGCATCCGGATGGCGACCTGCTCCAATGGCGGCGGCAAGGATTTCTCGGGCAATTTCTTCGATCCCGCCAAGACCCCCAAGACCATCGCCGACCACATCAAGTTCGCGCGCGATTTCATCCTGCCTTTCGGTTACTGCAACCATTTCAAGATGAACAATGGCGGGCGCCCGCCGGGATATGACGTGAGCGACGACCAGATCAAAATCTGCGCCGACGCGCTGAACGCCATCGGCATAGAAACCATCAAGTTCGGCATCAAGCTGGCGCCCCATCCCCATGTCGGCTCCCTGATCCAGAACGAGCATGAGACCCGCAAGCTGATGGGACTGACCGATCCCCGCTATGTCTGGCTCACCACCGATACCTCGCATCTGACCCTGGGCGGCATGGACCCGCTGCAGATCATGAAGGACTATTGGCCGCGCGTGGCCGAGGTGCATTACAAGGATGCCCCCACCCATCTGCGCGGCAACAGGAGCGTCGCGGTGCCGCGCACCGGGCCGGAATCGGGCGGCCATGGCTGGTTCCGCAATCTGGGGGCGACGTCGACCGCCCGGACGCCGGCGGCGTGGACTTTCCGGCCATTCAGGCGTTTCTGATCGAGAAGAAATTACAAGGGTTGGGTGACGCTCGACCTCGATGCTTCCATGATCCCCAAAGGCAGCAACATGGAAGAGACCATCAAGGGCAACCTCAAATATCTGGTTGATGTTCTGCATGTGGATCCCACGACGGTCTGATCTTTTCATCGCGCTGGCGCTGTTCACGGCACCAGCGCAAGCCGCTCCCGTGACCGTCCTGGCGCCGGCCTCCGCCCAGGCCGGACTTGCGCCACTTGCGGCGCAATACACCGCCAGCACCGGCGTGGCGGTGACGGTGGGCGGCGGCTCGCGCGCCAATGTGCTGGGCGCGCTCAAGACCGGCCCCGCCGATGTGGTGGTTCTGCCCACCAATGACATGGCGGAGGTGCCCACCATCACCGGCATGACGTCACTGGGCCGCATCGCGGTGGGCGTGGCGGTGAAGGCCGGCACAAAAGTCCCCGACATTTCCACACCGGAAAAATTCCGCGCCGCCCTGCTGGCGGCCAAAGGCGTGGCCTATGCCGATCCCAGCGCCGGCACCTCGGCCGGCAAGGTGATCGATCAGCTGCTGCAGGACCCGGCGTTCAAGGCCGTCAGGCGGGTGCCGGTGCAGGGCCCGGCGGTGACGGCGCTGGCCAACGGCACGGCCAGTATTGCGCTGCAGATGTTGCCCGAACTCGCCGCCGACAAGGACGTGGCGCTGGCCGGCCCGGTGCCCGCATCCTATGACGCGACCGTGGATTTTTCCGCCGGCATCGCCGCGGTGACCAATGACGCGGAAGCGGCGGAAACCTTCATTTCCTATCTGACGGATCGCAAAAACGCCGCCGTCTGGCGCAAGGCCGGCTTGGAGCCGATCAATCGCTGACCTGCTGCAGTGCATAAATTTTCGGCAGATCGCCCGATAAGAATCATCTGATTCCTATTTTACAGGCCCTTTTCAAGCCAGCGGATTGGTGCCTTAATGGTGCATCGCAGCAATAGTCTTGGGATCGGAGTGCGCCATGGGTCAGGAGCCTGCTTCCACCTTCTTCAGCCACGTCAAGCCGGGCGACACCGAATACAAGGCCGGGGGCTTGCGCGATTTCTTCCTCTATCGCGATCTGGGCATCGCGGGCGCCACCAACGGCAAGGTCATCGCCCATCTGGTCAAGGCCAATGCGCCACCGACCGACGGCACCGGCTGGCATTATCATGTCTGCGATTTCCAGATCGTGGTGATGATGAAGGGCTGGGCCAAGTTCATGTACGAGGACAAGGTCACCCTGGTGGAAGCCGGTGACGTGGTGCATCAGCGCCCCGGCATGGTGCACTACCTGTTCGATTACTCCCCCGATATGGAATATCTGGAGATTGTCTCGCCGGCCGATTTCGGCTCGGTGTCGGCGCCCGCCGCGACCGAGACTGTGCCACACGTGACGCCCTGGCCGTGATCACTCCATCTCCGGCACAACACCTTTCGGCGCGGCGCTGAGCGTCTTGATGATCGCGATCTCGCGCGCCCGGTAGGGCGTGCCGTCCGGGCGGAACAGATCGTGGAACCACACCACCGGCGGACGCAGCACATAAGGACGCTGCCAGCTGTCCCAGGGCATGTCGGTCTGGGTCTTGCCGTTGACGAAGCCCCAATTGACCATGCCGATGTCCATGCGCTTGCCGATCGGCAGAATGGTGTCGATGGTCGAGCCGGCGCTGCGCGCCATATATTCGGTGCAGAGGATGGGCCGGCCATAGCCGATCAGCGATTTCACCCGCGCGGTAAATTCCTCCGGCCAGCCGTAATTGTGAAAGCTGATGACGTCGGACTGGGTGAGCTGGGTCTTCTCCACCGCATTGAGGCTAGCCAGATCGTTCCAGTTATCGTTATGCCAGATGCCGCTGGTCAAAGGTTGTGACGGATTGGCCGAACGCGCCCAGTTGAACACCTGGGGCAACAGCATCGCCACATGCTGGAACAGCTGTGGATCGCGCTGGCTGTAATTGCCGCTGTTGTTGTCCGGCTCATTCCACACATCCCAGCCCAGGATGCGCCTGTCCTGGGCGAAGCTGCCCACGACATCCTTCACATAACCTTCCAGCCGCGGATATTGCGCCGGATCGGCCAGCGCAGCCGCGCCCGGCCCCTGCACCCAGCCGGAATTGTGCACCCCGGGAATGGGCGGGCGCTGCAGCCCGAGTTTGTAAGTTGGGTCCCAGCAACTGTCGAACAGCACAAACAGCGGCTTGATGCCATGTTTGGCGGCGATGTCCAGAAAGGTGACCATGCGCTTCTTGAAGCCGGCCGCATCCTGCTGCCACAGCGCGTCATGCAGGAAGACGCGCATGGTGGTCATGCCCGCGCCTTGCGCCCAGCCCAGCTCCTTGTCGATCTGGGCCGGATTGAAGCTTTCAGCCTGCCACATCTCGAGTTGGTTGATGGCGTCGGCGGGGATGTAATTGCTGCCGACCAGCCATTTCTGCTGGGCGTACCAGTCTTTCGCCTGCCCTTGCGTCCAACGCTCGCGCGCCTGCGCGGGCAGTGCCAGCGCCACAAGGGCGCAGGCCAAAAGTAGTCTCTTCATGTCTTCCCCCGGATTTTTTCTTGTTCTTACGGAATGCGCGGGTCTTCGCCCGCATGCGCCCGGCGGATGGCTTCCTTCAGCTTGGGCGAAAGATGGGCGGGGTCTAGGATCACCTTCTCGGCCTCGGCATCCTTGACCGCGCCGAGCGGAACCTCGAAATCTCCCGCATTCTCGACATAGACCACCAGCTCGGTCTTGCGCACCTGGCGCACGGCGCCGAACGATTTGGCGCCACCGGCGACAAACACGTCAAAGCCCTCGCGGATTTTCTCGTGCATGGCGCTCTCCTAATAATAACGCGGAATGGGACCGAGCTGCGGGGTGACCTGGCCGTTCAGGTCGAACATCACCTCATCGACATAGCACCAGCCCCAGCCTTCCGGCGGATCATAGCCCTCGATGATGGGATGCTGGGTATGGTGGAAATGCTTAGTGGCGTGCTTGCCACGCGACTGGTCGCAGCAGCCAACATGGCCGCAGGTGCGGCAGATGCGCAGATGAAACCATTCCCAACCCAGCTTGAGGCATTCCTCGCAGCCCTTGGCGCTGGGCGTGACTTTCTGGATCGTATCGAGATGCGAGCAGAAATCGTCCGCCATTACTCTGCCGCCGCTTTCTGTTCATCCGCTGCGCGCTCGCGTGCCAGATAGGCATGGATCGCCGACACTACGGTCGAGCCCTCGCCCACCGCCGCCGCCACCCGCTTGACCGAGCCGCAACGAATGTCACCCACCGCAAAAACGCCGTCGCGGTTGGTGGCCAGCCAATGGCCACCGCCGGCACCCGTGATCACAAAGCCCTTGTCGTCCAGCGCGATGCCGCAGCCCGAAAGCCAGTCGGTATTGGGATCGGCCCCAATGAAAGAAAAAACATGGCCGATCTCGTGTTCGCTTTCCTTGCCCGTATCGCGGTTCCTGATGCGCACTTGCTTCAGCGCCGCTTCGCCCCCTTCCAACCCGCAGATCTCGGTGCGCAGCAAAACCTCGACATTGGGCAGCGCCCGGATACGGTCGATCAGATATTGCGACATGGTGTCTTCCAGGCCTGCCCGCGCACCACCATCCAGAGCTTCTTGACCTTGTCGGCCAGGAAGACCACAGCCTGTCCCGCCGAATTGCCGGCCCCGGCCAGAGCGACCTCCTGCCCCGCGCACAAGCTTGGTCTCGATGGCGCTGGCCCAGTAATGCACGCAGGTGCCTTCGAAATCCGACAGATTGGGAATGTCGAGCCGGCGATAGCGCGCGCCGAAGCCAGCACCACGGCTCTCGCCTTCACGCTCTCGCCAGTGCCCAGCTTTCACCTTGAAACGAGCGCCGTTCTCGCCGCTTCCTTCCAGAAGCTGGGCTTCTTCGGGGATGGCGATCTCGGCGCCGAATTTCTGCGCCTGGTTGTAGGCCCGCGCCATCAGAGCAAGGCCGGAAATGCCGGTCGGAAAGCCCAGATAATTCTCGATGCGCGACGAGGCGCCAGCCTGGCCGCCGAAACTGCGGCAATCCAGCACCATGGTGCAGAGCCCTTCGGACGCCGCATAAACCGCCGCCGCCAGCCCGGCGGGGCCCGCGCCCACGATCACCGTGTCATAGACCATGTCGGGATCGATCGGCCGAAGCAGCCCGATGCAGCGCGCCAATTCGCTTTCGCTGGGATTGCGCAGAATTTGTCCGCCCGGGCACAGCACGATGGGCAGATGTTCGGGCTGGATGGTGAAGCGCTTGAGCAGGGTCTGGGCGCAACCATCGGTTTCGGAATCCAGCGCCCGATGGGGATGGCCATTGCGCCTGAGAAAATTTTCCAGCCGCAGCATGTCGCTGGAGCCGGCCGGCCCGATCAGGATGGGACCGGTCTGCGCCGCCTGCAACAGACCGACACGGCGCAGGATCAGGGCCCGCATAATGCGCTCGCCCAGCACCGCTTCCTGCACCAGCACGTCACGCAGACGCCGCGGGCGGCAGCACGATCGCCTCGACGTCGCCGACCGCGATCGCATCCACCAGCGCGGGGCGGCCCGAAAGCTGCGCCAGCTCGCCCAGAAATCCGCCCGGCCCATGCTGGACAATGGGCTCGCGATGCGAGACCGCGCCGCCCTGGCGCACATCGATCTTGCCCTTCAGCACAAAGGCAAGACCGGCTGCGACTTCGCCGGCCTTCATGATCAGGGCGCCGTCGGGGAAATGACAAACCTCGCCGAAGCGGCGCAGGCGCGCGACGTCCTGCTCCCCCAGATATGGAAACATCTGGTGGCGGCGCGTTTCCAGAAGTGTCGGTGTCCTGTCCCATGGCGGGGAGCCTACAAAAGCGGGAGCGGACCGTCATCCCTGAACTTGCGCGAATTTGCCGTGACAGTGCTAGCGCTTGAAGAAACCGACCGCCTTCAGGGCGCGGCGGATCAGGCTTTCCGCCATCTGTGATTGCTGTGGCATGTCAGAGGGTGCAATCGCCGCCTCGATTTGCGGCAGGGCCGGCTGTTGTGGTGTCACAATGTGTACGGGCACGGGTTTGGGCACAGGTTTGGGAACTGGCCTGGAAACGGTCTGACGCACCAGACCCCAGAATTGGGCGATGCGGCGGCTGGAGGAAATTCCCACATCCAGAATGAAGGGTGCGGCTTGCCCCACATCGCGGGAATCGATGGGCGTGCCATGGCCCAGGGTGGGAAGGGTATAGATCTCCAGCCGGTCGCCCCAGGACAGGCGGATGGTGCCGTCGATCATTTCCTGTTTGGCGTCGGTGAGCGCCAGGCCCAGCACATCGGCCCATTGCGCCGCGCTGGCCTGGGCGTTGTTGATGTTCACGGTGGTATCCAGCACGCCATGCCAGATGGAAACCCTGGGCCGCGGGCCGGTGTAATCGGATGCCGCGCGCACCGCGTCGCCCCAGACCTGCGGTGTCCTGAGCGGGGCGCTGCGCATGGCTTCCAGCGCATCGCGCACATTCGCCGCCACGCCGAACGGCAGACCCGCGATGATCGCTCCCCCTGAGAACAATTCGGGATAGCTCGCCAGCATCGCTGCCGTCATGGCGCCGCCCGCCGACAGGCCGGTGATGAAGACGCGGGCCGCGTCCAGCCGGTGGGTTTGCACCAAGGTGTGGATCATCGCGGCGATGGAGGCACATTCACCTTCGCCACGGGTTATGTCTTCGGGATTGAACCAAGCAAAGCAGGTGCCGGGATTGTTCACCGCCTTCTGTTCCGGCGCGAGCACGGCAAAGCCAAGTTCGTCGGCAAGCGTGCACCAGCCCGTGCCCACGCCATAGCCATTGGCGCTCTGGCCGCAGCCATGCAGCACCACAACCAGCGGCGCGCCGGCTTTGAGCGCTTTGCGCAGATAGCGGAACATCCGCAGATTGCCCGGATTGGGCGAAAACGGCGCTTCCGCCAGCGGCGCGGTGGCAGGCGCCGGGCGCGGCTTGGGCAGGGGCGCCTCCACGCCGGGCTTCAATCCATCAAACCGCATCCGCGCTACCGTTTTTCCACTACGGCTTCCCCAATATTATGTTGCAGTGCAGCAATTACAAGGGCCAACTGCGTTCCAGCGAAAAGAATGACTTTGCGGGCGCAATTTCATGGACCTTTTACCAAAAGCTTAATCGGGACGCCGCCCACGCCCGCGCTCGGCGTTATGAGCGCATGGAAGATTTCGCGGGCACGCCGTATTTGCGCAGTCTCTTGTCCCTCGCAAGCAAATTGCGCCAACTCACCAATGATTCCCATTGCCGGGGCGATCAGGCGCTTTATCTGCTGACCGCGGAAGCCCTGGAAAAGCGCGCGCAATGGCTTGCCGCCACCTTGCCGCCGCAAATAAGCGAGCCGCCCCCCGATCCCAGGCTGCACAAATCGGTGGATGTGACCATCTGAGCGGTTGCGGTTGCAGGCGCCGCCCGCACATTGGACAATCGCCGGCATGGAGCCCTATCTCTATTTCGGCAGCCTGGGACCGCATGAGCGCCAGTTTCAGGTCCCCAACTTTGTCGGCCTGGCGCTCGAGCCCAAACATGAGCGCGAGATCAGGCACGACCTCACCCAGGCCCTGCCCTATGGCGACAACAGCATCGCCAAGATCCAGGCCCAGGACGTGCTGGAGCATCTGCCGTTCGACAAGGCGCCCTTTGTGCTGGACGAGATTTACCGGGTGCTGAAGTCCGGCGGCGTCTTCCGCCTCAGCGTGCCGGACTATCGCAGCCCCGTTCACAAGCGGCGCTCGGTCTATGACTGGCGCGGCCGGGTGACGGGCGATCTTCTGATGGGGGCCGAGCCCTGGTTCGACGACACCACCGGCGACGCGCGAATTCGCTTTGCGGGCGATGGAGAAGCCCATCTGTGGTTTCCCCGCTACGAGCTCGTCACCCATCTGGTGCTGAAATCGGAAATCCGCAAAAGCACCATCAAATTCTACCAGGGCTTCCTGGACGACCACACCTATCTTGCGGAACCGTTTCCCGAAGACGATATGTTCGTGGTACGGGCTTTGCCGCATGACCGCCGCGCCGCCGGCCAGCCGGTCTCCCTCGTGGCCGATTTCGTGAAATAGGATTTCGCAAGAGCGCAATGGCAGCCGAAAAATCCTCTCCCGCCCATCTCGCCTATCTCGTCACCCTCATGGTCAAGGGCTTCGATGGCGCGGTGGAGATATTGTCCGGGCTGGTGATCCTGCTCACCGGGCCGCAGCGGGATCTATCGCTGGGTGGTGCGTGTCACCGCGCCCAAACTGTATGACGGCAGCCATCTCGCCGCGGTGCATGCGATCCGCCGCGGCGCCGAACACCTGGCCACCACCGGCGCGCATTTCGTGGAATTCTATCTGGTGGTGCACGGGTTGTTGAAACTGGGCCTGGTGATGGTGCTGCTGCGCGGCGGCGGGCGCTGGATATTCCCGGTCGGCGCGGTGATCCTGGCAGGCTTCATCACCTTTATGAGCTGGCGGCTCAGCGAACAATAGTAGGACTGGCTTTTGGGCTTTGCCCTGTTCGATGTGCTGACCTTGGCACTCGTGCTGAACGAATGGCGGCGGGCGCCCCGCTAGTGTCGTGGTTTCGAAGTTCGCTATATTCCCGATATCGGTTTCCTAGCGAACTTCGAAACCAACGCGACACTAAATCAATAAATTGCTAGTGTCCTTCAATTCCGAAATTCGCCAAAAGCCTGATATGAAAACCGTGCGAATTTCGGAATCGGGACGCTGCTAGAGCATCGGACCTTCATGTGAATTCGGTTACGTAGCCGTCGTGGCGAAAGAAATTCCAGCACTCCTTGAGAGTGAAGAGATCACAGATGTCGCCGATGGCCTGCCAAAGGGCCTCGATCGTCCTGGCTCCTTTTTTTGCGTAACAGCTCCTTGAGTTTGGCGAATGCCAGTTCAATCGGATTGAGGTCTGGTGAATAGGGCGGCAGGAAGAGCGGCCACGCGCCGCAATCCTGAATGAGTTCGGTCACACCTGGTGCTTTCTGCGAGGACAGATTGTCCATGATAACGACATCGCCCTTCGAAAGAGTGGGAGCGAGCTGTGTCTCGATATAAACCTCAAAAGCGCAGCGGTTCATCGGACCATCCAGCACCCAGGGTGCAGTCAGGCCGTGACATCTAAGGCCGGCAGGGTGTCGTTGTTCTTCAGGCCGCTGACGATCGGGTTGAGCGCCGGGATGGTGGAGCCGTCGGTGATCGACAGGGAAGGAGCGGCGATGTTCGGCGGCGCCACGACCACCGAGATCGTGCCGGTCCGGTAGGTGATCGAGTAGTTCGGGTTGACCGCTCCCGTGCAGGACGTCGGGAACTGCGAACCGATTGCGGCGATCGTCGTGGCGGTCGTCGAACAGGTCGGCGGGGTCGGGAACGAAGCCAAGGTGTCAGGCGCAATGAGGCCCGACGCCTGGGCCACGATCGTTGGCACCGTGCCGTAGCTCATCGACGTCGTGGCCGGGGAGATGACGAGTGGAGCGGTGGCCACCGTCACGGCGCCCAGCTGGTACTGGAGCTGGGTACCGGCGGGCGGGGTGAGTCCGGTGCAGCTCGCCGCAACGGAACGACGCCGACCGGCGTCGGAAGACCGGCGAGGGTGAAGATGGTCTGACAGGTCGGCGAGCCGGTGACGCCGGCGGCGCTCGGCGGGGTGTAGGTCGTGGTGTAGGTCAGCGCACCGCCGTAGACCTGGGTGGCTGAGACGGTCGCGACGATCGTCGGAGCGAATGCCGCCGGCCGGTACACCACGATGCCGACAGGGTCAGAGAAGCCGGTCCCGATCTCGGTCGGAGCCGCGAAGCTGCCGCCGTTCCAGACCGACTCCCAGGCGGCACCGGTGTTCACGTCGGGGTAGTAGACGTTGCCGGCCTGGTCGACAGCGACGCTGTTGGCGTTGACGCCGCTGGCGATCGTGACCTTGGTGGAGGGCGCGGCCTTCGGGATCTCGACCACGTCGTTGGCGCTCGGCATCGTCACGAAGAGGTTGCCGCTGGCGTCGACAGCGATGCCGTAAGGGGTGAAGGGAAGGCTGGCGTAGACGGACTCGATCTCCGTACCGGCCTGGATCTCGACGATCTCGTTGGCGGTCTGGTCGGCGACGAACACGTCACCGGAGGTGTCCGAGGCGATGCCCCACGGGGTGAAGTCCGAAGCGATGGTATTGACGGTCGAGGAGTTGGCCATGACTTCGTCGACTTGGCCGTCGCCGTTGTCGGCGACGAAGAGGTCGCCGGTGCCGTCGACGGCGACGCCCGTCGGGACGAACGCACATCCTTGGCAGAACGGCATCAGTCACCGTGCTGTTGACGCCGTAGGCGGAGAACTCGTCGATGGAGCTCGTGCCCAGGTCGGCGATGTAGGTGTTGCCTGCAGAGTCGACGGCCACGCCTTCTGGCTCAGAGACCGAACCGACGGTGAGCTGGTTCGGGCTGTTGGGCAGGAACGAGTACACCTGGGCCAGAGCGTCGGAGACGAGGACCGAACCGGTCGCCGGGGCGCCGGTGGCCGCCGGCGTGGCAGAAGCAGCGCCAGTGCCGACGAAGCCGACCAACCCGACCGACAGCAGTGCTGTAGAGGCGGCGATGAGGAGGTTCGCGCCACGGCGCATGGAGAAGGCACACGGCCTCGGAAAGCGGCGGTGCGTGCGGCGCTGGAGGCGTTGCGCTTGGTCATCGACTACTCCTCATTGGGTCCACTGCCGATCCTCGACATGTGTCCATTGGAATTGTGCGTGCTGCTCGATTGCACGGTTCACCACATTCCGTGGTCATCCCACCATCCTCGGTGTCTGAAATGTAATGATAACACACGAATCCGTGGCCGGTCTAGGGCAAACTGCGGTCGCAGAACGCATAAATGGCGTATCGGCACGTGCGCCAGGAACTTGAACAACAAATTCTGCGAGGCGCCGAGAGAGGAAAGCTGCGACCAACAGGACGGATGGCCGCAGTAACGACCGCTATCCCTCCTACCTGGGACGACGCGAATTGCATCAACATATGACCGCATGAGCCGACGTCAAATCAATTCAAAGTTCGCAGAATGGCGAACCAGGCGATACAACCACCCTCCGTGGTTTCCGCGCCACGCTTGGCACCGATCGGCGATCCTCCGCCTCGCCACCGGCGGACGCCTACGATCTCGGACGTTCATCCCGCAGTGAGGCGATGTAACCCACAGGACCACGTTTGGGGTCCAATTCCCCAAAGCGCATGGAGCTCGGTCACGAATTGGAGGAAGTTCGAGGTGCTGGCGTTCACCTTCCCAGGTCAGGGTTCGCAACGCCCTGGCATGGGATCGAGCTGGAAGGACCACCCCTCGTTCGAACTCGTCGAACAGGCGAGCGAGATCGTCGGCCGAGACGTCACCGCGCTCTTGCTCGACACCGACGAAGAGACGCTCCGGCGAACCCAAAACGCCCAACTCGCCACATTCGTATCCAGTCTGGTGGTCCTCGACGCCGCCGAGCGACTCGGCCTCGAACCCTTCGCCTGTGCGGGCCATTCGCTCGGCGAGTACAGCGCGCTCGTCGCCACCGGATCGCTCAGCTACGACGACGGGCTGCGCCTCGTCGCCGAGCCGGCGCCGCGATGCAAGACGCCGCCGACGGTCGCGCGGGGACGATGATGGCCGTGCTCGGCCTTGACGACGGCGACGTCGAAGCAGCCTGCGTGCGCGCCGAAGGCGAGGTGTGGGTCGCCAACTACAACGCGCCCGGCCAGGTCGTGATCGCAGGAGACCAAGCGTCACTCGATCGGGCCGGGGAGATCGCCAAGTCACTCGGCGCGAAGCGCGTGCTGTCGTTCCAGGTCGGCGGCGCGTTCCACACGCCGTTCATGGCACCTGCAAGAGAGCGGCTTCGAAAGGCGATCGGCGAGGTCGCGTTCCAGGAGCCGGAACCGCTCGTCGTCGCGAACGTCGACGCGAGAAGCCACACCGACCCCGCCGACTGGCCGGGACTGCTTTCCGCGCAGCTCTGCAGCCCGGTTCGCTGGCGCCAGAGCCTTGCGACGCTCGCCGAGCTCGGGCTGAGGACGTTTTCCTCGAGCTCGGACCGGGAGGGGTACTGACCGGTCTTGCAAAGCGTTGCCTCCACGGCGAAGGGTTCTCTCAGCACTCGATCGCGCCGCCAGCACGATCTCGAAGCCTTCGCCGAACTCCTGGCAGGCGCTACGGCGACACGATGGCTGAAACACAGCGATTCAACATGATCGAGCGGTTCATCGTTTCGTCGGCTACCGGGCCCTTCCAGCCTGCGCCGGAGTTCGCCGCCGCTGCTCCCACCTCGGTCCGACCGGGGCGCCCTTTGAGATCAACATCGGTGATCTGATCGGCCACGCAGGACCTGCCGAGATCCGATCACCGTTCGCGGGAACCTTGATGGGCGTGATCGTCTTGAAGGGCGAACGCGTGGTCGCCGGACAACCCGTAGCGTGGCTCCGCGTCGAGGCGGCCGAATGAGCGAACGATTCACCGTGACCGCCAGCATCACGTGATGAACAGCTGGAAGGATCTGACCTGATGGGTTCTGCAATCACGGGCTGGGGCAGACGCGCTGCCAGACCAGGTCATCACCAACGACGACTTCGCGAAACGTCTCGATACCTCGGACCAATGGATCACCGAACGCACCGGCATCCACGAACGCCGCTGGGGTGGAACGACGACCGATCTCGCCATCGAGGCCGGCGACGAAGGCACTCGAGCGGGCGGGCCTACCGGCGCGGACATCGACCTGTTCATCCTCGCGACGACGACGCCGGACCAGACCATTCCCGCGACCTCTTCACTCGTCCACCACAAGCTCGGACTGGGCGGTGGCGGCTTCGACATGCAACGCGGCATGCGCCGGCTTCACCTATGCCGTCGTCACCGCGGATGCACTACTCGGCGTCGGCCACAGAGCGATGCCTCGTCATCGGCTCCGAGACACTCAGCAAGGTCGCTCGACAAGGACGACAGAACCACCGCGATCCTGTTCGGTGACGCCGCGGCCGCGGTGGTGCTCGAGGCGCGCGACGACCACCAGCTGATCTTGTCCCACGACATCGGTGTCGACGGCTCCGCCTTTGAGCTCATCGTCGCCGAGCACGGCGGCTTCATCAAGATGGAGGGCAAGGAAGTCTTCCGACGGGCCGTCAGGGTCGAGATCGCCTCGATCGAGAAGGTTCTGGACAGGCAGGCGTGAAGCCCGGCGACATCTCACTGTTCGTGCCGCACCAGGCCAACATCAGGATCATCGAGTCCGTAAACGAAAAGGTCGGATTGACGATGGACCAGACTGCCGTCGTTCTCGACCGAACCGGGAACACCTCAGCCGCCTCCATTCCCTTCGCACTCGCCGAGGCCGCCGACGCGGCCGGCTCCACGAGGGCGACCTGGTCCTGCTGTCGGGATTCGGCGCGGGAATGACGTGGGCGTCGGCGATCATCCGATGGGGAGAGCGGCCGACCGGGAGTGAGCGGCCGAATCACCCTCGTAGCGGGGGGATCACGAGGAATCGGGCTCGCTTGTGCTCGACGATTCCAGCTAGCAGGTGACCGGGTGGTTATCACCTACCGCAGTGAGCCACCGGGCGAGCTCGAGACCCGGCGCCACACGCTTATCGCGAAGCGTTGCGACGTGACGCTCGCCGACGAGGTGGAACAGCTCTTCTCCGAGGTCGAAGCGGAGCTCGGCACTGTCGAGGTGCTCGTCTTCTCCGCAGGTATGACGATGACTCCTTGTTCATGCGAATGAGTGAGGAGCGCTGGGCCCAGGTTCTCGAAACCAACCTGACTGCCTGTTTTCGGGTGACCAAGCGAGCCATCTCGCCGATGCTTCGTGCACGGGCGGGCCGCGTCGTTCGATCTCCTCGGTGGTGGCGATGACGGGTAACCCGGTCAGGCCAACTACGCAGCCTCCAAGGCTGGAATGATCGGCTTCGGCCGCTCGCTCGCCGGGAGGTCGCGAGCAGGTCGGTCACCGTCAACGTCGTCGCACCTGGCCTCGTCGACACCGACATGTCAGCGGCAGCTCAAGCCCGAGCAGGTGGAACAGATGCTGGAATCGGTGCCGCTCGGCCGGAGCGCTCGGCCGGAAGAGATCGCCTCGGTAGTCGAGTTCATCGCCTCAGAAGCCGCGAGTTACGTCACCGGTGCCGTGGTTCCAGCAGACGGTGGCCTCGGGATGGGACACTAGGAGCCGGACAAGCGCAACAACAGGCGCTTGAACAAGAGCTGAACCAGCAAACGACAAGCCAGCAGCAACAAACGAGCAGCGAACAACCA
>CAWHLV010000080.1:0-5871 GCA_963830095.1 uncultured Alphaproteobacteria bacterium
TTGGTCGATTTTCGGGCAATTAACCTTTGCCCCAATATGCCTCCTAAAGGTCGAGCGGACCTGACCGTTCTGACGGCAAACATAGCTACCGCTTTTCCCACGCTCAAGGCGGCGCAATTGCTTCGATTCGGGCCAAAAGCAGCCCCGCCACATCGTGGTCCGGGAGGAATTCGGCCCCCGCCGACGAATGTCCGCCATGTGAGCGGCCATTCGCCCGCGCTATAGTTTCGGTTACCCGCCGAGGCTTGCGCTCTAATGCGCATGATGAACTGGACGAGGAATGCCGACTTTGAGCCGGCTATCCCGCTTCGCCGGTCTCATCCATGTTCCGGCGCAGCCATTGACCTTTTCCCGAAGGAAGCGATGACAGACACTTTTTGCCTCTCCCGCCGACGAATACTGGATGTTTTGACGGTAGCGCTGGTTCTAGGCCCGGCATCCAAGGCCTTGCGCGCAAGGTCTTTCCACCCTCAAGATCGCCACTATCGGCGCCGGCAACGAAGGCGGCGCGCTGGGCACGATATTTGCCAAGCTGGGCCATCCGGTAGTGTTCTCGTCGCGCCATCCCGAACAGCTAAATGATCTAGTCGCCGCCGCCGGCCCCAACGCCCGGGCGGGATCGGTGGCCGACGCCGTCGCGTTTGGCGACATTAATTCTGGTCGTGCCCTATTCGGCGGTGGAGCAGGATGGGCCGGGATTATCGGGCTGGCCGCGCTGCGCTGCCAAGCCTCTTGTTGTGGACGTCTCCAATCCGAGCGCCGCCCGCGACGGTGATGCGCTCGCCAAATGGGTCGACGAACAGGGCGGCGCGGGCCTGGCGACGGCCGAACTATTGCCCGGCGCGCATATCGTGCGGGCCTTCAACGCGCTTGGGCACAACGGCCTTCACGGCGCCGATGTTTTGACCAAGCGCATTCGGCGCAAACGGTTGGCGTGCCCATCGCGGGCGACGATCGCGCAGGCCATGGCCCTGGCGACCAAACTGTTCAAGGAAACGCGCTTCGAACCGGTGCTGATTGGCGGCCTGGCCAAGGGAAAATATCTGGTGTCGGGTAGGTCATTAGCGGCGAGCACACGCCGGACGAGCTTCGCAAGATTGCAGAAAGCCTGAAATAATTTCGGGCTTTGGCGATTTTGACGGCTTATCCGGATATCCTGGCCCCAGGAGAATGACCTGCTTTGCAGGACCAGCGTTCCCTGCTGCTCGCAGGTCTTGATCTCGACAAAGCGCATGGTCGGCCGGGTCACTGCCTCACAGATCGCCTCGGCATCGGCGGCATCGTTCTTCTGCCGCTTCACTCGGGCTTTCATAGCGCGGCGGCATCAATCGAACCGTATGGCCCAGCTTCCTGAGTTCTCTTCCCCAATGGTGGGCTGCCGCAGGCCTCCATCCCCACCAGGCACGCTGGCTGCTTGGCGAAGGACACAAGCAGCTTGCCCCGCGTCAGCCGACGCTGGACAACAACCGCCCCGTCAGCATCAACGCCGTGTACCTGAAAGACCGACTTCCCCAAGTCCAATCCGATTGTTACCGCACACTCCATGGCTCTCCTCCTTCTTGCTAGCCTCCAATAGGCTGGCGGGTTGGTGAAGAGCCGTCCACAGCATCAATAGCGGACATTCTCAGCACCGATGGACCGGTATCGAGTTTAATCTCCCGAATACCCCTCAATCTACCAATTGGTAAAGGAACCGTCGGGTCGATTTCAATAGCATGCCGGCGCGATAAGTGGCGTATTCGCCAATCTTCGTCAGCTTGCTCACATCCACCTCCACCCCCAAGCCTGGGCAATCATTGGGCCACAGCTTGCCGTCCTTGAAATCATAGACCTTAGGCAGGTGCGGCCAGGTGCGCCTGCCGTCGCCCAGCATTTCCATCAGCGCCGGCACCGAAGTGGCCGTAAGGCAGTTGACCAGCGCCGCCTCCGCGATCGGGCCGGTAAAATGCGGGATCATGCCGACGTAGTGGGTCTCGGCCAGGGCCACGATCTTCATGAACTCGCTGATGCCGCCGACATTGGGCAAGGTAACACGAGCATAGTCGATCAACTGGCGCTCGATCAGCGCGTTGACGTCCCACTTGTAGCCAAACTGCTCGCCGACCGCGATCGGGACCTTGGTACGCTGGCGGATGGTTTCATAGACGTCGACATTCTCGCTACGGATCAGGTCCTCGCAGAAATAGGGTGCAAGCTGGGCGTTCTCGATCAACTGGCATAGGCGTATGGCGTCAGGCGGATCCAGCTCGGTGTGAAAATCCAACGCCCAGCCGCCGTCGCCCGCGGCCTTCTGCATGGCAACGCAGTCGTCGAACATCCGCCGCACCAAGGCGAAACGGTCAACCTCGCGCCCGCCACCGATATCGGCGGCACTGCGGTAAACGCGAAAGCCCGCATCGCGGCAGGCGCGCGCTGTGTCGCCAATGGTGGCTCCGGGTCCGGGCCGGGGATAGGCAGTGGCATAGAGTTCGATGTAGTCGCGCGACTTGCCGCCCAGCAATTGCCAGACCGGCCACCTCGCCGCCTTGCCCTTGAGGTCCCACAGCGCGAGGTCCAGCGCACCGAGGGAGTGAATCTTCTCCCGCCCAGCCGGATAGAAATAGCCACGCATCATGCGCTGCCACATGTTTTCAATGCGGAGCGGGTCCTGCCCGATCAGCATGGCGGCGCATTCCTCCATGGTGCGCGGTTCGCCGCCCTCGCCGATGCCTTTCAGGCCACTTTCGGTTTCGATGATCACCACATTGGTGGATTGATTGACCATCGGCTGCCCTTGCCGGCCCTGGGCATCGCCGGGGTTGGTATAGTAGCGGATCACCTTGATCTTATCGGAGCCGAGACCCAGCGCGTCGGCCGAAGGTGGCATCCACAGCGCCGCGCCGGCGGCTCCGCCCAGATAGGCAAGCGTACGGCGGCAATTCCACAGTGACATGAGACGGCTCCCTGAATGGCCGGACGGCAGATGCGCCGCCCAAATCTATTTGGCGCCGCTGCGCAGCTTGGCTGCGGTGGCGCATTCCTCCATCACCGTAAAGTAGTCCTGCACGCTCTGTGTCCCCATGATGAAGGGGTTGGTTTCCCCTACTTCGCGCTTCACCGCCACAAGGCGCGCCTTGGTATAGGCATTGTCGTACTCGCTATGATTGGACAGGATCACGGAGGCGCCGGCGGCTGCGGCGGCCTCAGCCATACGCTTTTGCAAATCGATATATTCGTCCCACCGCTTGGCGTCGTTGCCGAAGGCGCCGGTCAGGGTACCGCCGGAATAGGCGACCATCACGGTCTTGCCCTTGTCTTTGACCGGGAAGACGTATGACAGGGTGCCGGGCGTGTGGCCGGGCGTAAAGATGATGTCCACCGTGGTGTCGCCCAGGGTCACCTTCGTGCCTTCAGGTCCTACCGAAATATCGCCTGGCCCGCGCGTGGGCACACCACCCGCCACATCGGGGGCACGTTTCAAGGTGGCGTCCCAGTCGGGGGTGCCCATTACGACCTTGGCACCGAACTTGCTCTGCAGTGTAGCCACCCCCTGGTCATGGTCGCCGTGCGCGTGACTGAGAATCACATATTTGATGTCCTTGGGGTTGAGCTTCAGCTTGGCCAAGCCATCCAGGATTTCCGGCTGCGTCGCCCAGGCGAAATTGGTGTCGATGATGATAAGGCCTGCGCTGGTCTTCAGCGCCCAGGAGGAATGCTGCCGCGTGCCCAGCCAATAGAGGTTGTCGAACACCTTGTAGGGCGATGCATACCAGATGCCTCGGTCAGGCGCTGGCCGTGGAACAAGAAGCGCGGCCGCGCCTCGTGGGCCACCCGGGAGAGGCGTGGGAAAGCACAAATTGACGAAGGTGGAGCGGTAATCCAGCCCCGCTGCCTTTTTGGCCGCATCGATGTGGGCGTCGATCTCGCTTGCAGGTGCCTGTGCAGCCGCCGGCACAATGTTCGAAGATGTGATGATGGTCGTGGCAAGCAGAGCAGTGAAAAGAACACGCGCTTTCATGGCAGCCTCCCCTTTTATTATTTCTCCGACAATACATTTCTCGCCCACAACCTGAAAGGCGCCGGCCCAATTTCTGCTCTTGAAGCTCCAGCCATTCGGCGCGCCCTTTTGTCTGAGTATTAAATTTGATAAGCATGCATTGCGCAACAGCGCGAATTTTGTCCGCTGCAGCGCAACACGATCGGCCAAAATAATCTGTCAGCCGGAATGCGTGCCCCCGGCAGCCGGAACAAAGCGGAGGATCTTCATGACGCGCATTACGTCTCAATTCACACGCCGCAGCGCGCTTCAACTTTCGGCGAGCGGTGGCGCGGTTGCGCTCACCGGCGCTGCACAGGCCGCTGACGGCACCAAGATCGGCTCGCATCAGGATCCGGGCAACTGCAGCACGCCGCGTTCGGCAATCGCCGATACCCGATATGGCAAGGTGCGCGGCTATCTGGACGGCGGCGTATTCACCTTCAAGGGCGTCCCCTATGGTCAGGATACCGGCGGCGCCAATCGCTGGTTGCCGGCCAAGCCGCCCACGCCGTGGACCGGCGAGCGCCATACCCTGATCTATGGTCCCAACTGCCCCCAGACGCTGCACGACTTCAAGGCGATCGAGACATCGTTCCTGTTCGACTGGGATGACGGTTATCTTGGCGAGGACATGCTGAAGCTGAACATCTGGACCCCCAGCCTGACCGGCAAGCGTCCGGTGATGGTCTATTTTCATGGCGGCGGCTTTTCCTTCGGCTCGGCCTACGAACTGCCTTCGCACGACGGCGCCCAGATGGCGCGACATCATGATGTCGTCCAGATATCGGTCAATCACCGTCTCAATGCGCTCGGCTTCCTGGATGTGTCGGAGATCGGCGGGGCCGATTATGCGGAATCCGCAAACGTCGGCATGACCGATTTGGTGGCGGCACTGCAATGGGTCCGCGACAATGTTGCCAACTTCGGCGGCGATCCGAACCGCGTGATGATCTATGGCCAGTCGGGCGGCGGCTCCAAAGTCACCTGCCTGATGGGCATGCCATCGGCCAAAGGCTTGTTTCACTGCGCCGCGGTGCAATCGGGCGGTGGGGGTAATTTCGCCGATGCCGAACAATCGCGAGCCTTAACGCGCCAGCTCATGACCGAACTGGGATTGAAGCCCAACGACATCGCCGCCCTGCAACAAATGGAGTGGTCGAAGCTCTACGCGGCCGGACAGGCGGCGATTGCAAAGGTCAACGCGTCGCTGCCGCCTATGTCTTTCCCACCGAGTGCCGTGCGCCGCGCCGGGTGGGCCCCCACCATGGACGGCCATGTTGTGCCCATGCGGCCGTTTTTTGATGCAGCTCCTGAGCTATCAAAGGACATTCCCGTCATCATCGGCTCAGTAAGCGAAGAAGGTTACAGCTACCATTCCGATCCCAGCGAAATGGAATGGCGCGCCACGCTTGCCAAGACTTACGGCGTGGACAAGGCCGACACATTGGTGGAGGCCATGAAGGCCGCCAATCCTGGCAAAAGCATCCGCACGCTGTCTTATGGTGTGGCCGGCCTTGCCCAACGCAACAATGTGACGCGCATGGTCCGGCTTAAACAGGCCATCGGCGGCGCGCCGGTCTATCAATACTGGTTCACCTGGCAGTCCCCGCAGTTGGATGGAGTGGCGGGCGCCTGGCACACCTCCGAGCTGGCGTTCTGCTTCGACAATACCAAGCGCTGCGAACAAGGCACTGGAAACACACCCGAGGCTCAGGCCCTGGCGAAAACCATGGCCACCGCATGGTCCAACTTTGCCGCCACCGGTAACCCGGGAATTGGCTGGCTACCGGCCGACAGCGAGCGCATGCAGACCATGATTTTCGACAACCACGTCCGCCTGGCGGACGATCCCC
>CAWHLV010000081.1:0-34642 GCA_963830095.1 uncultured Alphaproteobacteria bacterium
ATAAATTTTCAGGATCAGGTATTTTAGGACATTCATTCATCCATTGACGTGTTTCTGGTAAAATTAAAGTTTGTGCTACTTGTTCAATAGGTAAACGTTGATATAATTCACCTTGAAAATCTTGAATAATTAAAATTGTCCATAAATACATGGCTTCTAATAAAGATGTACCACAATACCATAAATGACGTACTAATGTACGTGGTGTTACTTGATGTACCCAATATGAATTAAAAGCTTGAACAATTAATGGACGACGTGGTATATTATACACATCTAAAGCTTTGATATGGGCTATACGATAAACTAAATCATTTTGAAATATAGTATAATCATGTAAAAATTTGATACCTAAACGTCCTAAAAATTCACGACACCATAATACCCAATATACACAATCTTTTTGAATTGCATAGGCTAATTCAGATAAACGTGTAGGACATATACGTGGACGTAAAATTTTTTGTATATCATAATCAATAATTGCACTTAAATATTGAGTTAATGTATCACCCCGATCTTGCCAACATATATTCCATCCTGTAGGTACATGACGTTTCATATCATGATGATTACGTAAATAAGTTTCCCGTGCACCTGGTCGTACTATAAATGTATAAAATAAATGTGATAATAAAACTTCATCATCACGACGAAATATTTGTTGGGATCTTAATTTCATCCATGATTCCATATGTGTATAAATTAAACCACGATGCATTGCAATAATAGGATGGGTTTCTAAATGGATAACATCACTACAATGATGAGATATAAATCCAAACAATGTATCTGTAAAACTAATTAATCGTACACAATGTTGAATAAATATTGAAGTATTCCATTCTAAAAGTTTATACGAATGTGGATTTTGCCAACGTAACCATTGTTCTTTTTCTTGACGTACTAAATCATCTTTACGTTCTTGATCACGTTCTTCGGGTGTTTTTTTCTTTTCTTCTGCTACTCGTTGTTGTTCATTTTGTAATTCTTGTAATGTCATATGACTCATATAATCTTGTTCTTCATTTTTTTCACGTTCCATACGTGCATCATCATCATCTAATCCTAATGCAGTCATGGTCATTTCAGTATGGGCTAATAATGAAGCAAATGAATTTGATCCATAATATACAGTCATACGTATACATTCATGTTCTAATAAATTCATTTCTTTGTAAAAATTTTTCAATTCATCAGATGTACAATGCCATATACGCATAATCCATTGACTTAATGTTTGTGTTAATAAACCTTGTACTTCTAATGCATAGCCATCTAAAATAGGTGTAGTAATACGATAACGTAAAGATGCATTTGCCATTAAAGTACACCATGTAATCCATGCCCAATCCGATATAGCATATCCTTTTACTTCATGATTCCATAATGGATAAGATACAATCCATCGATGTTTTAAATCACGAGCTTTGGGTAATAAAATTCGTGTATTTGCTTGATGTGGATATAAACGTATGTCTTGAGTAGATTGATCTAATATCGATATTAATTCAGTCATAATAGATGCAAATCGATGTGCTTGAAAACGTACATCACGCATATCAAATAATTCACTATCATATGTTAATGGATGTGTATAATCTCCAGCTTCTGTAATTTCTTCTTCTTTAGATATGTTCATTATTCGTTTATCTTTTTTAATATTAATTCTTCCTTTCAATGTAAATAGTCTATCTGTGTATACCGATTGTATTACTATTACTAAAATATTTCCTGGTTACTCTAAAGATAATCAATGTCCGAATATTTCTGGTTCACAATGTTTTTATCAATGTCCTTCTCAAGTGATAGATCCATTATGTAATCAAATCATATCTAATGTTACCCATCTTTTACAAATGTTATTTAATATTGCAGAATATAGAAAACGATATATACAATTACCACTACAATTGACATATAATCCTCCTTCTATTGATCCTATATCGTATTGGGAATGGATAATTAATATACCAGCAGCTTTAATTCATGGAATTTATTTAATTATATTTGGAATATGTATTTGGTGGACATTAATGGAAGATCATCTTATTCTTTTAATCATTTATATAGCATTATATTTGGGACTCACTTATCATAATGATGTCTATCGAATATTATTATCAACAATCTCTTCAATATTATCAAAATTTAGATTACGTGTATAATCAAGATATACGTATTTTTATTAAAAATTCAAATGTTCTATATGTAGAACGTAATGGACGTATGATTCCTATTGCACCTTCATTAATTCAAGCTTGGATTACAGGTTATCAAGTAAAAATTAAAAATGTATTAAGTAAATGTACGTGATCCACCATACAATAACCAAGCAAATGATTGTTGTTGTGCAATTTCACATATGGTATGAATAATTTCAGTAGGAGCAAATGGGATAATATCTTCTAAATGTAAACTTGAAAATAACATATCAATTAATTCTAATGCAATTGGAATACTAATCATAGCATAATACCAATTAGGGGGTTGTGTAGCTAATGCATTATGAATAAACAAACTAATTAAAATTCCCATAATTTGTAAAAAGGATAAACCTATACCTAAACTCCAAAATAACCATCGACTACGTTTTTTAGTATCAGAATCACGCATTGTAAATTCACATAAAGCTAATGCTATAATAGAGATTTGAGATAAAAGAAATAGAGTATAACAATAATAAAATTCATCGATACCTAATAACATTAATAATAATATACGTTGAATTGATAGAGAAAAAAATCGATCTATCCAACGATATAAATTTGCATTATCTGTATATAAGGTATCTAAAATTCCCCATAAATTACATCCAATTAATAAATGTTGAGATATGACAGACCATAATAATGGAATTACTATAATAAATAATGGATTTAATGTAGCCATTGTATCAATACGATGTGAGGTATCATAGGGTGGAGCCGGTTGAGGCCAACGGGTAACCCAAGAAATATAATAATCTTGTGTTTGTACTAATCCTAATACTAATAGACATAAACCTGTTGCTAATCCTGCGACTACACCTAATAAATGAAAACATCGTATCCAACGTTTTTCGGTATCTCCTGCAGAACCATCTACACCATGATAAGGTAACCAATCACAACACTTCATATTGATATATGGATATTATCATATCACAATAATACTTTTCAAAAATACTCAATTTATTCTTTACAAATTCTTTTTCATTTTTCAGTATCAAATTTAAATACATATGCCATCTCTGAAGAATCATAAGCAAATATTAACATATATTTTTGTTTTATATAATCAATCAATAAAGGTACTGTATGCCATTGACGCATCAAGGGTGATGGTGGCACAATAAAACACCCTTGTGTTTTAATAGCTTCTATAATATCATCCTTCATTTCTTGTATATATTGATCGACACCTTGTTTCCTTTTCTCGAAATCAACTTGAGAAGCTTGATGTAATTCATTTTTATGTTTACGATGTGCTTCAATTAATTCTAATCGAAATGCAGCTGCTTTTGAATCATTTGCAATATCTTTGTTAGTAGCCATTTTTTTTGTAACAATGTTTATAGAATGAAACTTCTTCTTAAAGAATGATATGTTCTCGTATGTACATTGATGGAATGTTCCTCTAGATGTCCCATTACCGATCCTATACCGGATGATAGATGTAATCGAGTACCGGTAATCATCGGTTCTTTCCTACAATTTGTAGGAAACAATCGGTACATACCGGATAAGAGATCCGATGTATATCTGGTATAGGAACATTCTGTATCATTTTTAATCAAGAATCAGCGAAAGAGAACATACATACACATAAAAATGTGGGTTATTCTTTGTGAACAAATATGTATTTTTAAATATTTAGATCCCATTGAATTATGGTGTTTAACTCAAATTAATCATTATATTCGACATAGAACTATCATTTATTTAGATTTAATTGATACCCAAGCATGTACTTTATATTCACTTTTTCAATCATCTACCAATTCGATAGAAATGCAACATGCATTATATCATGCATTTCAACAAGGATATCAACATGCTATTGGAGCATTTGCTGAACGTATGGGTATTATATTAGATTTACGTTATCGTATCTATTGTTCACCAATGAAGTCCCATTCGAATACCAGAGATAATGATATAGCTCACTTACTTTTTAAATCTGTAATTAAAACATATGAAGTATTTCCATATTGGGCACGTGATCATATCGATTATTTACATTTTGAATTAAAACGTTGTTTAAAATTAGCGTGTAAACAAAAAGATCCATTTATTGTATATCAATTTATTCAATGGATTTCAGTATCCATGGATTGATGATCTTCAATCCATTAAATATCCATTAATATGGTATTCGATTATTCAATGTCATGAATATTTTTGATGATGTTGCATTAACAGCACTTTGTGTACATTGTCAAGTGGCTACACCAGATCATACATATGTCCAAATAGACTTGAATATTTAATAGGACTATACTACCTTATGTACCTATTATCATTTAAATGTACATCATCTGTCCGATATATTACCTTCTTTTTTTTGGAAATCCATAGATGATTCATTTACTTATGTTTCTTCAAACTCTTCGGTTTATTATGAAACATTGGTTAATATGTTTATCAAGCTACACAAATATTTCAATCCAAACCTCGATTACACAAGTTATGGCAATATTATATCATTCGTCCTTATCAATTACATACTGATTTAACATCTTATGAATTTATATGGCTTGCATTAGTTCTTGATAATCATCGATTACAATATACAGATTCGGATTCAGGAAGCAACAATGATATGTCATTCGACATCTATTCATCATATCTTTGATATACATGTCACTATAGATATAGCAGATACAGATATGTATCACACACGAGCTATTGAAATAGCTGAACAATATGAATCTAATTTTAAAGATGCTATTATAGATGATGATAGTGTGTTTACAATGTTACAATATTTTACTAATCAAGGTATTGGATTAATACGACCTATTATTAATCATGATGATTAAAATCAATCACAAAGATTTATTTTTTTTGAAACCAAATCACATCATCATATGTATTATGAATAGGAATAATAGTCCATACTTTAGTATCTAAATCTAGAGGAACATCTTTACGTAATGTAACTTTAATAAATGTATATCCCATACGTTGTAAATTAATTAGAAGTTTCACTTTTTAATACTTGAGCTAATCCAATAATATTTAATTTATCTTGTAAATCATCACATTGTTGTCGATTTAATACACCTGGTCCAAAAGAAGGTTTTTTAGATTTGCCTTTTACAGTCATCCATTCTGAACATTCTAAAGCCATCGTTATGCTAAAACAAACAATAATAATACTATAAGTAATCTTGTATAGACTAGAATTCAAATATTGATATCACATATACAATTTAGTTCATCATACTTGTATGTATGTATAACAAAAAAATGAGATATCTTCCATGTGCTACACTTTTAGCATTTAGTACATCCCTAGGAATAGGGACAAAAAATTAGTTGATATGGATCCTGGACTCGGATTATTTGCAATTTTAGGGATTACAGTTCCTATTGTAGCAATGGGATTAGGTGAACTTGAAAAATATGGTACAGAAATTATTAAAACTATACCTACCATGAAACATCCATTAATATGTACTTGGTGTCTTATGCCTATGAGTATGTTTATAGGTTATAACCGAGACCCTCGACTGGGCGGCGCACCTTGCTGCTACTGGGGATCGCCAACGTCGACGCTGAGGCCGCCACCTCCACACTGCATATCCTGCTCAAGTACCAAAGCGACATCGAAAAGGCAGCCAAGGAGCTGGCCAGCCCCGCTCCTCCCAAGGGGCGCTAGTCGACAGAAAGGATCCTTTCCTCGGCAGGTAAGAAGTTATTTCACCTCCACGCTGCCGGCGTAAGCAAGCAAACTGGGACACTAGCGGCGACGTCACCGAACGGAGCCCGACCCATGCCGCAGCGCAAGACCCGGTTGCCCACGCCAACCACCTTGACGAGGGGTCGATCCACGTGCAGCGCCGTTCGGCGGCGGTCGCCGGAGTGGGAGTAGTCGCCTCGTCGCTGATGCTCGGCATCGGCACGCCAACCGTCGCATCGGCGTCGGCCGCCCAATGCGCCACGCTTAGCCCATCGTGGCAGTACGGCCTGTTCACCTCGGGCAACGGCACTTCGCCAACACCGACTCTAAGCTCCCAGTGGCCATCGGCGGCGACGGCTCACTCACCAGCTACACCGCCGATTCCTCCCAGGCGGTGACCAACACGGCGACGGCGCTGGTCGTGGGCGGCGGGCTCACCACGACCAACGGCGGAACGGCCGACGGCAAAGTGTTCGTCGGATCGCCGCCCATCGTCGAGAACAGTGGCGGATTCACCTTCAACACGCCCCTTCTCGCTTCGAGCCCGCTCAGCTTCCCGACCGAGCTATCGGCATTACAGGCACTCTCTACCAACCTGGCCTCCCAAGCCACTACGACGGGCACCTCGATTACGGCCCCCTCTTCGGGCAACGGCGAAACGCTCACCTTGACCGCTTCGAGCACCGCCACCCTCGACGTGTTCAATCTGACCGGTGCCGCCGACACCGACTTGATCAACGCCAAAACGATCAAGATTCTTAGCAGCGCCGCCAACGCGACCATCTTGGTGAACACCGACCTGACCAGCTATAACGCCACCACCAACCTCCAGTCGACCCAAAGCGGCAACACTCCCCCGGCGACGGACGTGGTCTGGAACTTCGCCCCGGCCAGCACGATCACCTTCAGTAGCGCTGGCTGGTACGGCACCGTCTTGGCTCCTAACACCACGACGACCGCCGCCACCTACGCCCAGATCGACGGGAGCGTCCTCGTCGGCGGGAACCCGGGGAGTAGCACCGCAGCGTGGAACGCAGAGATCGAAGCCGACGCGTTCGTCGGATGCCTTCCTGCGAGCACCCGCCGCCTCAAATCCCGAAGGTTTGCCGGTGGCGCTCGGGGCGAGCGCGCTGGCCATCGCAGGCGGGTACCTGGCACTGTACCGCCGGCGTCGACGGATCGTTTCGGCCTGAAGCGTCAGGAGACGGAAGTCGCTGTGAACTGGCTCTTCTCGATAACCTCGAAGCTATGTCAGTCGAGATCGGGTCCGACCCAGCCCATTAGCCGCCGGCGACGGACTCCTCGATGTGCTGGCCGGATTCGTCAAGGAGCTGCGCACCGCGGGCATCCCGGTAAGCCTGACCGAGAACCTGGATGCAGTGGAAGCCCTCCGCCACGTCCCCCTCGATGACCGGGAGGCCTTCAAGTACTCGTTGGCGGCCACCATGGTGAAAAACAACTCCCACTGGAAGGCTTTCGAAACGGTCTTCGAGGTGTACTTCTCCCAGCGGGGGAGCCGATACCACATCGCCGCGGACGCCTCGGCCGAGGAAGCCGACGACCTGGTGTCTGAGTTGCTGGGCGCCCGGGAGGGCGAAGGGGGACCTCCGGGGAGGGGATGAGCGCGGAGGAGCTGGCCGAGATGCTCTACCGGGCGCTCCAAGGCAACAACGACGCGCTCTTGCGGGCCATCGCCCGAGCGGCGGTCAGCCGGTACGCGGGGATGGAGCCGGGGCGACCGGTCGGCGGGACTATTACCTCTATCGCACGCTCCGCCAACTCGACCTCGAGGGGATGCTGCAGCGGCTCATGGATGACTCCATGGCCAAGACGCCAGCGCTCCCACCGAGCTAGAGGAGCGCCTCGCCCGCGAGGAGTACGAGGCTCGGATCGACAAGCTGCGCGCCGAGGTCGAAGCGGAAATCCGTCGCCGACTGGTGGCCGACCGGGGGGCTGAGGCAGTGGCCAAGTCGATCCGTAAGCCCCTCCCCGAGGACATCGACTTCATGCACGCCAGCCGCGAGGAGCTCGTCGCCCTGCGCAAGGCCATCGCTCCGCTCACCCGGAAGCTGGCGGTCCGTCTGGCCCGCAAGCGGCGCCACGGACGAAAGGGCCCGCTCGATTTCCGTTCTACGGTCCGCCACTCCCTTCCTATGGTGGCGTGCCTGCCGATCCCCAGTTCCGCCATCCCCGGCCGTCCAAGCCAGAAATCCTGGTGGTGGCCGACATCTCCGGTTCGGTGGCCGCCTTCGCCCGCTTCACGCTGCAGATGGTGTACGCCATCAGCTCGCAGTTCTCTCGCGTGCGGGCTTTCGTGTTCATCGACGGGATCGACGAAGTCACCAAGTACTTCCAGAACAATGACGACATCAGCAACGCCATCCACCGGATCAACACGGAGGCCGACGTGATCTGGGTCGACGGCCACTCCGACTATGGACACGCCTTTGAGGTGTTCTGGGAGCGGTGGGGCAAAGAGCTTGGGCCGAAGACCACGGTGCTGATGCTGGGCGACGCCCGCAACAACTATCACGCCTCTCAGGCGTGGGTATTGGCGGAGATCGCCAAGAAGGCCCGGCATTTGTACTGGCTGAACCCCGAACCCCGTTCCTACTGGGACACCGGTGATTGGATCGTGGGGCAGTATGCTGCGCATTGCGACGGGGCCTACGAGTGCCGGAACCTCAAACAGTTAGAGCGATTTGTCGAACAACTCGGCTGAACAGAAAGCAAACATCAGATTTCCGTAAAGTAACGGAAAAAAGCCAGGGCTTGGGATCGCTATCGCGAGCGACCTCGTGGTACAAAGAACAAAATGACTTTCTCGGGCGAATAGCCCGAAGTGCGATCTTAAGTTCACGAGGCAAACGGACGACACAACAGGCATGAGCGCACCTGGAGCAGCGTCGCCCCCGGAGAGCGGGCTCGGCGGCTGGCGGCTGACTCGCCGGTCACTTCTAGCTGGCGCCGGAGCGACGATCGCGGCCGGTGCCTTCGGCGGGGTAATCGAAAGCGTCGGCTGGCCCCAGTCTGCCGCTGCCATGGTGGAAGTCCCGGGCACAAAGACTCTCCAAGCTCTTACGCTTTCTCCGACACAAAACTCGAAGCTGACGACGCTGGCCGCGGCCGGGACGACCTACTCGGTCTCCCCTCCCGCAGGGATGCCCTTGCTGCTCGATCCGAACAAGGGAAACCAACTCTTGGTGGCCTTGCCGTTGGCATCTCAAGGGGGCTGTTCGACGACATGTTGCCGGTGGGCGATGCGCCGGTGCCCGGTCAAGTATTCACGCCCGCGTGGTTCACTTCCACCAGCCCTACAGCGGAACTCCCGTGAATCCCAATCTTAAGGGCGTTGTCGGTTCCCAGCCCCAGTGGGGGTCCAAGGGAAATGGATCCGTTGACATCTTGACCCTCGTTTCTATCGATGGCGAAACGTGGGCCATCAGCCAGAGCGATGCAGGCGCGAGCCACCGGGTTTTCCGCACTCGAGACGGTGGCCGGGGCGCCGAGTACGTCGGTGAGCCCGATGTCGCTCCCGGACCCCATTTTGGAATGGAGTGCTGCAGACATGCTCGCCGACTACGGCAAACGGCGCTACCTTTGCCCCCGGGGCCACCGTCGGTGCTGACTTCTCGGGTTCGGGAAACAACCTGATAGTGAATGTCAATGAGACCATGACATTCCACAAAGGACCGCTCGCCGGTACCTCGCGCACTTCCTCGCGGGGTCACCGGCTTCCCCTATGTAACCGGGACCTCCGCCCGTGCGGGATGGGCTGCCTCTTCGCCGGGGGCCCGCTCAGTGCCTGGACGATCCTGGTCGTGTTGGCCCCTGGCAGACCAGGCCAACGGTGGTCGTTTCGATGAAGAGGCGCCCTTGCGCGCCATCACCGGCGCCATCAACGCCTTTGCGGGCGGCACGCTAAAGGGCGACATTCCTTTCGGCGACCGCGCCGACGAAATCGGTCAGTTCGCCCGCGCGCTCAAGATGTTTCGCGACGGCGCGGTCGAGCGGATGCGGCTGGAAAAGCGCTGGTCGAAAGCCGCGTAGCGCAGGAAACCGCGGAAACTTCCAATCGCGTCAAGTCGGAATTCCTGGCCAACATGAGCCACGAACTGCGCACGCCGCTGAACGCCATTATCGGCTTTTCCGAGGCCATGCAGCATCAGATCTTGGCGCTCTGCCCGGCCGCTATGCCGAATATGCCACCCTGATCAACGAAGCCGGCATCCATCTGCTCAATCTGGTGTCCGACATTCTGGACCTGGCCAAGATCGAGGCGGGAAAATTCGAGATCGATCCGCGTCCGATCGATCTGCGCGAGACCGTAGACGGTTGCCTGAAGCTGACTTAGCGCCGTGCCGAGGAGAAATCCATCGCCCTGGTCAAGACTTGCCGGACGGCGCCTTGACCCTCACCGCCGACCCGCGCGCCTGCAAGCAGATCCTGCTCAATCTGCTGTCCAATGCCGTCAAATTCACCCGCAACAACGGCAAGATCGAGGTCACCGCGTCCAGCCACAGCGGCCTGATGTGCATCAGTGTGCGCGACAATGGCATCGGCATTCCGGCCAACGTCCTGTCGCGGATCGGCGGCGCGTTTGAACAGGCTTCCAACGATCCCATGCTGGCACGCGAAGGCACCGGCCTGGGACTGGCGCTCGTCAAGGCGCTGGTGCGCCATCATGGCGGCCGGTTCAGCATCGAGAGCGCCGAGAATTCCGGCACTTGTGTGACAGTTGAGTTGCCGCTGGTTCAGCCGGAACGCGCCGCCGCCTGAGCGATTGCGGATGCGCACGCGGCCCGCGGGTGGCATGATGCCCGCATGAGCGAAACGAGCCCATTGGCGCAAAACCCGGCAACATTCCGGCGGCTGTCGGTGCATGCCGCGCTTCTGGGTGACCGGCTCACGGTAGACCGCTCCAGCAATCTCGATATCGTATCCAGCGCGCCCTTTTGTTTCCGCAAAGGCGACGGCTATGCCGCGATCTTCCGTTATGGCGCGGTGGTGCTGGTCGGCCTTGCCCCAGGGGAAGAACAGGCAGTGATGACGCAATATGCGCAGCCCGGCCATCCCACGCCCATCGACGAAGAACGCCTGGAACTGGCCGTCGTACCGGACCAGGAAGAAGGTCTGATCGCAGACGGCCGCCTGCAGATCAAGGCGCTGACGCCCGCCCATGTGCTGGTGCTGGCCGACATTCTGGCTAAGAGCATCGCGCTGGCCCGCTATGAGCGCGAGATCGCGGCGGTGTTCGACACCATCGAGCCGGCCGCCAGCACGCTCGCGGTCAGCGGACGGATCCCGAAGGCGCGCAAGGCGCTGCTGCAACTGATCGGTTCGGCGCTTCTGGCGCAGCACCGGGTCTCGGGCCGCATCGCCTTTGCCGAGAAACCTGATGCGTTATGGGATCATCCCGAGCTGGAGCGTTTTTACGCCCGGCTGGAGGATGAATATGAAATCATCGAGCGCGGCACCCTGCTTCACGGCAAGGTGGCGGTGATCGCCTCGGCCGCCCAGACCTTCACCGACATGATGGACACCGCCCGCTCGGTCCGGCTGGAAGTGCTGATCGTCATCCTGATCCTGGCCGAGCTGATCATCGCAGCCGTGACGCTGCTCAGACCCTGAAGCCGCGCTCAGTGGCCTGCGGCCGGGAACAGCAACGCAAAGAGCAGCAGAATGACGGGCGCGGCAAGGCCGGCGAAAAACACGATCTTCTGCCAGGGTTTGCGCAAGATAATGACGCCCTGACGGGCCTTTTCGGCAGGATAATTCTGAACGCTGGCGCGCATTGTCAAACTCCCTTCCCGAGAGGGAAACGCGAAAGCGCCCGCCAATATCCTTGCCTTATTTGGATGTCTGCGCCGGCTGCACGACAGCGCCGTCGGTGGCTTCCGCCGGAAGGTCCACCGCAATCCGGGTTCCCGGCTTGATCCCACCGGCCAGGCTCACAATGTCGCCATCTGTCGAGGCCACCGTGACCTTGATGTAGTGCAACCGGGAATCGCTGCCCACCACGGCGACGAACTGGTCGTTGCCACGGGTAATCAGCGCCCCCACCGGCACCTGGGTCGCGCGCGAGACCGGCACATGCAGGGTCAGGTAGACAAAGCTGCCGCCCAAAAAGACCTTATCCTTGTTGTCCAGCACCACTTCCACCAGCATGGTGCGGGTGCGCGGATCGAGCTGGCCGGAAACGCGCGTGATCCTGGCGGTGACGGAGCGGCCAGAATTGGCGGCATCCACGATCTGGGCGGTATCGCCTTCATGGACGAAGGGCGCCACGTCCTGCTGGACATAGGCATCGATGCGCAGCCGTGTGTCGTCCGAAACGGTGACGACCGGCTGGGCCGCGGTCTGGCTGGTGGTGGCGTTCTGCACCAGCGCACCCGGATCGGCGAAGCGCGCCGTCACCTGGCCGTCGAACGGCGCGATCAGCCGCTCATAGGATTTCAGGGTGCCATCCTGGTCCAGGGTGGCCTTGGCGATGCGGGCGTCGGCATCGGCCTGATCGGCCTGCTGAGGAGCGATGGCGTTCTGGCGCAGCAACTGGTCGTAGCGCTGGGCGATGTGCTGCTTGTTGATCAGGTCGGCCTGGCGCTGTTGTACTGGGCGTCGGTTTCCTGGGACTCGATGGTGGCCAGAAGCTGGCCCGCTTTCACATGGTCACCCTTGTCGACCAGAACCTTGGCGAGATAGCCGCTGACCTTGGCGTAAAGTGTCGCCTGGCTGTAGGGCGTGACACTGGCCAGCACCGTGACGGTCTGAAGGCCGGCGCGGCATTGGCCTGGATCACCTGCACGATCGGGCCTTTGGACGCGGTATCCGCCAGTTCGGTGCGGGCCGACGACAGATCCAGATGGCGCAGCACAACGACCGACCACCGCCAGGATGGCCACGGCGACCAGAACCAGGATCGCCACGCGCGCGAAACCCTCCGCTGACCAGATTGCGTCATACGCTCGAACTCCCTGAAGCCAGCCTGGTCTCTTCCTCGAAACGCTTGTCGAGGGCAAAGGCGACGGCGGCTTTTTGCGCAACAGAATATAGGCGATCGGCACCAGAAACAGGGTGGCGGGTCGCCGCCAGCAGGCCACCGATCACCGCGCGGCCCAAGGGCGCGTTCTGCTCGCCCGCCTCGCCCAGGCCCAGCGCCATCGGGATCATGCCCAGGATCATCGCCATCGCGGTCATCAGGATGGGACGAAGGCGGGTGCGGCCGGCCTCGATCACCGCCTCCAGCGCCGGCAGGTTCTGGCGCACCCGGATCTCGTTGGCGAAGCTCACCACCAGGATGGAGTTGGACACCGAAATGCCCACCGACATGATCGCGCCCATCAGCGATTCCACATTGATGGTGGTTCCGGTCAGCGCCAGCATCCACAGGATGCCCATCAGCGCGCCGGGCACCGCCATCATGATGATCAGCGGATCGACCCAGGACTGGAACAGCACCACCAGCAGCGCATAGACCAGGATGACGGCCAGGATCAGGCCTTCGCCCAGATCGGTGAAGGCGGTGTTCATCACTTCATTCTGGCCGCGGATGGTGATGGCGGTGGTGGCGGGCAGCGACGGCTTAGCTTCGTCGATCGCGGCTTCGATATGGTCGGCCGACGCCGCCGAGGTCGCGGCCGTCGACATTGGCGTCCACGTCGATCACCCGCTGCACGGTGTAGTGGTTGATCGATTCCATGTCGGTATTGGGCGCGACTGCTGGCGATGTCCGACAGCCGCAACATCGGGCGCGCCGGGCGCGGTGGAAAGCGGATTGGCCGGCGTGATCGCGCCCGCCATCGGCATGTTCATCAGTTGCCGACACGGTTGAAACCTGCGGCAGCGGCATCTGCACCGCGACGAAGTAATTCACGCCATTGAGCGGGACTGAGGAAGAAGGACGGCGACACGCCGGCGCTGGACGACAGGCTGGTCAGCATGTTGTTGGCCACCGCACTCTGGGTCAGGCCGACTTCGGCGGCGCGCTGGCGGTCGACATTCATCTTCAGGCCGGGATAGGACATCACCTGCTGGATATGGGCGTCGACCACGCCGGGAATCGTCTTCAGCGAGGCCAGCAATTGGCGGCCGATGTCATAGGAGCTCGTTGATGTCGGCACCCTGGACCTGCACGTCCATGCGGCGCGGACAGGCCGAAATTCAGCACCTGGCTGACGATATCGGCGGTCTGGAAATAGAAGGTGCCGACCGGGAAGGCGGCCGGAAGCTCGGCGGCGCATCGGGCGCATATATTCGACGGAGGGCCTGTGGCCCTCGCTGAGCTGGATCAGGATTTCCGCATCCATGCCGCTGACATTGTCGGTCGGCACCAGCGCCAGATTGTAATAGATCGGAATGCCGATCATGTCGTTGATGGTGTGCAGTTCGGCCGGCGGAATGATCTGGCGGATATGCCGTTCGACATCCAGCACCTGCCGTTCGGTTTCCTCGATGCGGGTGCCGGCCGGAGCGCGATAATGCAGCTTGATGATGCCGACATCGGCGGTGGGGAAGAAATCGGTGCCGATGATGGTGGCGAGCCGCCGGTCAGCAACAGCAGCAGGCCGACGCAGACCAGCACGAATTGGCGCTGTTCCAGCGCCGTCTCCAGCGCGCGGCCATAGGCGTCGCGCAAAGTGATAAAGCCGCGCTCGAAGGCGCCAAACAGACCCTTGCCCTCGCCTTCCTGATGGACATGGTCGCTCAGAATGAAGCGGGAAAAGGCCGGCACCACCGTGAACGACAGGATGTAGGAGGCCACCATCGCCAGCACCACGGTGATGGCCAGCGGAATGAACAGAAAGCGCGCCGGGCCTTCCAGCAACACCACGGGAAAGAAGACGATGCAGATGGCCAAGGTCGCCACGGTCAGCGGCTGGATCACTTCGGCCGACCCATCCAGGATCGCCAAGGTCAGACCTTTTCCCAACGTCTGGTTGCGGTGGATATTCTCGATGGTGACGGTGGCGTTATCGACCAACAGGCCGATGGCCAGCGCCAGGCCGCCCAGGGTCATCAGGTTGATGCTTTGGCCCGTCAGCAACAGGCCGATCAGCCCGGCGCCGATCGACAGCGGGATCGACAGCGACACCACCACGGTGCTGCGCCAGTCGCCCAGAAACAGCAGGATCATCAGCGAAACCAGAATGGAGGAAATCACCGCCTCGCGGATCACGTTGGTGACGGCGGCGCGCACAAAGATCGACTGGTCGAAATCCAGCCGCAGCTCCATGCCCTTGGGCGCTGCCGCCTGGATCTGGGGCAGCTGGTCGCGCGTGGCATCGACCACCGCCAAGGTCGAGGCGTCGGCATGTTTGAGAACGGCCAGATAGGTGGCGCGCTTGCCGTCGACATGCACGATATTGTTCTGAACGGCGTAGGAATCCTTCACGGTGCCGACATCGCCCAACAGCACCGGCACCCCGTTCACCACCCCGATGGGGATGTTCCTGAACTCGTCCACCGCTTCGGGGCTGGAGTTGAGCGACGACATTATATTCGTGGCCGCCGATGCGCGCGGTGCCCGCCGGCACGATCACATTGGAATTCTGCAGGGCGGTCAGCACCGATCCCGCCGACAGCCCCTTGGCGCTGAGCTTGGCCGGATCGACATAGATCATGATCTGGCGTGTCTTGCCGCCGAATGGCGCCGGACGTTGAAAGACCGGGAATGGTGAACAGCTTGATGCGGATGAAGTTGAGCGCATAGTCGGCCAGCTGCTGCTCGGGCAGCGTCTTGCTGGAGATGGTCATCTGCACCACCGGCACATTGGCGGCGTTGTACTGGATGACGGTGGGCGGCGACATGCCGGGCGGCACATTGTGGATCACCGTCGAATTGACGGCATTGACCTGGGCGATGGAGGCGCCGATATCGGTGCCCGGCTGGAAATAGACCTTGATGATGCCGACGCCGGGGATCGCCTGGGATTCGATGCGGCTGATGCCGTTGACGGTGGTGGAATAGGCGCGCTCGCTGATCAGGTTGACGCGCCGCTCCATGTCGGTGGCCGAGAGGCCGGGATAGGACCACACCACCAGCACGACCGGGATGTCGATGACCGGAAAGATGTCGACGATCATCCTGGTGACAGACAGAACGCCCAGCAGCGCGATCAGCAGCGCCGCGATGGCCGCGGTATAGGGTCGGCGCAGGGCGAGACGGACGAAAGACAGCAAGGCAGCCGTTCCGGCAGGGGCGGCATGGTTTTACGCACCCGGTAAAAGCCTGCCAACCGGCCAAAACGCGAGCCTGCCGTGCGTGTTTGTCCATGTTGGCGAGAAGGTTTTATTTGCCTGAGCAAATACCGGACGACAGGCCAGGTTCCATCGCGTGCCGCGCCGGGCCGTTCGCATCAAAATAATAAGGGGAAGATCGCCTGCCGCGCCCGCCCTCAAGTCGCGCGGCACGACGCTGGCGCTAGCCGCCGCGGGCGGGTTTAGCATTAAAAAGCCCGCCCACAGAAGTGGGCAGGCTTTTTAATGGTGCCCAGAAGAGGACTCGAACCTCCACGCCTTGCAGCGCTAGTACCTGAAACTAGTGCGTCTACCAATTCCGCCATCTGGGCACAGGCAAGCCTTTGGGGGGCCAGCGGTAGGGGCGGGATGTTTAGGGAGGGGCGGAGCCCAAGTCAATCTCAACCCGGCACCAGCCGGGCACCCCCGCCCGATACCCCCGGCCGGGCCTTTTGGGCTAGTCTGGCGGCGGCCAAAGGGAGCGGATTCATGCTGGTGACAACGACGGAAAATGTTGCGGGCCACCGCACCGTGAAGGTGCTGGGACAGTGTTTTGGCGTGGTCGTGCGCTCGCGCGGCCTGGGCGGCAATATTGTCGCGGGTCTGCGCAGCATCGTCGGCGGGGAGATCAAGGAATATACCCAGCTTCTGGAGGAAGCCCGCCGCCATGCGGTGGACCGGCTGGTGACCAATGCCACGGTCATGGGCGCCAACGCCATTGTGATGATGCGATTTGATTCCGCGGAAATCGGCCAGACCATGAGCGAGATCGTCGCCTACGGTACCGCGGTGGTGATCGAGGCCCAGACCTCATGAGCCTGCGCGGCCTGGTGCTGGCGGCCGGCGCTGTCTGCCTGGCGGCAAGCGTCGTGTTGTGGCTGGTGGCGGTGCCCACCGCCCTGATCCTGCTGTTTTGGGCGGTCGTGCTGATCGCCGGCACCGTCTATGAACGGGTGATCTACAAACCGCTGGAAAGCCAGGCCGGGGCGGGCTGGGATCGCCACCAGCGAACGCTTCATCGACGACGCCACGGGCAAGACGGTGACGGTTTATGTCCGCGAACACAGTGGCGAGCGTAAATATGTTGCCGAATAAGTTTGCCGCTTTTCTGCCTTCCCGCTTTTCTATGCGGGGGCCTTTGGCTATGAAGTCCCCTCCTTCCCGGTGGATATGACATGACAAATCAACTGGTCACGGTTTTCGGCGGCTCAGGCTTTCTCGGCCGTCACACGGTGCGGGCGCTGGCCCGCGCCGGCTGGCGCATCAAGGTCGCGACCCGCCACCCAACCGCGCCTTTTTCCTCAAGCCGCTCGGCACGGTCGGCCAGATCGATTTCGTCAAATGCGATGTCGCGGATGCGGAGTCGGTTGCCCGCGCCTCGATGGGTCCCAGGCGATCATCAACCTGACCGGCATCCTGTTCGAAAAGGGCCAGAGTTTCGAAGACGTCCAGGCGGAAGGCGCCGCCAATATTGCCAAGCCGCAGCGGCGGCAGGCGTGGGCGCGCTGGTGCATGTGTCGGCGATCGGCGCCGACAGCGGAATCCGACGCCCATTACGCCGTGACCAAGGCGCAAGGCGAATTGGCGGTGCGCGAGGCGTTCCCCAACGCGGTCATCCTGCGCCCGTCGCTGATCTTCGGGCCCGAAGACGGCTTCTTCAACAAGTTCGCCGCCATGGCGCGCATTTTCCCGGCCCTGCCGTTGATCGGCGGCGGCAAGACCCGCTTCCAGCCGGTCTTTGTCGGCGACGTGGCCCAGGCCATCCTGGTGGCGCTGTCGCGGCAGGACGGCCGCACCTATGAACTGGGCGGGCCCACCGTCTATACCTTCAAGGAGCTGATGCAGCTGATCCTGCGCGAAACCGGCCGCAAGCGCGCTGCTGGTGCCGATGCCGTTCGGCATCGCCGCGTTGAAGGCGATGTTCCTGCAGCTGCTGCCCAATCCGCTTCTGACTGTGGATCAGGTGCGGCTGCTGCGGCAGCGACAATGTCGTGTCGCCCACCGCAGCGGGTCTTTCAGATCTGGGCATCACGCCGACCTCGGCGGAAGCGGTGATCCCGTCCTATCTGTGGCGCTATCGCGCCAAGGGCGAGTATGCCGATCAGGCGCGCAGCGCGACCTCGTAAGGTTCAGTGCATCGTCAAATAGGCGATCAGCGCGAGACCGGCGGCAATCCGGTAACAGCCGAAAGGCTTCAGGCCATACTTGGTGACGATCTGCAAGAATTCCCGGATCACGAAAAACGCCACAATGAAGGACACGACAAAGCCGATGGCGATGTCGAGTGTCTGGCCATGGGTCAAGGAGCCGGCCTTCTGGTGCAGTTCCAGAATGGTCGCGCCCCGTCATGGTGGGCACCGCCAGATAGAAGGTGAACAGGGTCGCCGCCTTGCGGTCCACGCCCAGAATTTCGCCGCCCAGGATGGTGGCGCCGGAGCGTGACACGCCGGGAATGATGGACAGGATCTGGCAGCAGCCGATCTGGAAGGCTTTCAACAGAGGCAGCTTGTCGCCCTCGAAAAAGCGGGGCTTGGGCGCGATGCGTTCGAACACCAGAATGATGATGCCGCCCGCGATCCAGCAGCCGGCGATGAAGGGCATGGCGAAAGCCGGATTGAGCAGAACCTCGTCCAGCAGCTTTTTCAGCGCCAGACCGGCGACCACCGATGGCAGCAGGGCCACGATCAGCCCCAGCGCAAAACGGCGGGCATCGGCGGATGTGGGCAACCCGATCAGCGCCTGCCAGAACACCTGGAAATAGATCGCCACCACCGCCAGGATCGCACCCAGCTGGATCACCACGGTGAAGGCTTCCCATTCATCCCCCAGGCCCAGAAGCCTTTCGGTCACCAGCAGATGCGCTGTCGAGGAGATGGGCAGAAATTCGGTAGAGCCCTTCGACCACCCCCAGGATCAGGGACATCAGAATGTCGTGCATGGGGCGGGCGCTCTGGTGGGGTGCCGGCAACAGTTAGCATCGCCGCCCGTCTCGCGCATCCAATAACTTTTGGTATGGTGGTCGCATGGGGCGGGGAATCGGAAAGGGATTGGTCTGGCGCGGTCGCGGGCTCGTGTGGCGCGCCCTGGCCGTCCTGTTCATTCTTCTGGTGCCGGCGCCCATCCTGCTGCTGTTGCTGTTCCGTTATGTGCCCGTGCCCGGCACGCCGGAGATGCTGCTCAGCCTGATCGAGGGCAAGGGCGCCAGCTACAGCTGGAACGACAATATCTCGCCCCGGCTGGAGCGGGCGGTGATCGGCTCGGAAGACGAAAATTTCTGCACCCATCATGGCTTCGACTGGAAAAGCATCGACAAGGCGATGGCGGACCACAAGCGCCATCCCGACAAGCCGGAGCGTGGTGCCAGCACCATCTCCCAGCAGACCGCGCGCACCCTGTTCCTGCTGCCGGTCCGCAGCTGGATCCGCAAAGGTCTGGAAGCCTATCTGACCGTGATGATCGAACAGCTGTGGCCCAAGAAGCGCATCCTGACCGCCTATCTCAATCTGGTGGACTGGGGCGACGGCATCTTCGGCGCCGAGGCCGCGTCCCAGGCCTATTTCGGAACCGACGCGGCGATCACTGGACGCGGCCGAAGCCGCCCGGCTGGCCGCCATCCTGCCCAATCCGCACAAATGGCATGCCGCCCATCCCGGCCGTTATGTCCGCCGCCGCACCGCCAATCTGGAGGGGCGCAGCGCCATGGTGGTGCGCGATGGCCTGAACTTTTGCGTTAAGTAAAGCGTCTCGCCTAAAACCCGTCCCGCATGCGCCGTTTGATTCATCTGATGCTGTCGCCCAGCTGCCGCCTGGCCCGCCTGATGGTGGGGGAAAAGCGGGTGGCCTGCGATCCGGTGCTGGCGGAAGACGCGCGCAACCCCATGCCGGTCTTCGTGGACCTGGACGGAACCCGCGCCGAGGGCGTGTGGGCCATTCTGGATCATCTGGAAACCAATTATCCCGACTATCCGCTGGCCCCGGCCGATGACGCGGCACGGCGCGGCGCCTTGCGCTGGGTGGATTGGGCTTTGGCCCGTTCCACGAACAGGTGACCCAGCGCATCGTCTATGAAAAGGCCGGCCAACGTTTCACCGGCGCCGCCTTCTCGCGGGCGCCGGACATGAACACCATCCGCGCCGGCCGCGAGGAACTGAAGGTGGCGTTGGCCGCCATCGGCCGCGCTGCAGAGACCAACGGCAATCTCGCCTGCCGCGAAACCACCCTGGGCGATCTGGCCGTGGCGGCGCATATTTCGGCGCTGGATTATTTCGGCGAAGTGCCCTGGACAGATTTTGCCGCCGCCAACGAATGGTACGTGCGAATGAAATCGCGGCCCGCCTTCCGCTCCATCCTGTCGGACCGTGTGCCGGGCCAGCCACCGGTCGCCCATTATGCCGAACTCGATTTCTGACGCAAATAAGAGCACGCGCGAAAGCCGAAGGCTTTGATGTCGTGCGTTTCGCCGATGCGCGCGCCAACCCCGACAATGCCGCGCGCTTAAGCGCATTCCTGGATGCGGGCCATCATGGCGACATGGACTGGATGGAGAGCCGCGCCCATTGGCGCGCCGATCCCCAGAGCATGTGGCCCGACGCCAAAAGTGTGATCGTGCTGGGCCTGAATTACGGGCCAGACGGCGATCCGCTGGCCATTCTGGCGCGCAGGAACCGCGCCGCGATTTCGGCTTACGCCCAGGGTGATGACTATCACGATGTGGTCAAGAAGAAGCTGAAGGCGCTCGCCGGCTATATCTTCCAGACCCATGGTGCGCAGGTGAAAGTCTTTGTCGACACCGCGCCGGTGATGGAAAAGCCGCTGGCGCAGAAAGCGGGCGTGGGCTGGCAGGGCAAGCACACCAATCTGGTGTCGCGCGAATTCGGTTCCTGGCTGTTTCTGGGTTCGATCTTCACCACCCTCGAACTGCCCGCCGACGAAACAGAACAAGATCATTGCGGCAATTGCCAGGCGTGCCTGGATATCTGCCCGACGAAGGCGTTTCCCGCGCCCTACCGGCTGGATGCCCGGCGCTGCATTTCCTATCTCACCATTGAGAACAAAGGCCCCATCCCGCACGAATTCCGCGAGCCGATGGGCAATCGCATCTACGGCTGTGACGATTGTCTCGCCGTGTGCCCCTGGAACAAGTTCGCCAGCCAGAGCGCGGAGATGAAACTTCAGGCACGCGAAGAACTGAAAGCACCCGCGCTGGCTGAACTGGCGATGCTGGACGACGATGCCTTCCGCGCCCTGTTCCGCAAATCGCCCGTCAAGCGTATCGGCCGCGACCGCTTTCTGCGCAATGTGATGATCGCGATCGGCAACAGCGGCGATGAAACACTGGTGAGCCCAGCGCGCGCGGCGCTGGACGATCCCTCGCCGCTGGTGCGCAGCGCTGCGGTTTGGGCGCTGTCGCGCCTGCTGCCGAAGGACGCGTTCGCCGCGCTGAGTGATACGCACGCGCGCGACGAACCGGATGAAACGGTGCGCGCCGAATGGGCCCAGGCCAAACAGATCAAGGACTGAGTGCTTCGAGATTTTCCCGAGCCTGGGCCGCGGCCTCGCCCGATCCCGTCTTCAGTGCCGCCTGAAAATCCCGCCGTGCACCGTTCAGATCGCCCAGCTGCTTGCGCAACAGCCCGCTTTCCACAAGCGCATTGCCGTCGCCGGGTTTGAGTTTCAGCGCCAGCACGATATCCGCACGCGCTTCGGCATAGTGCTGCAGCGCGCGGCGCGCGCTGGCGCGCAGCACCAGCAGATCGGCGCGGCGCGGCGCGAGTTGCAGCGCTGCGTTCAGATCGAGGTCCACTTCATGCCAGTCGTGCCGCATGGCCTGGGCGCGCGCCAGATCGGCAAACAGATCGGCGTCGCTCGCCGACAGTGCCAGCGCCGCCTGAAAGCTTTGCACGGCATGCGCGCCGTCGCCCGCCAGCAGCCAGGCATTGCCGGCCTGATCGTACAGGGCGGCACGAAACGACATGTCCGGCACGCCGCGGTCGGCGGCGATATGGTCCAGCCGCGTGGCCGCTTCCGCGTAATGTTTCAGGCTCACCAGCGCCAGCGCCGCGCAATGCTGCGCCGGCACGCCGCCGCCAGATTTTGCCCAGTCTTCCGCGTCGGTCAGCGCAGCCGCCGGATTCAAGTTCGACGCGGCAAGGCAACTGCGGTAATGCACCGCGTCTGATGGCGCATGACTGGTTCCGATCGCGGCCCAGGCTGGCAGCGGAACGCTGATCAACAGAGCGATGGCGGCAATGCGGTGCAAGGGCAACAGTGTGGCGGGCATGACAAAAACCTTATCAGCAATAAGCGCTTCAGCAGAGATGAAATCCTGTTAGGCTGGCGCAATAAGGGAAACGTTCATGACTTTCATCCGTCTTATCGCGATTTTTATGTTGCTTGTTGCCCTGCCGGCCATGGCACAGGACGCCCCGCTGGACCAGCAGCTTCCTCCGCGCGCCGCACCCACCCACCATGTCGAGGTCGGCCAGCTGGTCAGCATGGACACCACGCCGGCCTTCGACCCCGCAGCCGCGACGGCGCGCTATCTCGCACACGTGAGTGGTGCGGCCCGCGCCCGTTCGGACGCCTATTTTGAGGGCGGATACTGGCTGAGACTCGTCGGCCTGTTGTATGGCCTGGGCGTCGCGGCGGCCCTGTTGTGGTCGCAAGCCTCGCTGCGCATCCAGGACTGGGCAGAAGAACGCACCCACAGCCGAAGTCTCCAGGTGATGCTCTATGCCGCCTGCTATGTGCCCATCGTCACACTCGCGACCCTGCCCTTGAACCTGTACGAAGGTTATTTCCGCGAACATACCTATGGCCTGTCCAACCAGAGTTTTTGGCAGTGGCTGGGCGATTTTGGCATCGACTTTGCCGTCACCTTTGTCGCGACGCTGATCTTCCTGCCGCTGCTGTATGCCGCCATCCGCCGCGCCCGCGAAGCCTGGTGGCTGTGGGGCGCAGGCCTGGCCATCGCCTTCAACATCATCGCCGTGGTGATCTGGCCCATCTTCATCGCCCCGCTCTACAATCACTATTCGCCCCTGCCCGACAGCCCGCTCAAGGCGCAGATTCTGTCGCTGGCCCGCGCCAATGACGTTCCCGCCGCCAATGTCTATCTGGTCGATGCCTCGCGACAGTCCAACCGCATTTCAGCCAATGTCTCGGGCTTTCTGGGAACAGCGCGGATTTCTCTGAATGACAATCTGCTGAAACAGGGCGCACCCGACGAAGTGCTGGCGGTGATGGGCCATGAAATGGGCCATTATGTGATGGGCCATGTCATCCGCGGCATATTGATGGGCGGGCTGGTGATCATCCTGGGCTTTGCTTTCGCCAACCGGGGCTATCTGCTGGCGCTGGATTTCTTTGGCGGGCAATGGCAGGTGCGCAAGGTCAGCGAAGTGGCAGGCTGGCCGCTTCTGGTCGCGATGGCCAGCATTTTCCTTTTCCTGGCCACGCCGCTGACCAACACCATCAGCCGCACCGCCGAATATCAGGCCGATATTTTCGGCCTAGACGCGGTGCGCAAGCCTGACGCCTTCGCCAGCGTGACGTTGAAGCTGTCCACCTATCGCAAGCTCGAACCCGGCGCATGGGAAGAAGCCATCTTCTATGACCACCCTTCTGGGCGCACCCGCATCGAAACCGCGATGCGCTGGAAGAAGGAACACATCGCCGATCCCGACATAAGGGATACGGCGAAGCTGCCTTAAGCGGGGAGTTCTGTGGCCAAGGCCGGATAGTCGGCCTGGAGCTTCGCCAGCAGCGTCTCACACGCCTTCTTGGCATCGGCGCTCCAATCGGCGGTGAGCGAGGCCGCCAACTGCGCCTGGCTTTTCAGGATCACGCCGTCGTCCAGGATCTTGAGCCCATTGTCGCGCAAGGTCGCGCCCGTGGTGGTGATGTCCACGATCACTTCCGCGGTTCCGGCGGCAGGGGCGCCTTCGGTGGCGCCGGCACTGGGCACAATGCGGTAATCGGAAATGCGGGCCTGGGCGAAGAAGCCGCGCGTCAGCTGGGCATATTTGGTCGCCACGCGCAGACGTCGGCGATGGGTCTGGGCGTAAGCGGCGCAGACGTCATCCAGATCGGCCATGGTCGCCACATCGATCCAATATTGCGACACCGCCACCACGACATCGGCAAAGCCGAAGCCCAGCGGCTTGATCAGATGCATGCGGCCTTTCAGCTCCGGCGCTTCCTCGCGCAGCAGGTCTTCGCCGGTGATGCCCAGATGGATATCGCCTTCCAACAGGGCCGAGGCGATTTCCGACGCCGACAGCAGCATGACTTCGACATCGGGCAGGCCGGCAAAGCTAGCGCGATAGCCGCGCGCGCCCGCAGTCTGCTCCATCACCAACCCGCGCTCCGCGAACCAGGCATGGCAGTTCTCTTTCAGGCGGCCCTTGGAAGGAATGGCAAGCGACAACATCACGCCACCGTCGCTTTGTTTAATTTTTGGGCAGCCAAAAGACGCTCGGTGCGGATGGCGCAGCCGATGGCGCTGACCGGCTGTTTCGCGCCCAGGCTTTCCAGCAAGGTGTCATAGCGGCCGCCGCCCGCGACCTGCACCGGACCTTCGCGGTCACGCGCCCACAGTTCAAAGACAAAGCCGGTATAATATTCCATGTTGCGGCCGAAATGGGCGGTGAACTGCACACGCTCCGGCGCCACGCCCAGCGATTTCAAACCCGCCAGCCGCGTATCCATCGCTGCCAGCTGGGGATCAAGATTGATGCCGGCCGTCTTGAGCAGCGCGCGCACCTGCGCCAGCGCGTCCTGCGCGGGGCCCGAAATATCCAGCAGCTTGGCGATAGCGTCCGCCATGGCGGGATCTAGCCGCAAGGCGGCGGCTTGCGCGGCGCGGTCCAGCGCACGCGCCACGATTTCGGCGCGGCTGCGGCCGGCCGCCGGCGCATCGACCCTGTTTGTCCAGCAGCGCTTCGATCTCGGCCTTTGTGCCGGGCAGCTTGGCCGCGCCGTCGCCATGCCCCAACCAATAGAGCAGGCTCTCGACATAGCCGGCGCGCCAGAAATGCCGTTTCAGACGCGAACGCCACTGTGTGGGCAGCGCCAGCGCATCCACCAGCGCATTGAACAGCGCCAGATCACCAATACGCAGCGAAAAATCCTTCAGCCCCGCAACCTTCAGTGCCTCGATCGCCAGCGACAGGATTTCGGTCTCGCCCGTCACGCGGTCTTCCTGGCCCAGCAGCTCGGCGCCAGCCTGGAAGAATTGCGTGGGACGGTGCGGTTCGCCCGGCTGGTGACGGAAAACCAGGCCATTGTAGCAGATGCGCGCCGGCAGCTTTCGGGCCCGACAGAACCGCATCACGGCAGATCGGAATGGTGAGGTCGGGCCGCAGCGCCAGATCGCGGCCGGACGGATCAGTCAGGGTAAAGGTGCGGCGGCGGATTTCCTCACCCGAACGATCCAGGAAGATTTCCGCCGGCTGCAGCACCGATGGCTCTTCGTGTACGTAACCGCGGCCTGCGAACAGGCCGAGAATGGACTTGGCCTGCGCGCCCAGCGCGTCCAGCGCGCCCGCGTCGTAATAGGGAAAGGCAGCCATTACCCGTTTTCCTTTGCGGGGCCCTTCAGCATCGCCTTGATTTCGGCCACCAGATTGGCGCGGGCGACGCTTTTCTGCGCCTCGCGATTGGCGACCCAGTCGGCGCGGCTTTCGACGGATTTGGCCAGCTCGGCGCCCAGCGCCAGATCCTTGAGCGTGACTTCACCCCGCGCGCGCTCGTCGCCACCTTCGATCACCGCGATGGCGGCACCGCGCTTGTCGGCATATTTGAACTGGTCGCCCATCTTGCCGTTGCCGACATAGGCTTCCGCGCGAAGACCGGCGGCGCGCAGCTCCTGCGCCATGGCAAAGCTGGCCGCCGCATCACCCTTGTCGAACACCGTCACCACCACCAGCGGCGGCAGCGCGGCCTTCTTGCCGTGCAGGGCCGAGAGCAACCGGCTGACGCCGATGGAGATGCCGGCGGCGGGCACCCGCTGGCCGGTGAAGCGCGCCACCAGATCGTCATAGCGGCCGCCGCTGGCAATGGCGCCAAACACAACTTCCTCACCCGCGTCGTTGGTGACAGGACGGGTCAGTTCCCCTTCCCATACCGGGCCGGTGTAATAGTCGAGCCCGCGCACCACGCCGGTGTCGAACATGACCCGGTCGGGACCATAGCCCGCCGCCGACAGCAACTTCACGATCTGCTCCAGCTCAATCAGCCCTTCGGCGCCGATCTTGCTTTCGGAAATCAGGGTGGCGATCTGGTTGAGATGGGTTTCCTCGTCCTTCGCGTCGGGCGCGACAAAGGCCAGGACGCGCTGCGCCTGGTCGTCACTGAGCCCCGCGCCTTTGGTGAAATCGCCGGATTCATCCTTGCGGCCGGGCCCCAGCAGTGCGGACACACCCGCCACGCCCAGCCGGTCCATCTTGTCGATGGCGCGCAGAACGATGCCGCGCCGCTCGCGGTCTTCCAGCGGGATACCCGCCACTTCCAGCACGCCGTCGAGCAGCTTGCGGTTGTTGAGCTTGACCAGATAGCCGCCGCGCTCCAGCCCCAGCGCTTCCAAGGTGTCGCACAGCATCATCAGCAACTCGGCGTCCGCCGACGGCGAGGCCGAACCGACCGTGTCCGCGTCAAATTGCGTGAACTCGCGGTAGCGCCCAGGCCCGGGCTTTTCATTGCGCCACACCGTGCCGGTTTGATAGCGGCGGAACGGTTTGGGCAGGTTCTGGAAATTGGCCGCGACATGACGCGCCAGGGGCGCGGTCAGGTCATAGCGCAGGCTCATCCACTGCTCGTCATCGTCCTTGAGCGAGAAGACGCCTTCATTGGGGCGATCCACATCGGGCAGAAACTTGCCCAGCGCGTCGGTATATTCGAAGGCCGGCGTTTCCAGCGGCTCGAAGCCATAGCTTTCATAGACGGCGCGGATGGTCGCCAGCATCTTCTGCTCGGCCATGATCTCGGCCGCGCCGCGGTCGCGGAAACCGCGCGGCAGCCGGGCTTTTGGTTTGGATTGCTTGGGCGAATTCATGGGGCTTTACGCTGAATCTGGGGTTGGCGGGGGTTGTACCGGCCCCCGGACGGGGCGGCAAGGAACCGCCCGCGGCCCGTCATAAAATATTATAAATCAAAGACTTACAAGCGCGCCGCTTTGCCCCTTGCGCGGGCCCATGCTGCAGTGCGAACTAGCGAAAACATCTGGGAGCGAACAGGCGTGTCGCAAAGCAAAGTCTATCCCGATGCCGCCTCGGCGCTGAAAGGCGTCACCTTTGACGGCATGGTGGTGATGTCGGGCGGCTTCGGCCTGTCGGGCAATCCGGAAAATCTGATCACCGCGCTGAAGGAAGACGGGGTCAAGAACATCACCGTGATCGCCAACAATTGCGGCGCCGACGGGCTGGGCCTGTGGGTGCTGCTGAACAATGGCCAGATCAAGAAAATGATTTCGTCCTATGTCGGCGAGAACAAGCTGTTCGAAGAACTCTTCCTGACCGGCAAGCTGGAGCTGGAACTGAACCCACAAGGTACCCTGGCCGAGCGCATTCGCGCCGGCGGCGCGGGCATTCCCGCCTTTTACACCCGGACCGGCGTCGGCACGGTGGTGGCGGACGGAAAGCCGATCGAAGATTTCGAAGGCCTGACCTATGTGCGCGAGACCTGGCTCAAGGCCGATCTCGCCATCGTCAAGGCCTGGAAGGGCGACACCGAAGGCAACCTGATCTATCGAAAAACCGCGCGCAACTTCAATCCGATGATGGCCACGGCGGGCAAGATCACCATCGCGGAAGTTGAAGAACTGGTCGAGCCAGGCCAGCTTGATCCCAACAACATCCACACGCCGGGCATTTTCGTACAGCGCATCCTTGAGGGCAAAGACTATAAGAAGCCGATCGAGCGGGTGACGACGCGTCCCCGTCCGCAACCGGGCGCCGCCACGGGGGAGGAAGTCTGATGGGCTGGAGCCGCGAAGACATCGCCGCCCGCGCCGCGCGCGAACTGAAAGACGGGTTCTATGTCAATCTGGGCATCGGCATTCCGACCCTGGTGGCCAACTATATTCCCGCCGGTCTGAAAGTGACCTTGCAGAGCGAGAACGGCATGCTGGGCATGGGGCCCTTCCCCTATCCGGGCGAGGAAGATCCCGACTTGATCAATGCCGGCAAGCAGACCATCACCGAACTGCCGAGCACCAGCTATTTCTCCTCCTCCGACAGCTTCAGCATGATCCGCGGCGGCCATATCGACCTGTCGGTCCTGGGCGCGATGGAAGTGTCGGAGAATGGCGACATCGCCAACTGGATGATACCCGGCAAGATGGTCAAGGGCATGGGCGGCGCCATGGACCTGGTGGCCGGCGTGAAAAAGATTGTGGTGGTGATGGAACACACCAATAAGGCAGGTGAATCCAAGATCCTGAAAAAATGCACCTTGCCGCTGACCGGCACGCAGTGTGTCGACATGATCGTCAGCGATCTCGCGGTCTTCACCCTGGAGCGGGGCAAGACCGGTTTGAAGCTGATCGAGCTGGCGCCGGGTGTGAGCCTGGATGAAGTGACGGCCAAGACCGAGGCCAAGTTCACCAGCGCACTCTAGCAACCGCCATGTCCCCACGCCTTGCGCGCCGCCTGTGGCGGCATCACTTGCCCCTGTTTGCATTGTCAGGCGGCGGCGCTTTTGTGCTGTACGTCACCCGCAGCTATTCTGATGTCGTGATGCGGCTCAGTTTTTCCACCGCCTGGCCGGCGTTGGTTCTGCTGACCCTGACCCTGCTGATCGGGCCCTGGCGGTGGCTTAAAGGCAAAACGTCGGCCGTCTCGCTGGATTTGCGCCGCGACATCGGCATCTGGGCGGGCATTGCGGGGCTGCTGCATACCGGTATCGGCCAGTGCGTGCATCTGCGCGGCCGGCCCTGGCTCTATTATGTCTATGAAAAATGGAACGAACATGTCGTGCCGCTGCGCCACGACATCTTCGGTTTTTCCAATTTTGCCGGCCTGTTCGCGGCACTGATATTGCTCGTGGCACTGGCAACATCCAACGATGCATCCTTGCGCGCCCTGGGCAACACATCCTGGAAAAGCCTGCAGCGCTGGAACTACGCCTGCTTTGCGCTCGCCGGCTTTCACACTTTCGGCTATCTCGTCGGAATCGAGAGCCTCAAACCTGCATTCATCGCTGTGGCGGCATTGTGCGTGATTGTGGCGGCAGCGCTGCAAGGAGCCGGGTACCGCGGTCGCATTGTGTCGCAAACTGTGCGGAACGGAACGAAGTAGGCGCCCGCGATTTTCCTCCCCCGTAACCATGGGAGAGAGCCATGAAAAAGTTATTTGCTTCCGTTATTACGCTCGGTCTGATGGCCGGCGCGGCCAATGCTGCGGTGATCGGTGTCCATGTCGGCCCGATCGGCGTCGGTGTGGGTGCCTATACCTGGCACGGTCATCACTACCATCATCGCCACTGGGAACGGGACCACTATCGTTACTGGTAGCGGCTGACATAAACAAACCCCGGCGGTTCGACTCGCCGGGGTTTTGTCATATCAGCAATCCTTATTGTGCGGCGACGCTGCCGACCGTCGTCGAACCGGTGCCCGTGCATCCCGCAGCACCATAGCGCACGAATTTCTGGATGCGCTTTCCGGTATCGACTTCCGCCGTATAAATGTTGCCATGGCTGTCCAGGCTCACCTGATGCAGCCAGTGGAACTGGCCGGCATTGCGGCCCGAACGGCCCAGCCGTCCCAGCTCCTGCAGATTGGCGCGATTGAGCACATAGATGGTCATGTTGGAATTGTCGCCGACATAGAGGCAGCTCTGTGCCTTGTCCTTGGAGAAGTTCAGCGACACTGAGGTGCCCGGCATGGCCGGAATGGTTTCGGTATTGCCGCTGATCCACTGCTCGGCGACGAAGCCGCACTTGCCGGCCACGCCGTCAGGATTGCTGCACGGCTTGCCCAGGTTGGGATCGTTCTTGTCGAACACCTGGATGCGGTCATTGCCGCGGTCACAGACATAAATCTTGCCGTCATCGGCGATCTTCACGCAGTGCACCGGGTTGCGGAAAAAGGCGGGCTTCTTGACGCCCTTGAGACGGTCCACCACCCAGCGGCCGCCGGCAGCCGCGGCGGCATCATCCACCGGGTTTGCGCCGTAAGCGCCAAAATGGCCGATATACTTGCCGGTATTGGCATCCACGATCAGCACGCGCCGGTTGCCATAGCCGTCGGCGACATAAAGCTTGTTGCCATCCACCACCATGTCGGCCGGCAGGTAGAGCAGCGGCGTGCCATTGATGCCGCCATTGGTGTCATTGCTGGCGGGCGCGTTGGGCGTGCCGCCGATGCGCATCTTGAAATTGCCGTTCATGTCGAACTTCAGGACAAAGCCGTCGCCGCCGTCCTTATGCGTCGTCCAGCTCGAGGCCGGATCGACTGGCTTGGCGCCATTGCCGGCCAGCCAGATGTTATCGTTCTGGTCGATATAAATGCCGTGCTCACTGTTGGGCCAGATGCAGCCGTCAGACGCCTTGCAATGCGTCTCCAGCCAGCCCGGATCGGCCGGACCACCCCAGGCGCGCAGCAGTTTGCCGTTGGTGTCGAATTCCAGCACCGAGGGCGCCGCGTTGCAGCAGTCGGCCACCGCGCCATTGGGACGCGCAAAGCCAAGACCGTTCTTGCCGTCGGAGCCGCCGCGCGTGTCCAGCGCCGCCTCGTCGGTGGTCATGGTGCGCGGACGGTTATAGATCCAGATGTGGTCGTGATGATCGACATACAATCCGCCGATCTGGCCGAGCAGCCAGTTGTGCGGCAAGGGCGCGGGCCAGCCGGGGTCGGAGACGAAATCCGGCGTCTTGGCCGACGGCGATTTGTTATAGACCCCGGTATTGGCATAGAGCCGGTCCAGGATCGACTGATCCTTCTTCGCACTGTCGGCCGCCAGCGCGCCAAACATCATTCCCGGCGCCAGCATCGCTGCCAGCACAAACCCAAACTTGCGCATTCCCGTCCCCTTATTTTTCCGTCAGCTGATCCTGCGGCACTTCGATCACCAGCAGGCGCTTGGGCGCCTTGCCGACTTTCACGCGGGCGATTTCCTTCTGCGCGCGCGCGTCCAGGATCGAGGCATCGTCGCTGTCGGCATTGCTGACAGCCATGTATTTTCCGTCCGCGGACTGGCTCAGCCAGTTGGGGCACGCCCCGACGGTGATTTTCTTGCTGAGCTTCCCGCTGACCGTGTCATAGACATAAAGCCCGCTGTCGGCGACCGAGGTAATCCAGAGCTTCTTGCCGTCCTTGCTCAGCGCGATGCCATGCACCGGCGTATTGGGCGGCTCGACCTTGCAGGTCATCCAGGGCATGGACGGCAGCGCGATCTGCGTCATGGTCTGGCCCGGGATATCGATGACAGCCACGCCATGCAGGCCGCTGAGCGCCGTATAAAGAGTCTTCTCGTCGGCGGTGACGATGAAGGGGCGCGGGTCGCCCGCGACCTTCACGTCATTGGTGATCTCCATTTTGGAAAGATCGATGCGGCGGATGAAGAAATTGTCCCGCGCCTCGCAATAGACGATGGTGTTGCTGCCGCCCTCGGGCACGAAGCAGTTGTGCGGGTGGCGCACCTCGAAGGTCTTGACGATCTTGTTCTGGGTTGTGTCCACCACCACCGCGCTGTTCTGGGGCGCGAGCAACGGCACCACCACATAATGGCCGTCGCTGGTGGCGGCGCATTCATTGGGCTGGCCCGGCAGCTGGATGGTATCGGTGACCGTGTTGGTCTTGGTATCCACCACCTTCAGCGCATGTTCGGATTCGATGGTGACATAGGCATGCCGCCCGTCGGCCGGCGCGCACACGCCATGCACGATCGGCCCCACCTTGATGGTGGTGAGAACCTTCTGGGTCGGCAGGTCAATCACGGTGACGTCATCGCCCTGGCTGTTGGCGACATAGAGAATCGGGCGGGTGGCGGCCTGGGCAGACGTGATCGCCACAGCACTCAGGCCAACAAACAACAGAATCCTGCGAAACATGGTTCTCCCCGTGCTTTTCTCCTTCTTAGCCCAGGGCAGCGAATGGAACCAGCCTGATGCCGAATGTGGCGCTCTTGTGCACTGCGCCAAAGGCGGAGATCAGGCCGTGTGACCACGAGGTCCGGAAGCGCTCAATAGTGAAGTCTGATGTCGCCTGAGCAGGAAAATGCCCGCTTCCAGCGCCAGAGCCGCCAGGAACGGCGACAAGGCTACAGCCATGCCGTCCTCCTCTTCCTCGGCCCGCCACAGCGCCCCGAACAGGCAAAGGCCCATACCCACAAGCAGAAGTTTGCGCATGATCATCCCGGGAGATTCGGCAGAGAACGCCTCGCCTGCCGCCGAGTTCCCCCGACATGCCGAAGTCACAAATTCTGTCGAAGCCTGACCAACGGCGACAATTTGTCCCCGAAATTCCGCGATTTTTCGCTGCCCCGGTCGCGGCCTGACACCGGCGTTACATGTTTGCGCCTTTTTAAGGCGACCGCCCGCAAACACAATGGGATGTCTGGGCGTTCCCACTTCTCGGCTGAGGAGAATGGCATGGCTCGGACCTGGCTCGCGATTTCGCTCATGATGGTGTTTGGCCTGTTCACGGTCTTCGCCATCACCATGGCGGCGTCCTATGCGATTAACGAGCACTGCACCGAGCAGATGGCGTGGGATGGAAATTGCTGATTGCTGATGGACCCCCATGCGAAATCATCTTCTCGCGGCGCTGCCCCTGCTCCTGTTTTGGACCGGTAGCGCCCATTGCCAGGATTCCTCGGAAACCGCGCTGGGCGATCCCACGCCAGCGGCGGTCGTGGATCCGAGCCTGGCCAACAGCCACACCTTCCCGCCGTCCTTGGGCACGTCCGGTGTGGCGGCAACCGCACCGGCGCCCAAGCCCGGCCGTAGCGCAAATTGCAGCCCGGCCAATCCATGCGCCACGCCCACCCCGGCGCGCGACCGGGTGATCGTGACTCAAAGCGGACCCTGACGGGACTTGTGCCGCCGTTCACCGCCGCAGCAGTATCGACTTTTCCGGAGCAAGCATGGACGCCGCAAGAGCCATTTTCCGCCTTCTGGTAGCCAGCGCCATCGGCTGGCTCGCCTTCTGGGGCTGGCGTTATGGCGGCTGCATTCATGTCCAGGGCGCAATCTTCTTCTGCCCCAATGCCAGCGGCGAGGCGCTGGTGCGCACCGACGGACTGCGCATGAGCCTGCATCTGCTGTTGCCGCCGCTGTCGGCGCTGGCGCTGTCATACTGGATCTGGCGCCGCCAGCATGTGGCGGGGGACGAGCATTACAGTTGCGTTTTCTGCGAAGTTCTAAATCCATATGTCACCATAATTTCGGGAGATCATGGATGGCTGGTGGATCGGCTGAGACAACGCTTGAGCTTTGGGCATCGGCGTTACGAGATGTGAATGGGCGGATGCGCCCATTGTTTAGCCAGGACCGTGTTGTGGCCTCGGCGAGCCAGTTTCTGGACGGGCTGTCAGCAACGAGCCGCGCAAGAGGGCTGGATCGGGCGGAGGCGGCGGGTGATCCTGGCCCGTGGCGACAGCAAGCAATCCTGGGACGCGGGAACTGGAATGCGGACGCCTTGCGCGACATCGTGCGCGAATATGCGCTGGAAACGCTGAGCGATCCGGAGGCGGTTCTGGTCATAGATGAGACCGGCTTTTTGAAGCAGGGTAAAGCCTCGTGCGGAGTAGCGCGGCAATACACCGGATCGGCAGGCAAGATCACCAACTGCCAGATCGGTGTGTTCGCCACATATGTGTCGCGGCATGGCCACGCTTTCATCGATCGGGCGCTTTATCTGCCGAAAGAATGGACGGACGATCGCAACCGCCTGAAAGCGGCGCATGTCCCCGACGGGGTCAGCTTTGCCACCAAACCTCAGATCGCGCGCAAAATGATAGCCCGCGCCATCGCCGCGAAGGTGCCGTTCTCGTTTGTCGCTGCTGACACGGTGTACGGAACGGGGGACATCGTGAACCTCCTGCGCAAAGCGGGCAAAGGCTATGTCCTGGGCGCCGCCGCTAACCATGTGTCCAACACCTGGGGCAAGAAGGAGTTTGTTCGCGGGACTGCAGAAGAGATCACCCAGAGCCTTTCCAAGAGCGCTTGGCGGCGCCTGTCATCGGGGGAAGGAACCAAAGGTCCGCGGCTGCACGATTGGGCCTATCTCGAATTGGCCGATCTTGATGTCAGCGAATATAGCGACACCCTCACCGGCCCATGGACGCGCGGGCTGTTGATCCGGCGCAGCATTGCCAATCACAAAAGATACTTGCCTTCTTCTCCACCTGGTGTCCGAAGGGGACGGCCATAACAAAGCTGGTGGCGATAGAAGGCCATCGTTGGGCCATCGAGGACAGCTTCGAAACTGCCAAGAACGAGTTCGGTCTCGATCACAACGAGAGCCGGTCCTGGGACGGCTGGCACCGGCATGTCTCGCTGGTCATGCTCGCCTTCGCCA
>CAWHLV010000082.1:0-4893 GCA_963830095.1 uncultured Alphaproteobacteria bacterium
CGGATCACGCGCCCACAGACGATAGTCGGCGGCGACATGGAACAGATAGCGCGCGCCTTTCAGGGCCGCGGTCATTAAGTCCTTGTCGCGCATGTCCCCGACCACAGGCTCACAATGCAGCTTGGCGATATTGAGCCGCGAGGCGGATGCGCGCATCAGCACCCGGACGTTGAGGCCGCGTGCGATCAGAGCGCGCGCCACCGCAGAGCCGACAAAACCGGATGCTCCCGTGACCAGCGCGATATCACTCATGAGAAATATCCGCGCCCGCCGCTCGCCCAAGCTCGCGGCGCTCGCCACTCTCGCCGGTCCACCGGACCGGCTCGTTCGCTGCGCGAAACGCGGCTCGCCCCTCGACCGACTGCCAGTAGACCAGCGCCGGCACGCCCAGCACAATCTCGCGCGCCCGCTTGAGCAGCGACACCGCGACACCCATTTCCGCCGGCAGGCCGAACAAAGGCGCCAGCATGGCATAGCCCCATTCCTGCACGCCGATGGCGGCGGGCACGGGCGCGGCGATGCTGCGCAGAGTCGACAGCAGGGCTTCCAGCGCCACGGCATTCAGCAGCCCGATATGGCCGCCGACCAGCCGGAAGGAAATCCAGGTGCCCACGCCGCCGCCGATCCAGGCCAGCAGGTGGAAGGCCGAAGATGCCGCCAGCCGGGTCTTGAAATCATACAGTTCTTCCATCGCGGCGTGCAGCGACACGCCTTCTTTCATCTGCGGAAAGAAGCGCAGGGCAAGCCTTTCGGCGAAACTTGCGCCCTTTCTCTGCAGGAAGATCAGTAGCGCGATGCCCGGCACCGCCAGCAGCAGCACGGCCAGCATGCCTTCGGTCACCGAACCCGAACCCTCGCAGATGACGGAACTGGGTGAAGCCGACGCCCAGGCCCAAAGCCAGGAAAGCGACCTGCGCCATGGCTTCGGTGGTGGCGTCGCCGGCGACGGAAGCCGCCGCATAAGCGCCGTTCATGCCCTTGAGGATCATCAGCCGCGCGGCCGCGACCATGCCGCCCACCGGCGAGAAAGGCGAAATCTCGGCAATGAAATCGCGCACCAGACGGGCGATGTAGAATTCCCGCACCGGGCGGCGCTGCGCCGGCGGCAACAGAGAAATACCAGGCAAAAGCCAGGCTGACGAAAACCAGGAGCGCATAAAGACACAACAGCGCCAGGCCGCCAAAACCGGCGCGCGCGATTGCCGCAAACACCGGGTCAAATCCGATGGACCACACCAGATAGACGGCGGCAATGAGACCGGCCAGCAGCGCCACGCTCACGCCTATCTTGGGCGCCAATTTCATCAGGCAGGCAAAGGCTTGGCGCGAAAGCTCCACAACCGCATGGCGCCCAGCGCGGTTTCCGCCAACTGGGGCAGGAAGCTGGGACGCAGCAATTCCTTGTCGAACACGCCCATGCGGCGGCGGTTTTCGGAATAGCAGTCTTCCAGGAAGCGGCGAAAGGTGAAGCCGTCCAGGAACACGCGATGCCTGCGTGGCGGAAAATTCCTTGCCGTCGTTCAGATCCTTGCCGCGCTGGGCGGTGCCGATCATGCGGCCCAGCGCGCGCATGTAGTAGCGAAAGTCGGTCAGTGGCAGCAGCAGCCGGGCGACAAAACCCTTTTGCGCCTGGTTATAGGCCATCCAGTTGACGAAAAAGACGATGTGGCGGGTTTCTTCGTACATCAGGGTTTCGAAGATGTTGAACATTTCCTCAGGCAGAAATTCCGACTGCATGGCGATCTTGAAGACACCAAAGCCTAGAAAACTGTCCATGCATTCGCCGAAACCGAAATCCTTGAAGCGGGTTTCGACATTGTCACTGACGTCTTCCAGCGGCCGTTCGGCGGCATCGATGCCGTATTTCTCGATCATCACCCGGATCAGCTTGGCATGGCGGGCTTCCTCGAGGCCCTGCAGCGCCACGGCTTCCTTCATCACCGGATCTTTCATGGTCTTGACGAATTCCGCCACGATCGCGCCGGCCCGGCGCTCGGTATAGAAAACCTCTTCCCAGAAGGGCACCGATTTCAGCCGCGTCAGCGCCGCTTCGTCCAGATCCGGCCAGGGCAGGGTGTCCGGATCGAATTCCGTATAGGTCTGCATGAAATGCTTGCAGAAAGTGTCGCGATGCTCCGGCGAGCCGATTTTCATGGGTCAGCCGTCTTCTTTTTGGGACCAATAAATTTCAGCGCGATCCGCGCCACGAACGGCACAAAGCGCGGACGTTTGAGGCGATTGTCGAACGGCGCCAGCCGGCGGTCATTCTCGCCCACGCAGATGGCCATCAGTTCGCCAACATTGATGTCCGACCCCAGCTGCTTCGGCGCCATTGACGGTGAAGTTGTTGTCCTGTTGGCCATTGGAGACATCCGAGGCGATGCCCATGCGCTCATAGATCAGGAACAGCCAGACCGCGAACACCTTGAGCTCGAAATAGGGCCGGCGCCACCATGGCATGTTGCGGCGATGCCAGGCGACCCAGTTCACGAAGAACAGGATGTGCCGGGCTTCCTCATTCACCACCGGATCGAAAGTCTGGATCAGTTCCGGGGGAAAATAGCCGGTGTCCTCGGCGGCCTTGAACAGGCCAAAAGCAAAGAAGCTGTCGATGCATTCGCTGTAGCCGGTGACCATGAAGGCCCATTCCGGATTTTTGGGATTCTCATAGACCGGTTCGGGCGCCAGCTTGATGCCATAAGCCTCGACCAGGTTGGCCAGCACATGGCGGTGGCGCCGTTCCTCAAAGCCATTCAGCTCGATAGCCTTGCGCAGCAAGGGATCGCAACGCTTTCGCCATAGGTGCAAACATTCAGGCCGGCGCGATTTTCGGTCTGCACTGCGATGTCCCAGATCGGCAGAGAGGTAATGCGCTTCTCCGCTTCCTCGCCCAGCTGGGCCAGTCCAGCACCGCGGGCTTATAGGGATCATGGGTGTCGAGCAGGGTCTTGCAGAACAGCCGCTTGTGCTCATCGCGAGCCAAATCGGATCGGGCCGTCACCGGGCCAGGTGCCGGTGTCGCGCGTCAGATCGGGTGGGATGGCAAAAGCGTGGCTACACAAGCAGCTCCTATTTCGCATTGCAATACTCCTTTGACGTGTGCAATTGAACCAAAAATTTCACCCCTCCCTGGCTAAGCCATTGATTTAATTACAGTGAAAGTCACCAAAACCGCCGAGCCGATGTTCTGGGCGGCGATCATGCCCGTAAGCCCCGGATCGGTCAGGGCAGCGAGCTCCTGCTGCATATTGATAGCCGGGCGCTGAACCAGGATAGGGGCCGGTCGCTGGGTGCATATAAATCTCGTCAGACCCTCCGGGAATTTTCGATCAAGCCCGCAGCCGCGCAATTGTCATCGCCCCTGACCAAGCCAGACCGAAGACCTGATCAGGGGCGGCAATCCCGCGCGGCGGAAACGGTTGCGCAAAAGCCGCGCAAACGGCGTGGTCAGCGCCACCACGCCCGAGGCTTTGCGTTTTTCGATCCTTGCCAACACGGCTTGCGGCTCCAATGGCACCCGCGCGCCCCTCACGCCATGCTTCTTACCCGGCTTAACAATCAAAGATGCGATCGTGGGATGCAGGTGGAAATGCTTGTGTGCGTTGACATGATCAAGCTTCAAACCCGTTGCTTCGAAGGCCATGAACTGGGCTTCAATCTCGGCCGCCAACTGGCGGCGAACCTTGGGCAAGAAGAACATGGCCGCGCCGGCGCCGCCATATCCGTTCGGAAATGCCGCCGACATGCCGATCAAGTCGGGCACAGCGCCAGGCGGCAATATCGGCTTGCCATCCACCAACACCAGATGCAGACCGACCCTTAAGGAGGGCATGGTCTGGGCTCGTTTGACGGCATCTTTGGCTGCGGCCGTCCCACCATCAGGCTCGCTGCGGTCAAATGCCATTGCGATGGGCGCGTTCAACGGCTTCGTTGACTTCAACAGCAGCGCCGAAGTCGTCGGGAAGATCGATCCGCCGTGTACGATCAGCGTTTCGTTCAATGCGAACCTCTCTTAGGAGACGATCATGTCTTCGCGGTTCTTGAGGAACTGGAAGAACTCCACACCTTCGCGCAGACGCCGTACCAGCATATCGCGAGTGGTCAGCATTTCTTTGACGATTTCCATGATCTTCGAAGGGCGGAAGTAGAATTTCTTATAGAAATCCTCCACCGAATCGAAAATCTCGGTGTGGCCGAGATGGGGATAGTTGAGCGGCGCGATCTGGGTACCGTCTTCGGTCAGAAGATCGACGTCTGACGCGAACCAACCATTTTCCTTGGCCTGCTTGTACAGGAAAGTCCCAGGATAGGGCGCAGCCAGCGACACTTGAATGGTGTGCGGGTTCACATCCTTGGCAAATTGCAGCGTCTCCTGAATGGTTTCACGGGTCTCGCCGGGCAAGCCTAAGATGAAGGTGCCATGCACGACGATGCCCAGTTCCTTGCAATCTTTGGAGAAGCGGCGCGCCACATCGACCAACAGGCCCTTTTTGATGTTGTGCAAAATCTGCTGGTTGCCCGATTCGTAACCCACCAGCAACAAGCGCAGGCCATTGGCCTTCATAACTTCCAATGTCTTGCGTGGCACATTGGCTTTGGCATTGCAGGACCAAGTTACGCCCAACGGTCCGAGCGCGCGTGCCAGCTCTTCGACGCGGTCGTGATTGTCGGTCAGCGTGTCATCGTCAAAGAAGATTTCCCGTACTTCCGGGAAATTGTCCTTCACATATTGGACGTCCTTGACCACGCGCGCGGTCGACATAAAGCGGTATTTGTGTCCACCAATTGTCTGTGGCCACAGACAGAAAGTGCAGCGCGATTTGCAGCCACGCCCCGTGTACCAGCTCATATAGGGGTGCAGTAGATAGCCACCGAAATACTGCTTGACGTCGA
>CAWHLV010000083.1:0-3088 GCA_963830095.1 uncultured Alphaproteobacteria bacterium
GGGCGAGATCGAACGCAACAATTTCAAGGGCGCCGAGGCCACCATGGGAGCGGCACTCAAGGCCGGCGTCGAGCGCGTGGTTTACACCTCGTCGGTTGCGGCTCTGAAGCCGGGCGCTCAGGCCGTGGATGAAACTTCGCGCCACACCCCCCAGACGGTCATCGGCAGCTACAAGCGCAGCAAGCTGATCGCCGAACGCGAGGTCGAGCGGCTGATCCGCGATGAAGGCCTGCCCGCGGTGATTGTGGCGCCGTCCACGCCGATCGGTCCGCGCGATATCAAGCCGACGCCGACCGGCCGCATCATCGTGGAGGCCGCGACGGGACGCATGCCGGCCTTTGTCGATACCGGCCTCAACCTGGTGCATGTCGATGACGTCGCCCATGGCCATCTTCTTGCGCTGGACCATGGCAAGATCGGTGAGAATTACATCCTGGGTGGCGCCGACGTGGCGCTTCAGACCATGCTGGGCGACATTGCTTTCCTGTCGGGCCGGCGCGCGCCGACCATCAAGCTGCCGCGCGCCCCGCTCTATCCGCTTGCCTGGGGCGCGGAAGCCTTCGCGCGCGTCACCGGCAAGGAGCCTTTCCTGACCGTCGATGCGCTCAAGATGTCGCGTTACCGCATGTTCTTCTCCTCCGAGAAGGCCATACGTGAGCTGGGCTACACCGCGCGGCCCTATAAAGAGGGTTTGAAAGACGCGCTGAGCTGGTTCCGCGAGAACGGATATCTGCAATGATCGCAGGAATTGTGTTCGGCTTTGTGCCGCTGGCCATCTGGCTTTACATGCTTTTACTGCGCCGCGGTTTCTGGCTGCTGCAGGAGCGCGACACCATGCCGGTCGCCGTGCCGGCCGAATGGCCGTCGGTGGTCGCGGTCGTGCCAGCGCGCAACGAAGCCGATGTGATCCAGCAAAGTATCGGCAGTCTGCTGGCGCAGGACTATCCCGGCTCCTTCCATATCGTGCTGGTGGACGATCTCAGCGATGACGGCACTGCCGATCTGGCGCGTGGGCTGGGCAGTGACCGGCTGACCGTGCTGACCGGCAGCGCGCGTCCGCCGGGTTGGACCGGCAAGCTCTGGGCGATGAGTTAAGGCAGCATCATGCGGCGACTTTCGCGCCGGAATTCATCTGGTTCACCGATGCCGACATCGCCCACGCCAGCGACAATCTGCGCCAACTGGTGTCGCGTGCGCAAAGCGGCAGCCGCGTCCTGGTTTCGCTGATGGCCCGTCTGCATTGCAGGAGTGCGGCCGAGCATTTCCTGATCCCTGCGTTCGTCTTTTTCTTCGATATGCTGTTTCCCTTCGGCGCGGTGAACGATCCGCGTTCCGCCATAGCTGCTGCGGCCGGCGGTTGCATGCTGGCGCGGCGCAGGGCGCTGGAGAAGGCCGGCGGTATCGACGCCATCCGCCACAACATTATCGACGATTGTGCGCTGGGCCGGGCGATGAAGGCGCAAGGGCCGGTGTGGCTGGGGCTGACCGACCGCGCGGTGTCCTTGCGGCCCTATCCGCATATCTCCGACATCCGGCATATGGTGACGCGCACGGCCTATGCCCAGCTGGGTTATTCGCCGCTGGTGCTGGTGGGCACCTTGCTGGGGCTGGTGTTGGTCTATCTGGCGCCGGTGATGACGGCCCTGTTCGCCTGGGGGATATCGCAACTTGCCGGGTGGCTCGCCTGGATCATCATGGCGGTGATGTTCCAGCCGATCCTGCGTTTCTATCGTCTTTCGCCTTTGTGGGGGCTGGCGTTGCCGCTGATCGGCGTCTTTTATGCCGCCTTCACCTTGGAATCGGCTTTCATGCATTGGACGGGCAAGGGCGGCATGTGGAAGGGCCGGGCACAAGCGGAAGTTAAGAAGGCTGGGGGACAAACATGAGCGGCGTCGCCGAACTCCAATCCGGCAAAGGGCACAGCGACGAGAATTTTCCGGTCGCCTCGTTCCTGATCGCGCCGAAAAACCGCGCCCCGGTGATGGCTTTCTACAGGTTCGTGCGCGCCGCCGACGATGTTGCCGACAGCGCCACGGCGCTGTCAGAGGAAAAGCTGCGGCTGCTGGAACAGATGCGCCAGAGCCTGACCGGGGAGAGCAATGCCGTGCCCGAAGGGGTGGCCCTGCGCGCCATATTGACGGAGCGTGGGCTCTCCAGTGTCCATGCCCTGGACCTGCTGGAAGCTTTTCGCCGCGACTGCACCAAATTGCGTTATCGCGACTGGGACTATTTGATCGATTACTGTCGCTACAGCGCCATGCCCGTGGGCCGCTTTGTGCTGGACGTGCATGGCGAGACCGAGAGTTTGTGGCCGGCCAATGATGCGCTGTGTGCGGCGCTGCAGGTGATCAATCATCTGCAGGATTGCGCCAAGGATTATCGCGAGCTGAACCGGGTCTATATCCCCGAGCCGCTTTGGCCGGGGCCGGGATCGGCGTGGAAGCCCTGGGCCAGGACAAGGCCAATCCGGCGCTCGCCGGGGTAATCTGCGGCCTGGCGCGCAAGAATGCGCAACTGCTGGAGATTTCGCGCCCCTTTGCCGCCGCCATCAAGGACGGGCGGCTTTCGCTGGAGGTCGATCTGATCCAGACCCTGGCCGATGACCTCAACACCATGCTGATCGAGCGCGATCCGCTGTCCCAGCCCGTACACCATTCCAAGATGGACGTGGCGGCCCTGTTTGTGAAACGTTCCCCCGCCTTCGCCCTGATGCGCCTTAAGCGCCCGAGACAGAGATGACCAACGCAGAGAATATCGGCGCCCCCGCCGCCCGCGCCGTGCAGAAGAAAGCCAGCGGCAGCTCCTTCTATATGGCCATGCGGCTGATGCCGGCGGAAGAGCGCGACGCCATGTTCGCGATCTATGCCTTCTGCCGCAAAGTGGATGACATTGCCGACGACGGTGTGGGTACCCGGGCCCGGCGCCATGAAAAGCTGGATGGCTGGCGCCATGACCTGCGCGCGCTTTATGACGGCACGGTCGCGGGCCAGGTGCGCTTCCTGGCGCCCGCCGTAAAGCATTATGGCCTGCGGCTGGACGATTTCCTCACCGTGCTGGACGGCATGGACATGGATGTGGCCGAAGACAT
>CAWHLV010000084.1:0-5474 GCA_963830095.1 uncultured Alphaproteobacteria bacterium
CCCCCCCCCCCCCCCCCTGTTTTTGCAGCAACCAAAAGCCCCGATGTGTCCTTGTCCAGCCGGTGCACGATGCCGGGCCGGGCCTCGCCACCAATGGCCAGGGCATCGCTGCCGCAATGGGCGATCAGGGCATTGACCAAGGTGCCGTCAAGATTGCCGGCCGCGGGATGCACTACCAGCCCTGCCGGCTTGTTGATGACGATCAGGTCCTTGTCTTCGTAAACCACCTCCACGGGAATATCCTGGCCCTGGGGCGTGGCAGGTGCGGTCGGCGGAACCGTCACCACATAGTCCTCACCCGGTTTGACCCGGTGATTGGCGTCTTTTATCGTCCGCGCGCCGATGGTGACCGCGCCCGTTTCCAGCAATTGCTGGAGCCGGGAGCGGGAGAAATCGGGCAGGGCGGCGGCCAGGAAACGGTCCAGCCGCCAGCCGGCATGATCGTCACCGGCACGCGCGGTGCGCCGATCGCCTGAGGAGTTTTCTGTGTCCGACATGCCCGTTCAACAAGAGGCCCCGCCGCCGGCGACCAGCCGCCGGACCGCGTGGGTCATCGTCATTATCATGAGTGCGCTTCTTGTGCTGGCTCTTTTGGCCACCATCTGGGGCTTCGTTCGCCAGGCACATGTTCTCATATCGGCTCGGGCCGCAAGGGTTCAGCCCATTGCGGCCGCGCCGGCCGATGCGGCCGCCGTCATCACGCTGGCGCCCGGCACGCGCATTGTCTCGGCCACCACCGACGCGGGCAAGCTGGTGCTGCATGTGGCGACACCCACGGGCGGGGAGGTGGAGATCATCGATCTGGCCACCGGCAGGCGCACAGGACAGATCAAGACCACGGCGCCATGACGCCCGCCATGACAGGAGTGTGGCTGCCCGGGGACTTGCGCGCGCAGATCCTGCTTGCGGCGGCAACTGTCCATCCCCGCGAATGCTGCGGGCTGATCGCGGGCGTGCAGATGGCTGCGGATTTTCGTGTCTTAGCGCTTCACCCCGCCCGCAACCTGGCCGCGGATGCCGATCGCTTCGACATCGATCCGCGGGATCATCTGGCGGCGAGCAAAGCGGCGCGCGCCGCGGGCCACCAGATTATCGGCTGCTATCATTCCCATCCCGACGGCCGCGCGGAACCGTCGGCGCGCGATCTTGCCGGGGCGGGTGAAGAAAATTTTCTCTGGCTGATTGCGGCCGGCGATAACTTGGCGGCCTTCGTTTATTTGTGTGGCGGCTTTGTGGCGTCGGATTGCAGGATATCGTCGGAATAGCTGCGGAACTGGCCGCCCTTCAGCAAAACCTCGCGGGCGGTGATCACATCGACCACATGGCCGGTCTCATCGGCGATCTCGATGCTGCGCTGGTTCAGCACGCCGCCATGCAGAAGCTTCTCGCCCAGGATCTCGCGCACGGAATTGATCGCTTCGCGGCGCGCCACCTCGACATCGGCGAATTCCTGGCCTTCGCGGTCACGGTTAAGATCACTGCCTTCACGGACATGGAAGAAATAACGGGGCATGGCGTCGGGATTGCTGCGCTTGTTCAATCCCCTAACACCCCAACCGGGGTGTCGTTCCGGTCGCCTGCCCTGGAACTTGCGGGTCTGGGGCCCGTCCCGCTATAAGCGCGGTCCCGCTTGCTCCCATCGTCTAGCGGTCAGGACGCGGCCCTCTCAAGGCTGAAACACGAGTTCGATTCTCGTTGGGAGCGCCAATTTTGTTAGCGAGCGTGGTGCGGTCGAAACGCTCAATCAAAAATCAGCCCAGAATCGTGGCCGGCATCGCTGCCGATATCGCAATCAGCTTCATCACCGCAGCAGCTTTGGCCCGGACGACCGTAAGGCGTTGCTAGAATTTGGCGGTTTTCCCTCAGACAATTTGGTTTGCTGGTGAGGGTGATCTTCAAGGAGGCATTTCACTCATTACTCACGATATATCGGTGGTTCTGTACCCGCACCTGCTCGGCGGCATCGTCGTGCAGAAACGGCAGGAAGGCGAAGCGGCGGCCGCGGCGCACCGGCAGCACCTCGTGCATCAGCGAGCAGGAAAAGATGATCGCCGAGCCGGTGGCGCCTCGGTAGGTCTTTGGGCCGAATTCCGGGAAGACCAGTTCGCCGCCGTCATAATCGTCATTGAGATGCACGCTCACCGCGATGCGGCGGTGGGCTGTGCCGCGGGTGACATTGTCGCGATGGGCGGTGAAGAAGCCGCTTTCGGCCGCGTCGTAGCAGCCGATCAGATAACGTTCCAGATGGTTGACACGAAACTGGAAGCATTGGTGGATGGCGGGTGCCAGGCGGCGGCCGATGCGTTCGCGCACGCTGGCCTGCACTTGCGGCTCGGTAATCATGATGTCGCGCCGCGTCTTGTGCCGGGCATTGCTGATTTCCACCGTTTTGCCGGCGATATCCTCCATCACGCCGGAAGAGCGGCCACCCAGCGCCTGATGCAAGACGATAAGTTCCGCGCAGAAGTCCGGCTCGAACACCTCGGGGATTACCAGGATCGGCGCAGCATAGCCGGCACAGCTTTTCGCCCGTTCAATCGCCTGATCGAGTTCGGCGGCGTGGCAGGTGGCATCCGCGATCGGGATCGTGGCGACGGTGCGCAGCATCGCATCCAGCACCACGGTGGTGGGTTGATAGCCGTTCGCCGTAGCGACGCCATACAGCCGGCTGACCTTGAGATCGAAATCCCGAAAAAACCGAATGCCCGGCATTTCATCCCGCAATAGGCTCCGTTGCTCATCGCTCGGCTCGATACTGACGCCGAAGAAGCAGGCCTGCTTGTCGTCGAACCAGGGCCGGTATCGCGCAAGCGTGTCGCGGACGACCTGTGCCGCGGCGGGATTTTGCAGCGAACCCAGAAAACTCAAAACGATGGGGCGGCCGGCGACGGTGTGGAAGGGAAAATTGGGCGTTCCGCCTGTGCGCGCTTCAAACAGCGGCGCCGGATCTCCAGTCTGTATCATCATTCTTGTCTGGCACAGCAAGTATGCTTCTGTTCGGCACAATAGGGGATCAAGGGTTCCCGCGCATTAGGGCAATGTTAGTTTTAAGCGCCGGGTTTGATTGGCCGCGAAAGTCCGCCGTGATACCGCCAAGAGATGGGCCAGACCATCACGTCCGTCACCGACATGGTGTCCTATGCCGGCGATCTGCGCCGCGCCGCCAAACAGGCGCCCACGCCCGAAGAAAGCGCCAAGCTTCAGCAGTCCGCGGTCGCGCTGGAAAAGAAGGGCCTGGCCCAGGTCGGCCAGACCGGACCGGGAATTGGCAAACTGCTGGATACGCTGGTCTGATCCCGGCCAGCGCCGCCGCTCAATGCAATTGCGCGGCTTCCAGCCAGCTGATCGCCGTGTCCTTGTCGGTGAAGGCCTTGTGTGCGCTTTGCGGGAACAGCGCGCTCACCGCTTTCACCACCATCACCGCACTGCTTTCGCGCAAAAGATAGGCGGTGCGCGACGGTTCACCGGGCTCTGTGCCCCAGGGCGCCAGCGCCCGCAGTTTGGACAGTTCGCTCCAGTCCACCACGCCGACGAAGCGCGTCAGATCGACCAGCGTGCGCATATTGGGGTGCAGCACCTGTTGCGCCAGGCCTTCGCGGAAATGCTCCAGCAGCAGCGTGCTGGGCGGCTCGCCCACCACGACCACCATCAGCCGGTGACCGCAGACCTTGAGCTTGATGTCGTTGGTGATCTTGCCTTCGGGACCCAGATGGACGACCGCCGGGCCCTTCGTGTCGATACTGGAATAGAAATTCTCAAAACTGGTCATAAAAAAAGCCCATGGGGGATGAAACGACGCCGGGGCGAAATTGTCCTGGCATCTCGGTACCCGCACGGGCATTGCCCGCGAACACGCGGGCGTGAAGGCGATTATTTTTTTGCCGGATCCACCGTCACGCTCTGGAACACGACCTTGCCGCCGCGCACCACGAACACGTCATGGCCCGAAACTTCCTTGGGCGTGCCCTTGAACTGCACCCAGTACATCAGTGTGGTGTCGGGGCCCGCGCTTTCATAGCGGCTCTGCATGGTCTTGTTGCCCGGCACATGATCCTTGTCGGTCAGGACCGAAAACAGCTTGCCCGTTTCGGCGCCGACAAAGACGCCACTGGCGTTGGCCAGGCCTGGCGGCGTCACCACCACGGCATCGGGCGCATAGTCGGACAACACGCCTTCCAGATTGCCCGCCTTCATGTTGGCGACGTGATGATCCAGAATTTTGGTATCGGCGGCGGCAGCGCTGCCAACACCCAGAATTGAAGCCAGGATAACGGCAGTGGCGGTTCTCGGCATGGCAGGCCCCCTTTTTGCGCGGGCAGGCTAGCCTCGCCCCGCCATGACCTCAATGGGGCAGGTGGGCAATGCCGTCCGGCGGCGGCTCGCCAAAGGAGCGGAAAACCACCACGGGACGCGCGGCTCCTGCGATGGCCATGCCCAACAGGGGCGCGGCTTCAATCCCTGTTCGCCACAGGCCCCGCCTTTCAGGGCCGCCCGCATTGCCCGAAGCCAGACCAGATCGGCATGTTGTGCTGCCCCTGGCCAAGCCGGTCGGCAACTTGATGGAAATGGGTGGAATAGCGCGACAGCGAGAAGGGCAGGCGTTGCGCCGCCAGCCGCACCATTTCGCCGGCGCCCATCGCGCTGGTGGGCCTGGTCTCGGCGATGTCGCGATAAAAGGCTTTTGGAGCGCGGCGAGCAGGGTGTTCACCGTCTCGCCATTCTCCCGGACATGATCCAGTTCATAGCGCCTCACAGCAGTGCGCAGCGGTTGTTCGGTTGCACGCAATTCTTCCGCCAATGCCACAACGGGGTCGATGTCCATGTTTGCGCTCCATCCTTTCGTTAACGGTACATGCCCCATGACGATAGAAAAACCTGCGGGCCGCGCAATTCGTAAACCATGAGAATGCGGGGTTACACACACCTAAAAAGCGGATGGTCGCGAAAATTTTAATCAAATTTTGGGGACGCAATTCATGACCAGCAGACAAATCAAGCGCACCACGGTGGCCATGCTATGGTGGACGCGCTGTCAACCAAAATCGGATTTGTACGTCCGCTGGTTGCCGAGGTCGGCGATGCTGCACGCGAGATTTTTTGGGGGGACATAAAAGTGATTACGCCTTCATCGCCGCTGGCATTGGCGAAGTCCGGCGAAAGCCTGCGACGCCGCTGGACCGTGCCGTCGCCGGTGATCTTCATCAGCTACAGTCTGTTCCTGATCCTGGACCGCGCCAATTTCAAGCTTCGGCGCCGCGGCCGGCATGGCGTCCGACCTGCAGATCCTCGGCGGCGTAGGCTGGCTGCTGGGTTTGCCTGTTCTTTGTCGGTTATTTCCTTTTCCAGATTTCTGGGGCGGCCTACGCCCAGAAATACAGCGCCAAGCGGCTGATCTTTTTCGGGCTGATCGGCTGGGGCGTGCTCGCCAGCGCCACCGGCCTGATCACCAACATCACCCTGCCGTACTGCGACCG
>CAWHLV010000085.1:0-6295 GCA_963830095.1 uncultured Alphaproteobacteria bacterium
CTTGCCCGCACCCTTGGCGTCCACGCTTTCCACCACCGGCACGCCGGAGATGCGGTGACGCTCCATCAGCGACAGCGCGTCGGCCAGGGTGGCATTGGGCCCGATGGTCACCGGATTGACCACCATGCCGCTTTCATAGCGCTTCACCCGGCGCACATGTTCGGCCTGTTCCTCGATGCCCAGGTTCTTGTGGATCACGCCCATGCCGCCCGCCTGCGCCATGGCGATGGCAAGGCCCGCTTCGGTGACGGTGTCCATGGCGGCTGAGACCAGCGGAATGCCCAGCTCCACCGTCTTGGTCAGACGGGTTCTGGTATCGACCTGGCCGGGAAGGACTTCAGAGGCGCCGGGCACCAGCAACACATCGTCGAAGGTCAGGGCTTCGCGGATGGTCGAGCTAGTCATGCAACGGGCGCTCCTTCTGGAGCGCCGAGGCTGTATCAGCGCCTTGGGGACTGTGCAAGGGGCCAGGCAGCCGCCTTCTTAAACCCTTGTAAAACATGGATTTGTGCCTTTTGCCGGGAACCATCCTAAGCTATCCGCGTTCTAGCGAGGTGACCGGCAATTACGCCGAGTCCCCCCTTTTGCCTCCCAGGAGTAAAAACCATGAAGACATTCCGTTTGATGCTTGGCGCCGCCATCGCCGTGACCAGTCTTGCCACCGCCACCACCGCCGATGCCGCACCGCATGGTGTGCGCGTTGGCGATCTGACCTGCAACGTCGCCAGCGGCTGGGGCTTTGTGTTCGGCTCCTCCAAGGACCTGCATTGCACCTATCGCGGCGCCAACGGCCATCGCGAGCATTACACCGGCGCGATCTCCAAGTTCGGCGTCGATCTCGGCTATACCGAAGGCGGCGTTCTAGTCTGGGGCGTGTTCGCACCCACCTCCGACATGCGCAAGGGCGCGCTGTCGGGTGATTATGTCGGGGCGTCAGCCCAGGCCACCGTTGCAGTCGGCGCCGGCGCCAATGTGCTGATCGGCGGCTTCAACAAGTCCATCGACCTGCAGCCGCTCAGCGTAGAGGGCAGCCAGGGTCTGAACGTGGCGGCCGGCATCGGTTCGATCTCGCTGCACGAAGCGGAATAACGACGGCCAGACTGTGATTGAAGAGCCCCGGCTGGTGACAGCCGGGGCTCTTTTTATTTTACGGTGATCGTGGCTCGCATCTTGGGATGGATGGAGCAGATATATTTGTAGACCCCAGGCTTATCGAACTTGAATTGATAGGTGTCGTTCTGGTCGAGCGCGGGCGAGCGGAACAGCCCGTCGGCGCTGGCGATGGTGTGGGGCTCGCCGTCCAGATTCTTCCAGGTCACGACCGTGCCCGGCGCCACGGTGATGTCCATGGGCGCGAAGTCAAAATTCTTCATCACCACCATGGCGTCATCCGCGCGCGCGGACGGCGGCGCTGAGGCAGCCAGTAGCAAAGCAAAAGCAAGACTGTGCGATTTCATGGTCCCGCTCAGGCCAAGGTGGCGTCGGTGAGGGACAGTTTTTTGCGGGCCGCGCGTGCGGTGGTGATGCCCAGCATTCCCGGTAACTGATCGGACGGCACCACCAGCGGGCCAGGTCCCGGCCCGCTCCCCGCCTGGGGTTGGGGATAGGCGGTGGAGCGGGCCGTGTGGAAGAGGACATTGCCTTCCACTTTCTGCACGATCTGATGGATGTGGCCGTTGAGCACGGTGACCGAACCGAAGCGGGCGAGAAGAGCGGCGATGGCGTCACCCTCGTCCGTGCCCCAGCCCCAAGGTTCGTAGATGGTCCACAGCGGCATGTGCGCGAAAACCACGATTGGCTGGCTGGCGGAACGCCCCGCAAGATCATCCTTCAGCCAGGCCATCTGGTCGTCGCCCAGCCCGCCCAATCCATTGGGTTTGAAGTTCGTCACATTGACCAGGGCGACGAAGTGCACGCCATGGGCATCGAAACTGTAATAGCCGCGATTGTTGGACGCCTTGCCGAAGCGGGCGAAGAATTCGGTGCCGGGGCCGTCGGTGACGTCATGTTCGCCCGGCACCACATGCAGTTCGCTCACGCGCAGGCGCGACAGCAACTGGTTGGCGGTGTCGAATTCGCTTGCCTTGGACAGATGGCTGACATCGCCGGTATGCAGCACCAGGCCGGGCTGCTTGGGCATGGCGTTCACCATATCGATGGTGCGGTTCAAGGTGCCGACCACATCGGTATTGGCGGGCTTGTTGAAGCCGATATGGGTATCGCTGATCTGCAGGAATAGCGGCGTGCCCATATCTTCCTGGGCATCGGCCAAGTCGAAGGCGCTGAAGACGCCGCCCTGCAGGGTGAACAGGGTTCCTGCGCCCACACCCACGCATTTCAGGGCGTCGCGGCGGCTGGTCGGTTCGGTCATGGGCGCGTGTCTCCGGATTTCGAGAAGGAGACCGTGCGACCCGTCGTTTTATTCCCGCTGCTCGCGGGAATTATTCACGCTGTGCGCGGACCAGGCCGACAAATTTCTGGAAGGCGGCGCCATCCATGTCGGAAACCGCCGCATAATCCATGTCGCCGGCCTTCCAGAAGGTGATGCGGAAGCCATGCGCCATGCTGGTTCCCGGCAGATCAGCCCCGCGGTCCGGCCAGGCGAACAGGTCCACTTCATGGTTGCCATGGGCGTAAACCATGACGGCGGCGGGCCGCCCCGCCACTTCGTCGACGCGGCCACCGGTCAGCGTAAAGCCATCGCCGGCAAAATCGGTCACCGGCGGCGACAGGCCGGCATGCGCCGCCAGCCAGGGTTTGACGGTGTGATGATTGCTGGAGGCGACCATGATGGTGTGGCCAGCGGTCAGCGCGCGGGCATGGGCATCGGCCACCGACTGGGTGAGCGTGGCGATGGACGGCGGCAACAGCGCCAGAAGCCCAAAGCCCGCCGCCAGCGCCGACACGCTTGCTCCACCGGCCGCACCCATCCAGAAGCTGCGCGGAGAAAAGCGAACCGGTTCCCTGTCCAACCGCGCCAATACTGCCGCGCGCAGATGCGCCGGGGCGGCATGACGCGACGTTTTGCGCAAGCGGTCGCTGAGTTCGGCCGCTTCGGCGGCGAAGACCTGGCACTGCGCACAAGTGCCCAGATGGCGCTCGGCTTCGGCCGCTTCCGCGCCTTTCAGTTCACCGTCCAGATAGCTTTGGGTGTTGAGCAGATGCTCGCAGCTCATGACCCCTCCTTCACAAATTCGCGCAGCATCGTGCGCGCCCGGGCCAAGCGCGACATCACCGTGCCGATGGGCGTGCCGGTGATGTCGGCGATTTCGCGGTAGCTCATGTCTTCCATTTCCCGCAGGATCAGCACTTCGCGGAAATCCTCCGGCAGGCGTGCGATCATGGCGTCCAGCCGGCGTTGATGGCCAGACTGAATGGCGGCTTCCTCGGGATCGAGACCGGCATCGGCCACATTGTCTTCCAGTTCGGTGTAGCCGCGCCGGCGGGTGGCACTGCCCGCGCTGAGCCAGCAATTGCGCACGATGGTCAAAAGCCAGGGTTTGGCATCGCCGCCGCGAAAGCCATCAAAGGCGCGGAAGGCGCGCCAGCATCGCATACTGCACGATGTCGTCGGCGTCGGCGGGCGAGCGCGACAGCCATCGGGCCAGGTTATAGGCCGCATCCAGGTGCGGCAGGGCCTGTGCCTCAAATCTGCGGCGCCGGTCATCCATAACCAGACAAGACCTTTCGGGCGGGCGGTTTATTCCCGGCCCGGAAAATTATTTTTGCAGGCCCTTGAAGCCTAATGCCACCACATACACGACTCCACCGATTCCGCGCGCGAGGCGGGCGGCTTGACATGCTTGACCTCGCGGAAGGCCTTTTTCAGCCCTGCCAGCAGCTGGGATGACGAAGCGCCCTGGAACACCTTGCCGACAAAGGCGCCGCCGGGCTTGAGCGTGTCCAGCGCCACGTCCAGCGCGATCTCCACCAGCGCAATGGTGCGGATATGATCGGTGGCGCGGTGGCCGGTGGTGGGCGCGGCCATGTCGGTCATCACCACATCGGCCGGACCGTCCAGCGCCTGTTTCAGCATGTCGGGCACGTGCGCGTCGGTGAGATCGGCCTTAAAGAAGGTGACACCGGGGATCTCTTCCATCTCCAGCACGTCGGCCGCCACCACGGTGGCGCCCTTTGCCGCCGCGACCTGGCTCCAGCCGCCGGGTGCGGCGCCCAGGTCCAGCACTTTTGCGCCCTTCTTCAGAAAATGGAATTTCTCGTCCATCTCCACCAGCTTGAAAGCGGCGCGGCTGCGATAGCCCTTCGCCTTGGCGGCGGCGACATACGGATCGTTGAGCTGGCGTTGCAGCCAGGCGCGCGACGACGAGGTGCGCCCGCGGTCCTTTTTCACTTTCACGGGAACGCGGCCGCGCCCCGATGCATCGCCCTGTTTCATGCCACCTTCTCTAGGATTGGCTCAGCCGGCGCAACATGCCTTCGCGCAGGCCCCGGTCGGCGACGCGCAGCACCGTGGAGGGCCAGAGCGAACAGATGGCGGCGAAAATGGCGCAGCCGGGCAGCATCAGGTCGGCGCGCTCGGGCCCGATACTGCCGATTTTGGCCAGCGCTTCGGTATCCAAACCCACCAGCCGGTCCACGACTTTCAGCATATGGGCGCTTTCGTGCCAGCTGCCGTCAACGCGGGTGCGGTTGTAGCGCGGCAGTTTGAGAGCGATGGCCGCCAATGTCGTGACCGTGCCCGATGTGCCCAGCAGGTGATATTTGCAGGGATCGAACTCTGGGCCCATGTCTTGCGCAAACGGCGCCAGGCGCGCGCGCAGATCGGCGAACATGCGGTCAAAGCCGGTGCGGGTGCTGGCGGCGGCGCCATAATCCTCGGCCAGGCTCACCACCCCCACCGGCAGGAAGCTCATCAGCTTTTTCTCGGGCCCTTGCGCAGTTTTCTGCAGCCAGATGATCTCGGTCGAGCCGCCGCCAATGTCGAACACCAGCGCACCGCGATAGCGCCGCCCGATCAGGGGGGCGCAGCCTTCGGCGGCAAGATCGGCCTCCTCTTCCGCCGTGATCACTTTCAGGTCGAGCCCCGCCTCGTCATGGGCGCGGCGCACCAGCGTGTCGGCATTGCTGGCCAGACGCGCCGCCTGGGTGGCGATGACGCGCACCTGGGCGACGCCATGCTTGGCGATGCGATCCGAGCAGATCTTGAGCGCGGCAATGGTGCGGTCGAGGGCTGCGTCCGACAAAATCCCGCTCTGGCTGACGCCCTCGCCCAGCCGCACGATGCGGGAGGAAACCACGACCCAAAACCCCCCTCTGGCGGCGGGAGTGGCGATCAAAAGACGGCAGTTGTTGGTGCCCAGATCCAGCACCGCCAAAAGCGGCCCGGCCCGGTTGTCGTCCCCCGATTTCTGGCGGTTTCCGTGCATTTTTCCCCGTGCCGGCGAAGCACCGACCACCCCAAACCTAGCACGGGCCGGGCGCTGCGGGGGCACGGGAATTTGACGAAAACCTGTCCTTGCAAGGGGTTGGCGGCTGGTCTAAACGGGCGGTCCCGAAGGGCTTTGCCCCGATGGGGGATCGTCTAACGGTAGGACCCCAGACTCTGACTCTGGTTGTCTAGGTTCGAATCCTAGTCCCCCAGCCAACTCCTCGCCGAAGCTGCGCTAGCGCACTCGGTGGGCTTGGCAAACCCAAGAAATCTCTAAATATCCTATCCGCATAACCCGGAGCACCCCGCTCTACGCAACATACCTGACGGTATTGTTGACGGTATCGGGGGCGAAGGCAGGAACGGATACCGTCAAATGCCATTGACCGCATTGGCGTGAAAAACACCCAACCGCAGGACAAGCCGTACAAGCTGTCGGATGAAAAAGGCCTCTACCTGCTGGTCACACCGTCCGGGTCGAAGCTCTGGCGCTTCGACTACCGATTTGCGGACAAGCGGAAGACGCTCGCCTTCGGCAAATGGGATGATGTGGAACTCGCGCAGGCGCGCGAACACAGAGACACGGCTCGCCGAAGCCTGGCGGCGGGCCGCGACCCTACCATTGGGGAAGTGCAAAAAGAAGCGGTCGTCAAGAACAGCTTCGAGACCGTCGCGCGAGACTGGCACGCGGCAGCCAGAACTGCTTGGACGCCGCGCTACGCAAAATTGGTCCTCGGACGGTTGGAGGCCGATATTTTCCCGCATTTGGGCGGCGATGACATAGATGCAATCGAACCTCCTCGATTGTTGGAAGTGATCCGCAAGATCGAGGCACGCGATGCGCTGGGAATTGGCTAAGCGGGTCAAGAACCACTGCAGCGAGATATTTCAATACGGAATAGCTGA
>CAWHLV010000086.1:0-8821 GCA_963830095.1 uncultured Alphaproteobacteria bacterium
TGGCATATCTCGTCGTCGGGTAGACCCGGAGCGGGATCACCCGCCCAGGCTTCTATAGTCTCAGTCAAAATTCAGGCGGTCATCTACCCAGCTCACGCCTGGGGCAGACCAGGCGGCGTCTTCAATGGCATTGCGTTCCTGCCAGTCGTGGATAGTGCCCTCCAGAATCACCCGGCCGCTGTCTTCGACAGAAACGCAGATATCCGGCACGCGAACACTCGCATTACGGCGCAGCGCCGCCTCAATTCTGGACTTGACCGCCACGGGATCGGCGTGCGGTTTTACCCGTATGCCATTGACGATCCCCTTGACGCCCGACAATCTGTGAAGCAGGGCTTCCACAGCGGTCCGCTGATAGTTCCAGTTTACCTCGCCGCTCAAACCGACCCATCCGTCCTGCACTTTCACCATCACCGCCCCGCCCGGCGCCACGGCGCTCCAGTGCAGGATACTGACGGCGCGGCGCGCGATCTCGTCATCGGTGGTTTTCTTGTCCTCCGCGAAGCGGACGCGGATTTCGTCGGCGATCGCCTTGACACCCTTGATGCGTCTGGCTGCCTTCTCGGCCGCGAGCTTCTCCATGTAAGTCTCAACATGACCGCTAAGAGTGACGACGCCGCTTTCGACTGCTACGCCGACATGGGCGGCATTGATGGCCGGCTCGAAGTCAAGTTCGTCAAGTACATCGCGGCGCAGATCCATGTCCGCGGGATTTCTGGTTTTGGGCTGCAACATCGACTTCTCCTCTCAAGAACCGACAGACATAATGCGCGTTCGCGCGGAAAATCCCTTGCGCTGGATCAACCGGCTGCCTGTCCCTAATCCCGCGACAGGAAAGCGACCAGGGCATCGATCTGATCCTCGGTCATCCTGCGCGCGTGCATATTCATGGCGTCATGCACCCGGGTGAACATGGAAAAATCCTCCAGTTGGGCGCGCAGATAGGCTGCGCGCTGGCCGGCAAGGCGCGGAACGGTTCCGCCGCCTTCAGCACTGGCGCCGTGGCAGCCCTGACAGGCGCCGATAGCGGCTCCATCACCAAAACGGTAGAGATGCTCTCCCTTGCCAGCCAGCGGACCTTTGCCGGCCGCCTCAACTGCCGGCTGGGCGGAAATATATTTCGCCAGAGCGACGACCATCGCGTCTGAGAGACCGGCGTTGATGTCGAACATGAAATAGGCGTGGGGATTTTGGATCGTTAGGTCGGCGAAACCGCGAATCCGCGTCGCCAGATAGGGCGCGGGCTGCCCCTCAAGCCGTGGCATCGCGGCATTGCCACTGTCGTGACAGGCCTCGCACTTGGCGGCTCGGGCGGGAATGTCCGCCGGCGCCCCTGAGGCGGACCCTTCCGCGACGGCAAAAACCGCCAGCAAGCTCATGGCCATGGCTGTTGCCCTCATGTGAGATCCTTTCCGAAAAGACAGCCAAGCAGGCGCGAATACCCAACCCTTGGCCTTGATCCGGCGCAAGTCCGCCGGACAAATGGCGCAAGTCCGCCGGACAAATCAGGTGCCGGCGGCAGGCACCCTCGGCTTTGCGGGGACCGCCATCAGCGTGCTGCCGGGGGCGACAGTGCTGGCCGCGTGACCGGGCGTGATAGACAGATAGACATCGCCCAGCGGGGTTGTGCTGATGGAGGCCGTCGAATCCACCGGAAGGGACAGGTCGTCGCGCACCGTGACTTCGACAATGGCCGAATAGTCCGTGCCATCAAGCGACAGCCGCGAGACCGAGCCGACCTTCACGCCTCCTACACGTACGTCTTTTCCGACATCCAGGCCGGTGGCACTGGGCATGCGCAGAATCACAGGATAGCTGCCGAAATGACCAGTGCCGGTGCGCCCATAGAGGAACGCCAGAAATACCAGCGCCACCACGATGACGAGCGCGCTGACGATGGTTTCGAACCAGTTTCCAGCGGACTGCAGCCGCCCTTGCACCATTGCCATCCTATGATCCTTCCCGTGTAACGAAGCCGCCGATCCGCGCAATGCACAACAGAAACAGAAGCACAACACTGGCGCCAAAGCCGACGACAAATCCGGCGTCGTACCAGAACCCGCTGTTGGGAAAGGCATAGATGCGGATGTGGAAGAAAAGGCTGCCGATCAGGGCCGCGATCGCGGTAAAGCCGTGAAACAGCCCGGGCAGGAAAGCCGGATGCTCGGTCCCGCCGGATTCTGTGTGGCGCAGCCTGCCAAGAGCGCGGGCACAACAGCAGCCAGCCACAACCGCCCAACCATCCGGCCGAGGTTAGCCATGGCGAAAGCCCTTTTGCCCATGGCCGTTCTTTCCATGGCTCATCAGCAGATGCTGCAACGCTGAAAGAAGCTGGGCCGCGCGGGCCGTATTGTCTGCCACCAGGGCCATGCGGATGTCGTCAATGATCATCTGTTGGATCTTTTCCGGGTCCTTGTGCAGCAGATATTGGCCCAAAGCAGCAGCCGCGGCTTCCGGCAGATGCTCATGTTCGGCAATGGCCGCGACCTCGGAACGGGTCAGGCCGCAAAGCGCGATGCAATCTTCCAGTGAGATCATAAAAGCAGGATAGACCGGTCAAATCCGTCATCCTTGATCCCGATCAAGGTCGGGCCGCGGCGGCCTGGTCTAATTGCAAAATCCTTACTGGAGGGCACCATGACTCGACGGGTCCGTATTGCCGTGATTTGGACTACTGCGGTCGTTCTGCTTGCGATCGGCACGTTTCTGCAGGCCAGGGCGGACACGGACGCCGTTGCAGTGGCATCCCCCATGGATATCGCCGCAGGAGACCGGCTCGCGCACACGCTCTGCATCAACTGCCATGTCGTGGATAGCCGCGGCACCCTGGTGCGAACGGACCGGGTACCGTCATTTCCCTGGATCGCGCAGCAACCGGGACTAACGCAGGACTTTCTGACCGGCTGGCTCAGCAGCTCGACCTCGCATGAACGGATGCCGGACTATTCACTGACGCGGGAGGAGATCCGGCAGCTTTCGGCGTATATCGTCAGCCTGAGAAAACAATAGCTCTACCGGCCGGCGGCCAGCTTGTCCGGACTGTTCGGCGCGTTCCACCAGCCTCCACCAAGGCTCACAAACAGGGCAACCGTATCCTGATAGCGTTGCGCCCTGGCCTCGATCTCCGCGATCTCGGCCTGATGCAACTGGCCGTCCGCCAGCAAAAGGTCGGAATAGGTCGAAAGACCCGCTTTGTAACCAACATCCACCAGCTTCAACGCGCCTTGGCTTGTCTTTAGCGACTGTTCGCGGATGGATAGAGCCTGCGCATCATGCTCGAGCGCACGCAGGGAGTCGGCAACCTGCTCGAAAGCCGAAAGCACAGTCTGGCGATATTGGGCATTGGCCGCGTTAAACGCGTCGCGTGCGGCCTCGCGGTGAAACCAGAGCGTGCCGCCATTGAAGATGGGCTGCGTCACGCCGGCGCCCACGCTCCAGACACTGCTCGGACCTGCGAACAGGCTGGCGGAAGAAATGGCGCTGTATCCAACCGAGCCCCCCAAGGTAATGCTGGGCAACATTGCCGCCGTCGCCACGCCGATCTCGGCGCTTGCCGCATGCAATGTCGCTTCGGCCTGGAGGATGTCGGGCCGCTGCTGCACGAGATCGGAAGGCACAGAAAGGGGAATATCGTGCGGCAAGAAGATCTGATCAAAGCTTATCGCCGACAATGGAGCGTCGGCGGGCAGATGTCCTTCCAGAACTGCAAGCAGATGCCGTGCCCTGGCCAGCTGCTGCTCCAGGGCCGGGAGCCCTGCCTGGGTTGTTTCCAGCTGACTTTGCAGGCTGAGTTCGGCGGCATAGGTGCCGGTGCCCGCTGACGCCTGGACATGCGCCAGCCGTACCTGGTTCTGCTCGGTCCGGACAAGTTCGTCGGTGACACGGATTTCCGCCTGATAGGCCGCGATGGCGATGAGCGTGTTGGCGATATTGGCGGCCAAGGTCAGCGATGCGGCGCGGCTGGCATTCTTCTGGAACTCCACCTGGGCGCCCAAAGCTTCGACCGTGCGCCGCTCACCGCCGAAGATATCGAGCACATAATCGACGCTTGCCGACAAGGTGAACAGGTTGAAGGTGCCTTCCTTCAGGCCCGCGGGTGTGGCGTCCCCGGAAGGATGCTGCCTGGATACGCCGGCGCCAGCGCCAACCTGCGGATAGAATATGCCGGCACCGCTGCGCAGTTCATCCTGCGCCTGCCGCAGAGTTGCCTGCGCCGCTGCGATGGTTGGACTGGCCGTCAAGCCCTCGCGCACGGCGTTGTTGAGGGCGTCGCAGTCGAACAGCCGCCACCAGTCGGCAGGCAACCTGGCAGCCACGGGGAATTTCTGAGAAACGCCGGAAGCCGTCACGGTGGCGGCCGGATCGCCTCCCGGCGCATAATTTTTGGTCGAGGGCGCGGATGGCCGCTGGAAATCGGGGCCCACGGTGCATCCGGTCAACAGCGCGGTGGCCAGCAGCGCGGCCAGACCGCGGCGATTACTTGCTGCCAATATACACATCGACCAACTGCCCGGGATATAATGCCAAATTCGCCGGCCGCTTCAGACGGAAGACGACCGGCAACACGCGCACATCGACCTGCTCCTGCCGCTGATCGGAAAGTTCGATCTTCGGTGAAACATAGGGCTGCATGCGCTCGTAGATCAGCGGCACCGCGACATTGGTGCCACGCACATACATCGTGGCCGTCATGTGTGCCGGTGACGGCAACCTTCCGATCAGAATCTCATCGACATAGCAGCGCACTTCCAGATCACGCGACGAGGCGCCCATGACAATCGGCGGATCATAGCCCTGGGTGTAGGGATCATAGGCGCCCTGCGAAGAAACATAGCTGCCGGTCATGGTGGCCAACGACATCACCACACCGTCCTGCGGCGCGCGAATGGTATATTTGCGCAGCAACGCTTCGGAGGCGTCGGCGGACCTGACCAGTGCCTGATACTGGGAACGCGCCACATCGAGATTGGCCCGTGCCGTCATCACGGCATTGTGCTCCGTATCGATCACATCAAGTCCGACGGACTGTGGATCAAGCGCATAGGCCTGCTTCTGCTTGGAATAGGTATCGGTGACCATCTTGAGGCTGGCTTGCGCGCTTTCAATCTGCGCCGCCGCGGCCGCCGCCTGCGCCTTCTGCTGTTCGGTCGTCTGTCTTTGGACCGAGTCGTCGATGGTCAGCAGACGCGCGCCGGCCTTGACTTGATCGCCTTCGGCCACAAAGACGCGGGTGACGGGGCCCGGCACTTCCGGAAAAATGGAAATGTTAGCGCCATGAGCCTGAAGGCTTTCCACGATGCCGTTCGCATAGATACCCTTGGCATAGGGGTTGGCGGCCGGATTGAAGGCCGGAGGTTGCGCAGGTATCGGCTGGGCCGAGACATAGGCGCTTACCAGCCCGGCCAGAAGTCCAGCAGCGGCCAGGATGAACAGGGCCTTGATGCCCAACAGTCCGCGGAAGATGGCGGACAGGCCCGATACTCTGGATGAATGGTCGGTCATGCGGAGGCCAAGGCTGCGCTTGCTGCTTCTTCATGCTTTTCTTCCGGAGCGCGCGCCTTGATCTCCGTCAAGCGGCCATCCGCCATTTCCATGATGCGGTCGCCAAACTCGAAGATGCGCAAGTCGTGAGTGATGATGATGATGCAGCGGGACTGATTGAGGATTTCGTTGCGAATGAACTTCACGATGTTGCGTCCGGTATCGCCGTCCAGCGATGCGGTTGGCTCGTCGAGGATCATGATATCGGGCCTGCCGACAATGGCGCGGGCGATGGCGACGCGCTGCTGTTCCCCACCGCTCAGTTTGACCGGCAGAAGCTCCGACCGCTTGCCCAGGCCCACAATGTCCAGGTCACGCCGGGCTTCCGTGAGAGCCTCCTGCCAGTCACGCCGCTGCAGGATCAGGGGAATCGCGACATTTTCCGCCGTGGTGAGCCGGGGGAAGAGATGATAGTCCTGAAAGACAAATCCCAGCCGCTTGAGCCTGAATTCTGCCAGTTGGTCTGCTGACAGGCTCCAGATGTCGACGCCCTCGATTTCCACCTTTCCCGCGTTGGGCCGCAGGATTCCGGACACCATGCTGAGCATCGTTGTCTTGCCGCTGCCCGAAGGGCCGACCACCAGCAGGATCTCGCCGAAATAGGCTTCGAAGCTGACCTCGCGCACCGCAAGCGTCATGGCTTCGCCCTCGCCGAAGCTTTTCGTCAATCCTTGCGCCTTTATTGCGACCTTGCGCATCCTCAGCTCCGGAAGATGTCGAAGGGTTCGATGCGCAGAACCTTCCGTACGCCGATATAGCTTGAGATTCCGGCGATCAGCACAACCATCACAAAGGCGATGACAATATTCGTCGCGGTGATGATCGCTGCATAGTCCGGTAGCCTGAGATGCGCCAACCAGATCATGATCGCGCAAATTCCGATGCCCAGCCCATAACCCGTAAGCGCCGTGAAGGTCGCCTGGAACAGTATCATGACGACCAGCTCGCTGCTCCTGGCGCCGATGGCCTTCAGGGCGCCAAACTTCTCGATATTCTCGATGATGAAGGTGTAGAAAGTCTGGCCGGAAATCGACAATCCGACGACGAAGCTGATCACGGTCATCAACAGCATGTTGACGCCAAGCCCGGTCTGGAACATGTAGAAATCGGAAATTTTGCCGGTGAACTCGTCCTTGGTGAGAGCCAGATAGCCCATGTCATGGACGCGCGCCTCAATCGCAGCGATGTCCTGGCCAGTCTTCGGTTCAACAAGGATGTAGGATGTCGTGAACCGCGTACTGGGTAGATATTGGCGGGCGCGATTGTAGGTCGTGTAGAGCGTCGGAATGCCGAAAAGACCCGTGCTGCCGACTTGGGCGATGCCCACGATGCGCGCATGATGATCATTGAGTTCGAATTCGGTACCGATGACCGGATTCTCCAGCTTCTGAAATTCGGAATCGCGAACGACAAAAAAGCCATTCTCTGCAAAAATATCCTGGATATTGCCCTGAAGCAGGCCGGGGCGGCCAAACAGGGTGTTGTCATCCAGACCCAGCACATTCACGGCCTGATAGGTCCCGTCCTTCAGTTTGGCCAATCCCCCGCCGGAGTAGAGCGGCACCGCATATTTGACACCCGGGATCGAACGCACTTCGTCCAGCACATAGTCCGGCATGGGAATGGAGTTCGCCACAGTCTGGACCGCGGGGTCCATCACCCAGATGCGCGCGCCTATATTAAGGACGGTCGCAGATGACCGGCTCAGCACACCGGCGAACAGCGATGTCATCTGCGTCATCAGGAAGACGGCAAAGGTTATGCCGATCAGGAGCGCCGCAAACTTGGTGCGGTCATTCACCAGCAGCTTATAGGCGATCTTGAGAATTCCGAGCATGGCACTGTCCCTAACTCAAAGGACAATGCGCCTTATTTGCGATTTGCGTGTTGATCTCACGCAATCGCATACATTCACAAAAATTCATCTGCGCTTGATATCGGGAACCGACGCATTGCCAACGGCCGTAACTCCGGCTGCCAGTTCCTGATCGGGATCGGCGTGCAGAAGCGCCACCTGATAGGCTCCCGGCCTTGCCTCCGGCGTGGGCGGAAAACCGGAGGGGCAACCCGGCTTGCCAGACGGGATGCAATGGGCGGCCAGCGCCCGCATCTGCACAAAAAGGGCATCCACATCAGGATCGCGATGCCGCGCTTCGATGATGTCCGATACACCTTGGGTTTGACCGAGACTAAGACGCGCCAGTCCACGGCCGAACCATGCCGAAGCCTGATCGGATTGCACGGCCAGCGATTGGGTATAATCGGCAACCGCGAGCGGATAGTGCCGCGTGAGGAGATAGACCATCGCCCGGCTGTTGAGCGTGCCGGCCGCACCGGGAACAAGCGAAAGGGCTTGGTTGCAGGCGTCCAGCGCTTTGTTCAGGTGATGGCCTTCGCCGGCCAGGGCCCAACACAATCCGTTCCAGTAAGGAGCGTATTGCGGCGATGTGGAAAGCGCCTTGCGGAACTGTCCCGCGGCGTCGGAAAATTTGCCCATGCCGCTCAGGCTTTGGCCGTAACCCGCCATCTCCTGGACGTCGTTGGGCCTCAACTGCAGCGCCACGCGGAAATCCTTGGCCGCCCGCTCAAAACGGTGGCCGAGAAGTAGACATATCCGCGAAGCTTGAAGGCATCCACTTCGCGCGGATTGGCATCAATGGCCTGGCTGCAGGACTGCTCGGCCCAGGTGAGTTCGCGATGAACAAAGTGGTTCATGCACATGGCCAGGAACAAAGAGCCTACCTTCTGCTCCTCCTGGGGGCTGAGAGACGGCTGGGACTTTCCCCCCGGATGGACGGACGCATTGGTTGGCTGCGCCACGGCGGCGCTAACCAGACAAAGCCAGAACGCAACAAACGGCAGAAGTCGCGAATGGGTCATCTCATCACCTCTCCCAACAGCATGGGCCGGGTACAACCCAAAAGCTTTAATTCAGAGCAACTTTCCGAGGGATCAAACAAAATGATCTGCGCCATTGAGGGCCAACATCGCGCGGGAAACGCCGCCTCTCATCATTGTGGCCACTGCCAGTCGAGAACCTCCGGCATATCCTCGCCATGCTCGCTGACATAGAGCTTGTGGCGTTCCATGGATGCCCAATAGCGCGCCGTGGCTTTTTCCACCTGATTGCTGAACCGGGGAACCCGCTTGATGGCATCAAGCGCGAGCTGGTAGCGGTCGAGATTGTTCAGCACCGCCATATCAAAGGGGGTCGTGGTTGTGCCCTCCTCCTTGTAACCGCGGACATGGAAGTTGTCGTGATTGTGCCGGCGGTAGGTGA
>CAWHLV010000087.1:0-50942 GCA_963830095.1 uncultured Alphaproteobacteria bacterium
GATAGACCACTGCTACGCTCGAAACAAAAAGGGCGACCAGATGGCCGGTCTGGTTTTCGGTAAGGAGCTATATTGTTAGGCAATCTTCTTCTTACGGCGACGCATCGCTGCTGCACCAGCTAAACCAGCACCGAAGAGAGAAAGTGTGATGGGTTCGGGAACGGTTGTTTGATTGACCGACACGTTTTCGAGCAGCCCGTCTACGTTATCCGTGATGGTCGAAACATCCTGAAAACTCAGCGTAAATTCGTTGCGTCTGCCGTGAAAACATAGTTATACGAGGTGAACAATGTATCGAAATCATTCAGGCCAGAAGCAGTCAACGTAGTGTAATACGTGACTGGGCCAGTAACTACTGATACATAGAGTTGTTGCACGATAGGGGCTGCAACAGCGCCATAAATTAAATGCCAACGCGTACTGGTCCCCCGAGGTCGTCGTGAACGACTGAGATATCACGCCGTTGTCGGGCAAATTCCCCGCCCCAAAGCTTGCGACGTAAGCGCCGGGCGTTGCATTTAAAGTGCCACAGCACGCGATGTACGCCGTTTCCGGAATAACGTTGACATCACCGCTCGCCGACCAGCCGGTAAAATCGCCAGTCGCAAAATTCCCGTTGGTAAGGATGTTTGCATTCGCGGGACCCGAAATAGCAAGCACCGCCAAGGCGGCCAGAGCAATAGAACAAACTGCAATTTTCTCACGGAATTTCATTGCTCAATTCCCTTTCAACAATCCAATGCGTCAACAATCCAGCAATCCAATGAACAATTTGGTTCTAACCAGCAACACTCATGCCAAACATTAACATTTTGAATTCAAAGGACAATTTCTTTAGTCCCGGTTCAATATGTTAACAGCAATTACACTTCTCGCAATTGGATCGATGTTTGGTATAGCGCTTGAGGAAACACAGCGCCTGCCATCAGCGCCTATGCGGACGGCGGCCCGTTTGCATGGCAGAGAGCGTTAGGCGGATAAGAGCCATATGGAATCCCCAAACAAGAGCAGAAAAAGTGGCCGGCAGGCGGCCAGTACAACCAAACGCTGACACTCCTGGCAAACAAGGGCGTCAAATATTCAACCGTGATTGACCTTGGATGCGCTAACGGACACTTCTTTGTTCAGCATTATCTGCAAGGACTTTTTACAGATAGCGCCCCCGTTCACATCGACGCAAATTCGCTCTACGAGCCGTCACTGAAATCCATTCAGACCAACTGGGCGGTCGATCTCACATTGCCGCCGCCTCTGATCGAAGCGGCGAGATCGAGCTGACAACGTCTGTTCAGCCCTATTGGAGTTCGGTCGGGGGGCGGATGATCTGTATTGGGCGAGAATAAACAAATTATCGGACGGGGCTCGACTGTTGCGGCCATCCGCCTTGATGATTTGGCCGATGAATTGAAACTCGAACCGCCCTATTTGCTCAAGCTCGACATCCAAGGGGCCGAGGTTGACGCCCTCAAGGGCGCGCGACGCATCCTGAATGATACGCATGTCGTTATCTGCGAGGCGGACGTTGCGGACTTTCAGGCCATCAATGCGGAACTAACGGGCCCGGCTTCGATCTCCTCGATGTTACGGGTCTAAGCTACACGGCCGATCACTGGCTTGGCTGGTTCTACCCGGTATATCTCAACCGGGCCCTTGCGCATTTGATCGAGCCCAGCTTTTGGCGCGAAGAAAGCTCGCAGTCCGTCATCGACGTACAGATAAAGCGGCGAAAATATATTCTGGAGTGGCTGGCAGAAAGTTTGACGAAGATAAAATCTCAAAAAAGCAATCCATGAGCTCGATTGCGCTCATTTCTCGCCCATTCGAGGGGTTGGAGTCACCATTTACCCGGATGACTTGGACGACGACGGCAGCCGTCAGGCGGCAAGTGGCCGCAGGACATTCGGAAGAGCAATCTCTTCACGTAGGAGGGGTCACAGGTTCAATCCCGGTTGCGCCCGCCTTCTTTATAAATAAATCAGGCACTTATCCACCTCTTGGGCGTGCAAACGCGCCACGGGACAGATCGCTTCTAAAGCCCGTCCCAGAGCCCGAGGTTGCAAGAGGATTTGCAAACATGGAACGGTATATGCGGCAACGCCAGCGGTTGCCGGGCCGGGGTTTTCGATGGTTGTGAAATCAGACCAGGGCTGTGTGGCGGCGGCACGGCCGCCGGACGAGGCCGCCCGGCGCCTGGCGCTGCTCGGCCTGAACATCCTGGATACGCCGGCGGAAGCGCGCTTCGACCAGATCATTTATCTGGCCAAGCTGACCTTCGGGGTCCCCATCGCCTATATCGCCTTCGTCGACGAAGAGCGGCAATGGATCAAGGCCAGGATCGGCATGACCGCGCAGGAGCACCGCGACATCTCCTTCTGCGGCCATGCCATCCTGTCGGACCAGATCATGATCGTGCCCGATGCCTCACAGGACTACCGCTTTGCCACCAATCCGCTGGTGCTGGGTGAACCCTTTGTCCGTTTTATGCCGGCCAGCCCCTGAAATCACCGGACGGTTTTCGTGTCGGCACCATTTGCATCGTGGATCGCACACCGCGCGAGATCAGCGAACGCGAAATCAAGATCATGCGTCAGCTGGGCCGCATGGCGGAACGCGAATTCGCCATCCGCGACAAGAGCCAGCTTCAGGTCGATATTCTGATGGCCAAGCAGCAGCTGGAAAAATCAGACCTGGAACTCAAGCGCGCCATCGAAGACCTCTCGACCGAGAAGCAGCATTCCGAAGCGCTTTTGCGCAACATCTTTCCCGGCGGCGTGGCGGACGAATTGCGCCACCATGGCCGCGTCAAGGCGGTCGCCCATGATCAGGTCAGTGTGCTGTTTTCGGATTTCTGCGGCTTTACCTCGGTGGCCGCCACCTACTCCGCCAGCGAGCTGGTGGAAGAACTCAATCGCTGCTTCTGTTTCTTCGACAGCCTGTGCAGCCGCCATGGCGTGGAGAAGCTCAAAACGATCGGCGACGGCTATATGTGCGTGGGCCGCATGGGAGCGGCGACGGTCCAAAGCCGGGCTCGACCTGTTGCGCTTTGCCCGCGAGATCCTGGCCTTTGTTCATGCGCGAAAAAGGGAACTGGAAGCCATCGGCCGCAGCTATTGGGACATCCGCATCGGAATCCATAGCGGGCCCGTGGTCGCCGGTGTCGTGGGCATCAAGCGGATGGCCTATGACATCTGGGGCAATACGGTGAATGTCGCCGCGCGCATGGAAGAGAGCATCCGAGACCGGCCGCATCAACATGTCGCGGGATTTTCGCGATCTGGTGGGCGAGCGGGTCGCGGTTGAGCCGCGCGGCGTTTTGTCGGTGAGAAAACTCCGATCCCGTCGAGATGTTCTTTTTCCGGGAACTGCTCCGAAATTCCCCAACCTGCGCCGAACCACGACCGGATCTGAAATCGACGCCCGCACCCTGCCCGGTCACACCGCACGCATCGCCGCCGGCATCAATCCCGCCAGCGAAAACCATTGCTCGTCTTCTGCATTGGGATCGGAAGACAGGCGCACCCATTCCGCGCGGCTCTTGTATTCGGACGCGCCGAAAATGCCGGGCGGAGAATTGCTCTCACCCCGCAGCGGCATCACGATCCGTTCGCCGAAGCCTTTCTGCTCCGCGGTTTTGTAGACCACGCCGTGTCCCCGGTAGAAAGCCGGCTCCAGCACCACGCGCTTGGCGCGCATCAGCGAGCGCGGATAGATGTCCTTTGGCCGCAGTTCGGAAAGCCGTGTGCCCTTGAACGGCCTGGTGGAAACACCGGTGATCTCTATGCCCGCCAGCCGGCCGATAAAATCGTCCTGTGCCGCGTCATAGTCGTAGCACCACACGATCGGGAGATATTTTTTGATCGCCGCCGGGCGGATGTCTTTCCATCCGGGCAGCTGGTCCGCAGGACAGATTTCGCGCCAGTGCCGGGCTATGTCCTTCAGCGCCGGCGACGCGATGGCGTCGAGAAAATCGGCAAAGGCGCGTTCCAACCCCGTCTGGTTCATCGAGCCCGGCTCCCTTTTATTTCTTTGATTCTTTTGGGCAAGCCTAGTGGAACAGGGGCTTCGCGCAATTGAAGCTCAGCGTGCGCCCGCGCTCACGCTTCGCCGCACGACACTTTGTCAAACACGCCGGCTGTTGGAAAATCCCGCCAATTGCCTGACAGCACGCAGGCGATACCGATATCATCGGCGGCGGCGGACGGCGTGCATGCGGAAATTGAAGTTTCGGATGCGCAATTTGAATTGTTCTTTTCGGGTGCCCCGCACCTGTGAACATCAACGGACATGCCGTGACGGCAATGACGCGTTCACAATTCATGGCCCCTGCCCGGCCTCTTTTGCGGCTTTGCGGACCAGCCTCGCTTCGGATGCGATTGCCTGCTAGAGAAAGGCGCGGGAGGACAAAATAAAAATGCTCAAGATCAATGTGTTGCTGGCATCCCTGGTGATGACCGGCCTCAACCTCTCGACCCCTCTTCAGGCGGCGATTTCCAGCCAGCCCTGGGGCACGACCGCCGATGATGGCCGCGCGGCCAATCTCTACACCCTCACCAATGCCAAGGGCATGCGCGTGCGCATCACCAATTATGGCGGGGTGATCGTTTCCATCGATGTGCCGGGGCAAGGTGGCAAGACCGCCGATGTCGTGCAGGGCTTCGACAGTCTCGCCGACTACACCAGCGCCGATTACATCCGCAACAACGGCCATTACGGTTCGATCATCGGCCGCTTCGCCAATCGCATTCGCAGCGCCTCCATCACCCTGGACGGCAAAAACTATGCACTGGATGCCGACAAGAATGGCGATCTCGACCAGGGTGGCACCATGGCCTATTTCCGCCAGGTCTTCAGCGCGACGCCCCATGATGGCGCCGAGCCCAGCCTGGTGCTCACCCACACCGATCCCGACGGCTTCATGGGGTTTCCCGGCACGGTGCAGGTCACGGTGACGTACACGCTAACCCGCAACAACGCCCTGCGCATCGATTACCGCGCCACCACCGACAAGAAGACGGTGATCAACCTGATCAACCATTCCTATTTCAACATGGCCGGTGATGCCTCAGGACCTGTGGACCATCAGCTGCTGCAGGTTTTCGCCCACCACGTCACTCCGATCGACGACAGGAGCATTCCCACCGGCGAGATCCGCGATGTGGCGGGCACCGATTTCGATTTCACCAAGCCCGTGGCGCTGGGCCCGCGCCTTGCGTCAACCGATCCACAGATCGCCATCAAGAAAGGGCTGGATCACAATTTCGTGATCGACGGCGCGCCCGGGCATTTGCGCCCTGCCGTTCGGCTGACCGATCCGGCTTCCGGGCGGCGGCTGGAGGTATGGACCACCCAGCCCGGCGTCCAGATTTATAGCGGCAATTCGGTCAGGCCCAAAGTGGCGCTGGCCAAGGGTTACGTCCCCCATGGCGCGATCTCGTTCCAGACCCAGCATTATCCGGATTCACCGCATCATCCCAATTTCCCTTCGACCGAACTTGTGCCCGGACAGACATTCCATGAGATCACGGAATTCCGCTTTTCGGTCGTGCCGGGGCACTAGCCCGGCGGTGAATCCGGCAGGGCAAAGACATACAATGCCTGGCCGTGATCGGGATGATGCAGCTCGCCCAGCATGGAACTAGGCTTGGCAAACGGGCTGCCGCCGCCAAGGCCCGTGGTGATGGCGATATACTGCTTGCCGTCCACCGCATAGGAAACCGGATTGCCCTGCACCACGGTGGGCAGGCGCACCGTCCATAGCGTCTTGCCGGTGGTGGTCTGCACCGCGCGGAACACACGGTCGTAATCGCCGACCAGCGCGATATTGCCATCGGTGGACAGCACGCCGGTCAGGAACGGCGAACGCTGCTGGAAAGACCAGACAGGCTTCATGTCGGAGGTGCGATAGGCCGCCAGCCTGCCCATGTTGCCGTCGGTGCCGGGCATGAAAAACACCCGCTCCTCGCCTTCGGTGTTCACCGTGCCGGTGTGCTGGGCGACATCATGGCCCAGCATCAGGTTGCAGCTCTGGTCCAGCGGAATGATGATCAGATCGTTGGCCTTGTCATAGCTGGTGGGCGGCCAGTCATGACCGCCGGCGGCACTGGGACAGGCCGAAATCCATGTGTTGGTCTTCTGCGCCAGCACATCAGGACGAAAGCTCAAGCGCCCGGTCTTCTTGTCGATGCCGTCATAGACGTTCTGGAACACGGTCTGCTTGGCATCGATGAACTTGCCGGTGACGCGGTCCAGCTTCCACAGGATGCCGGCCTTGCCGATGGTCATCAGCGTTTTTTGGTCACCGTGATCGATCAGCACGCGCTCGAACACCTCGTCCAAGTCGAAGGTCTCGCCCGGCGCGTGACTGAAATACCATTTCAGCTTGCCGGTATCGGCATCTAGCGCCAGCGTGGAATTGGCGTACAGCGTGGAGGCGGTGCCGCTCTTGCGCGAAGCCTGCATCCAGGGCTTGGACTGGGCCGTGCCCCAATAGGTGATGTTCAGGTCGGGGTCATAGGTGCCCGCAATCCAGGTTTCGCCCCCGGCGCGCATGTCGTCGGGCACATCGCGCCAGGTGTCGCCACCGGGCTCGCCCGGTGCCGCGATAGTGGAGAATTTCCACGCCTGCTTGCCGGTCTCCGCATCATAGGCGCTGATATAACAGTGCGGCATCTGCCCGCGGCACAGGGTCAGACCGACGATCACCTTGCCATGGGCGACGATGACGCCGCCGGTTTCATTGAAGCCCTTGCCCTGCGGGGCGATGTCGGTCTCCCACACCACCTTGCCGGTTTTGGCGTTCAGTGCATAAAGTCTGGCGTCGGTGGCGTTGATATAGACCTTGTCTTCATACACCGCGAGGCTGCGCAGGGCGCTGTAAGCGCGCGTCGCCACCGGACCCAGCCGGTTTTCCCATAAGAGTTCGCCCGTCCTCGCATCCAGCGCCTGCACCGTGTTGCTGGTATTGGCCAGGAACATGATGCCGTCATGGATGGTGGGACCGGTGGCGTTCTCGCCGCCCTCATTCATCGCCCAGGACCATTTGAGCTGCAGCTGGCCGGCATTGCGGTCGTTGATCTGGCTGAGCCCGCTATGGCTCCAGGCCTGGTAGTTGCCGCGATAGATCAGCCAGTCTTTCGGATCGGGATGCACCAGCATCGCCTCGGTGATCGGCGTGTAGTTCTTGATCCTGCCGACCAAGGTCTGGCCCAGCTTCATCCCTGGCGCGCGGCCGCCTCCGCCTTCGCCTTCATCGCCGCTGCTGCGCCGCGCGGCGCTGGCGATGCTGGCCGGGACCTGACCCGATGCGACAGAAGAAATCAGCGTTGCTGATGTGCCATCAAACGCCTTGCTGCCAGGTTTGGCGCCATTGGCGCTGAGGATGAAAGCCGTGATGCTCTGATAGGCCGCTGTGTCCAGGCTGCCGGCGCGGCCATAGGGCATGTTGGCGCGGATGTCTTCATAGAAATCCTTGGCACTGCGTTTGCCCCAACTCGCCATGAAGCTTGCCCCCGCCAGCGGCGGCTGTTCGCCCGAACCCGCCAGATTGGCCTGATGGCATCCGGCGCAACTTGTGGCGTAAGCCGCCCGCCCGGCCGCAGCCTGCGCCGCCGTGAACGGTGCCTCGGTGGTCTGAGCCATGCCATCAGCAATACAAAATCCGGCGGCCGCAAGAGCCCCAGCCGCAACCGTCAATCTGAATTTGTGCATGCGCATGGTCTCTATTTCTCGATCCAGTTGCCGGGCACATCGAGCTGCGGGATGAAGCCCTGCCCCGCGACCGGCACATCGGCGCCGGGGAACGGATGATCCGGCAACAGCCAGCCCCACAAATTTCCGTCCGGCGCCTTCTGGCTGTTGATCTGGATATAAACATGACCCTGTTTCAGCGCCTTAAGCTGGGCGCTGGACAACGACACCGACCCGCTCACCGAACCATCGTTCTGACCACCAAGCGTAAGCTCAGCGATCGCCGGCCCCGGCACACCAATGCCCGGACCGCTGTAAAGCTTCACACTGGTCGCCACCGACGGCAGCTCGCTGAAATCGCCGGTCACCGTCAGCATCCTGCCGCTCAGGCTGGCGCTGACATGGCCATCGCCCTGCACATTGGCGCGCATGGCGCCGTCATAGGCGACCGCGGTCAGCCGCGTGGCATAGACATCGGCCGCAAAGCCCGGTGTGGCGGCGGCGGCCAGAAAAATGGTGGCAAGCAGCAGGCGCAATGATCGCTCCGTCAGATAAAGTCGATGCGGAAGATATAACCGCCATAGGGGCTGTTCAGCGGCGGCCAGCCCGGGCGCTGATAGGCGGGGTTGTCGATCGGCCAGCGCGGATGCTCACCCGCGTCCACGCCATAAAAGACACCATCATGGATGGCGATATCGTGTGGATCACAGGAACCCGCCACGAATTCCACGATCTCCATCACTTCGCCATTTTTGGTGTCATAGCGGATCAACTTGGGCGTGTAGCCTTCATAATTGGGCACATCCGGCTTCTGGGTGCCGGTCACCTGCCACAATCCGCCGGTGGCGCTGTCAAACTCGATGCCGTGGATGCGGTCCTTCAGGTCGGGCAGCGCAGTGTGCGGGAACATCCATTCCACCTGCCAGCTTTTGGGATTGATGCGCACCAGCGATTCCAGCCGGTTGGAACTGACCCAGAGCTTGCCATCCTGCCAGGCCAGGCCATGACAGGCGCCGCCATCGTCGGCGGGACCGAACGGAATCTGGCGGTGGCTGATCTGTTTGCTGTTCATGTCGGTCTGAAAGATGCCATTGACCGGCGGTTCGGGATGATTGTGGACCGATACGCCATTGGCGCCGCTCCAGACACAGCCGTCGCCAAAGGTCATCCCGCTGGTGTTCTGGCTGTTGGTGGTCACGGTCTTCAGAATCTTGCCGGTCTTGAAGTCCAGCAGCCACGCCTTTTCGGTCTGGCCGTCATGGCGCTGTTCCTGTACCCAGAAACCATTGGCCGGATCGACCGCGATGCCGTTGGGCCAGCCGGCCGGGGTCAGAAACAGCGGCGCGGTCTTGGCCTTGCGGGTGGGGATCTTGCGCGGCGGCGGTGCTTCGGACCCGCGGCCCAGTTCATCCGTACCTCTCTTGGCTTGCGCCAAGGCCGCACCTGTCGCCAAGCCTGCGCCCATGCCGATCCCGGCCAGGAATTGTCTCTTGTCCACCTTGCTCTCCCCGTGTCTTTCGCGACTCACACTTCAGCCGCGCCCTTATTTTCGGAAACGCTAGCACCCGGGTGCGGCGCGGATCAAATAAGACACTGTATCCGACTTTGTCGTGGGCATGACACGAAGCCCGCCATAACCCGTTGATTGTGCACGACCCTTGATGATAATCGCGGCTAGTGTGGTGGTTCAGAAGTCCCCTTCGGTATCGTGGGCCGAGTCCATCAAGGGGACTTCTGAACCAAAACCACACTAGGATAATATATTTCCAGTGTCCCTTTTGAATCCGAAGTTCGCTACCGATAACGCCGAGAGATCAAGCGAACTTCGGATTCGGGACACTGGTGGACAAGATGGGCCGGGCGCACTGCCCATCATCGACGGGGCGATGACTGTGCAAACCGACAACGGCCATTCTGCGAAGACGGCGCTCCATGAAGCCGAGATGGAGATACGCCATCTGCATGGCACCATCGCCGCCCTGCGCCAGGAGCTGGAAGAGCAGCGCGCCGGCAAGGACCAGGCGGTGCAGCAGGCGTCCGCCGATGCACAGGGTGAAATCAAACAGCTGCGCGACACCATGCGCGCCCTGCGCGACGAACTGGAAAGCCTGCAACACAGCAAGCAGGACGCGGTGCAGAAGGCCAATGCCGATTTCGCCGGCGAAATCGGCGATCTGCGGCGTACCGCGGCGGCGCTGCGCGACCAGATGGAAAGCCTCAAGCGCAACTGCGACGACAGATTGGGCATGATCGAGCGCACCACCCGGGGCGAACTGAAAGAATTGCAGGATACCGCCAGCGCCTTGCGCGGCGAACTGGAGAAGGCCCATGGACGCTGACATCCGCGCCCGGCGGGCCCGGCACAAGACCAAGTCCGCGCCGAAGAAAAAGCCGGCCGCAAAACCCGCCACCGACAGCGCCGACAAGAAGCTGATGCGGGCCGAAATGCTGCTGGACATCACCCGCGAGCTCGCCGGCACCGACAATCTCAATGACGTGCTGGTCAAGATGGTGGAGATCACTGCACGCGAGACCGACTGCGAACGCGCCACCCTGTTCCTGAATGACGCGGAGACGGGCGAACTTTATTCCCGCGTCGCCCAGGGTGAAGGCAGCCGCGAGATTCGCCTGCTCAACTCCAAGGGCATCGCCGGCCATGTCTTCACCACCGGCCAGGGCCTGATCATCGACGATGCCTATTCCGATCCCCGCTTCAATCCCGACATCGACAAGCAGACCGGGTTCGAGACCCATTCCATCCTTTGCGCGCCGGTGCGCACCGTAAAGGGCGAGATCATGGGCGTGGCCCAGGCGCTGAACAAAAGGGGCGGCGCCCATTTCACGCCACAGGATCTGTCGCTGCTGGAAACCATGACCACCCAGGCGGCGATGGCGCTGCGCGGCAGCCAGTTCATCGAGCGCATGACAAGCTGCGCCTGACGGAGTTGGAGTTCCTGAACGTCGTGGCGGACACCACCTCGGAAATCGAGCTGCGTCCTCTTGCAAAAGGTGATGGGCGAGGCGACGCGCATGCTGAATGCCGAGCGTTCGACCCTGTTCCTGCATGACGAAAAGACCAACGAGCTGTGGTCGAGGTCGGCAGGGGCTGGAAGCCCTGCAGATCCGCTTTCCCAACCATGTCGGCATTGCCGGTGCGGTGTTCACGTCCGGCAAGACCATCAACATCCCGTACGCCTATGCCGATCTGCGCTTCAATCCCGGCGTTCGACAAAAAGACCGGCTTTTTCACCCGCTCCATCCTGTGCGTGCCGGTGGTCAACAAGCACGGCAAGACGATAGGCGTGACCCAGGTGCTGAACAAACGCGGCGGCCCGTTCACCGACGAGGATGAAGCGCGGCTGCAAGGCCTTCACCGCGCAGGTCTCGATCGCGCTGGAAAACGCCAAGCTGTTCGCCGACGTCCAGAACGATGAAAAACTACAACGAAAGCATGCTGGAAGCCATGTCAAACGGCGTCATCACACTGGATGAGGCGGGAAAAATCGCCACCTGCAAAGCCGCCGGCTGCGCATCCTCAAGGTGCGGCAGCAGACATCCTGTCGACAAACGGCGGCGGAATTCTTCATCGGCGACAACGCATGGGTCGTGGAAAAACTGCAACAGGTCGATACCGGACGAACGGCAAACGAATGTGGTGGACGCGCCGCTGCAGGTCGGCGAGCGAAAAACTCTCGGTCAATTTCACCATCCAGCCGCTGCTCAACGCCGACGGGAAGCAGCTCGGCTCGATGCTAGTGATCGAAGACATCAGCACCGAAAAGCGCCTGAAATCCACCATGTCGCGCTACATGGATCCCGGCATCGCCGACCGGATGGTGGCATCGGGCGCGGGACGATATTCTGGGCGGCACAGAACGTGGACGCCACAATGCATGTTCTCCGACATTCGCGGCTTCACCCCCATTACCGAGAAGCTTGGCGCGCAGGGCACGGTCGCGCTCCTCAACGAATATTTCACCCTGATGGTGGATTGCATCAGCAAGGACGAGGGGATGCTCGACAAGTTCATCGGCGACGCCATCATGGCGGCATTCGGCACTGCCGATCGCGCATGAAGACGATGCCGACCGCGCCATCCGCGCCGCGATCGCCATGATCAAGACGCTTAACAGCTGGAACATCGCAGCGCAAAGCCAAGGGCCAGCTGCCCGTCGACATGGGCATCGGACTCAACACCGATAGGGTGGTATCGGGCAATATCGGTTCCAACAAGCGCATGGACTACACCTTGATCGGCGACGGCGTGAACCTGGCGGCGCGGCTGGAAAGCGGCCTGCAAGCAATACGGCGCGAAAATCCTGATCAGCGAAAATACCTTCAAGAAGCTGCAAGGCACCTATCGCATCCGCGACATCGACGATGTGGTGGTCAAGGGCAAGACCAAGCCGGTCGGCGTGTATGAAGTGCTCGACTATCACACCGACGAAACCTTCCCCCACTTGATGGATGTGGTGAACCATTTCCGGGAGGGCCGAAAACACTACCGCGCCGCCGACTGGGACCGGGCCATCCGCGCTTTCAACGAATGCCTGAAGGCAAACGAGCACGACAAGCTGTCGGGCGTCTATATCGAGCGTTGTGAAACGCTGAAAGCCGCGCCGCCCGCCAACTGGGACGGCGTGTGGCGCATGACTTCCAAATAGAACCCCAAAATAATCAGTGGGCCAGCGGATCGGGCCGAAGCTGGATATGTACCACCTTGCTCGTCGTGCCCTTGCCGCCTTCGATGTGGGCGACGGCACGGGTGGCATAGGTGGTCCACAGTCCACGGCCCTTCCAACCGCCATTGGGATCGTCGATCCGCCCGTCCATGCCCTTGGCATAGAAGCCCATCGGATAAGGCACGCGCAGGGTTATGAACTTGCCGTCTACCAGCGCAAACAGCGCATCTGACGTATTGCCGGTGGCGATCGGCGTGTTGGCGCCAAGGCCCAGCGTGTTGAACTGATCCACCCAGGCGTAATAGCTGGCTTCGGCGCTGCCCGAATCTTTCACATCGCGAAATTGTGGCCCTGGGAAAGGATAAAGCGTCCAGCCTTCGGGACACTGGTTGCCGGTCGCCTTCGGACCGTTCAGCGGGCCTTTGCACTTGCGGCGGTCGAAGCTGGCGAAATGGCCGCTGGCCAGCACGGTCCACACCACCCCATTGCGGTCGATGTCCATGCCACGGGGCGAATAACCATGTACCGGCGCCCTGGGGTCATCCAGCGGCGGCTGATACACTTCCGCCAGCGCTGTTTGTGGCGGATTGGCGCCCGGCACCAGCCGCACGACCGCGCCCGGAAAGCCCACCGACGAACCCCAGATCGAACCATCCACCGGACTGACCGCCACGCCATAAAATCCCGCATCGACGCGATGGTCCTTGGCGGATCCACGGGCTGGTCCGGCTCGGTATAGGCATCGCGCTTGCCATTGCCGTTGGTATCCAGCACCAGCGAGCGTCCAGCCTTGCGCCTTCTGCGCATCGCCCGTCGCTAACCACAGTTTGGTATCGAACCAGCCCACCACCGGGCCGCCGCCGCTGGTCCAGATACGATCCTGGGAATCGAGTTGTAAATGATGCGTGGCATAGCAGGTGTCTATGGGCGTGAATTTCTTCGCTGCCGGATCATAGACCGCCAGCTGCCGGCCCGAGCTTTTCAGAGGAAAGGCCTGGGCAGAGGGATTGCCCGATCCCGCCTTGCAGAACGCCGCCTCATTGTCCGGCGCGCGCACACGGGTTGTCAGCCAGACCCGCCCTTTCTCGTCGAACATCGGATTGTGGATGCTGGTCTGACTGTTCCAGATCGCTTCGCGGCCCCAGTTTGGCGAAGGATTGGGAATGTCATTGTCCTTGCTCGAGGGCGTGTCGGTGTCGCGCGGAAACGCTTTCACCTGGCTTCTCGCATTGGCCACCGGGTCCAGCACCGGGATCATGTCGGTGCTTTCCTCCGGTGAGCCATAGAGCTTGCCATGCGCGTTCAGGGTCGGGTTGCGCTTGTCGGTGGAAATCTCGTCATGCAGATAGGCCTTGGGCGTGTTCCAGTCCCACAGAGTGATGACGATGTTGCGCTCCTTGCCTTGCGGGCGCTGGGGCCTGGCGAAGGGAAGCTCGCCTTTGGCGATGCGGTCGCTCCAGTCGCCGAACAGGGCGAAGGCGCGCGGCGTGTCCAGCCGGTTGATCGGGCCGATCATGTTATCGGCCGCCTGCCCCACCTGGACGCGATATTCCCAGGCCGCAGCAGAGGAATCGAAATGGCCGAGCTGCTTTTCGATATTGCGGGTCGCGGCATCACCCAGTTGGTGACAGGTCACGCAGCCATCGGTCTTGACCATGTCGAGCCACTGCTGCTGGCTGTGCATCTTGGTGGCCATGCCATTACCCGATGGTCCGGTGCCGGGAAAAGCGTTTTTGGGCGGGATATGCAGCATCGCATACCAGTAGATCGCCGGATAATACTGCGCCGCGGCCGCATCGCTCGCCGCCGGCACCGCCTTCAGATCGACCAGATGACCCGGGCGTGATTGTGTCTTGGGGGAATCCACCAACCCATAGCCGCGCACCCAGATGGAATAACTGGCCGGCGGCAGATCGAGCAACACATAGCGCCCGGCATCGTCGGTCACCACGATCTTGGCATATTTGGTGGGAAGGTCTTTGGTTTCGGCGATCACCCAGACGCCAGCTTCCGGCCCATGGGGACCCGTGACGGTGCCGCCGATGTCATCGCTGTCGATTGCGACCTTGCCGGTCTCCGCAGCGCGACCGGAAAAAATCAGAACACCACTCGCCAACATAAGCAGAATAACGACGCCGACCTTGCGCATCATGTCGCTTCCTCCCGGGGCTGGATCTCTTGTGCGGACGTCTCCTGAACGCGCGTCAAATGGAGGCGAAGTCTATCGTCCCGGCGCCGGGATGCGCAAAGGACAGGCCGGATCAAATTTTCTCAACGGCACGCGCGGCCTCCATCGCGCGCGCAACATCCGCCCGTTGTCCCGGTTCTTGCTGGCGGAACAGGCGCCTGGAGGGATGCAATACCTGCCGGTAAAGCTGTTCGGTACAGGCCGGATCGCCAGGGCCTTGCCGGTCGAGGGCTTACGCCATCAGGGCCTGGGAATTCATGCACGCGGTTTTTTGACCTTCAGCACCATGTCGATTTCCAGCACGACATTGTTCAAGGTCCGGTCCAGCTTCTGCAGTTCCTCGACGCTGATCTTGCCCTCGCGGTACATCGAGCGATAGGGCTCGTCCAGTTCCGAGCGGCTCGAAACCAGCTCGAAATCCACATCGTGATAGAGCGCCAGCGGTGTGTTGGGGGCGCCAGTCTTCTGCCATTCCAGATTGGCGGTGCGCGAAAACATTTCCATGGTCGCCGCCGTCACGGGGCGCACATGGGTGGGATCGGTCAGGAAATTGTCATGCCGGGGATGCGGCACCCGGATGTGCACGGTCGCGCCATCGCAGGCCACGCGGTAAAGCTCGCGCATGATGGCGATGAAGGCCTGCGGGCTCTGACCCAGATGCTCCAGCACATGACTGAGCAGAATCTCATCCACCGAATTGTCGGCCCAGGGCCAGGGAAAAGTCTCCAGATCGAAGACCTGATCGGGCGTGCCGAACTTGTCGACATTGACCCAGCCATCCAGGATCTGGCTGCCGCAGCCCAGATTGAGTTTCATGTTTTCCCGCTCGCCCGGCTCATTTCAGCCGGTAGGCGATGAAACTGTCGTCCGTGCCGGTGCCAAAGCCCGGCTGGCCGCCCGCCGCGACGAGCACATATTGTTTTCCGTCACGCCCCAGATAGGTCATGGGCGTGGCATGGCCGCCAGCCTTCAGCGCCACCTGCCACAAGGTCTTGCCGCTCGCTTCATCCACGGCGCGGAAATGCTTGTCCTGCGAAGCGCCGATGAAGATCACCCCGCCACGCGTGACAATGGAGCCGCCGATATTGGGCGCGCCCGAGCGGCAGCGGCAGACGCATCGCAATACCGAACGGCCCGCTGTTGGAAGCGTCCCCAGCATGTGCTGCCACAAGACTTTTTGCGTCTTCAGGTCCACCGCGGTCAGATAGCCGTAAGGCGGACGCTGGCAGGGAATGCCCAAGGGCGTCAAAAAGCCTGTCCAGTGCACGCCATAGGGCGTGCCTGCCATGGCCGCGCCCGGCGCGGTCTTCCTGCGGCGCGGATCGCCGTTGATATAGAGACCTTCCGCGTCGGCTTCGGCACGTGGAATGAAACGGTCATAGTCGGCCATCAGGTTGGAATTGACCACCAGGATGCCGCGCGCTTCATCCACCGACACGCTGCCCCAATCGATGCCGCCCAGCTCACCCGGCGTACGGATCGATGGGCCCAGCCGCGGCGGGGTGTAATAGCCGCGATAGTCGGCCTGGCGGAATTCGATCCGGCAATAAAGCTGGTCAAAGGGCGTGATGCCCCACATGTCGGCTTCGGTCAGATTGGGTCCGGCAAAATTGGGCATGCCGATGGAGAAAGGCTGGGTGTGCGCCCAGCGTTCGCCCGGAATGGTGGACGACGGCACCGCGCCGTTCCTCTACTTTGGTCAGCGGCTTTCCGGTGCGGCGGTCCAGCACGAAAATCTGCCCCGTCTTGGTGGCTTCGATCAGTGCGGGCACAGGGCCATTGGCGGTGGGGAAATCCACCAGCACCGGTTGGGCGGCATTGTCATAGTCCCACAGATCGTGATGGATCATCTGATAGACCCAGCGCACTTCACCGGTGTCGGCATCCAGCGCCACCACCGCGCTGGAGAAGCGGTCAGTCTCAGGCGTGCGGTTGACGCCATAGAAATCCGGACTGCCCATGCCGATGGGCAGATAGACCAGGCCCAATGCGTCATCGCCGCTATAGGCGGGCCAGGCGTTGGGCGTGGACGGGGTATAGACCTGCGCCCGGCTTCAGCGGTCCGTGATCGTTGGGCCGGCCGGGATCGAAGGCCCACTTCAGCGCACCGCTGACCGGATCATAGCCGCGCACCACGCCGGGCGGCACAAAGGTCGACTGATCGTCGATGATATACGAGCCGATCACCGCAACCCCATGCACGATGGTGGGTGGCGAGGTCGGATTGATCCAGCCGCGAGGAAACTTGTCCAAGTCCCTCGCCTTCCGACAGATCGACCGAGCCATCATGGCCAAAGCTGCGGCAGGCCTCCCCGGTCTTCGCATCCAGCGCGATCAGATGATTGTCCACCGTGCCGACCAGAATGCGGGTGGGGCATTCGGTCGTGCCGGCGGGCGCGCGGAAGAAGGTCACCCCACGGCAGAGCCCACGGCCACCGGCGGAAATGTCGATCTTGGTCTCATGCCGCCAGACCTGTTGGCCGGTCACCGGATCGAGCGCAAACACCGCGCTATGGCCGGTGCAGCCATAGAGCAACCCATCCACCATCAGCGGCGTGGTCTCATACAGATGGGCGGAATGCGCGTCGGGCGACTGCAGCCCGGCATGATAGACCCAGGCTTGCTCCAGATTGGCAGCATTGGCGGGCGTGATCTGGGCCAGATCGGAATAGCGGGTGGCATGCAGCGAATTGCCGTAATGGGTCCACTCGCCGTTCGCCTCGGGATCGACGGCAGAAGGAAGCGATCCGGCCACGACATCCGGCGCAGGCGCGGTGAAGAAGGAATAGCCCAGCACGCCGGCAAGTCCCGCCAGCAGAACCACGGTGCCGATCAGGCGCGTGCCGAAGGCCATGTGCGAGGGCAAAAGCCACAACAGCCACAGCGCGGCCACCGACAGAAACACCAGCCGGGGCATCAATGCCCAGCCGTCCAGCCCCACTTCCCGCAAAGACCAGACCAGGGTGCCAAGCAATACCAGCCAGAACAACCCGATGCCCGCGGACGAGCCGCGCAGCACCAGAACGGCCGAAATCAGGATCAGGACGCCCGCGATGACATAATAGGTCGAGCCCCCCAGCATCGCGAGATAAGCGCCTGGCAAAGCCAGCGCCAGACCGGTGATAACCAGGAGAAGAAAGGTTAGTGTCCGCATGTTGCCCCGCGGTTGTTGAACGTCCCCGTGGCCGGAGTTTAGAGCCCGCGGTCCAATCGGCAAGGGCGCCAGCACAGGATTTGACGGATGAAAGACCTGCCCAAAGACCTGCCCAAAGACCTGCCCAAAGACCTGCTGAGTGTCAAAATCATCAATCTGGCGCACCGAGCGGACCGCAAAGAGCAAGCCTGCAAGGAAATGGCGGCGCTGGGCTGGGGCGACGGCGATTACAGCTTCTTCACGGCACGCCACATGCCCGACGCGCCGGCGCGGGGCTGCGCGCTTAGCCATGGCAAGGCGATCGCCGATTTCCTGTTCGCGGAAGAAAAGCCGTTCCTGCTGGTGCTGGAAGATGATTTCACCGTCCGCGCCGGCGCCGATCTCCGCGCCGGCCTGGAGGCGGCCATCAGCCATGCCGGGTTCTGGGACGTTTTCCTGCTGGCTCACAATGCCGCGATCCCCATCGCGCGCACGCCGGTCAAGGATGCTTTTCGTGTCGTCAATGCCCAGACCGCATCGGCCTATCTGGTGGGCCGGCTTTATGCCGGCCGCCTGATGGAGATGTTCTTCCGTTCCGCCGAGATGCAGGACCGGCTCAAGAATATTCCCTCGCCTGCGCGCGAGATGGCAAACACCGTGTTCCGCTGCGACATACTGTGGAAGCACCTGCAGGAAAATGACCGCTTCTGTGCCCAGGTTCCCGCACTGACCACCCAGCGGCCGTCCTATTCCGACATCGAAAAGAAGATGGTCGATTACGGGGTCTAGCACTTGATCCGCACCCCGCCTGTTTGCGTAATGGGACAAAAGGGCTTTTCCGGAAATGACATTCGCCACCACCGCTGCCAATCTCGCCGAACGGGCCCCCCTGCCCGACTTCGTGATCCGCGCCGGGATGCGGCGGGTGATCGCCGCCAATGACGCCCATGTGCCCCCGCCCGGCACCGACGCGGCCTTTGCCCGCGCCATGGCCGAGAAGCCAATCGCCGAACATGCCGACGCCGCCAACCGCCAGCATTACGAATTGCCGCCGGAATTCTTCGCTTTGTTCCTGGGGCCGCATCGCAAATATTCCAGCTGTCTTTATCCCACCGGCAAGGAAACGCTGGGCGAGGCCGAGGCCATTGCGCTGGCAGAGACCGTGGCCCATGCCGGCCTCGCCGACGGACAGGAAATTCTGGAGCTGGGCTGCGGCTGGGGCTCGCTGTCACTTTACATGGCGCAGAAATTTCCGGGCGCACGCATCACCTCGGTGTCCAATTCCGCGCCCCAGCGCGGCTATATCGAAGCCCGGGCGCGCGAGCGCGGGCTGACCAACCTCACCGTCATCACCTGCGACATGAACGATTTCACCACCAGCAAGGCGTTCGACCGCGTCGTATCGGTGGAGATGTTCGAGCATATGGCCAACTGGCAGGCGCTGCTGTCGCGGGTGAAGACCTGGCTCAAGCCCGACGGCCGGCTGTTCATTCATATCTTCACCCATCGTCATCGCCCGGCGCACTATGACTGGCGCGATCCGGAAGACTGGATGGGTCAGCATTTCTTCACCGGCGGCATCATGCCGACCGTGGGGTTGATCCGGCAGTTTCCCGACCTGTTCACGGTGGAAGAGGAATGGCGCTGGAGCGGCAGCCATTACAAGCGCACCGCCCTGCAATGGCTGGAGCTGTTCGACGCCAACCGCGCCAAAATCGATCCCATCCTGGCGGACGTCTACGGCGCCGATGCGGGTGTGTGGCGGCGGCGCTGGCGCATGTTCTTCCTCGCCACCGCCGAAAGCTTCGGCTTTAGGGACGGAGAAGTCCTGGGGCGTCAACCACTACCGGCTGAAGCCCGCTCAGTAACTACGGCCGGATGGTGAAGGACGCGCCATTCTCGCGGCCATTGCTCCACACCGAAAAGGGATTGTCGGCCGCCACCTGTCCCGGTGCGGGCGGCGAGGCTGAAATCAGGGTGAGGTCGAACAGCAGCGTCTGGTGGGGCGGCACTGCGCCATTGGCCGCGCCCTTGGCCCCCAGCGCCAGGTTCGCCGGCAGCGCCATCTGCCAGCGGTCACCGACATGCATCAACGACAGGGCTTCCGCCAGGCCCGCCATGCTGATGGTGGTCTGCGAAATTGTCTGCGGCAGCGCCGGGTTGGTCGAATCCACCACCGCGCCATTGATCAAGCGCACGGTATAAGACACCCGCAGCAGATCATCGCCGCTGGGCCTTTTGCCCGTGCCGCTGCGCAAGACGCGATATTGCAGCCCGCTGGGACGGGTCAAGGTGCCGGGCTTCGCCGCATTGGCCGCAAGCCAGGCGGCATTGGCCGCAGGGCTCAAGGCATCGTCGGCCGCGCACGCCATGGGCGCGCCCAGCATGAACACAAGCAACAGGATTGCTATCCGCATGGCGCATTCTTTCCGGGGCATGGCAAGCGGGTCAATACAGGTTTGCGTTTTTCACGCAAAACCCGCCATCATGGCGAAAAAGCGGGGTAGAACATGCGCAAATTCCTGGCAATGATCGCGGCCGCAATGCTGTTGGGCGCGGGTGCCGAGGCCCAGCCGGTGCGTGAAAAAATTATCATCGACACCGATATCGGCGATGACATCGACGATGCCTTTGCCGTGGCGCTGGCGCTGGCCAGTCCGCAATTTGAGGTGCTGGGCTTTTCGGCGGATTTCGGCGACACGGTGACGCGCGCCAAAATGCTGGACCGGATGCTGGGCGAAACGGGGCACGGCGACATTCCCGTGGCGATGGGTACGCCCGTCGATGTCAATCGCAATGCCTTCACCCAGCGCCGTTATGCGGAAGGCGGGTCTTTCGCGCGCGCCAGCCACCCGGCTTCGGTCGATTTCGTGCTGGACCAGGCGCGCAAATATCCGGGCCAGGTCACGCTGGTCGCGATCGGGCCGCTGGCCAATGTGGGCGCGATGATCGACCGCGATCCGGCCGCGTTTCGCCTGCTGAAGCGGGTGGTGATCATGGGCGGCTCGATCCGCACCTTGACCGACCCCTATGGCGTGGCCACGCCGATCGCGCCACATCCGGAATGGAACATCAAGAACGACGTTCCCGGCGCCCAGAAGCTGTTCAGTTCCGGCGTGCCGCTTACGGTGATGCCGCTGGACTCCACTGCCAATCTGAAGCTGCATGAAGTGGCGCGCGCCGCGATCTTCTCTAATGGCAGCATGACGACCAATATCCTGGCGGGGCTTTATTATGAATGGAGCGCCTATACCCGCGCGGTCACACCCATTCTGTATGATCCCATGACCCTGGCCTCGATGCTGGAGCCGTCGCTGTGTCCCACCACACCGATGCACATCAGTGTGGATGATGCGGGCAACACCCGCGAAACACCGGGCGCGCCCAATGCCGATGTCTGCCTGCATTCCGACGACGATGCCTTCCTGCAGTTCTATGTGAAGCGGGTGACGGGTCATTGATGGATTTGCAGTCGCTCTATAACCAGGCGCAGGCAGCGCAGAAGGCCGGTCAGCTGGCGCAGGCCGAGCAGGCCTATCGCCAGATCTTGGCGCAGGCCCCGGTGCCTGAAGTGCTGGTCAATCTGGGCAATGTGCTGGCGGCGCAGAACCGGCGCGAGGAAGCGCTGGCGAATTTCGACAAGGCGCTCGCCGCCCGGCCCGACCTGTTCGAGGCACTGTACAACCGCGCCAACCTGCTGCTGGAGCTGAAACGTCCGGAAGACGCGCTCCAGAGTTATGACCGGGCCGTGGGCCTGCGCCCGGATTTCGTGAGCGGCTGGAACAATCGCGGCACCGCGCTGCGCACGCTGCAAAAGCTGGGCGACGCGCTGGCCAGTTTCTCCCGCGCCGCAGCGCTTTCGCCCGCCCATGGCAACGCGGCGACCAATGTCGCCATCGTGCTGTGGGATCTGGGCCGGTTGGAAGATGCCCTGGCCGCGGCCGACCGCGCCCTGAAGATCGCGCCGCATTCCGCCGACGCGCTCTATATCAAGGCCAATGTCCTGCGCGACATGAAACGGCTGGATGAGGCGCTGGCCCATTTCGAACAGACGCTGGCCGCCAATCCCGCTCACCAGCACGCGCTCACGGGCGCCGCCCAGATGGCGCTCGGTCTGTGCGACTGGGAGCGTGTGGGGGCGCTGCGCCTCCAGGTGACGGACAATGCCGCCAGCGGGCCCGCCGTCATCCAGCCCTTTGTGCTTTTGGGTTACAGCGACGATGCGGGGCTTCAGAGACGGTGCGCGGAGAATTATGTCCGCCGCACCGTGCCGCCGCGCCAGGCGCTAGCCGCCGGAACACGGTACAGGCACGACCGCATCCGGCTGGCCTATCTGTCGGCCGACTTTCACCAGCACCCCACCGCCCAGCTTCTGGCGGAACTGTTCGAGCGCCATGACCGCACGCGCTTTGAAGTCACCGGCGTCGCCTTCGGCCCCGACGACGGCAGCGCCATGCGTGGGCGCATGCGCCAGGCCTTTGACCATTTCGAGGACGTGCGCGGCAGAAGCGACGCCGACGTGGCCGCGTGGCTGAAGGCGCGCGAGACTGACATCGCGGTGGATCTGAACGGCCACACCGCCGGGGCGCGCACCGGCATCTTCGCTTTCCGGCCCGCGCCGGTGCAGGTGAATTATCTGGTCTATCCCGGCACCATCGGCGCGGATTTTATCGATTATATCCTTGCCGACCGTGTCGTGCTGCCGGCCGACCAGCAGGCTTTCTTCCGCGAGAAGATCGTGCATCTGCCCGACTGCTATCAGGCCAATGATGCGACCACGGCTTTGCTGCCCGCGCCCACGCGCGCCGAGGCAGGCTTGCCCGCGACGGGTTTTGTCTTCTGCTGTTTCAATGCCGGCTGGAAGATCACGCGCCCGATCTTTGACATCTGGATGCGGCTTCTGACGCAAACCGAGGGCAGCGTGCTGTGGCTGCTGGACGGCCCGCACGCCCCCAATCTGCGCAAGGAAGCGCAGGTGCGCGGCATCGATCCATCACGTCTGATCTTCGCGCCCAAGCTGGCGCCCGAGCGGCATCTGGCCCGCCATCAGCTCGGCGAGCTGTTTCTCGACACCCTGCCCTACAATGCCCACACCACATGCAGTGACGCGCTATGGGCGGGCGTGCCGGTGGTCACCTGCTATGGCAACGCCTTTCCCGGCCGCGTCGCCGCCAGCCTGCTGAAGGCCATCGACCTGCCGGAGCTGGTGACAGTGCGGCTGGCGGACTACGAAGCCCTGGCGCTGGAGCTGGCCGCCAATCCGGCGCTGTTGAAGGCGACGCGCGAGAAACTGGCGCGCAACCGGCTGACCACGCCGCTCTATGACAGCGAGCGCTTCCGCAAGAACATCGAAGCCGCCTATGTGGCGATGCTCCGCTAATTTGTCATTCCCGCGTGAGCGGGAATCCATAGTCAATCCAAAGATAAATGGATGCCCGCTTTCGCGGGCATGACAGCAGGTTTTTATCTTGTGGTCTAAAGTGCTTTCGGCCGTTTCGCCGGATCGAAGCCGTAAAACTTTTCCGGATTCTCCACCAGAATGCGATGGCGCAGCTTCGCGTCCGGTGCCCAGGCGGCCAGCAGGTTCAGCAGCACCACGTCATCGGGCATCGCCACCGAATTGAGCGTCTTGGTGGCGTCGGGATGCGGCCAGTCGCTGCCCCACACGCAACGCTCAGGTGCCGCTTTCAGATAACCTTTGGCCGCCAGGCTGGCGCCGGCATAGTCCGGCGGTGTGCCACCACCATAGAGATAGGCGCCCGACAGCTTGACCCAGCCATGGCCGGAATCCAGCAGCTTGCGCACGGCGACATATTGCGGACCGTGATCGTCCACCGCCCGGCCCAGATGATCGATGATCACCGGCACCGGCAGGCTGAGCAGCAGCGGCGTCATCTGCACCAGCTGGTCCGGCGCCATATTGCACTGGATATGCCAGCCCCTGGCGGCGATGCGTTTGGCCAGCGGCATCACTTCATCGGCGCCAACCGGATTGCCCAGACCGAACTGGATGCGCACCCCGCGCACGCCAGCGGCATTGAGCGTCTTCAGTTCGTCATCGGTCACCTTGGAATTGACCACGCAGACGGCGCGGCAATTCTCGCCCAGCTGCGCCAGTACATCGAGCACGCAAGCATTGTCGGTGCCATAGGTGGAAGGCTGCACCATCACATTGCGGCTGGTGCCCAGCTTCTTTTGCAACGCGCGATAGTCGCTGACCGTGGCGTAAGGCGGCTTCAGCACCGCCTTGGGATTATAGGGGAAGCGCGGATCATAGATGTGATGATGGCAATCGGTGGCGCCATCGGGCAGCTTGAAGGTCACGCGCGGGTCCTTTGCCAGTGCCGGCGTGGCGGCCAGTGCCAGGCCAGCGCCCATCACACTCCGACGATCAATGGGGCGATCAAACTGCTGCATCATTTCTTCCCCGTATAAGTGACTTTCCAAACCGTCTGGCCGACATCATCGGCCACCAGCAGGCTGCCGTCCTTGGCAATAGTCAGACCCACCGGCCGCCCCCAGGCCGCAGGCGGATTCTTGCTTTTGCCGTCCCAGAAACCGGTGAGGAAATTCTCAAAACCGCCCACCGCGCGCCCGTTCTTCATACGAATGCGCACCACCTTGTAGCCATGCGGCTGGGCGGTGTTCCAGGAACCATGCAGCGAGACAAAAGCGTCGCCTTTATAGTCCGCCGGGAAACTGTCGCCGGTATAGAAGACCAGCCCCGTCGGGGCGCTGTGGGCGGGGAACAGCACGTCCGGGGTGATCGCCCTGGCCACCAGGTCGGGCCGCTTGGTCCCCAGGTCCGGGTCGGGGAATTTGCCGGTATAACTGTACGGATAGCCGTAAAAACCGCCGGGCTTCACATAAGTGAAATAGTCCGGCGGCAGGTTGTCACCCAGTCCGTCGCGTTCGTTGACGGCGACGAAAAGGTCGCTGGTGCCCGGATAGAAAGCGATGCCGACGGGATTGCGGATGCCGGAGGCATATTCGACCAGACTGCCCTTGGCATCGACCCTGAACACTTTGGCGCCGGGCTGATATTCCGAGACATTGTCATGGCTTCCCATCTCCACGAACACCGTCCCGTCCGGCGCGATCGCCAGATTGCGGGTCGCATGCATGCCGGAATTGCGCAGATCGGGCGCGATGGTGATGCGCTCGGGCTTGCCCGCCGCGATCTGGCCCGGCTTGTAGGGCACGCGCCACACCGCCATCTGGTCGCTGAAATAGAAATAGCCACCCTTGAGCGCCATGCCCTGCGGCTTGGTCAGCCCGCTGATGAAGGTGAAGCTTTGATCGGCATGACCGGTGCCCTTGGCGTCGCGCAGCACGGTGATCTTGCCGGCATTGCGCTCGCTGACGAAGACATCGCCATTGGGCGCCGCCAGAAGACCGCGGGCATTGGCCAGATGATCGGCGAAGATCGAAACCGTAAAGCCCCTGGGCGCCTGCGGCATCACGCCGGCGGGACGCGGGATGACGGTGTTGTTGTTGGCGACCGCCGGGGTGACATAAGGCTTGGGCAGATCGGAGGGCTTGAGGAGAACGCTCTGGCCCGGGCGGTCAAGCGCCCAGGCCGTGCCGGACAGAAGTCCCAGCGCCAGTGCTGCGGCGACGCCTTTGTGCATGAACCCTCCCCAAAACGCCGTCTGATGCAGCTTTTGTGGGTGCAATGATGGCCGGGCGCGACTTCAAAGACAATGGCATGACGGCGTGGGACCGGCTAAAAGCCCGGCCCATGGCCGATCTCGAAAATCGCAAAGCGCTGGCACGCGCCTGGTTTGAAGAATTGCGCGACCGCATCATGGCGGCGTTCGAGGCGCTGGAGAACGAAGCGCCCGCGCGGCTTTATCCCGGTGAACCCGGCCGCTTTGAAAAGACGCCCTGGTCGCGCGGCGAAGACGAAGGCGGCGGCGTGATGGGCATGATGCGCGGGCGGCTGTTCGAGAAGGTGGGCGTGCATACTTCTACCGTGTTCGGCGCCTTCTCGCCGGAATTCGCCAAGCAGGTGAAAGGCGCGGGCGATGATCCGCGCTTCTGGGCCTGTGGCATCAGCCTGATCGCACATATGCGAAATCCGCGGGTGCCTGCGGTGCACATGAACACCCGCATGATCGTGACCACCGAAAGCTGGTTTGGCGGCGGCGCCGATCTCAACCCCACCTTGGATCTGGCGCGCACGCCGCGCCATCCCGACACGGTGGATTTCCATGCCCGGCTGAAGCAGGCCTGCGACACTTTCAACAAGGAATGGTTCCCCAAATACAAGCAATGGGCCGACACCTATTTCTGGCTGCCGCATCGCCGCGAGCCGCGCGGGGTGGGCGGCATCTTCTACGATCATCACGACAGCGGCGACTGGGACCGCGACTTCGCTTTCACCAAATCGGTGGGCGAAGCTTTTCTCGACATCCAGCCGAAAATCATCCGCCGCCGCATGGAGGAGAACTGGACCGAGGAAGAACGCCACGAACAGGCCAAGTGGCGCGGCCGCTATGTCGAGTTCAATCTGCTCTATGACCGCGGCACCCATTTCGGCCTGCGCACGGGCGGCAATGTGGAAAGCATATTGTCGTCCATGCCGCCCATTGCTGAATGGAAGTGAGGCGCGGAGTGGAAATGAGCCTGAAGCTGGGTTCGCGCGGCTCGCCGCTGGCACTGGCCCAGTCGCGCCAGGTGGCAAGCATGCTGGCAAAACAGACCGGCACGGACGTCTCTGAATTCCCAATCGAAAGTTTCATGACCAGCGGCGACCGCATTCAGGGCCGCCTGCAGGACGCCGGCGGCAAGGGCCTGTTCACCAAGGAGCTGGATGAGGCGCTGCTGGATGGCCGCATCGACGCCGCCATCCATTCCATGAAAGACCTGCCCACCCGCATGCCGGCGGGGATCGTACTGGCCTGTGTTCCGGCGCGCGAAGATCCGCGCGACGCCTTCATAGCCACACGGGCGAAGTCGCTGATGGACTTGCCCAAGGGCGCAACCGTCGGCACTGCCTCCCTGCGCCGCCAGGCCCAGACCCTGCACCTGCGCCCCGACCTGAAAGTCGAAATGCTGCGCGGCCGGGTGGAGACGCGGCTGGCCAAGATTGAAAGCGGCGCCTTTGAAGCGACCTATCTGGCGCTGGCCGGACTGAAGCGGCTGGGATTGGAAGCGCACGCGGCGTCGCTTGTCGATAGCGAGCAGATGCCACCGGCGCCGGGACAGGGCGCGCTGGCGATCACCGCCCGCGCCGGTGATGAAAAGACCCTGGCGATGCTTTTGCCGCTCAACATCGCCGAGCATGCCATCACCACCACCGCTGAGCGCAGCTTTCTGGAGGCGCTGGATGGGTCCTGTCGCACCCCGATCGCCGCCATGGCAGGAATCCGCGATGGCCAACTGTCTTTCCTGGGCGAGGTGCTGACCCCGGACGGCAAACATTGCTGGCGGCGGCATGAAACCATCGCGTTGGGTGCCGATGGTATGGCGACCGCCCGTGCGCTGGGGCTGCGGCTGGGCGCGGACATCAAGGCAGAGGCCGGGCCGCTTTATCAGGCACACTTTGGCGACAACGGCTGGTAGCTCGCGGTTGCAGCACGTTTAGCCCCTTTGCAGTCCGAACTTTTTGGACCAGCATCCCCGCCCAGAAAAAGCGCGATAGCCGCGCGTAATCCGGGGAGACACAACATGTTCAGCAAACGCGAATTTGTGACAGGCACCATGGCAGCGGCGCTTGCCGCTACGGGTGCGCAGGCGCAGTCGATGATGATGGCCGCCAAGCCCAAGGCGGCTGCGCCCGCGCCCAAGAAAATCGCCCACGGCATGGTCAAGACCACCAAGCTGTTCCAGTCCCCGCCCGGCTTTGTGAACGCGCTGGCGGTGGCGCCGGAAGGCCTGTGGCTGGGCCAGCAGAAAGTTTCCGGCCCCCATGCCATGCAGGACTATCACCTGCCAGAACCCGCCGATCTGCACGAAGCCGCATGGCTGGTGGACTGGAACGGCAAGCTGCTCAAGACGGTGACGACCAATTCGCGCAACACCTCGCGGCATGGCCTATGGCGACGGTTGTGTCTGGATGATGGCCAACCAGGATCCCGAAGGCGTGTTCCAGGTGGACATGAATTCCAAGGAAATCAGCCATCGCCAGATTCCGCTGGCGCTGCCGGGCCAGAACGGCGGCGGCAGCCATGGCGCGCAGTGGCGGGGTGGCAAGCTATGGATCGTGGCCAACCGGCCGCGCCTGTTGTTGCGCGTCGATCCCAAGACCTGGGTGCCGGAAATGGCGATCCCGATCTATGTGACGGCGGAGAAGCCGCGCTGGCACGACATGACCTTCGATGCCGATGGCAATATCTGGCAGGTCACCGGCAATGACTCCAAGAGCTACAAGGAAGGAAAGCCCGGGCCTGGTCAAATATGACGGCAAGACCGGCGATGTGCTGGCGACCTATGATTCGTGCCCGGCAGTTGCGATCCGCATGGCCTGGAATTCCACAATGGCACCTTGGTCAGTTGTGACGCCGGCATCCATCCGGGCTGGCCGACCTATGACAGCCCGACCCATGGCTGGATCTTCAAGATCGAGATGGCCTGATCATGAAGCGCAGAGATTTTCTGGCCGCCGCGGCAACGGCGCCTGCCGCCGCCCTGCCCGCATTGGCACAGGCCGCACATCCGCCCTGCTTGCCCGGTTATGCGTCGATCAAGTCGCGCGCCGCCAACAAGATCGAGATTCTCTACAAGACCAAGCATGGCCAGCCCAACGGTTTGGCCTTGACCGACAATCCCGGCCAGATGTGGGTGGTGGATCAGGGCGCCGATCACTGGATCACTTTGTTCAACCTGAAAGACGGCTCGACGGTGAAGGAATTCCAGGCCGATGTGGTGGGACCCAGCGGGTTGGTGCAGGACGGCGACACGATGTGGATCACCTCAACCCACAATTCGCTGATCGTGCATTGCGACCTGAACGGCAAGACCATCGCCAAATATGTCACACCGGGCGCTGGCCGCATCTATGAGCGCGAGGACGATCCCAAACCGCGGTCGAGCCCGCTGAAGCCCGCCTGGCCCGACAAGCCGCGCGGCATCGGCCCGGCCATGAGCGGCAATGTTGGCAACAACACCGGCAAGGGCCTGCCACCCGGGCAGCTACCGCTGAACGCCGAGGAAGGTTCGGGCGGCACCGGCGCGCATGCGATATTGGTGGATGGCGATTATCTGATTTACGCCTGCCCGCCGGCGCGGCAGATTTTCTGGATCAACAAGAAGACGTGGAAGGTCAAGACCACCTGGCCGGTGCCGGGCAATCGCACCCATGGCATGGGCTGGGGCAAGGACCGCAAGACCATCTGGTCATCGGATTCCAATCTCAACGCCTTTTTCCATCACGATGTGGCGACGGGAAATATCTTCGAGAAGATCCAGCTGCCGGATGACTCACCCGTGATCCATGGCGCCAAGCCGGTCGGCGACACCATGTATTTCTGCGACGATATGGGCTGGCTGTGCCGGTTTAAGATTTAGGCATGTTGTCATGCCCGCGGAAGCGGGAATCCGTGAGACCGGAATAGCAAAAGCCCCAGTGGGGCTTTTGCCCGGTCGAACGCCCGCGGAACGCGGGCCACGGCCGCTCGCTTAAGCTCGCGGCGTTCGTCGCTTTCGCAGGTCCACCGGACCTGCTCACGCGCTCGCAGCGCGCCGCAACTCACGGATGCCCGCTTCCGCGGGCATGACAAGAGAGTTGAAGTCTAATCCACCCTAAATCCCGGGCGCATCGCGATATACGAAGAGTCCAACTGCGACATGCTGGTGCAACCCAGCAGCTTGAGCGTGCGCACGATGTCGGCTTCGAAGATTTCCAGCGCCCGCGCAATGCCGGCATCGCCGCCGGCCGCCATGCCATAGGCATAGCCACGGCCCAAGAGCACGGCTTTTGCGCCCATGGCGATGGCCTTGACAACATCGGAACCGCGGCGGATGCCGCCGTCGAAGATGACCTCCGTCTTGTCACCCACCGCTTCCACAATGCCGGGCAGCACGCGCAAGGACGCGGCGCAGCCATCGAGCTGGCGGCCGGCATGGGTCGAAACCACAATGCCCTGCGCACCATGATCGACCGAACGCTTGGCGTCATCGACCGTCATCACGCCTTTCATGACGATGGGGCCGTCCCACACTTCGCGGATCCATTTGAGATCGGTCCAGGATACCTGCGCGGATTCCAGCGCCGCCGCCACATCGACCGCCTTCAAGGGGCCCGATCCGGGCACCACAATATTGGGAAAGGGCCTTGTCATCCCATCGGCGATGAAAGCCGCCAGCCAACGCGGATGCATCAGGATGTTGGGAATATAGGGCAGCTTCTTGAACGGATTTCTGCCCATCAGCTCCTTCATGCCATTCCTGACATCGCGTTCGCGGTTTCCCGCCACCGGCGTGTCGATGGTGACGAACAGCGCCTTGTAGCCGGCGGCCTTGGCGCGGGCGATCGCGGCTTCGGCGGCGCCGCGCCCGCCCGCCAGATAGAGGCTGATAGAAGGTCGGTCCCTTGGACTGCGCCTTCACGTCTTCGATTTTGTGACCGGACATGGTGGACAGGACATAGGCGGTGCCGTGACGGCCGGCCGCGGCCGACGCCGCCAGCTCGCCGCGCGGATGCATCAGCCGCGAATAGCCGATGGGACCCAGGATGAAGGGCACATCCAGTCTGTGGCCCAACAGCGTCACGCCCAGATCGCAGGCCGGCGTCGCCACTGCAAAGCGCGGCTTGAACAGGACTTCCCGGAAGGCCTTTTCGCTGTCCTTCAAGGTCACCTCATCGTCGGCGGCGCCGTCCAGATAATCGAACACCGCATCGGGCAGACGCGCCCGCGCCAGCCGGCGCAGGTCCTTGATATTGACGACACGGGGAGAAGCCAAACTCATAGCAACAAGCCTCTTGGCGGGCAGTTGAAGATGGTCCGTTTATGCCCGCAAAGGCACCCTTTTAAAAGGCGGAAATGCCAGTCTGGGCCCGGCCCAGCACCAGGGCATGGATGTCGTGGGTGCCCTCATAGGTATTGACGGCTTCCAGGTTCAGCATGTGGCGGATCACGTGATAGTCGTCGGCCACACCATTGCCGCCATGCATGTCGCGGGCCTCGCGCGAGATGGCAAGCGCCTTGCCGGCATTGTTGCGCTTCAAAAGGCTGATCGCTTCTGCCGCCAGCCTGCCATCTTCCATCAGCCGGCCAGCCTGGAGACAGGCTGTCAGTCCTAGGGTGATCTCGGTCTGCATGTCGGCCAGCTTCTTCTGATACAGCTGATTGGCGGCCAGCGGTCGGCCGAACTGCTGCCGCTCCAGACCGTAGTCACGCGCCGCATGCCAGCAGAATTCCGCCGCCCCCATCGCGCCCCAGGCGATGCCATAGCGCGCGTGATTGAGACAGGCGAACGGCGCTTTCAGGCCCTGCGCGTCCGGCAGCAACCGGCCGGCCGGAATAACGACATCATCCATCGCGATCTCGCCGGTGGCGCTGGCGCGCAGCGAGAACTTGCCTTCGATCTTTGTGGTGGAAAGTCCCTTGTCGCCACGCTCCAGAATGAAGCCGTGGACCTTGTCTTCCAGCTTCGCCCAGATCACGAACACATCGGCGACCGGCGCGTGGGTGATCCAACTCTTGCTGCCAGACAACACATAACCGTCAGCCGTCTTCTTGGCCCGGGTCTGCATGCCACCGGGATCGGAGCCCGCGCCCGGCTCGGTCAGGCCGAAAGCGCCGATCCATTCGCCTTTCGCCAGTCGAGGAAGATATTTCTGTTTTTGCGCATCACTGCCAAAGGCATGGATGGGATGCATCACCAGACTGGACTGCACCGACAGCGAGGAGCGAAAGGCGGAATCCACTTTTTCCAGCTCGCGCGCGATCAGGCCATAGGCAACCGGCGAGACGCCGCCAAACGCGGGAATGGTGCTGCCCAGCAGGCCCAGCGCGCCCATCTCGGCGAGCAGGTTCGAATCAAATTTTTCCTCCCGGTGCATGTCGCGTATCCGGGGCATCAAGCGGCTTTGTGCGAAATTTCTGGCGCTGTCGCGGACGAGCCTTTCCTCCTCGCGCAGCGAGGCATCCAGCAGCAAAGGATCGGCCCAATCAAAAGACGGCCAGATGTCCGGCATTCCCAACCCATAGAAACGGGGAGGCGAAATGCTTCCCGCTGTCGCAAGCATATCGCCATCCCCGTGCCACCTGCAAAGCCGAAGGCGGACGAGCTTGGGCAAGCGGCCGGCTTGACGGCTTAACCGGTCTTTGGTTGGCCCAGATGAGAGAATATCCAGTCCGCCGCGTCCTGGTCCACGGTCTCGCCTTCCAGGTCGCGCAGCAGCATGTGATAGCCGTGTTCATAGTGTTTCACGGTCAGCGGCACGCCGGGCTTTGTTTTCAACGCCGCGATCACCGCCTCTGTCGGTTTGGCCGGGATGATCTGGTCCCTGGCGCCATAGAGAAACAGGATCGGCGGCGTATGGGTCATACTATCCGGTGCCGCGCGCGCTTCATCCATCAGATTGACCAGACCATAGAGCGTGCCGGTGCGAGTCTGTTTCTGGAACAGCGGATCGCGGCCCAACGCTATCAACATCGGCACATTGTCCGACGGCACAATGGTGACGACACGGCTGGCCGCGCTGTTGGACAGGATTATGCCGGGCAGCAGACGCGCGCCCACAAACAGGGCGGCGCGATAGGTCAGCGGCATGTCGCTCCGCGACCACACCGCCGGCGCCACCAGAATCACGCCATCGACAGGCGGTGGTGTTTGCGAAGCCAATGCCGTCAGCACTACCGCCCCGCCCATGCTTTCGCCCAGCGCAAAGACCGGCACGCCGGGATAGCGCGCCCGGGCTGCTGCGACCGCGTCGTTCAGATCGGCGCGCATCACCTCCGCGCCCGCCCAGATGCCCGGATGCTCGTTCTTGCCGAACCCGCGCTGGTCATAGGCCAGGGTGGTGATGCCCTGTTTCGCCCAGAAGCGGCCGGGCCCGTCAAAGGCATTGGAATAATCGCTCATGCCGTGCAGCGCCACGATCACGGCGCGGGGCTTGCCCTCTGCCTCCCAGCGCCGCAGCGGCAGCCGGACGCCATCGCGGGCGACAATCGCATCATCCGCCACGACCGGCATGGCGCCGCCCGTCATCACAGGCCCAAAATCGGGGGCGCAAGCCACCAGCAACACCAGAAGACAAACCGCAGCCGCGCGCACATCACACCCGAAGACCGTCCGGCGCGCCGGGGCCAAGACCCTGCCGCAGCACCAGCATGCTGATCACCAGAATGTGATCGACCCTTGCGGTGCCGCCAAAAGGCAACACCGCACTTTCATAATAGAGGAACTGGGCGCCCGGCATGTCCAGCCCCGCCCAGCCGCGATAGCAGAGCGGCTCGCCGCTGGCGCGCACCATCTCATAGAGCATGCGCAGGCCGATGCCGAAACGCGGATTGGTCTGTTCGATCTCGGCTGAGGCACTGGCCGGAGAAATCCTGTCCAAACCCCGCCACCAGTCCCTCGCCCACCCGCAGATATTGATAGTCCTCGCCCTCACCCAGCACCTTGACCAGGATGATGTTGCCGCTGACCGGCCCCATCACCTCATCCAACGCCTCGGGAAAGGGCCTTGCCCCCCGCAGAGCCTGCCAGCGCTCGACCGCCTCGCGCACGGGCTCGGCTTCCAGCTCCGGCGGGGTGATGATCTCACCCGAGGACTGGTCCGGTATCCAGAATTCCGCCATGGCCGCTATGTTATGCCCGCCTCAAAACGGCAGCAACCCGACCATGGCGCCCGAAAGCCCGCTGGCCATGGTTCCCGCCACTAGCGCCTTGAGCGCCAGGGACACGACTTCGTCACGCCGCTGCGGGATCAGCGCGCTCATGCCCGCGATCAGGATGCCGACGCTGGCAAAATTGGCGAAGCCGCACATGGCATAGACCATGATCTGGGTGCTGCGGGGGTCGAGCGCCCCGGCCGGCAGGACCGCAAGCCTGAGATAGGCCACCAGTTCGGTCAGAATCACCTTGATGCCCATCAGGGAACCCGCGGTCCCGGCCTGCTGCCACGGCACACCCAACAGCCACACAAAGGGCGCGAACAGCCAGCCCAGCATCCGTTCCAGTGTCAGCGGCGCGCCACCCAGCGCCGGCAAATGTGCCAGCAGCCCGTTGGCCAACGCCATCAGCGATGTGGTGACTATCAGCATGGCCAAAATCTGGAGATAGATTTTCAGACCGTCTTCGGTGCCTTGTGCCATCGCATCCATGGTAGAGCGGTAATGCACGCCTTCCTGCTCCTGGGTCAGATCGGTCTCGGCCGGTCCGGGCACCATCAACCGCGCCATCAGGACACCGGCGGGCAGCGACATCAGCGACGCCACCAGCAAATGACCCAGCGCGCCCGGCAGGACGTCCTTGAGGATCGTAGCATAAAGCACAAACACGGTGCCCGCGATCACCGACAGCCCCACCGTCATCAGAACGAACAACTCGGTACGCGTCAGCCGGACCAGATAGGGACGGATCACCAATTGGCCTTCGATATTGCCCAGAAACACGGTGGCGGCCGCGCTCAGCCCCACGGCACCGCCCAGCCCCAAGGTGCGTTTCAGGACAATCGCCAGCCCGTGAATGACAATGGGCAGGATGCGCCAGTGCCACAGGATCGCCGACAGCGCGCTGACCACCATCACCAGCGGCAGGATGCCGAAAGCCAGATTGATCATGTTGGCGGGATGGGTGACGGTGAAGGGCGCTGCCGCTCCGCCCAGATAGCCGAAAATGAAACTGGTGCCGGCCGTGGTCGCCTGGCTGAGCGCGGCCACAACACCATTGAGGCGGAACAGGGCGTCGCGCACGACGGGCAACTTCAGGAGCGCCAGGGCAATGACCATCTGCAGCAGCAGCGTGCCCGCCACCATGCGCCAGTTGAAAACCCGCCGGTCTTCGGACATCGCCCAGGCAAGCGCGATGATGACGCAAATCCCAAGCGCCGATTGCAGATGCGGCAACACTGTCGGCCCCCGGGGCGAAAACGCGCGAGGGTCAACGCTACACGATTTGCGCGCCTATAAAAGGCGGGGCGCGACATGACAGCGGACCATGCTGGGGATAAAATCCGCGGTGGGGAGAATGACGTGACCGGAAAACCGGCCAGCACAGGGCACAAATCGTCGGGCAAGATTGCGGCGCTGGCCGGGGCGCGGGCTTTTCCGCCCCTGGCGGTGGTGATGTTCCATTTCAGCGAAGGCCATCACTACAGCCATATCCGCCCGCTCGATCTGTCTGGCCACCCGTGGCTATCTGTGGGTGGAGTTTTTCTTTGTCCTGTCGGGCTTCATCCTCACCTATGCCTATTGGGCCAGGCTGAAGGATCTGTTGGCGCGGCCCGGTTATTTCGCTTTCCTTCGCGCCCGCCTGATCCGGCTTTATCCCCTGCATCTGTTCATGCTGCTGGCGCTGCTTTTGATGGTGGTGGGCTTGCGGGCGCTGGCGGCCCAAGGTGGCTATCTCTCCATCTTCGACGCCAAGTACCATCAGGATGTCAGCGCCAAGGGCTTCTGGCTGAGCCTTTTTCTGGTGCATGCCTGGAACACGATGAACACGCTCACCTGGAACGGCGTCTCCTGGTTCGTCAGCGTGGAATTCGCGCTGTGCCTGGCATTCCCGGTCTTTCTCTGGCTGGCGCAAGGCGGGGTGTGGCGCGGTTTTGCCCTGATCGCCGCGGGGCTGGCGGGCCTTCTGACGCTGCTCTTCACCTCCCTGCATGGGCTGGACATCACCTATCACAATGGCGTGCTGCGCGGACTTTCGGATTTCGCCGTGGGCGTGGGCATGGCGGTGCTGTTCCGGCAGATCAAGCCACGCGACCAATTGCCGGAATGGGTGCATTCGATCCTGCAGATCACGATCCTGTCCCTGCTCGGCACTGTCGTGATGCACACGGGCTGGTCGCATACCCGCATGGACATCTTCACCGTTCTGCCGCTGATGATGCTGGTCTTTGCGCTGGCCTTCGACCGCGGCCTGATCGCACGCGCCTTGCAGACGCGGCTGCCGCAGGTTCTGGGCGAATGGTCCTATGCCGTCTATCTGGGCCAGACCACCTGGCTGCTGGCCATCCGCTTTTTCGAGCAGCGGCTTTATCCGGCGCCCGAAGCGATCGTGCTGGGCACGCGCTTCTCTGACCTGATCTGGTGGCTTGAACCCACCTGTCTTGTCACAATCTGCGTCTTGTGGGGCGGGTTGCTGGCGGAATTCGTTGAATTGCCTGCGGCGGCCCGCTTGCGGAACTGGCTCGGCCGCCGCCTTGACCCGCAAAGCGTGCCCACGCCATCCGTAGGCGCTTGCCAGCAACGGAGACCGCACATGGCCATCAGTTTCAAGGACAAGGTGGCTATCGTAACGGGTGCCGGCGGCGGGTTGGGCCGGGCGCACGCGCTGTATCTGGCGAAGCTCGGCGCCAAGGTGGTCGTCAACGACCTGGGCGGCTCGCTGGACGGCAGCGGCGGCAATTCCGCGGCCAGCGAAAAAGTGGTAGCCGAGATCATCAGCAGCGGGCGGCGAAGCCATCGCCAATGGGGCATCGGTGAGCGACGACGCCGGCGTGGCGCATTTGATCAAGCAGACCATGGACACATGGGGCCGCATCGATGTGCTGATCGCCAATGCCGGCATCCTGCGCGACAAAAGCTTCGCCAAGATGGAGCTGAAGGATTTCGAAGCCGTGATCAATGTCCACCTGATGGGCACGGTCAAGCCGGCCAAGGCAGTGTGGGACATCATGAAGAGCCAGTCCTATGGCCGCATCGTCGTCACCACCTCGTCCACCGGGCTCTACGGCAATTTCGGCCAGACCAATTACGGCGCCGCCAAACTGTCGCTGGTGGGCTTCATGAATTCGCTGAAGCTGGAAGGTGCCAAGGACAATATCAAGATCAATGCCCTGTGCCCGGTGGCGGCGACCCGCATGACCGAAGCCCTGATGCCGCCCGCGGTGCTGGAGATGCTAAAGCCCGAATTCGTCTCGCCCGCCATGGCCTATCTCGCCAGCGAAGACGCGCCCACCGGCATGATCCTGACGGCCGCCGCCGGCGTTTTCGCCGCCGCCCAGATCGTGGAGAGCGACGGAATCAATCTTGGTCATGGCGCAAGCGCCGACGACATCGCGGCGCATTTCTCCCAGATCGCGGACTGGGCAACCGCCAAGCATTACGGCCAGGGCGGCGAACAAAGCGCGAAATTCTTCGCGCGCGTCCAGGACAAGCCAGTCCTGGGCTGATCCCGGGTTGGGCCTGAAATATCAAGTCATAAATATTGCCCTTTGCGGCGAAATGACTCTTGCGGCATGTCGCGGATTGCCCCACCCTTCGCAGAATGGACGACCAACGCGGCTTGAGTGTTCGCACCGCGCGGCCCGAAGATGCCGCTGATCTCGCGCGCATCTATATCGAATCCTGGCAAGACACTTACGCGGGCGTGATTTCCCACGCCCTGCTCGCCAACATGTCGCACAAGGCCCATACCGCACGCTGGCAAAGTGCGATCCGCAATGCCGAGCGCAATTCGGGCGCAGTACTGGTGGCGGAAGACGAGCAGCATGGCGCCGTTGGTCTTTGCAGCCTGGGTGCGGCCCGCGATGGCGGCATCGGTTTCGATGGCGAGGTCTATACGCTTTATGTCGATCCCGCGTTTATGGGGCGCGGCGCGGGCCGGGCGCTGCTGTCGGGCGCCTTCGACACCTTCAAGGCGCGGCGGCTGCGCTCCTGCCTGATCTGGTCTCACGCGCGCAACAATGCCTGCTTCTTCTATGAAGCGATGGGCGGACACCGTGTCGCCACCCGCACCACAAGGCTGATGGGTGAACTCACGCCCGAGATCGGCTTTGGCTGGAAAAGACTGGTCACGCGCAAACAGGCCCGCACCACACAGTCCTAGACCATGTTCAGTCGTGGTCTGGCTGCACCGCGCCGCAATCGCAGACGATTTCCGGCGGCAGGCTCAAGGGAATGCGCGCGCGCCGGTGAAATCCATCCGACAAAGCCAATAGCGCACGCTGACCGGTTTGCGTCGCTTCCCAGGTCGCCATGCCCGAACGAAAGCATTTGCGGCACCGAAGCACTTTCTCGACATGCGCGTCCAAATCCATGGCGGCAATCCTGCCATGCAATGGCAAAACAGCGGTTGATGCGGCGCCCGATTTTAATTCAATGCTTAAGTACCGGCGGTTGCGTACGGAACCGATCCGTAGACCTGCGCGGAAAGCCTGCAAAACGTGCGCGGATTACAAATCTTTGGGCCGCACGAAATCGACCAGTTTGCCGCCGCCCTGGACGATATCGCGCCAGCGCCCGACATCGAAATCCAGGATCGCCAGCGCACAGGTCGGGAACTTTTCTTCCAGCGCCTCATGCCGCGCCCGCTCCTTGCGCCGCACCGGCTCGCGCGCCAGCAGGGCCGCCGCCGCCTCAAGTCCGGGATTGTGGCCGACCACCATCAGGCTGGCGGCATGGCCAGGGGCGCCGCGCACCGCCGCCAGAATTTTCGCTGGCTCGGCCAGATAAAGGTTTTCGCGATAGTCGATTTCGCTCTCCAGCTCCTGCAGCACCAGTTCGGCGGTCTGGGCGGTGCGGGCGGAGGACGAACACAGTATCAGCTCGAGCGTATAGTCGTTCTTGCGCAGATAGTGCGCCATGGCGGCAGCGTCTTGCATGCCGCTGAGCATCAGGGTGCGGTCGAAGTCCTCACATCCGCCATCGGCCGGCTGGGCCTTGGCGTGGCGGAGCAAAAACAGCCGTTTCATAAGCCCCTGCCTGCGCTCTGCGAATCCTGCATGAAGCTTATGTTCTTGACCGCGGGGCGGCAACCGCGCGACAAAAACCCCTTAAAGGACAACACTTTAATGGCTACCAACAAGAAGCCCGGCGGATGGAGGAAGCGCACCCAAGCGGTGCGCGGCGGCCAGGTGCGCACGCCCTTCCAGGAGACCAGCGAGCCGCTGATCCTCACCGCCGGCTATGCCTATGAAACGGCGGAAGAGGCCGAAGCACGCTTCAAGGGCGAGAGCCCAGGCTATCAATATACCCGCCTGGCCAATCCGACCGTCACCATGTTCGAGGAGCGCATGGCGCAGCTGGAGGGCGCGCCCGCGGCGCGCGCCACAGCGACCGGCATGGCCGCCGTCAGCGCGGTGTTTCTGGCGGGCTCAAGACCGGCGACCATGTCGTGGCCGCCAACGCCATGTTCGGTTCCTGCCGCATATGTGAAGGAGATTCTGCCGCGCTTCGGCATCACCACGACCTTGGTGGACGGCGGCGATCTGGCCGCCTGGCAGGCGGCGATGCGGCCCCAGACCAAGCTTCTGTTCGTGGAGACGCCGTCCAACCCGACCTTGCGATTGTCGACATCGCAGCGGTGGCGAAGATCGCGGACAAGCCGCGGCGCCCGCCTGATGGTGGACAACGCCTTCGCCAGCCCTGCCCTGCAGCGGCCGATGGAATTCGGCGCCCATATCGTGGTGCATTCCTCCACCAAATATATCGACGGCCAGGGCCGCGCCCTGGGTGGCGTGATTCTGTGCCAGCCAGGATTTCCTCGACGAGCACCTGCAGGTCTTTCCTGCGCAACACCGGACCCAGCATCAGCCCCTTCAATGCCTGGCTGCATCTCAAGAGCCTGGAAACCCTGGATCTGCGCATGAAGCAGCATTGCGAGAATGCGCGAGGGTCGCCGACTTTCTCAGCCGACAGAAGAAGGTGACGCGGGTGCTCTATCCCTTCCGCGCCGACCATCCCCAGCACAATCTGGCCCGCGCCCAGATGGACGGCGGCGGCGGCGTGGTCAGCCTTCGAAATCGAGGGCGGCAAGAAGGCGGCGTTCCGCTGCGCCAACGCCCTGCAGCTGATCGACATCTCCAACAATCTGGGCGACGCCAAGAGCCTGTTCACCCATCCCGAAACCACCACCCACCAGAAGATGACGCCGGAGGCGCGACGCGGGCGGGCGTCACCCGCGGGCTGGTGCGCCTGTCGGTGGGGCTGGAAGATCCGGAAGATCTTTGCGAAGACCTGGATCAGGCGCTGAAAGTCGCCTGATGGCCGAGCACCATATCAGAGCTCAGCTGGGACAAGGGCGAAGCGCCTTTCACTTACAAAACTATCCGCGCAATCACCCCATCGCATTCAAGAATGGCCAGGAGACGGACCGCGTCGGCGGCGCCGACTACAAGGGCGACGCGACAAAGGCCGATCCCGAAGACCTGCTGGTGGCGTCGCTGTCGTCCTGTCACATGCTGAGTTTCCTGGCCATCGCCGCCAAGAAAAGACTCGACGGTCGATATCTTACGAGGATGATGCGGTCGGATTTCTGGAAAATGAAGGCGGTAAGTTTTGGATCACACGGGTGATCCTGCGGCCCAGTCGCGGCAATGCCGAGCCGCGACCCTGGCCGAAATTCACCACCTGGCGCACCAGGCCTGCTTCATCGCCAATTCGGTGAAGACGGATGTGCCGTGGAACCGCGTAACCAGTCCCATTCAGACATACGGACCTTCATCTTCCTGTTGTTCAGACGTGAACAGGGCGCGCCAATTGCACGCTTGCGTGGAAGCAGCCGCCGCCCGATAAACTTCCGCTATGTTTGACTTGGCACAGTGCCCTGCCCGATACTGGGCCACCATGTATGAGCGCGAAACCCGCCCCATTCACGTGGCCGTGATGCCCGCCTATCTGGACGATCAATCCGATCCGGATGACCGGCGCTATGTCTGGTCCTATACGGTGACGATCGAAAACCGGGGCGAGGGAGCCGGTGCAGTTGATCTCGCGCTACTGGAACATCACTGACGGCCTGGGGCGGGTGCAGGAAATGCGCGGCCCCGGTGTGGTCGGCGCCCAGCCGGTGATCGCGCCGGGCGAGAAATTTCAATACACCAGTGGCTGCCCGCTGGCCACCGCCTCCGGCCTGATGAGCGGCCGCTACCAGATGAAGGCCGCCTCGGGCGAAGCTTTGAGGCGGAAATTCCGGCCTTTCTGCTGGAAAGCCCCTACGAACGCCGGCAAATCCACTAAGCCCCGTCCGCGACTCAACGGTTGAAACCGGCAGCCAGGCCGCGTTTAATCGGCCTTTCCCGGGATAGTCATGGCCCCATGATCGTACCAAGACCAATTACACCGAACCAGCCTCGCGCCGGACCGGCCCAGCCGCGAGGAAGCCGAGCAGGCGGTCCATACCCTGCTGCGCTGGGCGGGCGACGATCCCGCCCGCGAAGGCCTGGCCGACACGCCGGCCCGGGTTGCGCAAGCGCTTTCGAGGACTGGTTCAGCGGCTATGGCCAGGACCCGGAAGCCTATCTGGCGCGCACCTTCGAGGAAGTCGAAGGCTATGACGACATGGTGATGCTGAAGGACATCCGCTTCGAAAGCCATTGCGAGCATCATCTGGCGCCGATCATCGGCCGCGCCCATGTCGGCTATCTGCCCACCAATAAGGTGGTGGGCATCTCCAAGCTGGCGCGGGTGGTGGAAGCCTTTGCCCGCCGCCTGCAGGTGCAGGAAAAAATGAACGCCCAGATCGCCACATTGCATCCAGAAAGTGCTGGAGCCCAAAGGCGTCGCGGTGGTGATCGAGGCCGCGCATCAATGCATGACCACGCGCGGCGTCCACAAGACCGGCGTCACCATGGTGACCTCCACCATGCTGGGGGCCTTCCGCGACAATGACGTGACGCGGCGCGAATTCCTGGCCATGATCGGCAATCCCGCCAGCCGCGAAGACCGCTGATGTCGGAAAGCGGCGCCTCGACATGGTCAAGACCCTGATAGGGTTCGACACCACCAGCCGCGGCTCCAACCTGGCGCTGATCGGCTTCGCGCAAAGCCTGCTGGAAAAAGCCGGCGCGCGTTGCCGCCTGCTCCTATGACGCCAGCGGCGCCAAGGCCAATCTGTTCGCCACCATCGGTCCGGATGGCGATGGCGGCTATGTTCTGTCCGGCCATACCGATGTCGTGCCGGTGGACGGACAGGACTGGTCGACCGATCCCTTCAAGCCGGAGGTGCGCGACGGCAAATTGTTCGGCCGCGGCGCCTGCGACATGAAAGGCTTTGTCGGCGTGGCGCTGTCGCTGGCGCCGGAAATCGCGCGCGCCAAGCTGACGCGCCCGATGCATTTCGCGCTGTCCTATGACGAGGAAGTGGGCTGCGTCGGCGTCACGGTCTTTTGGAAGATCTGCGCGACAGAAGCATCAAGCCGGCGCTGGCCATCATCGGCGAGCCCACGCTGATGAAGATCGTGGGCGCGCACAAGGGCGGCGCCAAGCTGGTGACCAGATGCTGTGGCAAGGAACATCATTCCAGCGGCCCGGAAAAAGGCGCCAATGCCGTGATGATGGCGGGCGAATTCGTCACCCTGCTGGACAACGTGTGGGACGAACTGCGCGCCGACGCCGATCCGCGCTTCGATCCGCCCCATTCCACCGTGCAGGCCAACGTGATCGCATGGCGGCACGGCGGTGAACATCCTGGCGCGCGAAGCCGAAGTGACCTGGGAATATCGCTGCCTGCCCGACCGCGATCCGCGAAGATCGTAGACCGGGTGAAGGCGCGCGCGGAAGCCGAGATCCTGCCCAAATACCGGCGCCGCGCGGCGGAAGCGGCGTTCGACACGCAGCTCCATGCGCGCTATCCCGGCCTGACGATGGACGAGGAGTCGCCCGCTATGCGTCTGGCGCGCGAAATGACCGGCGCCAACCAGGTGGAAGCCGTCGCCTATGGCACCGAGGCCGGCCATTTCCAGAAATACGGCATTCCGGCCGTCATCTGCGGCCCGGGCTCGATCGAACAGGCGCACCGGCCTGATGAGTTCTGCGCGCTGAGCGAATTGGAAGCCTGCGAGGCGTTCCTGCGCAAAGTGATCGCGAAAGCGTCTGCCTGAGTGTCATTCCCGGCGAGATTGCGTCAGCGCGATCCGAGGGAAGGGAACCCAGGTGTTAGATCAGACCGGTGTTTCACACCTGGCTCCCCCCTTCGCGGCGCTTGACGCGCTCGCCGGGGATGACATTCAGGTTACGTCAAGCATCCGGCCCGATCTCATGCGTCGTGCCGCAAAATTCGCAGCGCGCGCGGATGACGCCGTCGGGATCGGCCAGGCCGGCGCGCTCCTCGGGCGCGTAGCCTTTCAGCACCTGGGCGATGCGGCCCGTATCGCAGTCGCAGCGGAAGACGACCGGCTCCGGCGGCTGGACCCGTACTTCGTCTTCATGGAACAGCCGCCACAACAAGGTTTCGGGCGCGAGCGCGGTATCCACCAGCTCGATATCCTCGACCGTCTGAAGCAGCAACGACAGCCGTTCCCAATCGTCGGCTGGCTTTCGCGCGCCCTGCTTGGCCGCTTCCGGCGTCATCTGCAGCATCAGGCCACCGGCCCGCCAGTGCGGTCCTTTTCGCCCGCCACATACAGCGGCGCCGCCGCCAGCCGGATCGCGGTGGGCAATTGCTCGGACTGGGCGAAATAGGTTTCGGCCGAAGCGGCGATGCCGTCGCGGCGAAAGTTCGACAATGCCCTGATAGGTCTGGCCGCCGCGCCGGGGCTCGATGGTGATGGCGACGCGCCCTTGCCCGCCAGACGGCGAAGCTCCGCCGGTCAAGCGCCGCGAAGCGTTCCGCGTCCAGCCGGCCATAGCCGCGCACGCCGCGCGTGCGCGCGTCTTCGTTCGCCCGCGCCATAATAATCGGCCGTCACCAGATCGAGCGGGCCGTCGCTCTTGGTCTGCACCGTCAGCCGCCCGTCCAGCTTCAGCGCGGTTCCCAGCAGCGCGCCCAGCGCCAGCGCCTCGCCCGCCACCCGCGCCGCCGCTTCCGGCAGGGCATGGGCTGCTCAGCGCGCGCGCCGAGACGGCATCCAGCCGCACCAGCCGCCCGCGCACGCCGGCCTTGGCGATGTCGAATGGCAGGACGAAATCGCCGGAGGGCGACGGCCAAGATCCAGTTTGTCAGGCATGGCCCCTATATGGCGCGCGGGCCGCGCTTTTCAACGAACGCGCTCAGCCAAGCGCCCAGGCCAGGATCGCCTTCTGGGCGTGCAGGCGGTTTTCGGCCTCGTCGAACACCACCGATTGCGGCCCGTCGATCACCTCGTCGGTGACTTCCTCGCCGCGATGGGCCGGCAGGCAATGCATGAAGATGGCGTCCTTCTTCGCCAGCTCATCAGCGCGCGCGTTGACCTGATAGGGCTTGAGCAGATTGTGCCTCTTGGTGGCGTTGTCGTCGCCCATCGAGACCCAGGTGTCGGTGACCACGCAGTCGGCACCCTCCACCGCTGCTTCCGGGTCGGTGCCGAAGTCGACAAGCCCGCTGGAGGCGGCCCAGTCGCGCACTTCCGTCGGCCGGCAATTCCCTCGGCGACGGCGACATTCAGTTTGAAGCCAAACTTCATCGCGGCATGCACCCAGCTGGTCAGCACATTGTTGCCGTCGCCGCTCCAGGCCACGGTGGCGCCGGCGATTGGGCCGCTGATGCTCCTCATAGGTCATCACATCGGCCATCACCTGGCAGGGATGGGACCATTTGGTCAGGCCGTTGATCACCGGAATGGTGGCGTTGGCGGCCAGCTCCTCGACCATCTCATGATCGAGCAGCCGGATCATCACCGCATCGACATAGCGCGAGATCACCCGCGCGGTGTCGGCAATGGTTTCCTCGCGCGCCAGCTGCATTTCGTTGCCGGTCAGCATCAAGGTGCCGCCGCCCAGTTGCCGCGCCGCCATGTCGAAAGAGATGCGGGTGCGGGTGGACTGCTTGTCGAAGATCATCGCCAGCACCTTGCCGTTCAGCGGCTGGTCCCCATCGGGCATGCCCTTGGACATGCCGCCGCCGCGCCGCCTTGCGCGTTTTGGCGTCGTCGATGAATGGCGTGCAGGGTGGCGCTGTCATGATCGGACAGATCCAGGAAATGCTTGGGCTGGCTTTCAGGGGCGCGTTCATTGGGCGGCGGCTTTCTGCACTCTCCGGTCTTCCAGGCAGGCGGTTTTGTTCGAGCAGTCCGATGCCCTCGCGGGCTTCGGCTTCGGAAAGGTCAGCGGCGGCAGCATGCGCACCACATTGTCGCCGGCCGGCAGCACGATCAGGCCATTGCGCGCGCGCCAGCGCGATGAAGTCGCCCCGGCGACCTTCATTTTCAGACCCAGCATCAGGCCCTGGCCGCGCACGCTTTCGAACACGGCCGGATGGCCCGCCACCAGCGCGCCCAGCTGCTGGTGCAGATAGTTGGCGACCTTGTTGACATGGTCCAGAAAGCCCGGCTCCAGGATCATGTCGATGGCTTCATTGCCCACCGCCATGGCCAGCGGATTGCCGCCATAGGTGGTGCCATGGGTGCCCACCGTCATGCCCTTGGCGGCCTCGGCGGTGGCCAGCACCGCACCGACGGGAAAACCGCCGCCCAGCGCCTTGGCCACCGTCATGATGTCGGGTGCTGTGCCAAACCAGTCATAGGCGAAGAACTTGCCGGTACGGCCAAGCCCGGTCTGGATCTCATCGAAGATCAGCAGCAGGACCGTGTTCGTCGCACAGCCTGCGCAGAGCCGTTCAGGAAATCCGGCGCGAACATGCGCACGCCGCTTTCGCCCTGGATCGGCTCGATCAGGATGGCGGCGGTCTCGGGCCCGATCGACCTTCTTCACCGCTTCCAGGTCGCCGGCGGCAAGCTGGACGAAGCCCGGCATGCGCGGCCCGAAACCTTCCAGATACTTCTCGTTGCCGCCGGCATTGATGGCGGCATAGGTGCGGCCGTGGAAGGCGCCTTCAAAGGTGATGATGTGGAAGCGCTCGGGATGACCGGAGGCGAAGTGGTAGCGCCGCGCCATCTTGATGGCGAGCTCGATCGCCTCGGTACCGGAATTGGCGAAGAAGCAGGTGTCGGCAAAGGTATTGGCGACCAGCTTCTCGGACAGGCTCTCCTGTCCGGGCACCCGGTACAGGTTGGAGGTGTGCCAAAGCTTGCCCGCCTGCTCGGTCAGGGCCTTCAGCATCCGCGGATTGGCGTGGCCGAAGGCGTTGACGGCAATGCCCGCCCCGAAGTCCAGGTATCGCTTCCATCCTCGGCGAAGAGGTAGGAGCCCTCGCCACGGACGAAGGCGATATCCGTCCGGTTATAGGTGGGAAGCAAAGCCGGAAACACGAAAGCACTCCTCTGAACGGGTTGAAATAAAAATACAAACTGGACTGGAAGGCGCTGTTTATCTGCTTTCCATGGCAGTCGTACAACCCCGCCCAAAGCGGGCATGACCGGTATGTGCCGCCTGCGCGATCCCCAACTCAAGGGATTCCGCTGTCGGCAGATACGGTACAAGACATTGATTCTAAATGCTAAATATAGCCAAGCCCAAATTTCGATAGGCCGGCCGCAGTAAGCAGCCTAGGGTGGTGGATGGCTGACGAACGGCAGCAATTCACGGTTGCCCTCACCTGTCCCAACTGTGACGCTTCCGGAGCTGTGGTCTGGGAAGAATCGGCAGACCATGACAGGGTGCGCGGGTCAGAACGCCGTCTGATCTCTGTGGATGGCGAATTTCACCGGGAGACGGGACGAACGGCTTCCGGCGATCCGGTGATCGTCTGCAATGTCTGTGACGAAATTCAGAAGGACTAGCGGACCTTGGCCTTGGCCTTGATCTTGGGCGCCGGCTTTTTGGCCGGCTTTTTTTCCGGCTCTTTGGCCATGTCTTCCGCCTCTTTGGCCATCCGGAGCGCCCGCAGGCGGATGGTTTTGGCGTCCTGGGCGTTGCTTTCCTTGACCAGCATGTCCCTCACCAGCGCGGTGCGCTGATCATAGGTGGCCTCGGGGCTGAGGCGATTCTTAGGATTTTTCATCCCGCATTCTACCGGGTCAGGCAATAAAATTGCCACCCCAGCCCCAGGCTTTGGTTTGCCAACAGCACAGTTCCCCTGATTTATGTGGACAAGGGCTGGTTACAGTCCCGCAAAGCTTGTGCGACATGAAGGTCGAGCTACTGTATTTAGTAACTGGGGGGTTAAGGATGAACCCGCCCCGCCAGCCAGGAGCGACAGCCATGACACAGGCAAATTGGTCGGATGACCGGGTGGAGCAGCTCAAGACTTTGTGGACCGAGGGCCTTTCGGCCAGCCAGATCGCCCGCGCCCTGGGCGGAGTGACCCGCAATGCGGTGATCGGCAAGGTCCACCGGCTGGGCCTGGCGGGCCGCGCCAGTCCATCGCGCAGCGAGCGCCCCCGTTTGCCCATGGCGCCCAAGGCGCCCAGCATCCGCAGCCACCTGCCGAGCGCGCCGGTGGTCGAGGAAGATCCGCTGACCCTGGAAGACGGCAGCCACGCCACCGTGCTGACCATCAGCGACCGCATGTGCCGCTGGCCGATCGGCGATCCCGCGGCATCGGAATTCCACTTCTGCGGCCGCAACCCCAAGTCGGGTTCGCCCTATTGCGAAGCCCATGCCCGCAAGGCCTATCAGCCGCAGCAGGCGCGCCGCAGCGAGAAGGACGCCAAGGGCCGGATGACTGGGTGAGCTGCGGTTCGCCCCAGGCGAACGAAATGGTCCGTCGCTAGGTCTTGAGCAACAGCGAAAGACGCGTAGCGCGACGACCATTTCGAGCAGCGAACGCCGCGCCTCCCTCGCTTCGCTCGAAGAGGGGCAAGCTTTTCTAGGCTCGCGTCCGTACGCTGCCGCTACGGACCTCGCCAAGAAAAGCTAAGCCAGCTTGGGCGAGCGGCCGGAGAGCTATCGAAATCTTGCGCCGAACCAAACGAGTGACGCTAGCGTCTGACGCAAAAGTCGTGGCAGCTGGATGCACACAAGGTATTGTCAAGCTACCTTTTCTGCGAACAACTTGTCTGAGTTCATGAGACTGGCAGCGTAAGCTGCCGGACTCATCTTTAAGGCACTGTGGATACGCTTAGTATTGTAGTAGTGGATTGCAAGCGCTATGGCTTCGTGGAGCTGGGCTAGATCTTTGTACTTTGTTAGACTGCCTAGCTCCAACTTGAAGCCTCCGAAGAAGCGTTCCATAAATCCATTCTGCCAGGGGCTAGATTTAGCACTGCAGCTGAGGGTTATCTCCATTCGCTCACACAGCAGCTGGTGCTTGTAGCTTAAATACTCGCTGCCTTGGTCAGAGTGAGAATAGCTGGCGGATAGTGTTTGGAGAGCGCATCCAGTAAAGCGCTGTAGGTAAGCTCGCTACTATGGTTGGTGCCTAGTCGCCAACCTACCACCTGCCGTGTTTTAAGGTCGAGTACCACAGCTAGATAGTGGTGACTACGGTCAAACCATAGATAGGTAAAGTCCTGTACCCAGCCACCGGATTCAACCATACCACTGTAGTTCATGCCGTCTTGTGGCCGAGCCTTGTTCTTAAATACGGCATAGTTATGCAAAGCATTAGGTGGCGCTGCTATCTCCGGTAGCTTGGCTTTGCCGTAACGCCGCTTCTTGCTGGCTGTTCGGATAACAACACCGGCTAAGCGGCGGATGCGCCGGGTCTTGTTCTCACTCCAACTTAGGTGCAGGGCTAGCCGCCTAACACCGTAAAACGGATGCTCAGCGTGAGCAGCTCTTAACTCGGCTATGGACAATTGGTCAGCCTTAGCCTGGATAGTCCTAGGACAGTAGTAGCTGGTACGGCTAATCTTCAGGACAGCAGCAAAGTGAGTCCGCCATCCTGGTTCGACTATTTCCAGAATGGCTAGCTTTTTGGGCGCTTTAGTTCGACTGTAGCTCGACCTAGTAGGTTGTAGAGCTGCTCGTTCTCTTTCTTTAAGCGGTTGAGTTGTAGGATAAGGCTGGTATTACTGTTAACCACGCCGTTCTTTAACCAGCCATAGATGGTTTTGTTATGGACATCGTAGGTCCTACTAGCGTCCATGACGGTCATGCCCTCATCCCGTACCTTGCTAATTATCTCGGCCTTAATTTGTGGATCGATATGTTTGCCGACCTGCATAAAAACTCCCTTCGATTAAATGAATTATACTGCCCTAAAAGTTAAGACAGTGTGTTCATTTTAAAGGTAGCCTGACAGTTATCTGGTAAGACAATATTGCTAAGTGATGATGGTAGCAAAGAAATTGCTAATAAAGTCGTTGAAATGTCTCGGAAAAACTATGCCCTTGATCTTACTGATAAAAATGAGAGTGTTTCAAATAAAACACAAATTGAACTAACTCCTAAATCAATAGGGAAAAACCTCCAGCCAGTCGCAGTAAAGATGCTGGATGTTGCCCAAGAAAACAGTTAATTTAAACTTAAGTTTTAATTGGTATTGCGGCTATAATCGTCACCTTATTCGTAACTTGGTTATACAAGTTATAATTGGTCGTTATATAGCCGTTATTTATACAGTAGGGTGAAGTTATATTGTTTTCACTGTTATAAGTTTGACAAATTGCAGGATTTTCAAGATGGTAGTTAATTGTGTAAGTTGTCCTATTATTGGTATAAAAATATGAACTTACAGTGTATATTTCAGTTCCAGTGGGGGGTGCCTCGTTAGTAGACTGGTCAGTGATCATTGAAATGAATGGAGCTTTTGAAAAAGTATTTAAGTTTAAACTATTCAGTACTTGATTATTAATATTCTCAACGCTAGTAGGCGCAACGTTATAAACAGTAGATACGGAGACACTACCCAAACCATCTACGCAGTCTTTATTGAAACTTCCGCTAACATTATTTGGAGTATTACCTGCTATTTGCAAGTTCTGATATTGCTTTACGAATTTATTACTATCCAATTGAGCGGTGTGTATTCTGTTGTTGCAGCCTATAGTAAAAAAGTAGGTTATTGAACCTACCGCCACCAGAATAACTAGGGCAACGACGATACCTAAAGTGATGAATATTTTTGATATTAAACTTAAGCTTCTTTTGGGTATCGACTGTGCATTATCTATGATTGGGGGACTTACTGGTTGTGGTGTTTGTGAAGTTTGTGGTTCTGGATTTTTTTCTTGGTTATCCATGTTAGCCTAATCATATATTAACCCCTTATCATAAGCAACATGGTAGCCTAAATAATATTTTACTAAAACTGATTTAAATCGCATCTAGTGATATAAGCTCATCGGGATCGTATACAGTTGTCCAAACTGCTGGTGCTTGCAATAGGATGTTTGGTGAATGACAATGAATTTAGGGTGTATTTTTTAGACAGTGATGTCTATACTGTCGGCTTTTTTGATAAACCTAAAATTCAGAATTTATTCGCTATAAAAGTCAGTATTAATCCCATAAAAACTATCTCTACTAGAATCCCCCAAGGACGTTCAAACCATTGTATCTTCCGGTGAAAACGACTAAATATACCGCCCTTAATAAATTCACCTGTTTTTAGTTCTTTAGGAAATCTAATTAGATAAACCGCATCTGGGGCAAATGCCGCCAACATGCAAGCTAAGACAAGCCATGGACTTACATTAATTCTGTGTGCTAATAACGGTAATATTACAAGTGCGGATATAAAACATATTGCATCAACTGATACCACAACTCTGCCTAGTAAGCTCTTGTTGCGCTCCTTAATGCTTCCCGGAATGCCAAAATGTGGCAATGCGTCAATTACATAGTGAGAAAGAAAAGCTAGCGGTATAGCCAATACCGGTTCGTTGATAACAATAGCTATAGCGGCGCCAGTTAGGGCATGGTTGGTAGCGGTCACGAGATAATTATATATTAACTTTTGCTGTGTATTTACGTCTTATAATGTGATGACTTAAGAGTATCTCAATTTAATCAATATTATATTATTTCTTATGATATCAACTATTCCAACTCAAACACACTCGTTCCAGATCTTATCCTGTGCTAATTCAGAATTAATAATTACCGCTGTTTGTTGTGCTAAGACATTCTTGGTTGTGCTCAGCAGACCTTATACGTGATGCGAGTTGATACCTACGTATCTTCACTGTCTGTATTCTTTCAATAGCTAAAGTCTGATCTGTAATCTTTCCTTTTGACCAGCCACAGTAATTGTTTGAATCTATGTAAATATTAATAAAGCGTAACTGGTAATAATAGATTCCCCAAAGAATAAATATGAAGATAACAACTAATGAAAACACGACTAACTTATTTTTATGTATTTTTCAGGGATTTCACTCTAATTAATTATAATATTTATAATTCGATTGACACAGCTCTAACCAGAGTTAACTGGCTGGAAGTTATCGAGAATAACTAGCTTAACTGCCCTGAGCACGGCGTTAAACTGCTCA
>CAWHLV010000088.1:0-12600 GCA_963830095.1 uncultured Alphaproteobacteria bacterium
TCCGCCTGCGGCCTGGCGCATCCTGGGCTTCAACGCGCTGGCGCTGATCGTGCTGACAGGCGGCGTGATCCTGGTGCAGGCGTCTGGCCGCGGCCTGGTTGGGAACGGATGAACGCCATCCGCGAGCAGGCCGATATCATTGGCGGCACCTTGGCGGCCTATGCCACCGATCCCGAGACCCACACGCTGAAAGTAGCCGATGCCGAACCGCTGCTGGGCCAGCTGATTGCGCCCACGCGGCTGCGCGGGCGGCTTTATCTGCCGGGCGGCCAGCTTGCCGTCGATACCCGCGATTTTCTGCCCCGCAATGTGGTGCGGATCAGCGAACTGCCATCGCTGGACACCACCAGCCAACTCAAGGAATGGTTCAGGCGTGTCTATGATGGCGTGATGGGCGTGCGTCCCGTTTGCCCAGCTCGAGCCTTATTACGAGGCGGTGATGATGGGCGGGTCTATCGCGAAGTCGACCCCGCGTTGAGCGGCGTCACCGCCACGGCCGAACGCGTGGATGATCGCAACCGGCTGGTGCTATCGGTGGCAGCGCCGTCGAAAGCCGCTACCGCGCCATCTATGGCGTGCTGCTCTTGTCCACCGAAGGCGGCGACATCGACGACATTCTGCGCGCCGAACGCTTCACCCTGTTCGAGGTTTCCTGGTGGCGTTCCTGGTCATGCTGTTCACTTCGCTCTATCTGGCGGGCACCATCGCCGAGCCGGTGAAGCGGCTGGCGGCAGCCGCCGACCTGGTGCGCTCTGGCGCGGGCGGGCGCGGCATCATTCCCAATTTTCCCGAGCGCACCGACGAGATCGGCGATCTGGCCGACAGTCTGCGCTCCATGACCGCCAATCTCTATGACCGCATCGACGCCATCGAGAGCTTTGCCGCCGATGTGGCGCATGAGCTGAAAAATCCCCTCACCTCGCTGGCCAGCGCGGTGGAAATGTATTCCGCGCCAAAGATGACGAAACCCGGGCGCGCCTGCTCGCCATTATGCGCGGCGACATCAAGCGCATCGACCGGCTGATCACCGACATTTCCGACGCCTCGCGGCTGGATGCGGAACTGTCGCGCGAAACCAAAGAGCCGGTGGCGCTGTCCAGACTTCTGTCCACGATCATCGAAATCTATCGCATGACCGACAATCCGCGCGAGGTGGATTATGTGCTGCACGACGAGCTTCCGCCCGCCGCCATCGTGCGCGGCCGCGACGAACGGCTGGGCCAGGTGTTCCGCAACCTGATCGACAATGCAGCGTCATTCAGCCCCCAGCAGGGCAAGGTTATCGTCACCGCGTCCCGGCATGACATGGTGGCGCGGGTGACGGTGGAAGATGACGGCCCGGGCATTCCGCCCGACAATCTGGAATCCATTTTCGAGCGCTTTTATACCGAACGTCCGGGCGAGAATTTCGGCCGCAATTCGGGTCTGGGCCTGTCCATTGCCCGCCAGATCATCGAAGGCGCCGGCGGGCGCATCTATGCCGAGAACCGCGCGCCCGATAACAGCCAGGGCCAGGGCGCGCGCCTGGTGGTGGAATTGCCGATGGCGGCGCTGCATGCCTGAAGCCAACATCCATGCAAGCTGTGTGGCGATCGGGCAAGGCCGGTGTGCTGCTGTTGGCAAAAGCGGCGCCGGCAAATCGGATTTAGCACTGCGGCTGATCGACCAGGGTGCGGTTCTGGTGGCCGATGACCGCACGCTTGTTTGGGTGGAAAAAGGTGCGCTTCATGCGCGTGCACCGTCCACCATCAAGGGCCTTCTGGAAATCCGCGGGCTTGGCATTGTCGCAATGCCGGTGCGCGCGAAAGCCAGGATTGCGCTTGTCGTGCGGCTGGGACCGGAAGGTATGCGCCTGCCCGCTCCACGTTTCTGGCGTCCCCCGGCACAGTTGAAACCACGGGTTCTGGTGCCGGAAATCCTGCTGAACGCCCGTTTCGCCGCCACGCCGGCCAAAATCCGCGCTGCTTTGGGGGCTTTTTCGCAAGGCTTGTTTAGCGACACTTTTATCACCAAATAACCCTTCTCAGACTGCGCGCTTTTGATACTGTCCGCGCCGTCGAAGGAATCTTCATGATTGGCATTGTTCTGGTAACGCACGGGCGGCTCGCCCAGGAATTCATTTCCGCAATGGAGCATATGGTGGGCCCGCAAACCCATCTGCGCGCCATCTGTATCGGCCCCGAAGACGATATCGAGCGCCGCCAGCGCGAGATCGCCGCCGCCGCCAAGTCGGTGGATGTGGGCCGTGGCGTGATCATCGCCACCGACATGTTCGGTGGTACGCCCTGCAACCTGGCGCTGACGCTTCTGGAACGCGGCAAGATCGAGGTGCTGGCCGGCGCCAATCTGCCCAGCCTGATCAAGCTGATCGACATCCGCGCCAAGGTGCCGCTGGAACAGGCTGTGAAGGAAGCCATCGAGGCGGGGCGCAAATACATGCGCGCGGGCAGCGCGGACCTGGCATAGGAAGATTTGGGCATAGATGGCAGGACTGTCCGCCAAGGTCATCATTCCCAACAAACGCGGGCTGCATGCGCGCGCCAGCGCCAAGATCGTGGAAGCTTCGGCGCGCTTTCAGTCCGAGATCCATGTGGTCAAGGACGGCACCGCGGTCAACGGCCGCTCGATCATGGGGCTGATGATGCTGGCGGCCTCTATTGGCTCGGAAGTGGAAATCACCACCGAAGGTCCCGACCAAGATGAGGCGATGAAAGCAATTCTGGCACTCGTGGAAGCAAAGTTCGGGGAGGAGTGATTTGGGCTCGGCAATGACCTTGCCCATCGCAGCCATCGTCCTGTTCGCCGCCCTGCTTCACGCCTCCTGGAATGCATTGCTGAAGGGCGGCAGCGACCGGCTGTGGTCCATGACCATCATGGGCATCGCCACCAGCCTGGCCTGCGCTGCTGTTCTGCCGTTCCTGCCGACACCGTTGCGCGCCAGTTGGCCTTACCTGATCGGCTCGGCGGTTCTGCATGTCGGCTACAACGCGTTTCTGATCCGCGCCTATCGCAGCGGCGAGTTCGGCTCGGCCTACCCGATCGCGCGCGGATCCTCGCCGCTCCTGGTCACCTTGGGCGCGGCCGTGGCGGCCAAGGAATTCCCTTCCCTATCCGGCATCGCCGGCATCCTGCTGGTCAGCACCGGCATCATTTCGCTGGCCTTTCGCGGGCGGCGGCTGCCGGAAGCCGGCATTTTCTATGCGCTGGGCACCGGTCTCTTCATCGCCGCCTACAGCGTTACCGACGGCATCGGGGGACGTCTTTCCGCAAGCCCTGTATCCTACACATTGTGGATGTGCCTGATGTGGGGCATCACCGCTGCGCCGGTCTATTGGCTGCGCCGGCGCGACAGCCGTCTGTGGCGCGGCGCCCACGCGACCGGCCTGGCGGCACTGGGCGGCGTGGTCTCGCTTCTGGCTTACGGCATCGTCATTTTCGCCATGACCCGCGCGCCCATGGGTAGCGTGTCGGCCCTGCGCGAAACCAGCGTTCTGTTTGCGATCCTGCTGGGACGGTTGTTTTTTGCTGAACCCTTGACCCCGCGCCGGATACTATCGGCGCTGGTGATCGCGGCGGGTGCGCTATGCCTGGAATAAGAAAACTGATCGGGGTCCTGCTGGCGTTGCTGGCCACGCTTCCCGTCGCCGCCTTCGCCCAGGTGCAGCCGTCATTGCCAGCCTTCATGGCCTATCCGTCGCTCTGGCATATCAAGGCCGGCCAGGGCGAGGTTTACATGCTGGGCGCGGTGCATGTGCTTCCCGCCTATGTGCGCTGGCGCACGCCGCAGATCAGCCGTGCCCTGTCGCGCAGCGATGTCTTTGTCTTCGAAGTCCCCGAAGACGCAAAAGCGCTCGAGGAACTTCAGGGCAAGATTCAGGCGAATGGGTATTTGCCGGCGGACGAGAGCCTCAGGGCAAAGCTGCATCCCGAGGCGCTGCCCGATTATGACACGGCGGTGGCGGCATCGGGCCTGCCGGCGGCAGGCGTGGACCGCGAGCGGCCCTGGCTTGCCGGCATCCAGCTGATGTTCGCCCAGATGCGCAAGCTGAACTATGCCGCCAGCAATGGCGTGGATTCGACCCTGATGCAGGACGCCGCCAAGGCCCACAGGGAGATGCGCTATTTCGAAACCATTGCCGAGCAGTTCGCCATCCTGGCGCCTCACGACCCCAAGCTGGAGCTGCAGGAATTCGAATCCGGCCTCAAGGATCTGCGCGATCTCTCGGGCGGCGTGCAGCCGATGATAAAAGCCTGGGGCGAAGGCGACCAGGCCAAGCTGGACGAACTGATCAACGGCGACCTCAGCGACTTTCCGCAAGCCCGCAAGACCCTGCTGGATGACCGCAACCAGCGCTGGGTGCCCCAGATCGAAGCCATGCTCAAGGAAAAGCACGTCTTTTTCATCACCGTGGGCGCGGGCCATCTGACCGGCGCCGCCGGCGTGCCCGCCCTGCTGCGGGCCGACGGGTATAAGGTGGATGGGCCTTGATGGCTTGGACTACCAAGCCATCAAGGCGCCGAGCAGGCCGCGCGCCAGCGACTTGAGGCCCGCGAGGCCGGACCCATAGCGGTCCGATACCGTTATCGGTGCCGAGCCTCGCCCGGACCTTACGCTGCCACTAATCCGGGCTCGGCATCTCGATGCCCGCAGCCGGCTGCGGTCATCGAGATACCTAAAATTTTAAATATCGCCTTTGCGCCGCTTTAAGCGGCTATCGGGCATGGTCCTCGCCCAAGAGGCGGGAACAGATGCGCGCACATTTCCGGTACTGGCTGTTCAGGCTTTGCGTGCTGTTCATGACCGTGGCGCCCGCCTTCGCGGACGATACGGCAGATAAAGACGCCAAGGAGCCGACGGTGCATGCCACGCCGGCGATGTGGACGGTGCACGGGCCCAAAGGCACGGCGTACCTGCTGGGCTCATTTCATGCCCTGCCCAAGAATGTGGAGTGGCAGACCCCGGCCATCAAGGCGGCGGTAAAGCGCGCCAGCGCTTTCGTGTTTGAAATCCCCATGGCCAGCGACAAGCTGGCCCAGGCCGGACTTTTGATGGTCGCCAACACGTATCTGCCGCCTAGCGTTTCACTGCCATCCTATTTCGACGCCGAGATGCGCAGCGAATTCCGCGCCGCGGTCGAGCATACCCAGATCGATCCGGAAGGCCTGGTTGTGATGCGGCCCTGGTACGCGGCTGCGGAACTGGACGACGCCATGAGCGGCAAACTCACATTCCACACCGAAGAAGGCGTGGACAACAAGATCTACGCCATGGCCGAGGCACGGGGTGTCCATGACGTGCGCGCGCTTGAGACGCCCGAGCGCTCGCTGCACGCTCTGAAGCGTGACGCCACCACCAAGAACGAGCTGGCCATCCTGCGCGCCGCGATGAAGCGCGCCGCCAACAAACCCATGGTGCCTGAAAAGAAACTCCTGGAAGCCTGGGAGGCCGGCGATCCGGCCGCGATACTGGCTGTCGATTCCGCCGGCACGTTGCCGGAAGAACATAAGGCGATCCTGGATGACCGCAATCACCTCTGGCTTCCCAAGATCGAGAAGATGCTCAACGAGAAGCGCACCTTCCTCATCACGGTGGGCGCCGCCCATCTGGTGGGACCCAACGGTGTCCCAAACCTGCTGCGCCAGGCGGGCTATAAGGTCGATGGGCCTGATGGGAGCGGCGCTACCGCGGCCACCAAGACGCCGAGCGGGTCGCGTGTCGGCGACTTGAGGCCCACGAAGCTGGAACCCTGATGGCGCGGTAAAGCCGCCTTTTCCAGGACCTGCATCACCATATGCAGATTTCTTTATATGTTCCTTGCCCTGCCCGGATGCGGCTGCTATAGGCACGCCCGCAACCAAGGGATTCCCATCATGTCCGCCGCCTTCAGTGACTATATCGTCAAGGACATCAGCCTGGCCGAGTGGGGCCGCAAGGAACTGAACATCGCCGAAATCGAGATGCCGGGCCTGATGGCGACCCGCGCCGAATACGGCCCGAGCCAGCCTCTGAAAGGCGCGCGCATCGCGGGCTCCCTGCACATGACCATCCAGACCGCGGTCCTGATCGAGACGCTCAAGGCGCTTGGCGCCGACATCCGCTGGGCCTCGTGCAACATCTATTCGACCCAGGACCATGCGGCCGCCGCCATCGCCGCCGCCGGCATCCCGGTCTTCGCGATCAAGGGCGAGAGCCTGGTCGACTATTGGAACTACACCCGCAAGATCCTGGAATGGCCAGATAATGGAACAGAGGGCGGCGGGCTGCCCAACATGATCCTGGATGACGGCGGCGATGCCACCATGCTGGTCCATGCGGGCCTGCGCGCCGAAAAAGGCGACACCGCTTTCCTCGACAAGGCAACCAACGAGGAAGAGGAAGTTTTCTTCGCCCTGATCAAGCGCACCTTGACGGAAAAGCCGGGCTGGTTCGCCAAGCTGGCGCAATCCATCAAGGGCGTGTCGGAGGAAACCACCACCGGCGTGCACCGCCTGTATCTGATGGAAAAGGAAGGCAAGCTGCTCTTCCCCGCCATCAATGTGAATGACAGCGTCACCAAGTCCAAGTTCGACAATCTTTATGGCTGCCGGGAATTGCTGGTCGATGGCATCCGCCGCGGCACCGATGTGATGATGGCCGGCAAGGTCGCCATGGTCGCGGGCTTCGGCGATGTGGGCAAGGGTTCGGCCGCCTCGTTGCGCAATGCCGGCTGCCGGGTGATGGTGTCGGAGATCGACCCCATCTGCGCCCTCCAGGCCGCCATGGAAGGCTATGAGGTGGTGACCATGGAGAATGCGGCGCCGCGCGCCGACATCTTCGTCACCGCCACCGGCAATGTGGATGTCATCACACTGGAACACATGCGCGCCATGAAGGATCGTGCCATTGTCTGCAACATCGGCCACTTCGACAGCGAGATCCAGGTCGGCGCCACCAAGAACCTGAAGTGGCACAATGTGAAGCCGCAGGTGGATGAGGTGGAATTCCCCGACGGCAAGCGCATCATCCTTCTGTCGGAAGGCCGGCTGGTGAACCTGGGCAATGCCATGGGCCATCCCAGCTTTGTGATGAGCGCCTCCTTCACCAACCAGACGCTGGCGCAGATCGAGCTGTACGCCAATCCGGGCAAGTACCAGAAGAAGGTCTACACCCTGCCCAAACAGCTGGATGAGAAAGTCGCCCGTCTGCACCTGGCCAAGATCGGCGTGCAGCTGACCGAGCTGAACGACAAGCAATCCGATTATATTTCGATCCCGAAACAGGGTCCCTACAAGCCGGACACCTATCGCTACTAAGGCTTTCGCAACTGCGAGAAAGCGCGGTCGCCGTTCTGGCGGCCGCGCTTTTTTCATACTGGTTAAAAATTTCTTGCTGACAGCCAGCCGCCGCCGCAGCGGATGTCACAATTGCGGGCGCGATTTAATTCCCTGAATTGACTCGGAATTTTCCCGCAACCCGCAAGATATAGGACCGTTGGCCGCATCTCGGGATTAGGAATTTATTAACCACAATACCTAGGCGGACTCGGCCCTCGCGGCTATCTTATTGATTCCAAAGTGATTTGCCTAAAAGGCAAAGGTTAACGAGGGCTGGCGGCATGCGTCCCAGATTGGGACAAGGGGGCAAAGCGGGGGGCAGCGGGCGCCAGGGGCTTAACGGCCTGCTGATAGCCCCGCTGCTAGCCTTGCCGCCTGTTCCTGCCCTGGCGGCAATGCCCGACGCCCTGACATCTTCAGAACGGCAATGTGGTGGTCCTTTCGGCGCTGGCATGCGGCGGCGTGGCCCTGGCGATCGCGGCCGGCCTTTGGGCGCTCGCCGAACAACGCGCCGCACGGCGTCTGCGCAAGTCGCTGCGCACCGTCGGCGCCAAGACCAAGGCGGCTTTGGGCGAACGCGATGCGCTTCTGGGCGCCGGCCGCGAAGCGCTGGTGGTCTGGGGCCGCGATGGTTCCGGTCCCTTCTCCTATGGCGGCGGCGATGAGTTGCTGCAGTCCTGTCTTAAAGGCGCGGACGCGTTGGCGCTGTCCACTGCGATCGACGGCCTGTCGGACCGTGGCGCGGCGTTTTTCACTGACGGTAGCGGACAACCATGGCCGCAGGTTTCAGGCGCGCGGGCGCGCGGTGGGCTCCATGGCGGCGGTGTGGATGGAAGAACCGCAGGCCGCCGTCGAACAGAGCGCCGACTACAAGGCGATCCTGGATGCGCTGCCGATGCCGGTGTGGCTGCGCGACAAGGCGCCTGGCGCTCATCTGGGGCAATCATGCCTTCCTTGAAAGGCGCGGGCGCCGCGATCTCGAAACTGCCCGCCGCGAACAGGTGGCGCTGGAAAAAGGCGAACGCGAACTGGCCCGAGCGCGCGCGCGCCAACGCACCCAGCAGTCCAAGCGTTTCTCCGTGATGGGCGGCCAGCGCCGCGCCCTCAACTTCACCCAGATCCCGCTGGGCGAAGCCGGCGTGATCGGCGCTGCCGTGCGACGTGACCGATATCGCCGGCGGCCGAAGCCCGGCTGCAACAGCATGCCGACGCCCATGCCGACACGCTGGACAAGCTGCAGACGGCGGTGGCGATCTTCGGCCGTGACCAGAAGCTCACCTTCTACAACCGCGCCTTCGTCAGGCTGTGGGGCCTGCCGGAAGGCTTGCTCGACAACATCCCACCGACGGGGAAATCCTCGACCGGCTGCGCGAGGCCCGAAAGCTGCCGGAACAGCGCGACTACCAGGGCTGGAAGCGGGCGCGGCTCGCGCTGTACCAAGACGCGCGCGCGACAGCCCAGCCGAAGAGCCCTGGCACTTGCCCGGCGGCCAGACGATCCGGGTGGTGACCCAGCCCCATCCCTTCGGCGGCCTGACCTTTCTCTATGAAGACGTCACCGCGCAGCTGACGCTGGAAAGCGACTACAACACCCTGATCAAGGTGCAGTCGGCGACGCTGGATACGCTCAGCGAAGGCGTCGCCGTGTTCGGCCCCGACGGCAAGCTGAAGCTGCACAACGCCGCCTTCGCCCGCATCTGGGAATTCGACGCCGAGGATCTGGCAGGCGAACCGCATGTGCGCACCATCGCCGCCGCTGCGCGCGACCGATTCGGCGACAGCCAGCATCTGGGACCAGCTGATCCAGGCGATCGTCGCCGGGCGCGGCGCGCGCGCGAACATCGGCGAGATGGAACGTTCCGACCGCATCGGTGCTGTCGCTTTCCACTGTCGCCGCTGCCCGACGGCGCCACGCTGGTCACCTTCGCCGACGTCACCGACCGCTTCCGCATCGAAAATGCGCTGCGCGATCGCAACGAGGCGCTGGAAGCCGCCGACCGGCTGAAGTCCGACTTCATCAAGCATGTCTCCTACGAATTGCGCACGCCGCTCAACACCATCCTGGGCTTCTCCGAACATCTGGCGAGCGGCGTGCCCGGCCCGCTCAACCCGCGCCAGAGCGAATATGTCCAGGCCATCGTCAGCGGCTCGCAATACGCTCAAGAACCTGGTCAACGACATTCTCGACCTGGCGCTGGTGGAATCCGGCGCGCTGCGGCTGGAACTGGAACGCATGGATCTGCACGCGCTGCTCCCGAGGTCGCCGCCCATGCGCGCGAATGGGCCGCCAAGATGGGTCTGACGCTTGAGGTGAACGTGCCCGAGAATCGGGAATATTCCTGGCCGATGCGCGGCGGCTGCGCCAGATCGTGTTCAATCTGCTTTCCAACGCCTTCAAATTCACGCCGCGCGGCGGCGCCATCACGCTGGCGGCAAGCATCGTGGGCGAAGATGTGCAGATCGCGGTCGCCGACAATGGCCCGGGCATGCCGGCGGACGTTAAGGCCAACGGTGTTCGAGCGCTTCTCGGCCAAGAGCATGCCGGCACGCGCGGCGGAGCGGGGCTCGGCCTTGCGCTGGTCAACCGTTTCCTGGAATTGCATGACGGCTGGGTCGAGATCGAAAGCGGCCCGGGAGAGCGGCACACTGGTACGCTGCCACCTGCCGCGCCGCGTCATGACGACGAACCGTATCCGCAGCAGCCAGCGACCGCCGGACAGCTTATCTCTAGGTCATACCCGTGGTGCTGGTCGATAACCACCGGCGAGGTGGTAACCGACGTCGGGCACGCCGCTGTTGTTGCTGGACACCGCGATTGCAATGGCCGCCGCCCCGCCACACCCACACCGATGATGATCATGGTCGTGCCGTTGTCCCATCTCTGCGCCTGGTGAACGCCTGCGGGCTTGCCCGGCGACAATGGATCGGCCCAGGCGGCCGGAGAAAGAACCGGAGAAAGAACAAGACCGGCCGTAGCCGCGGTGATGCAAGATTCGCAAATTTCTCTCTTGGTGCCCCTGCCAAGCAACCGGCGAGTCGATTTTTTGACCCATTAAATTGGTGCATGGCCTACTCAGGCGTGCTGGTCTTGGGCAGGTTCAGCACGATGCCGTCCAGTTCGGCCGTCATCCGTAACTGGCAGGAAAGCCGGCTGTTGGCTTTCACATCGGGCGCGAAATCCAGCATGGTCTCTTCCATCTCGCTCTTGGGCGGCAGCTTTGCCTCCCAGCCGGGGGCGACATAGACTTGGCAGGTGGCGCAGGCACAAGCCCCGCCGCAGTCCGCGTCGATGCCGGGGATCAGGTGCTTGACCGCCCCTTCCATCAGCGACCAGCCTTCGGCCACCTCGACCGTGTGGCCTGGCCGTTGCTCTCGATGTACGTGACTTTGTATTTGCGCCGGCATCACACCATCTGCTTCATCGGGATGGACAGGTCGGCCAGTTTGGCGGACTCGATTTTTTGCCTTCGGCGATCAGTTTCTTGCCGATCATGTATTCGGGCGCGGCATTCACTGCTTCCACGGCCGCAACCTTCCCGTCGCGCAGATGGAAGACGGCGAATTTGCGCAGTGCCGGATCGCCGCGCTGGACAAGCGTATCGGTGGGCCGCGCCAGACCCGCGATCTGCAGCTTGAGGTCATACTGGTCGGACCAGAACCACGGCACTTCGCTGTAGGTCTTGGGTTTGCCGGCCATGGCAAGCGCGGCATGCTTGGCCTGGTCGATGGCGTTCTGCACACATTCCAGACGGATCTCATGGCCTTCGCGTCCGACATGACGGGTGCAGTCGCCGGCCGCCCAGATATGGGGATCGCCGGTGCGGGCATTCTGGTCCACCACAATGCCGTCATCGCAGCCGAGCCCCGCCTTCACCGCCAGCTCGTCGCAAGGGATGACGCCGATACCGACCAGCACGATGTCACAAGGATAGCTCTGGCCACCCGCAATCACCCGCTCGACCTTGTCCGTTGCCTTCGATGGCCTCGACACCGGTGTTGAGCTTGAGCGTCACGCCCGCCTTTTCGTGCTCGCGCGCATAGAAGTCCGACAGTGCCGGCGACACCGCGCGCGCCATCAGCCGGTCCATGGCCTCGAACACCGTGACATCCAGTCCGCGCTTGGCACCCACCGCCGCCACTTCCAGCCCGATATAGCCGCCGCCGACAATGGCGATGCGCTTGCCCGCCTGGAAAACTTCCTGCAGCCCGTCCACATCGGCGATGGTCTTGAGATAATGAACGCCGGGCAGATCCGCGCCGGGACATCTGAGACGCGCGCACGCGCGCGCCGGTGGCCAGCAACAGCTTGTCGTAAGTCGAGCTTGCGCCCGTCCGACAGTTCAATGACGCGCTCGGCGCGATGGATGGCTTTGACGCTGGTGTTGACGATCAGCTCGCAGCCGGCTTCCGGATAATAGTTGTCGGCCTTGAGGAACAGGCGCGGCCGCTCGAAATTGCCCAGCAGATAGGCCTTGGACAAGGGCGGGCGCTGATAGGGCGGATAGGCCTCGTCGCCCACCATGGTGATGGGCCGGCATCGAAGCCTTCGGCGCGCAGCGACTGGACGGCCTGGGCGCCGGCCTGTCCGGCGCCGATAATCACGATATTTGCGGACATTTTGCGGGAATTTTCTCCAATTCGGGCGTGGGGTTACCATGCCATCGCCCAACCCACAACCGGGCCCTTCCGGATACCTGACGGCGGGCTAAAAGCCGTCCAATGGCCCAAATAGCGAAACATTCCGCAAGGAGATCGCCCTGCCCGACCTTGACGCCACCGCCCGGCTGGGGGCCCTCATTGCCTCAGGTCTTAGGCCAGGGCGATGCGGTGGCTTTGTGGGGGATCTCGGTGCAGGAAAGACCACGCTGGCGCGCGCCATTTTGGTCGCGCTGGGTGTGGAGGAAGATGTGCCCAGCCCCACTTTCACATTGGTGCAAACCTACGATACCAGCCCCGTCGCGCACTATGATTTCTATCGTCTAAAAAACGCACGCGAGTTGGAAGAGCTGGGTTTTGAGGACGCGCTAGCCGATGGCGCGGTGCTGGTGGAATGGCCGGAGCGCGCGCCGGAAACCTTGCCCATCGATACCCTGCATGTTCGCCTAGGCTCACTAAACGGTGCGCGATCGGCGCGTCTTACAGGGCCATCGCGCTGGGAAAGTATCATTGATGTCTGAACGTCAGCTTGCCATGAAGAATTTTCTGGTCCGCACCGGTTGGGGGGCGCTACCGTCACCCCTTTGCCGGGCGATGCTTCTACCCGCCGCTATGCCCGCCTCAGCATGGA
>CAWHLV010000089.1:0-23935 GCA_963830095.1 uncultured Alphaproteobacteria bacterium
CCGGCTTCAGCCAGGCCTGCGGCTCTTTGCCTGCAACCGGCAGCACGGGCACGGGAATCGGCGCCTGCGCCACATTGGGACCGTGCGGCTTGTCGGCCGGCATCGGCACATCGCCCAGTGGGAACTGGCCTGCCAGCACCAGCGGCCCATACAAGACCGCCTGCAGCGACGGATCGTCGGCGAAGGCTTCAGTGCGCAAACTCATCGGCATCTCCAGCACAATGCTGTCGCCAGCCTTCCATTTGCGCCGGATGCAAAGATAACTGCCGGGCGTGGGCGCAACGTCCAGCGCCTTGTCCGCGACCGACACGCGCGCGTCCGCCGTGGTCCAGGACGGAATGCGCAAATTGACGGCAAAGGGCCCGGACGGCGCCTGTTCGATGACAAGCCGGGTGCGCGCCTCTTGCGGAAAGCGCGTCTTCTGGGAAAGGCGAATGCCGCGCTCCTTCCAGTTGAGGCTTGAGTCCAGGAACAGGTTCACCCACAGATCATGGCCGTCGTTGAAATAGATGGTGTCGCTGAGCTTGTTGTATTCCTCACTGGCTGAGCCGTTGCAGCACCAAAAGGTATCAGTCTCCCCGCCATAGGTTCGCCAGGCGCCCGGCGTCAACGACAGGAAATACTGGTTCATGCCGTCGCCACGGATGGTGCCCAGCCGGTGGTTGAACAGGTTGCGCTCGTAATAGTCGATGTAGCGGACATCGGGATCCCAGCCGAAGAGATGCCGCGTCAGCTTCATCATGTTGTAGGAGCAACAGCATTCCTGATGGCTGTCGGCGGCGTGGTATTCCTCCGACAGGCGCGAGGGATTGGAAAGCCAGTTCTCGCGGTTGGATGCACCACCGGTGGCGTAGGTGCGGTGCTGGGCGATCGTGTGCCAGAAAAAATGTGCCACGTCGTGAAAGCGATGGTCACCGGATATCTCATAGCGCCGCGCCGCGCCGATGATCTGGGGCACATGCGTGTTCATATGCAGTCCGGCCAGTTGGTCGCTGGCCGACGCCAGCGGATTGAACACGACCTTCTTGGTGAAGCGATCGCCCACCCGCCCCCAGCGATCGTCGCCGGTGAGCGCGGCCAGATTGTAGAGCGCTTCCTGCATGCCGCCGAACTCGACATTGAGGATGCGCTGCATATGGGCCTCGTCCCATTGCGCTGTCCATGTGTCGACCCAATTGCACATGCCGGTCATCACCGCGAGCGCCTGCTGGTTGCCAGCCAAGGTGTGCATGTCGTAAAGGCCGGCGAGCATCTTGTGCATGGTGTAAAAGGGCGCCCAGACATAGACCTCGCCCTTCTGCAGCCGGTCGTAGAATTCGGTCGGATAGGCGGACAGATAACCGCCCTGCTGCAGCCTGTCCTGGCATTGCGCCAGGCCCGCGACCAGCGCATCGCCGCGCCGTTTCAATTCCGCATCGCCGGCGCCGGCATGGGCCAGCGCGCAGGCCGACAGATAATGGCCGACGTAATGGCCGCGCAGTTCGCCAGTCGGGGTTTCCCAGCCGCCCAGCGGAGCCGCTTGGGAAGGAATGCCGGCATTGAGGCGGAAACTGTGCAGCAGGCTGTCGAGCGGCAGACGCTTGAGATAGGCGGCATTGGCGGCATGGAGCTCGCGGAACGACCCCTCTCCCAGCCGCACGTCCTGCAGGGCAACCGGCTTCAGCTTCGCCGCCACATCCTTGCGCTGGAAGCTGATCGGTTTGGCGAAAGGATCGCCCGCCAGATGCGCCACGATCTGGCGCACGCTGGTCGTACCTGCGGTGGGTGGCGCCGTCAGCGAAGGGCCCGGCGACCCTTGCGCCAGCGCCTTGCCGGCGAATGCGGCAAGCGGCGCCAGCGCCGCGGCAGTGGAAAAACGTCTGCGGCTGAAGCCGTCTTTGAACGCCATCCGGTCCTCCCCGGTTATTTGTCTGAGTTTATCCCGCCCCCGGCCCTTGGCAAGACCAGACGGGCAGCCTCCAGCCGCGCTGGAAGGCAAAAGAGCCCGCCACTTTCGCGGCGGGCTCTGTGTCTTCAATCAACGTGCTGAAGCGGGCGGCTACGGATAATCCGTGTCATCACGCGCCTGCCGATAGGCGCCGGCATCAAAGCCATTGTCGAAAGCCCGGGCGGCCGCGTCGCGGTCTTGTGAGACGCGACTCTGATAGCCTTCATTGTACGCCTGCTGTGTGGCGCTGTTGGCCTGGGCAAGGCCCGCCTGATAGCCGCTGTTATAGGCCTGCGTGCTGGCGGCCTGGCTGTCGGTGCTGATTTGATCCGACTGGCCGGCCCTGTAGCCGCGGTCGAACGCACTGAAGCTGTTGCGCTCCTTTGCGGATGCGCCAGCCGCATAACCCTGCGTATAGGGATCGCCGCCGGAGACATTCTGCGCTACGGCCCCGCCTATACCCAGGCAAAGAAACGCAGCGCTCGTCGCAACCAGCGCGATTTTGTGGATCCTGTTCATGTTGGGCTCCTGTGAACTTCACCCACTGAAAAACGTCATCGCGGGCCCGGCGTTCCTGATGGAACCCCGGTTCCATCAATGACCTTTCGGCGGCGACCACTCCGTCACCCGGGCCACGCTGGTGTCGCCGGTATAAAGATTTCCCGCCTTGTCCCAAGCCATGTAGGTCGTCTCGATGGCCTGGCCGGGGCCGCGCCCTGCCCCATTGCCCACCGCACCCAGGACCGTGCCGTCACGGTCCATCTTGAGCAGCTGGCCGTCCTGGCCGCTGGACACCCACAGATCGCCATGGCGATCGAACCCGATGGCGCACATCAGGTTGCGCATCTGGATGGTGCGGCGGAAATGGCCGTCCTGGCTATAGACCACCAGGCGATACTGCTCGCGGTCGCCGATCCAGACATCGCCGTTCCTGGGATCCACCGCCACGCCATGCGCCATGCTGAACTTGCCCTGGCCGACGCTGTTGCCGAACCACTGGTTGATGAACTTGCCGTCGTGATCCAGATGGATGATGCGCGCGGCACCGATATTGTTGGCGGGATCGCTGGAATCGGCATCGTTGGGGCTCTCATTGGCGTGGCCTTCGCTGATGAACACGTCCCCCTTGGGCGAGAACGCGATCATCATGGGCTGCCACAACAGCCGCTGGCCCCTGGCTTCATCCCAATCGCCGCGATGGCGCTTGACGCCGATGGTCCGGATCAGCTTGCCGTCGGCGTTGAGCTCAGTGACCGTGGCGCCATCGCCGTCGGCGACCCAGACATTGTCGAACGGGTCCACCGCCATGCCGTGCGCCTTGTCCTGGTGCACCAGCACACTTTCCGGCACGCTCAGGATCAGTCTGTGGTCCGGCCCGTATTTGAACAGCTGCGGGTGGCCGGCGCTGTTGCGCTGGAAGACCCACAGATTGTCCCGGGAATCGATGCCGACCGCGGGCACGCCGCTGTGGTAGGGCCCATTGTCGTCAGGCGAAATCTTGAAGGGATAGGAAAAGGTATAACCCATGGTCTGGCGCCACTGGACCCGCGCCAGCGCGCCGCGATCCGCCGAGCCGCCATTGGCGGGATCGCAGACCGGCGAATGGGTGCAAGCCGGGACGCCCGCGCCGTTCAGGGAGGCAAAATTGGCGCGGCCTTTCTGGCGCACGCTGCCTGCAGGACGCGGTGCGGGCTTCTGCAAAAACCAGCCGGGAGACTTGCCTATCGGCGGACCGCTGTCTTCCTGCGCGAGGGCGGCCGCACCGGACAGGAAAAGGCTGGCAAGGGCAAGGCGGGTCAGCATCGTCTGTTTTCTCCCCATTTCTGCTTTCTGTGCGTTTTGTTTTTGGCAATAGGTCACATCTATCCGATACTGCCAACTTGCCAAAATCGGGCCTGTTTTGCTGCGGCTGCGTAGCCGAAACCGGCCCGGGAGACATGTGTGAACACAGACTTCCTTCCTGCCGGCGCGCCTGTGCATCGCCGCCGCCTGTCGCGGCTGGAGACGGCGCTGGTCGCCCGCCGCAATGTGCTGGAGATCATTCCTGCGCTGTCCTATCGCCAGCCCATGGTCTCCGGCGAGATGCTGATGCGCTGGCACATGCTGGCCGATCCCGGCGGCATGAAGCGGGTGATGCTGGACAATCTGGCCAACTATCCCAAGTCGGAAATCATGCGCCGGATGCTGCGCCCCGCCATCGGCAACAGCCTGTTCAACGCCGAGGGCGCGGAGTGGAAATGGCAGCGCCAGGCGGTTGCTCCCGTCTTCACCCATCGCAATGTGGTGGCGCTGGCCCCTGCCATGACCGCGACGGCCGAGCGCGCCTGCCAGCGGCTGGCTGCAAACGGCCGCGCCGAGATAGTGACACAAATGATGACGGCGACCTTCGATGTGATCTGCGATGTAGCGCTGTCGGGACGCGAGCATTTCGATGCCGCCACTTTCAGTGCGGCCATCACCCGCTATTTCCAGACCGCCGGCCGCGCCTCGCTGCTGGATTTTCTCGGCTTCCCGCCATGGTTCCCGCGGCCGGGCGAACTTCTGGCGGCGACGTCCGTGCATACCATGCACCACATGGTGGCCACGGCAATCGAAGCGCGGCGCCAGGAGGCCGCAGGCCGCACAGCCGATGATCTGCTGAACCACATGCTGGCCGCGCGTGATCCGGAGACCGGCCAGCAGATGACGCCGGAAGAGCTGGTCCACAACATGCAGTTCTTCATCGTCGCCGGCCATGAGACCACCGCGCTGGCACTGGCCTGGGCGCTTTATCTTCTGGCCCATGCGCAGGAATGGCAGGAGCGCGTGCGAAGCGAAGTCACCGCGCAACTGGATGGCCGCGCCGCGACACCCGATGATCTTGCCGCCATGCCGCTGGTCGAACAGGTGCTGGAAGAAGCCATGCGGCTTTATCCACCCGTGGGGCTTCTGGCCCGCGCCGTGCTGGCGAAGGACGAATTGTGTGGCCGCACCGTTCAGCCCAGTGACATCGTCTTCCTGCCGATCTGGGCGCTGCACCGCCATGAGATGTGGTGGGAGAAGCCGGAAAAATTTGATCCCGGCAGATTTGGCCCGGAAAACCGCGGCAAGCTGAACCGGTATCAGTATCTGCCCTTTGGCGCGGGCCCCCGCGTCTGTGTGGGGGCGGACTTCGCCATGATGCAGGCGCGCATCATTCTCGGCGACGCTGGTCCAGAAGTTCCACTTCACCCCCGCGATGCCGGCTCCTCATCCGGTCATGATGATGACAGTGCGGCCGGAGCCTGGCGTTTTCCTCAACGTCACCCCGGCCTAGAGATCAAGACTGGCAGCCACCTGCCCCTTCGCCGAGAAGATCGCCACAAATCCGTCCGCCGTCCAGGTGAAGGCGGGCGTGCCAAAAGACTTCACCTTGGCCGAAACCGACAATTCGCGGCCTTGCGGTCGGGCCAGAACCTGGGTGATCTGGTTTTGCAGACGGTCGATCTGGTTTGCCTCATGGAACACCAGATGGGTCTCAAGCAATCGCGTGAGTTCATCGCCGGCGAGGGATTTGAGTGCGCTCAGCATCAGATTGGCGCTGGCGACGTCATAATGAAGCCGGTTGACCCGGATGGTCCTGTCTGCCGGATCGAACACCGGCACCCCGCGCAGATAGACATCGCCGCAGGAGGCGAACCAGCCGAACGGATCCCAGGACGGATCGGCGCAAAAGCGGGTGGCCACCACCACATCTTGTCCCGACGGCAGGATCTGCAGGCGCGAAAAGGTGACTGTCATGCCGCCGGCTTTCGGCGGCCGCCGGTTCAGGGACGCCAGCGCGAGCTCAGATGCCTGGTCGTAGGGAAGCAATAGCGGCACATTAAAGGAGAAGTCCCGCGACGGCGTATCAAGGATTCGAGCGGCTGGGAGCACTTTGGGCGCATTATCAGGCACCGCATCCTGCACCACCACCTGCGCGCGCGCCGACAGCGCCAGGGACAGGGTGATGGCGCCATCCCTGAGACGCGGCTGGGACACACCCAGCGTCTGGGGACGCAGCACCAGCCAGGAGACCGGCGATTTGCCGACCTTGATCGGCCGGAACGCATCGGCCCACAGCCGCGCGATACGTGGCTTCAGCGGCAGGCGCGCGATCTCTCTGTCCATCGCGCGCCACAGCGGCCGCGAGATGCTTTCCTGATTGTCGTTCCAGAGCTGCGCGATATTGGTCACCAGCGGACCGATGCGCAGGTGTCCATTGTCCAGCGTGACCGCGCCGTCGGCGTTGGAATGAAGCCGCAAGCCCGGCGAGACCGTCACGCTGGTATGCGCCACGGCCAGTCCCTGTCCCTCCGCCTGGCCGTGCAGCGAAAGAAAGCCGGATGTCGACACTGCGGCCTTTGCCGCAAACGGCAGGCGGATGCCCAGCGTGTCATTGCCGACGGTGACCGCAAGCGGCCCGGTGCGATCGGCATGCAGATCGAGATGACATTGCAGGGGACCACATTTGACCGGCTGGTTCTTGAGGTCCGCGATCTGGTATTCGCTCATGTTGGAGAGCAGACGGGCAAGCTGTCCTTGCGGAACCGTCAGCGTCGCCGACAGGGTTGAAATGGGCACGGGCGGGGCCGCGGGCGCTGGGCTCCGCTGCGGCGCCGGCGCCTCGAACCCGCAACCCGACAGCAGGACCGACACGCCCGCCAGAACGGGCCAAACCAGCCGCTTGACCAATATTTGACTTCGCCGATCCATCGACAGCAACCTACCATGGCCCGGCCGCGGCGTTGTCTTTAGACTTTTTAATTGCGCCCGGTTCCGATAACAGCTTTGCCCATTCAGGGAGCGTCACGATGAAAATGACTTTCCGCTGGTATGGTGACAGCGATCCGGTGTCACTGGCTTATATCCGCCAGATTCCGGGCATGCACGGGATCGTCTCGGCCATCTATGACGTGCCGGTGGGCGAAACCTGGCCCGTGGACAAGATTCAGGCGCTGAAGGCCAAGATCGAGAGCCATGGCATGGCCTTCGATGTGATCGATAGGTGCCCGTGCACGAAGACATCAAGCTGGGCAAGCCGATCGCGCGACCGGCTGATCGCCAACTACCAGCAGACCATCCGCAACCTGGCGCCGTGCGGGCTGAAAGTGATCTGCTACAACTTCATGCCGGTGTTCGACTGGACCCGCACATCCCTGGAAAGGCGTTGCCCGACGGATCGACCACCTTGGCCTTCGACACCAAGCAGATCGAAGAGATCGATCTAGCCAAGGGGATTCGCTGCCCGGCTGGGACACCAGCTATAGACCTGAGGAACTGAAGGCCTGCTCGCCGAATATGCCGGTATCGGCGAAGAGCAGATGTGGGGCAATCTGGGTTATTTCCTGAAAGCCATCATGCCGGTGGCCGAGGAAAGTCGGCATCAAGATGGCGATCCATCCCGACGATCCGCCACGCCCCATCTTTGGTCTGCCGCGTATCGTCAAGAACCGCGACGATCTCGCTCGCCTGGTCGGAATCGTGGACAGCAGGCCAATGGCCTGACTCTCTGTTCGGGCTCGCTGGGCGCCGGCCCCAAGAACAATGTCGAGGCGCTGGTGCGCGAATTTGGCGGCATGGGCCGCATTCATTTCGCGCATTTGCGCAACGTCAAGGTCAATGACGCCGGCGATTTCGAGGAGACGGCACACAAGTCCGATTGCGGCTCGCTCGACATGGCGGCGATCGTCAAGGCCTATCACGATGTCGGCTATGAAGGGTATGCACGCCCCGATCATGGCCGCATGATCTGGGGCGAGACCGGCAAGCCCGGCTATGGTCTTTACGACCGCGCGCTGGGCGCCGTCTATCTGAACGGGTTGTGGGAAGCGGTGCAGAAATTCGCGTAAAGCCGCGAAACCGGTCATAAGGCATGTGACAGGGCACATAATAATAATAAAAAGTTGGGGGAACGATGCCGAAGATACGCTGGCTGATCATCTGGATGTGTTTCCTCGCCAATGCGATCAGCTACATCGATCGCGCCAATCTGGCCGTCGCCGCGCCCGCCATCCGCCATGAGCTGGGCCTGAATGCCGCCGCCATGGGTCTGGTGCTCAGCGCCTTCTTCTGGACTATGCGGCGATGCAGCTGCCTGCGGGCTGGATCATCGACCGCATCGGCGTGCGCCTCAGCCTGGCGTTGGCGGTGGGCTGGTGGTCGCTGTTCACCATCGCCACCGGTTTCGCGCGCGGCGTTTCGCAGTTCATCGGCGCGCGCCTGATGCTGGGCGTGGGCGAAGCCGCAAGCCTGCCATCCTTCGCCAAGGTCGCCTTCAACTGGTTTCCCCGCCGCGAACGGGGAGTGGCCTGCAGCATCTTCAACAGCGGTTCGACCGCAGGATCGGCGCTGTCGATACCGCTGGTGACCTGGCTGATCGTGATCGTGGGCTGGCGCGGCGCCTTCATCGTCACGGGCTTACTGGGCATCGTCTGGGTGCTGTTGTGGTGGTTTGTCTATCGCGATCCGGAACGCCACCGCGCCATCGCGCCGGCCGAGGTCGATGCGCTGCTGGCCGAACGCGCAGCGCACCGTCGCGGCCACCACCAAAATCTCCTGGGGCGACCTGTTCCGCTACCGCTCCATCTGGGGCCTGATGATCGGCATGTTCTGCCTGAACTTCGCGATCTATTTCTTCATCACCTGGTTTCCCAGCTACATGCTGCAGGCGCGCGGCTTCTCGCTGACTTCGTTCGCGGGGCTGGGCATGGCGCCGGCGCTGTCGGCGATTGCCGGCAACTGGCTGGGCGGCTGGACATCCGACCGGTTGCTGAAGATCGGGCTGGAGCGCCACGCGCGCGCGCAAGACCTGTCTGGTCGGCGGCATGCTGGTGGCCTCGTCGATAGGTATCTCGGCCTTTGTCGACAGCGTCTATCTGTGCCTGGCGCTGTTCGCACTCGCCTATGCCAGCCTGTCCTTCGCCGGCGCCAATACCTGGACGGTGGTAAGCGAGATGGCGCCCACGCCGGGTCATGTCGCTTCCATTGGCGGCATCCAGAATTTCGCCGGCAACCTGGCGGGCATCATGATCAGCACGTTCACCGGGGTGATGCTGGCGATCACCAAGGGCTCGTTCCTGATGCCGCTGGCGACAGCGGGCGGGCTCTGCGTGGTGGGGGCGCTATCCTATCTGTTCGTGGTGGGCAAGGTCGAACCCTTGCCGCCGCTGGCTAGAGAAAAGGTCTGACCCAGCTCAGCCCCGCCAGCGTGCCATTGGCAGGGCGGTATTCGCAGCCGATATGGCCGCCATAGCCCAGCCGTATCAGGGTCTCGAACACACGTGCGTCATCCAGTTCGCCGGTGGTGGGTTCATGGCGCGCCGGCACCGACGCGATCTGGATATGGCCGGTAATGGGCAGGAGCAGCTCCAGTCCGCGGGTGACATCGCCATGCAGGATCTGGCGGTGGTAGATGTCGAACTGCAGCCTCAGGTTGGGCAGCTTTGATTCATGGATCAGCCATTCCGCCAGGCCGAAATCATTCATCAGATAGCCGGGAATGTCGCGGCCATTGATCGGTTCGATCAGGATCTCGATGCCATGCGCCGCCGCCGCCTCGCAGGCGAATTTCAGCGCGTCCTGATAGGCGGCGATCGCCTCGCCGCCCTCGGCGATCCCCGCCATCAGATGCAGACGCGGCGTGGCGGTGGCACGCGCATAGTTAAGCGCGGTTTCCACCGAGGCGCGGAATTCCTGTTCGCGGCCAACCAGCCCCGCCAGTCCCCGCTCGCCGGCGGCAAAATCCCCTGGCGGCAGATTGAACAGAACCTGTTTGAGGTTATGGCGGGCCAGGCGCTGGGCAATGTCGCCGGGCGCATGGTCGTAGGGAAACAGATATTCGACCGCGGTGAAGCCGGCATCGGCGGCCGCGGCAAAGCGGTCGAGGAACGGCCATTCCAGGAACAGCCAGGACAGGTTTGCGGCAAACTTCAGCATGATGCCGGCACCTTAATCCGCCACCTTCCTAATCCCCCCATCTTCTTAATCCAAAGTGCGCCGGAAGCGCAGCAGGGCAATGCTGCCGGCCAGGAAGGTGAAGAGGAACAGCGGCCACATATCGGGCCAGATTTCGAGCCAGCCGTTGTCCTTTAGCATGATGCCGCGCACGATGCGCAGGACGTGCGTTGCCGGCAGGGCTTCCCCGATCCATTGCGCCCAGCGCGGCATGCCGTCGAACGGGAACGCGAAGCCGGACAGCAGAATCGCGGGCAGCAGAAAGAACTGGGTCATCTGCATCGCCTGCAGTTGATTGCTGGCCATGGTCGAGAAGGTATAGCCCACCGCCAGATTGGCGATGATGAATACCGTCAGCGCCAGCGCCAGAAGCGCAAGCGAACCGATCACCGGTACGTCAAAAACATATTTTGCGACAAAAAGAACAATCACGCTCTGTACCGCACCGATGGCGATGTTGGGCGATATTTTTCCGATCATGATCTCTAGCGGCGTGGCCGGCATGGCAAGGAGATTCTCATAGGTCCCCCGCTCCCGCTCGCGCGTAACCGCGAGGCACGTCATCAACACCATCGTCATGGTGAGAATAACGGCCAGCAGCCCCGGAACGATACTGTACTGGGTGTTGGATTCCGGATTGTAGAGCAGATGGGTGACGGTGTTGAAGGGCGGCGGCCCCTGCGCCCGGCTCGCCAGCGCCCCTTTGAGATCGTCACGCAATGCGGTCGCGGCAAGGCCGTTGAATGCGCTGACGGCATAGCCGCTTGCCGCTGGATCGGTCGCATCAGCCTCAATCAGCAAGTCCGGCTGCGCCCCACGCACGATGTCGCGTGTGAAGTTTTCCGGGATCTCGACGACAAACAGGACTTTTCCCTGCTGCAGCAGCAACCGTGCTTTTTGCGGGGAGTTGGTCTCGGCAACGAGATCGAAATAGCTGGAATTGCGCAAGGCCGCCGCGATCGAGCGCGCGAAAACTCCGGGTCGTCGATGGAGATGGCCGTCGGCAGCGCCTTGGGATTGAAATTGATCGCGGAGCCAAACAGGAAAAGCTGCATCAACGGTATGCCGATGATCATGCCCAGGGTGACGCGGTCGCGCCGCATCTGCAGGAATTCCTTCAGCAGGATGGCATAGATGCGCGCCAGCGAGAAATTCACTTCACCTCCTCCTGCAGCTGAATGAACACATCTTCCAGGCTGGGCGGGGTTTCGGTCACCGTCACCTCCGCCCGGCCCCGATAAGGCGCGATGGCCTTTTCAAGGGCGGCGCGGTTGCGGCCGCTGACATGCAGGGCCGCGCCAAAAAATCCGGCATAGTCGATGCCGGGCTTGCCCTGCAGTTCGGGCAGCAGATGGCGCACATGCGCACCCTCCAGCACGAAGGTCACCAGGCCGGATTGTGCGATCACTTCGGCCACCGAACCGCGCGCCACCAGCTTGCCGTTCAGGATTAGACGATGCGGTCGCAACGTTCGGCTTCATCCATATAATGGGTGGAGACCGGACGGTCAGGCCCTGGTCGCTCAGGGCATGGATCTGTTCCCAGAAATCGCGCCGCGCCTTGGGATCCACGCCCGCAGTCGGCTCGTCCAGCAGCAGCAGCTTGGGGCCGTGCAAGGTGCAGGCGGCGAGCGCCAGGCGCTGCTTCCAGCCGCCGGATAGTTCGCCCGCCAGTTGATCCTGACGCTTGGCCAGCCCCAGCCGTTCCAGTGTCTGATCCACCTTGGCCTTGCGGTCGGGCAAGCCGTAAAGCCGCGCCACGAATTCCAAATTCTCGCGGATGGAGAGGTCTTCCCAGAAACTGAACTTCTGGGTCATATAGCCGACCTGGCGCTTGACCGCTTCCGATTGGGTGCGGAAGTTCAAACCCAGGCAGGTGCCTTGGCCTTCATCGGCGCTGAGCAACCCGCACAGCATGCGGATGGTGGTGGTCTTGCCCGAACCATTCGGCCCGAGAAAGCCCCACACTTCGCCCTGCGGCACCGCGATGTCGATATGATCCACTGCGGTCTTCTTGCCAAACCGTTTGGTCAGGCCTTTCACATCGATGGCAAGGGCGCCGCTCATTACAGCGGCCGTACATCAACCGGCTGGCCAGGATGGATGGGCAGACCGCCGGCGCGGCGCGCCTCCAGCTTGAACACCAGTTTTTCGCGGTTGTTGACGCTGAAGATTACCGGCGGGGTGAATTCCTCCTGCGCGGCGATGAAGGTGATGGTGGCCTCCATCGTCTTGCAGCCGTCGCAAGAGATGCGAACCTTCTGGCCAAGATGCACTTGGGCAAGCTGGGTCTCGGGCACGAAGAAGCGCACATAGACATTGGCTGGCGGCAGAATGGACAGAACCGGCGTCGATGCGGGCACATATTCGCCGGGGCGAAAATAGATATCCTGAACCGGGCCTTGGGTCTGGGCGATGATGTTGCGCTGGGACAGGCCATAGGCCGCGCCGTTCAGCGAGGCTTCCATCTGCCCGATCTGGGCGCGCAGCTGGGCAATGCGCGACGCCGACTGTTTCTCGTTGTTCACGGCCTGATCGCGCAATTCCGGCGTGCCGGCATTGTCTTGCGCCAGCCGGTTCTGACGCTGCAATTCGGTCTGGGTGAAGCTGAGATTGGACTGTTCCTGGGCGAGCGATGCCCTGGCCTGCACCAGCGCAGCCTGGGCCTGGTCGCGGCTCGCCAGCTGCTGGGTGCTGTCCAGGGTGAACAGCATATCGCCCAGATGCACTGTCTGGCCGCGTTCGACCTTGAGATCGGTCACCCAGCCCGGCTGCGGCGCCGAGATGAAGGCATTGTCGCCCTCGCCATAGCCGAGCCAGGCGTCATTCGGTTTTTGACCGCAGGCGGGAAGAAACAGCAGCAGCGACAGGATCAGGCGTTTCATGTTGCGGCCTCCACCGAAAGGCCCCGCAGCAGCGTCTGGATATGGGCCTCGACCAGCCCCTGATAATCGTAAGGCGCGCTGTCGAAGCGGGCGAACACGCCCCGCCACAGCATGATGACCAGCAGCGGCGCGACGCACAGGCGGGCGGCGTGTTGCGGCGGCATGGGGCGGAATTCCCCGCGCGACTGTCCGCGCCGGATGACGGCTTCGAACACGCCAAGTCCGCGGTCGATAATTTCCTTGCGCCAAAATTCCGCCAGCTCTGGAAAAATTCCCGCTTCGGAAATCACCAGGCGCGGCAGCACCACCGCGTCGCTGGTGCTGACGATGGAACCGACCATGGTCAGCACCATGCGCAGCAGATCGGGCGTGCTGCCTTCAACGGCCTGCAACTGCCCCGCAATGGCTTCGATGCGCTCCCCGATAGCGCGCTGCGCCAGCGCCTTGAACACGGCCTCCTTGCTTTCGAAATAGAGATAGATGGTGCCCTTGCTGATGCCGGCACGTCTGGCGATGTCATCCATGCGGCTGGCGGCGAACCCTTTTTCGGCAAAGCAGGCCAAGGCCGCGTCCAGAATCTCCGGCGCCCGTTCGTCTTTGCGTCTCAGCCAGCGTTGTTCTTTCATCAGTCAGTTAATAACTGACCAGTCAGTTATTTTCAAGGGCCAAGTACGCTTTCCTCTTTCACAAGCGGTTCAAAGAGTTAGGCTGATTTCGGGGGGCATTTGGGGGCGAGAATGCGGGCATTCCTGTTGGCGGCGGTGACCGCCTCTCTGGCCATTCCTGCGGCAGCGCAGGATTTGCGCCCCGACCAGCAGGCCTTTCGCGGCCTCTACAAGGAACTGGTGGAGACCAACACCACCCTGTCGGCGGGAAGCTGCACCCTGGCGGCCGAACGCATGGCGGCGCGGCTGAAAGTGGCCGGCTATCCCGACAGCGACTTGCATCTGTTCGCGGTGCCGGACCATCCCAAGGAAGGCGGGCTGATTGCCGTGTTGGCGGGCAGCGATCCCAAGGCCAAAGCAATCCTGCTTCTGGCGCATATCGACGTGGTGGAGGCCAGGCGCGAGGATTGGACGCGTGATCCTTTCACCCTGGTAGAAGAGGATGGCTATTTCTATGGCCGCGGCACCGCCGACGACAAATCTGTCGCCGCGGTGTGGGTCGATACCATGGTCCGCTTCAAGACAGACCATGTCGCCCATCGCCGCCCGCTCAAGCTGGCGCTGACCTGCGGCGAGGAAACCAACGGTGCCTTCAATGGCGCGCAGTATCTGGCAAGCCATCAACGTGACCTGATCGACGCGGAATTCGGCCTCACCGAAGGCGGCTGGGGTTCGCTGGATGACAGCGGCAAGCGCATCGCGCTGGGCATCAATGCCGGCGAGAAATCCTCGCAGAATTATACACTGGAAGTGACCAATCCGGGCGGCCATTCCATGCGCCCGGTGAAGGACAATGCCATCGACCGGCTGGCGGCGGGGCTGCTCAAGATCAATGCCTATGATTTCCCGATCCAGACCACCGATGCCTCACGGGAATATTTCGCCCGCATGGCGCCGCTCACCCCGGGCGCGATGGGCCAGGCGATGGCGGGGTTTGCGCGCGATCCGGGTGACGCCAAGGCGTCGTCCGTGCTGGCCACCGATCCCAAATACAACGCCGCGATGCGCACAACCTGTGTGGTGACCTTGATCAATGGCGGCCACGCCACCAATGCCCTGCCCCAGCATGTCACGGCCAATGTCAATTGCCGCATCTTTCCCGGCACCAGCGCCCAGGCCGTGCACGACAGGTTGGCGGAACTGGTCGCCGATCCCCAGATCAAGATTACCGCGCAGGCCGCGCGCAGCGAGGCCAATGTCGCGCCGCCGCTGACAGACGCGATCATGAAACCGATTGTTGCCGAAGCGGCCAAACGCTGGCCCGGCGTGCCGGTGATTCCGCAGCTGGAGATCGGCGCCACCGACGCGTCTTTCATGACACCGGCGGGCATTCCCACCTATGGCTTCACCGCCATGTTCCTGGATCCCGATGGCAGCCGCTTTCATGGATTGAACGAACGCATTCGCGTGCGCGTGCTGTATGAGGCCCGCGACTATCTCTACGATCTGGTCAGGACTTACGCGCAGTAAGTTCGCCAGCCATCCGGTCGAACACATTTCCCCAGTCGCCGGTTGCAGACTGACGGAACAGCTTCAGACTGGGATACCAGGGGCTGTCATCGCGGCCCAGAAACCAGCGCCAGTCTGGAATGTGCTTCAGCGCCACCCATGTCGGCACGGCCAGCGCGCCCGCCAGATGCGCGGGCGCGGTGTCGGCGGTGATCACCAGATCACAAACCGTCATCATGGCCGCGGTATCGAGGAAGGCATTCGGGCCCTCATCAAATTCATAACTCTCGACCGTCATGCCGGCCGGCAGATGATCGAGCTGCCCGGCGCCCTCGCCCATCTGCAGGCTGATCAGCCGCACGTCCGGCAACGCCCCGATCTTCGCCAGCGCCGCAAGCGGAAAGGACTTTCCTTCCAGCCCCCGGATTTCTTCCTTGCCCTGCCAGGCGATACCGATGCGAAAGCCGTGGCTGCCCAGCCGAGCCTTCCAGCGCGCCACGCGATCTGGCTCGGCGGTCAGATAGGGACCTGATGCAGGAATGCTTGCGGCCGACATTCCCACCGCCAATGGGATACTGGCGAGGGGAATATGGAAATCAAACTGCGCGGGCATCTGCCCTGCGCCGATCAGACCGACCGCCGGCATGGCGCGTTTCAACAATGCGATCAATGGATCGGGCACGGAAAGAACGACCTTCGCGCCACGCGCCAGCGCGAAAGAGACGTAGCGATAGAATTGAATCGCATCACCCAGCCCCTGTTCGACATAGGCGAAAAGGGTATTGCCCCGAATGTTTTCTGCGCCGGTCCACAGCGGCTCTGGATAGCTTCGCGCCTCCATCGGCTGCGGCATCTGCTTGCGCGACTCATAAAGTGGAAGGCCCGCGGCGAAATCCTGCATCAACAGATGACAGAGCCCGCGATTGAGCCGCGCCGGCACAAACCCGGGATTCCAAACCTCCGCGCGCCGATATGATTGCAGTGCCTCCTCCAGCCGTCCCAGGCTCTGCAAGGCAAGCCCCCGGCTGTTCCAGGCTTCGGCCAGCTCCGGCTCATGCCCCAGGAAACGGTCATAAGCCGCCAGCGCTTCGTCATAGCGCAACAGCCATTGCAGGACATCGCCGCGGATGAGATCCAGAAAACTCTGGCTGGGGTCGAGCGCCAGCGCCCGGTCATAGGCGGCCAGCGCGGGGACGAACTGGCGCAACCCGTTCAGCGTGTGGCCCCAGTTGATCAACACCACGGCATTGTCGGGATCGGCGGCCAGAACCTGGCGATAAAGCGGTTCAGCTTCGGCAAGCGCGCCGCGCGCATGAAAGGCCACGGCCTGATCCAGCAGACTCGGCATCAATGCAGCTTCAACCTGGGGCGGATGATCTGGTTGACATGGCCAACCGCGATCAGGGCCATACCCTTGAGCCAGCCGTGAATGGCGATCAGATGCATGCGATAGAGCGAGAGATAGACGAAGCGCGCCACCCGGCCTTCGATCGCCATGCGGCCGCCCACCAGATTACCCATCAGCGAGCCCACGGTGGAGAAATGGCTGAGCGACACCAGCGAGCCATGATCGCGATAGACGAAATCGGCCAGCGGCTTCTGCCGGATCAGCGCGCGGATGTTGTGAAAGGCGGTCGACGCCATCTGGTGCGCGGCCTGGGCGCGGGGCGGGACGGGCCGCGTTTCGCCTTTGGGCACAAACCAGGCGCAGTCGCCGATGGCGAAGATGCGGTCGTCACGCGTGGTCTGCAAGGTCGGTTTGACCACCAGCTGGTTGCTGCGGGTGACCTCGAGCCCCAGCCCCGCCAGCAGGTCGGGGCCCTTCACACCGGCCGCCCACACTTTCAAGTCTGCTTTTATGAGCTCGCCCGATTTGGTGATCATGCCTTCGCTGGTGGCTTCCACCACCTGCTCGCCCGTGGCCACACGGACACCCAGGGCTTCCAATTCCTTGTGCGCAGCCTCGGCCAGTTTTTCGGGCAGCATGGGCAGGATGCGCGGGCCCGCTTCGATGATCGTCACCTTCATCCGGCTTTCGTCGAACACTTCCAGGCCATAGTGGTGCAGCGCCACCGCGGCATTGTAGAGCTCGGCCGCCAGTTCGACGCCGGTGGCGCCGCCGCCCACAATGTCCACCGTCACGATCGCATCGGCATCCGGATTCTGCACCAGGGTGCGCGACACCCGCAGGCAATGATTGAGCAGCTTGGTACGGAAACGGTCGGCCTGGGCGCGTGAATCCAGGAAGATGCAATGCTGCGCCACGCCCTTGGTGCCGAAATCATTGCTCAGCGAGCCGACCGCCAGCACCAGATAATCATAGCGGATACGGTGGCGGCCCATGATCTCGGCGCCGTCCTCATCCAGGATGGGCGCGATCAGCACATGGCGGCTGTCGCGGTCCACGCCTTCCATGCTGCCGTAGAAGAAGCGATAGCCCCAGGCATGGCCGTGGCTGCGATAGCCGACCTCGTCCAGATTGGCGTCCAGTGCGCCGGCGGCCACCTCATGCAGCAGTGGCTTCCAGATGTGGGTACGGCTTTTCTCGACCAGAATGATGTCGAAATGCTCGCGCCCGAAATGAGCACCCAGCCGGGTGGCCAGCTCCAGCCCGGCCGCCCCGCCGCCAACCACCACGATCTGCGTCTTGCGCGCTGCGCTCATGCGGCGAGAGATAGCATGTCTCATGCCTTTCCCCGACCGGGTTTTTCGGCCAGTCTGTATACGAGACGATATAGAAAGACCCCGCTCATGAGCGATTTCCGCATCAGCCTGGACAAGGCCAATACCGTCATCAGCGCCACTTTCGCCAAGGGCAAGGAGGCGGGCATGAAGCCGCTGTCCTGTGTGGTGGTCGATGCCGGCGGCCATGTCATCGCCTTCCAGCGCCAGGACGGCACCTCGTTCCTCAGGCTGGACATTGCGCGCGGCAAGGCGGCGGGCGCACTCGCCCTGGGTGTCAATTCACGCCGCATCGGCGAGATGGCGGCGGAGCGGCCCAGCTTCATCGCCTCGCTGGGTCATCTGACAGCGGGTGGCCTGATCCCGGTGGCGGGCGGGGTAATCGTCAAGGGCCCCGACGGTCTGCCCATCGGCGCCGTCGGCGTCACCGGCGACACTTCGGACAATGATGAAATCGCGGCGCTGGCCGGCATTGCAGCTGCGGGACTCACCCCGCTCTGAACAAACAGGCGCGAGGGATTTTGGTCATCCGAGCAGGAGCGCGCACGGAGCGTACCTAGCGTACGTGAGTACGCGCGACGCACTCGGGGACCAAAAGACCCGCGCCTAAGCCATCACCTTTTCATCTTCGGGTTTTAGGCGCTTGTTGGGATCCACCAGGAACCAGGCAAAGCCGCAGACGAACGACACGCCGGCCGCGACATAGAAGGCCATCGACCAGCCATATTTCACCGCGAACCAGGGTGTGGCCGAGGCGGTGATCGCGCCCGCGATCTGGCCGCCCATGTTGAGCAGGCCGGAAACGATGCCGCTGTAGGGTCCGCCAAAATCCGCGCCCACCGCCCAATAAGTCGCCTGGCCCAGATACAGCGCGCCCGCGGCCAGCGCCAAAATCACGATCGCGACATAGGGATCATGCGCATTGCCGCCCAACAGCAGCAGCACGCAGGTCAGGAACAGGGTGAAGGCGCCATACAGGCTGCGTCCAACATACTGTCCCTTGTGCTTGACCAGCCAGTCGCTGAACACCCCGCCCAAGAGGCAGCAGGAAGTCATGGCGATGAAGGGCAGCATGGAGAGCAGCGCGCTCTTCTTCATGTCCAGTCCCAATCCGTCCTTCACATAGGGGAAGAACCAGGTGTGGAAAATGAAGGCGACATAGCCGAACGCGACATAAGCGATGGTCACCATCCACACATCGCGGCTGGAGAAAATCTTGCCCCACGGCACCGGCGGCATCGGACCTTCCATCTTGACGGGAAGGCCGGCCTTGATGTGCGCCAGTTCTTCCGGCGTGACCCTGGGATGTTCGGCCGGCGTGTCGCGGGCGGCAAAATACCAGACCGCGCAGATCACCAGCCCGACGACGGACGAAAAATAGAAAGCCGCCGGCCAGCCATAGCCATAGATGATGGCGGCGACCAGCGGCGGCGCCAGGCCCGAGCCCAGACCCACACCGCCGAACACCCAGCCATTGGCCTTGCCGCGTTCCTGGGTGGGAAACCATGCGGCGATGAACTGGTTGGAGGACGGATAGGCTACCGACTCGCCCAGGCCCAGGACGAAACGCACCGCGATCAGCACCCATAGCGCCCCGACCATGCCAGGCGGCACCAGCGCGGTCATCGCGGTCAGCACACTCCACCAGATCAGGCCGATGGTCAGCGTCTTGTGCGGACCCAATTTGCCTACCACCCAGCCGGCGGGAATCTGGAAGAAGGCATAACCCAGCAGGAAGGCGCTTTGCAGCCAGCCCAGCTGGATCTTGCCGATATGATAATCCTTGGCGAGGTAGAGCCCCGCAATCGACATGTTGCTGCGGTCGATATAGACCACAGCACTGACCACAAAGATCAGCATGATCAGCAGATAGCGGATCCTGTGCGACATAGACGCTCCCTCGCCGCTGGCGGCGGCCCCTGTTCGGTGGGCGTCGTACGCGCCTCACTAGTTGAGACCACCAAAGCGTAATCTTGGGCTTTCGTCAAAGGCATGGCGTGGAAAGCCCCTGCTGGAGCGTTATACTGCGGCGCAAACAAGATAAGGGGCGGGGATGTCCATAAAGCGCATCATGCTAACGCTGTTTGCATGCCTCTTCGCCGCCACCGCCGCCCATGCGGCGCCTATCAACATGGTGAAGGCGGGCGAACTGGTGATCGATCCGCCGACGCTGATCAATCTGGGCTTCGAATGGGTGATCAAGGGCGACGACAACCGCAATGCGCGGGTGGATGTCGCCTATCGCAAGAAGGGTGACACGGCGTGGAAGAGTGCGATGCCGCTGCTGCGGCTTCAGCATGAGCGGGTCTATCAGGGCGAAGGCGTCTTCAATGTCGAGATGCCCAACATGTTTGCCGGCTCCATTCTCGACCTTGAGGAAAACACGGCTTACGAGGTGCGGCTGACTCTCAGCGATCCCGATGGCGGCGGCGCGGTGAAGACCGTCACGGTCAAGACCCGGGCCGAGCCGATGCCCGCAGCAGGCGGCCATGTCTATCACGTCTATCCGCGCGACTGGAAAGGTCCGAAAGAGGTCGGTTCGTTCAACGACCTGATGTGCGCCTATAACTATTATTGCGGCGGTGGCGACACCCAGACCGGCGGCCGGCCGCGGGTGAAAGCGGGCGACATCATCCTGGTGCACGCCGGCACCTATCGCTATCACCCGGAATTCTATACCGGCGACCGCAGCATCAATTCCACCACGCCGGTGGAAGGCACTTATTACCTGTTCGGCAGCGGCACGCCCGACAAGCCGATCGTGATCAAGGCAGCCGGCGACGGCGAGGTGATTTTTGACGGCGGCGGCAATTTCAATCTCTTCAATGTGAAAGGCGCCAATTACAATTATTTCGAGGGCCTGACGTTCAAGAATACCCAGATCGCCATCTGGGCCGGCACCCAGTTCCAGTCCGGCGCGGTGGGCCTGACGGTGAAGCATTGCCGCTTTGAAGACATCAATCTGGGCATCTTCACCAACTTCGCCGGCTCCAGCAATTTCTACATCGCCGACAATACATTCATCGGCCGCGACACTCCGGGCCGGCTGGAAGGCTGGGTCGGCGAGCCGTGGAAAACGCTGGCCGCCGCCAATGGCGCGAAATTCCCGCCGCTACTGGATTCCTATACCGCCGTGCGCGTGTACGGCTCGGGTCACGTCATCGCCTATAATTACGTCGCCAATTTCCATGACGGCATCGATGTGGAGACTTACGGCAATCCCGACGGCAACACACCCGATCCCACCGCCGCGACCGGTCCTTATTATCCGCCGCGCAAGGACTGGCACCTGCGCCCCGTGGCGATCGATTACTACAACAACTACATGACCAACTTTCACGACAATGCGTTCGAGATCGACGGCTCGATGCACAATGTTCGGGTGATGCGCAACATGATGCTGAACTCGGCATCGCATCCGATGTGCAATCAGCCGGCGATCGGCGGACCGATTTATTGGATCCGCAATATCATCTATCACGCGCCCGGCGGCTCGACCCGCACCAGCAACGGTGCGCCCGGCATGATCTTTCTCAACAACACCATCCTGTCCGAGACGGCCATCCGCACCACCTCCAACAGCCACTGGATGAACAATCTGATGCTGGGCGAAAATGTTCAGCCCGCCATCTTCACGGTGAATACCTATACCAACTACACCTCGTCGGATTACAACGGCTTCCGCGTCAATCCGGGTGCGGCGGAAAGTTTTGAATGGAGCTCACCGCCCTTCGGTGTCACGCAGGATTTCCGCGACCTGCTGGCCGCCGCCGATGGCGTGCAGACCCCGCCCGACAAGTATCTGGTGACGCGCCGCTATGCGAGCCTGGCCCAGTACAGCGCCGAAACCCATCAGGACACCCATTCGGTGCTGCTGGACTATGACGTGTTCGTGCATGTGCCGATGCTGGACGCCAAGGACATGAAGACGGTCCAGAAGCTCTATGACGCCAAGGACCTGGATTTCCGGCTCAAACCCGGTTCCGCGGCGGTGGACAAGGGCGCGGTGATCTCCAACGTCACCGACGGCTACAGCGGCAATGCGCCCGACCTGGGCGCACTGGAATTGGGCCAGACCTTGCCCCATTATGGCCCCCGCTCCTGAGGCTCTCGGCCTTCAGCGACCATCCAGAAATCACGGAAAGCAAAGCACATGTCCAGGAAGCTTGAGGGAAAGATTGCGCTGATCACCGGCGCCGCGGCCGGCATCGGGCGCTCCACCGCCGAACTGTTTTTGTCGGAAGGCGCGCGCGTTATCGCCACCGACCGCGACCTGAAGGGGCTGGGCGGCCTGGAATGCGAAAAAGTGCAGCTGGATGTGACCGACGGCGGCGCCATCTCAGCACTTGCCAAGAAGACCGGCAGGCTGGATGTGCTGTTCAACTGCGCCGGCTTTGTCGAAAACGGCACCATCCTGGAGAACGACGATGCCCAGTGGGAGAAGTCGTTCCAGATCAACGTCTATGCCATGGCCCGGATGATCAAAGCCTTCCTGCCCGCGATGATCGAAGGCGGCGGCGGTTCCATCATCAACGTCGCGTCGGTGGCCGGTTCCATCAAGGGAATCCCCAACCGCTGCATCTATGGCGCCAGCAAGGCCGCCGTGATCGGCCTGACCAAGTCGGTGGCCGCGGATTTTGTCACCAAGGCCATCCGCTGCAACACGGTCTGTCCCGGCACGGTGGATTCGCCTTCGCTGCAGCAGCGCCTGAAGGACACCGGCGACTATGAAGCCGCCCGCAAGGCCTTCACCGCCCGCCAGCCCCTGGGCCGGATCGGCACGGCCGAGGAAATCGCCAGCATCGTGCTGTGGCTGGCCAGCGACGATTCCAAATATGCCACCGGCCAGAATTTCATCGTCGACGGCGGGATAACGATCTGACCCGGCTCGGATGTTTGCCCGTTCGCCGCAAGCGCCGCCGCGGCGCAACTAGCATTACAGTTGCGTTTTCTGTTTGAGCTTTGCGCGCTTGATGTGGGCGAGGCGAGCTTCAGCTTGATGGGCTCTGCGCCAGAGAGACCAAGCGATGATGCGGGCGGGTTGAATGCGTCGTTGGGCGAGCTTTATGGCAATGCGGCGGATTTCCTGGAGCGACCAGCGGATGAGGATGGCTTGCCTGTCCGCAGCTGCCGCAGTGTTTTTTTGAGCGGTACAGCATTGGCGTGATGACGTATGCTGGCCATCATGGCGAAGGCGAGCATGACCAGCGAGACATGCCGGTGCCAGCCGTCCCAGGACCGGCTCTCGTTGTGATCGAGACCGAACTCGTTCTTGGCAGTTTCGAAGCTGTCCTCGATGGCCCAACGATGGCCTTCTATCGCCACTAGCTTTGTTATGGCCGTCCCCTTCGGACACCAGGTGGAGAAGAAGCAAGATCTGTTGGATTGGCAATGCTGCGCCGGATCAACAGCCCGCGCGTCCATGGGCCGGTGAGGGTGTCGCTATATTCGCTGACATCAAGATCGGCCAATTCGAGATAGGCCCAATCGTGCAGCCGCGGACCTTTGGTTCCTTCCCCCGATGACAGGCGCCGCCAAGCGCTCTTGGAAAGGCTCTGGGTGATCTCTTCTGCAGTCCCGCGAACAAACTCCTTCTTGCCCCAGGTGTTGAACACATGGTTAGCGGCGGCGCCCAGGACATAGCCTTTGCCCGCTTTGCGCAGGAGGTTCACGATGTCCCCCGTTCCGTACACCGTGTCAGCAGCGACAAACGAGAACGGCACCTTCGCGGCGATGGCGCGGGCTATCATTTTGCGCGCGATCTGAGGTTTGGTGGCAAAGCTGACCCCGTCGGGGACATGCGCCGCTTTCAGGCGGTTGCGATCGTCCGTCCATTCTTTCGGCAGATAAAGCGCCCGATCGATGAAAGCGTGGCCATGCCGCGACACATAGGTGGCGAACACACCGATCTGGCAGTTGGTGATCTTGCCTGCCGATCCGGTGTATTGCCGCGCTACTCCGCACGAGGCTTTACCCTGCTTCAAAAAGCCGGTCTCATCTATGACCAGAACCGCCTCCGGATCGCTCAGCGTTTCCAGCGCATATTCGCGCACGATGTCGCGCAAGGCGTCCGCATTCCAGTTCCCGCGTCCCAGGATTGCTTGCTGTCGCCACGGGCCAGGATCACCCGCCGCCTCCGCCCGCATCCAGCCCGTCTTGCGCGGCTCGTTGCTCAACAGCCCGTCCAGAAACTGGCTCGCCGAGGCCGCAACACGGTCCTGGCTAAACAATGGGCGCATCCGCCCATTCACATCTCGTAACGCCGATGCCCAAAGCTCAAGCGTTGTCTCAGCCGATCCACCAGCCATCCATGATCTCCCGAATCATGGTGACATATGGATTCAGAACTTCGCAGAAAACGCAACTGTAATGCTA
>CAWHLV010000090.1:0-10539 GCA_963830095.1 uncultured Alphaproteobacteria bacterium
TGCCGCATTGACCGGCGCGGCGGACGGCGCGAAAATCCGGCCCATGCAGGGGATTTTCCGTCTTTCGCGCGTCATGTGGTGTTTATCGCCCTGGTGGTGCGCGCCCTGCTGCCCACAGGCTGGATGCCCGCTGCCCATGGCCTGACCATCTGTTCCATGGATGCGCACGCATCGGACCCGCCAACCACGGCAAGGCAGCCAGCTAGGGCCGCCCATCACGACATCTGCCCCTTCGCCGCCGCCCCGCATCTGGCGTCCGTGCCTGACGTGCCGCAACTGACCCTGCCCGAGTTCCATGCCTTCGCCGCTTCACCGACCGGCTATGCCGCGACCGTACGGCGCGCTTCACCCCCCAATCTCCCCGCGCCCCGCCCCGTTTCGTCTGAGCCTTTTTGAACGCGCCGGCTGAGGCCGGCGCTTCGCTCATTCGTTTTCGGGAAGTCCCATGTCTAATTCGTCGCGCCTGCTGGCGCATTCATCTGTACTCGCGCTTTTGCTTTTGGCGCCCCACCCGCCCAAGCCCAGCCCATCGGCCCGGGCCTTCAGCCCGAATATGTCGTCGTCACCGCCGAACGCACCAAAACGCCGACCCCTCCGCCCCTGATATCCAGGTGACCGCCGCCAAGGCGAAGGAGCAGATCAACGCCGTCAATACCGAGGACATGCTGAAATATGCGCCCTCCCTCCTGGTGCGAAAACGCCATGAAGGCGATGTGCAGGACCCGCTCGCCACCCGCACCTCCGGCGTCGGCGCTCGGCCCGCACCCTGAATTCGTGGACGGGGTCCTGTCTCCTCCCCCATCGGCAATAACAACATCGAGCGCCAGCCCGCATTTCGGCGTCGCCGCGCCCTCAGGATGTCAGCCGGATTGGGATGTGCTCTACGGCCCCTTTGCCGCCCGCTATGCCGGCAATTCTATCGGCGGGTGATCAACATCACCACCCGCATGCCCGACCATTTCGAGTTGTATGGCGATGCCGCCGGCGCAGTGGAGCCCTTCGACAAATATACCACCGACAGACGGTGGGACACCTGGCAGCTTTCGGCCGGGGTGGGCGACCGCTATGGCGCCTTCAGCCTGGCGGCTGTCCGCCAACCACCTGGACGACCTTTGCCCAGCCGCTGGGTTACGCCACCCTCACCCAACCAGCCGCCACCAGCATAGCCGGCACGCCGCTCCCGGCGCCATCAACGATCTCAACCGCACCGCCGCAGCCATCGCGGTGATCGGCGCCACCGGCATCGAGCATCAGGTGGAAGATACCGACACGCTGAAATTGGCTTATGATTTTGCCAACCGGTGGCAGGCTTTCCTATGTCGCCAGCCTGTTCCACAGAATACTATGCCGGCGCGCAGAGCTATCTGCAGGATGCGTGCGGCAATGCCGGTCTATACCGGCAACGTCAATATCGCCGGCTATAATTACAACATCGCCGCCAGCACCTTTTCCAACAACGTCTATAACTATCAGCAGACCCAGCTGGCCCAGGCCCTGACGCTGAAGTCGGCGCCGGACGGCGATTTCGTCTGGGAGCTGCTCGCCAGCGAGTACAATTATCTCAACGACAAACAGCGCGTTCCGACGGCGGCGCTGCCCGCTGCTTTCACCGGCGGCGCCGGCCAGGTCAACCGCATGAACGGCACCGGCTGGTACACACTGGACGCCGAGGGCGTATGGCGCGGCTGGACCGATCACGAACTTTCCTTCGGCGCTCACCGCGATGCCGAGACCTTTGCGCAGCTACGCAACAACCTCACCGACTGGATCGCGGGCGGCCTGGGCACGGTCGCCAACCCGCGCAAGGCCGCACCGCCACCAACGCGCTGTGGGTGCAGGACATCTGGACCCTCGCTGCCGGATCTAAAGCTGACGCTGGGCGGGCGCTATGAGGATTGGCGCGCCTATGACGGCACCAACTTCTCCGCCTCGCCCGCGCTGAACGTGATCCAGCCGCGCTGTCGCCCAGCGGCTTCTCGCCCAAGGCGTCACTGGCCTGGCAGTCATCGGACACTGGTCGCTGACCGGCTCCTGGGGCGAGGCTTATCCGGATGCCCACGGTGACGGAGCTGTATCAGGCCATCACCACCGGCACGAGTCTGACGGTGCCCAATCCCGAATCTCAAGCCCGAACATGCCAACAGCTATGAACTGGCGGCCAGCGCAAGACAGAGAACGGGCTGCTGCGGCTCTCCTTCTTTCAGGAGGACATCGCCAACGCGCTGCTGTCCCAGTCGGCGCCCCTGGTGGCGGGTTCTAATACCCTGTTCAGCTTTGTGCAGAATGTGGACCGGACGCGCGCCCGGGGCGTCGAGCTGGTCGCGGACCAGAATGATATCTTCGTCCCGGCCTGGAACTGTTGGGCAGCCTTACTTCTGTGGATGGCCGTATTGTCCGCGACAGCGGCTTTCGCCGCGGCGGTGAGCAAGCGTATCCCGCAACTGCCCAGACTGCGCGCCAACGCCGGTGGCGACATACCGGCCGAACAACGATCTGGTCCTTCACGCTCGGCGCGCGCTACAGCGACCGCAGTTTCGGCACCATCGACAACAGCGATCCCGTCTCGCAGACCTATCAGGGTTTCGCCGGCTATTTCGTGGTCGACGCGCGGGCGCGCTATCAGCGTGGACCAGAACTGGAGCGTCTCCGGCCGGCATCGACAATATCAATAACGACAAATATTTCCTGTTCCATCCCTTTCCGCACGGACATTCGTCATGGAGATCCACTATGCGCAGTAGAAGGATCAGGCGCTGCGAAACCGGCTGTCGAGACGGGCGATCATCTCTTCCGGCGCAAAGCCCAGCGCCGAAGCCGGCCCGACCGCGCCAGCAACGCCAGACCCACCAGCGACGCCGCCACCAGCACCACATCGCACTGGCTTTCGCGGCTGTCGGCAGGAAGGCCGCTGGCATCCGACAGCGCCTTCAGCGCCGCGATCAGCCGTCCGTTGAACAGCCGCTCGGCCTCATTGGTCTTGCTGTTGTCGGATGGCGCGCCGGTCAGGGCGGCGCTGGCCGCAGCCATGGTTTCGGCCCCGCGCAGCAGTTCCAGCGCCGCGGCACCCGCGCCCGCCAGGCCCACGCCGCTGCCCCGCATCACCCGCGCCAGCGTGGTCAGATCGTCAGCGGCCAGCGCCAGCAGCAGTTCGTCCTTGTTGCGGAAATAGCCGTAAAGCGCGGCCGGCGCGAAGCCGGCTTCAGCCGCCACCCCGCGCAAGGAAAGATCACGGGCGCCTGCGCGCGCCGCCACGCGCCGGGCGGCATCCAAAATGGCGGTCCGCGACGCCTGCCGGGAGGCATCGCGCTGACGCCGTTCTTTGGGAATACGAACCGCCGCCTCAGCCATGGCGGGCATGATACGTGATTTGCACGGCCTTCGGCGCGGCAAAAGGAATCACCGTAAGGCTGGTGGCCAAGCCAGACAGCCCTATTTCAGGTGGGTCTGCTTGTAGACGCTGATGGCGGTGCTGATCTCTGTCCCCACCCGCTCCTTCAGCTTCTGGTTGGCGTCGGCCTTGGCCTTGGCAGCGCCTTCCAGGGCGGGATCGAGCGGCTTGCCGTCGGCGGCCGCCTGGGTTTTGGCGGCATCCACCGCGTTCGCCAGACAGGCCCGGAAGACATCCGACTGCGCCATGAAATTTCTCGCGGCATCGTTGGCGGCGCGCATCTGGTCTTCGTTCAACTGCGCCCCATCCACCGGCGCGGGCGGCTGCGGCTCGACGACGCATCCTGCGCCAGACCCGCCTTCACCGGCAGGAGCGCAAAAACCGACAGCAATATCGCAACCGCAAGGGTTGGGCGCACGCGCGAGTTCCTTTTGAACCGCGCAAGTCTCGCATGGCTTCCGGAAGCGGCGCCAGTTTGTTGATGGCCCAAGTTGGTACAGAAATGCGCCGCAAATTCGCCGCAAAACTTACAGCGGGATTTCAGATGGTGATGGCGTCCTTGATTGCCTGCTCTTTGGGCACGAGCCAGCGGTCGGCGTAACGCGCCAGCAAGCCCACCACCATCAGGCACAGGCTGAGACCGTAATAATCGTCAGGCCGGTGCGGGCCGACAATGCGCGCCAGCGCCATCAGCGAATAGCACAGCCAGAAATAAATCGCGGAGAGGCCCAGCAGAACCCGGCGGATCTTGTTGGCAATGACGGGCGCCCGCCCCAGCCGCGCCAGTGGAGCAGCCGTGACAGCCATCACCAGAACAGCACCACCGCCGAACAGCACCATCAGGGCGGCGCCGGCGGACGGACGGATGACATTGGGGATGAAGACCGACAGCAGATAGATGCCGTAACTGAGGCAAAAACCCCAGACCAGCTTGCGGCTCAGGCTTTCGGGTACCGGCAGGCCGGGAAAGAAGCGCGCAGCAGTGCGGCACAAGGGACCCGCGACCAGGGCCAGGAAGAAGATGAAAGAGGCGTAGCGCCAGCCCAGCTGACTGCCCAGTCGAAAACCGTTTTCGGCAAAGCCGCGCAGCGCGATGGCGCCCAAAACCAGCAGGAGCGACCCCAAGGCGATGCCGCCAACCAGCGGCCCCAAGGTCAACTTAAAGCGCGGAACCCGGCTGCCGAAAAAGGCTTGGTTATCGAGTGCTACCATGTTGCGGGAATCCCACGCCTCCTTGCTGGGTGTGAGAACGCCCGGATTGCCAAAAAGATGCGGTCTGTCAGCGTGCCAGGGCGACGGCAAAGCCGGGGACGGCTTGGCCTGCCTCATGGCGTGGCGTTGCGGCCACAAGGCCAGCGACCTGGAAACCGGTGCGTCGTGCAAGATCTCGCAAATAGCCCTCGGTGTGACGCCAGCGGCGCTTGGGACCAAGTTCGAATCCGGCTGCGTCCGCCTTTTCCACGGTGAAAAGAAAGAAACCATCCGGATGGAGGCGGGCATGGGCGGCCTCAAACACAGTTGCCAAATCACCCAGATATACGAGCGTGTCGGCCGCCAGGATCAGGTCGTAAGCGGATCCGGGCGCAGAAAGTGCGGCCTCCAGATCGGCAACAGCCAGATTGTCATAAATATTTCTGGACCTGGCTTTTTCGACCATGGCGGGTGAGAGGTCGATACCGTCCAGCCGGGCGGCTTGCGGCCGGAAAGCCATGCCCGCCAGGCCGGTGCCGCAGCCCAGATCGAGGATGGAGAGCTTGCCTTTTATGGTCGCTCCGGCTCGCGCCGACGCTCCGACGCCCGGCATCACCAAGGCCGCCAGGTCCAACAGGATCTGCGGCGCGGCATACCCGAGCTGGCCGATCATGCGGCTGTCGTAGTCGGCCGAGAACTGATCGAAGAGATGGCGGACGTAGCCGGGATCGGAGCGCTGCGCGGTCTTGATCGCCTGCGCGCCTGCGACCATTTCTGCGGGCGGTTCGTCCAGTTCGGCCAGGGCCTCCAGCGCCTTGTCGGCCTCGCCGGCCTTCAGCCAGGCCGCCGCCAGCAGTTCACGGGCACGCGCCAGAGCAGGATCGAGTCTCAACGCCCGCTGAAACTCCGCGATCGCGGTGGGCAACAGATCGGCCGCCAGAAGCGCCTCCCCCAGCGCCAGCACCGATGGGGCGACATTGGGATTGAGCGAGACGGCTTCGCGCGCCTCCGCCAGCGCGGCGGTGGTATCGTCCGCTGCGAGCAGCGCCTTGACCAGGGTGAGCCGCGCCAGCAATCCGCCGCGCCCCGATTGCAGACGGGCGCGCAAATCGTGTGCCGCCTTCACCGCATGGCCTTGCGCGATCAGCGCTTCGGCGGCTTCGATCGGGTCTTCAAACAAGCTGACAAAGCCCGTTGTTGAGGACGATGGTACCGGGACGTTCCTTCACGCTGGCACGATAGGAAATCACCCCGCCGTCCTGCCACAACTCCACCATCAGACTCTCGCCCGGGAAGACCGGCTTGGAGAAGCGCACGTCGAACTGTTTGATCCGTTCGGGCTGATATTGGGCCACAGTCGAGAGCACCGCGCGGCAGGCCGTGCCGTACGAGCAAAGCCCATGCAGGATCGGGCGCGGGAAACCAACCATCTTCGCAAACGCCGGATCGCGGTGCAGCGGATTGCGGTCACCCGACAGGGCATAGAGAAACGCCTGATCGGGTCTTGTATCGCATTCCTTCACCAGATCGGGGGCACGTTCGGGGATCGGGTGCAATTCGGGGCCGCCATGAGCGTGGCCGCCAAAGCCGCCGTCACCGCGCGCGAAGATGGAGGTGACGATGGTGAAAAGCTTGTCGTTGCTTTTGGCCTCTCGCACCACCCGCTCCTGGATCAAGACCGCGCCCTTGCCTTCACCCTTGTCCAGGATGTCGAGATAGCGCTCTTCCGCCACAACCTCGCATCTGGGCGGCAGAGGCTTGTGGACGGTGATGCGGCGCTCGCCATCCACCACAAGCGCGAAATTGATTTCGGACTTTTGTGGCATGCGCTGGCGTTCGGGCGGCGCCTCGCCGCGATTAATGACGCTGGCAAAGGTAGGAACCACTTTCAGCCCATTGTTTTCATAGACGAATGGCAGTTCATGCTCGTCCAGCGGATCGCGGCCCATGCCCACGCCCAGGGCATAGAGCATCACGTCCTTTTCGTCGTAAGCCGCGCGCAGGCCGGTCGCGCCGGACTGCATCATGTCGTCATAGTCAATCGGCATGCTTCACCTCTGGCACCAATCTAAAGCCTGTGTTGTGATGACGCCATGACCCTGGTTTCCCCGCCGCAATATCCGCCGCGCCGCAATGGCTGCCTGATGGGTTGCCTGATCCTGGTGCTGATCGTGACAGTTCCGCCCATCCTCGCCGCCGGCTATGGCGCCTGGTACCTGTGGGAAGGCTGGCGCCACAATCCTGCCTACCGGCTGGCGGCGGATCTGGTGCGCCATGACGGCATGACCCAGCAGGTGCTGGGGCAGGATCCGGTGATCACCGGCGTTGAAGGCAATGTCTTCTCCTGGATGCCGGGCCTGGCCAGGGACAGCTATGAGGTCATCCTGGAAGGGCCCAAGGGCGAAGGCCATCTCGCCATCACCGAACATCATTCCGGATTTGGTTCGCCTGTGCTGGACAGCGCCATCCTGACCGGACCTGACGGGCGGCGTTATAATCTGATGAAGCATCAGCAATTGCCGGGCGACGGCAACGCCACGCCCGACAACTCAATATAGCCTCGAATGAGGCGCGAGGATTTTTGGCCGATGAGCAGGGTTGCCTAGCGACAGCGTAGGCAACGCGCGGAGCCCATCCAGTTGCCGAGCCGTTCGCTACAGCTCACGGCGCTCGCAGCTTTCGCAGGTCCACTGGACCTGCTCACCACAGGCCGCTGCTCGCAGCACGCGCGACGGTCGATAGCGACAGCGTATCGACGCGGTCAAAAAGACCGCGCCTTTAGGTCGCCACCATGAGATGCGGCAGCGGCATCCCTGGCCCATCGCCCATCACATGCGTAAGCGGAATGCCGTTCTTGTCGATGCAGGTGCGCGCGGTATTGTAGCCTTCCTGGATCGCGCGATCGAACTTCTGCCAGTCGCGCAACTGGATGTCCGGCATCAGCGGCTCGATCAGATAATCGCACTGCTCGCGCACGATGCGGCGCTGGGCTTCCGAGCCCACCGTGCCCGAGCGCATCAGGATGGAAATGATCGACGGATTGCCGCGCATGCGCTGGCCCAGAAGCCACCACCAGGGCCGTTCACCATAGCGGCTGTCCTGGGCTTGCAGGTCGATTTCGCCAGTGATGTCGCAGGCGATGATGGGGCCCGCCCCGCCCGCCTGTTCGCGCATCACATCCACCGGCAGATTGTTCATCACCCCGCCATCCACCAAGAGATGCCCATGATGGGTGACCGGCGGCAGAATGCCGGGCAGCGCCACGCTGGCGCGCAACGCCCGCCACAACTCGCCGTCGCGGTGGATATGGATCCGCCCGGTGGTGAGATCCGAGGACACCGCGAAAAAGGGCAGCGGCAATTCCTCGATCGAGATTTCGCCGAAATGCTCTTGCAGCCGGGCGCTGACCTTCTTGCCGCGCACCAGTGCGATCAGCGGCAGGGTGAAATCGGATAGCGGATTGTCGGCGACGAATGCCGCATACATGCGCTCGCGCATTTCCTCATGGCCCCACTCCCGCGCCAGGCCCGCGGCGATGATCGCACCCATGCTGGTTCCGCCCATCTGGTCGAAGGGCACGCCCGCTTCCTTCAGCGCCTTGATGACACCGATATGGGCAAAGCCGCGCGCCCCGCCGCCCGCCAGCACCAGGCCCACGGCACGCCCCGCCATGAAGCGCGCGACCCGCGCGACATCGGCCTGATGGCCGGCGCGCAGATGATGATGGGAGCGGAACAGGCCACTCCTGACCGAGAAATGATCCGGCAGCACGGCGCTGGCGCCGTCGGGATGCAACAACAGAAGATCGGGCGGACCCGAGGCCCGCGCCTTGAACGCCGGCAGGCTGAGCGGCGCCAGCGGCAAGGGCTGGTTGGCGCGCGCCAGAAGAAAAATGCGGTCGGCCTGGCGCAGGCACAGCTGCGTCCAGGGGCTGTCGGGCGCATCGCCGCGATAGAAAACAAGATCGTGCGCCGCCTCAAAACTGTTGAACCATTCCGCCGTCTGGTCGGACGCATTCGCATCCAGCACCGCGGCGCGGCAGCCCATGCCGGCCAGTGCATTGGCCAGGCGCTGCGCGATGGGCACCTCGCTCAAGCCCTCCTGCAGCGGCACGATGGCGAAGGTCTTGGGCCGCGACGCGGCGGAGCGGCCGCGATTGGCGTCCTTGAGCCGCTTCACCAGCATCTGCATCAGATTGATCATCACCCGGGGATGACGCTCGATCAGCGCCTCATAGCCGGCCGGCGAAATGCGCAGCAATTCGGTATCGCGCAACGCCACCAGCTGGGCGCTATGATTGCTGGAGCCAGCGATGATGGACATCTCGCCCACGGTTTCACCCGCCGGGACGTGCGCCACCATCTGGCGCTTGCCCTGTTCGTTCTCGACAAAGACGCCCAGGCTTCCGGTCACCACCAGGAACAGGGCGGCATTGTTCTCGCCGTCGCGTTCCAGGAGCGTGCCGCCCGGCAGCGCGAACCAGTTGGCCTCGGACAAAAGATTGCGCAACGCCGCGTCGCCCACATTTTCCAGCAGCGCGAAACTCTTCAGCCGTTCATGCAGCTCTTCGGGATAGATCGTCTGCTGGCCGATGCGGAACGAGGACAGAAACGCCATTCGCATTCCTTAACTCAAGCTCGGCTGAGTCACCACGCGGTCCAGCCGCCGTCAACAACCAGGCTTGCGCCGGTCATGTAAGTTGAAGCCGGTGCAGCCAGAAAGAGCAACGGCCCGGCGATCTCGCCGGCCTCGCCGATGCGCCCCAGCATGGTCCTGGCCGCCAGACGTGGCTCAAGCCCCGCCGGCATCTTGCCGGCTTGCGGGAAAGCGCCGGGCACCAGCGTGTTGACGCGGATCCCCAAGGCCCCAGTCGGCGGCGAGATGGCGAGTGAGCTGCTCAAGCCCCGCTTTGGCGGGACCATAATGGAACGGGCTCTGCTGATCGCGCCGGTCGTAAAGCCCGCCATCGGGGGGTCCAGGGCTCGCTGACGGCCATTCTGGTCGGTCTGGTGATGGTGTTCGTTCCGGGAATTGGCCTCGGCATTCTCATCATCTGGGGCACGAGCAGGATTCTCAATGGGGTCGCCGATGATCTCAGCAAGGGCATCAAACAGGTGAACAGCGCCTCCGGTCAGGTCGCCGTCTCCAGCCAGACTTTGGCCAAGGATGCGAACGAGCAGGCCGCTTCCTTGGAGGAAACCAGCTCGTCCCTCGAGGAAATGGACAGCATGACCAAGCGTAATTCCGAAAATGCCGAAAAGGCGGACGAGCTGGCCAAACAGGCGCGCTCAGGCCGCCGAAAGGGGGGTCGTCGACATGCAATCGATGTCGTCGGCGATGGAGGCGATCAAGGTATCGAGCGATGACATCGCCAAGATCATCAAGACGATTGATCGCCAACACGGGGACTTCGGGCCTGTTCAATCAGCAAGGCGGCTTTGGCGCCGCCACCAGCGCCAACAGTAACTTTGCCTACAGCCCGCGGCAGGTAATGCTGACGATGCGGCTTGAGTGGTAACTCCAATGAGGGCTTGAATGCCCCGAAATAACACGCGGCGGCTTCGGCCGCCGCTTTTCTTGGTGCGCAGCATCGAGAGAGCGCTGTCAGGTGCCTTGCCTCAGAGGGCGAGTACAAGCATTCAGCGCCTTCGCGCCACACTGTTCCATGACTTTCCGCCATCGATGCGCAAGTTTGAACATGAGCGCTCTGTAAACCGCATCTTGGCAGCTCGGTTTTGTGGTGTCAGTCTTAAGGGATGAAAGAGCGTATCCGCCTGGCCAAGTACACGGTTGACGGCGGGACAGTTGGGATGAGAGAAGTTTTCAGGATTGCACCTTGGCCGCCCAGGCAGCAGGCCTGAGTTCGGCAACCCGCTGAATGGTCGTGTCGCCGAGACCGGGCAGGATTTGGGTTAGATAGTCACACGCACCCGGATATTGAGCCGGCGGCAGCCTTCGAT
>CAWHLV010000091.1:0-5308 GCA_963830095.1 uncultured Alphaproteobacteria bacterium
CAGATATTGCGACCACAACCCGTCGGCGATCAGCGCGTCTTTCAGCTTGGCGGCTTCCGGCGAACCCGGCACCACCTTGCGGATGTCGGTGCCGATGCGCGCCGCCAGTTCCTCGCGGATGGCTTGCGCGCGGCCGGGCACACCCTTGGCCGCCTGGATCACCCGTTCCATCGCCGACACCGCAAAGGTCACGCCCGCCGCCTTGACGCATTGCAGATCGACCGGCGCCAGAGCTTCACTTTCGCCTTGCCGTTCGACCAGGCGGTCTCAAGTCCCAGATCGTTGATGTCGCCCAGGTCCTTGCCAGCTGGCACGCCGTTCCACTTTTCCAGCAGCACCGAGACGGTCGGCGCGGTGGCGGAAACGTCAAACACCCGGCCTTCCTTCACCACAATGGGGGTCGGGCCTTCGCCCATGTCGATACGGCCGACCAAAATGGCGTCGCGCCAGTCTTCAGGTAAGGGAAACGCACTCTTGGTCATGACAACTTTCTTTACAGCTCGATCTTCAAAACATTGCGGATGTAATTGGCAGTGATACGCGCGCTTTCCTTGGGCGGCCGCCAGGGCGAGGTGTCCAGCTCGACATTGAGATGGCCGCGCCAGCCGATGGATTTCAGATAGTCCACGATGGCCGGGAAGTCCACGCCGCCTTCGCCCAGGGGATAAAAATAGGGATCGTTCATCATGTCGCGCTGGGGCGTGGGCACATTTTTGGTGCCGCCGCGATCTTCCTTTTTGGTGTCCTTCAGGTGGAATTCGATCACGCGATGGCCGAGCTTTTTGGCCAGCGCCACCGGGTCCATGCCGGCCATGGTGATATGGCCGGTGTCCAGCACCAGCCCGACATTTTCCGGCTTGGTGTTTTCCATGATGTACATGGTTTCATGCTCGTTCTGGATCTGGCTGCCCAGATGGGCGTGGACGCCGAACTTCATGCCCAGCTCCTCGCGGATGCGCTTGCCCAGACTATCGATGGTGATGGCGATCTGCTTGAGGTCTTCCAGCGGCGTGCCGTCAGGCTGCTTGCGCGGACCGGTGTTGGTCTTCTGGTGATCGCAGCCGAAGCGGCGCGAAAAGCGCGTCATGTTGAAATGATTGTCGATCACGGCCTGGCGCAGCGCCGGATCATGGAACGCGACGCTGCCGCCGGTCGCACCGCCGGTGATGGCGGTGAACTGGCCGCCGATCTCATACATGCGGTGCTGCAAGGCTTCCCAGCGGTCGGGATAATAGACTTCGCGCTTGGGCCGCGGTCCGCTCGGATATTTCCAGCTATAGCCGCCCGGCCAGGGTTTCATGGCCTGGGTATCGTGGGCGACGGGCTCCAGCCCATCCGGCGTGGCACAAAAGGAGGTGCCGAAGATCTCGAAATAATGGAAGCCCACCTCGCGGGCCTCGCTGATGCCGACAAAGGGGCTGCCTTCCCAGCCGCCACGGGTGTTGGTGGTGTAGCCGATGCGGAACTGCTGCTGCTGAACCAGCGGCGTCTGCACTTCCATCCTGCCGCCATAGACGGGCCCGCTGGGCTGGGCACCCGCCTTGCTGGCCGCCAGCAAGCCGCCGACAGCGGCCGAAAGGCCGAAGAATTTCCTGCGATCCATCTCACGCTCCCCTGTAGCCCACGCCTCTTTCCCGGGCGCGGCGGCACATTAGACAGTCGGGATCGCTACCACCATCGCGGCGCGCAGCCGCAGATATATTGCGGTGCAACATGATCTTTTGCGGCTATAACCCGGCCCGCCAGAATGTAAAGGAACGTCATCATGATCTATGCCGGACGCTTTGCGGGCCGCACCGCCGTCATCACCGGTGGCGCATCGGGCCTGGGCCTCGAGGCCGCCAAGCGCATCACCGCCGAGGGCGGCAAGGTCTGTCTGTGGGATCTCAATCCCGATGCGCTGGCCAATGCCAAAAAGGAAAGCGGTGCCGTGCACGCGATCGCGCTGGATGTTAGCGACGTCAAAGCGGTGGAAGCGGCAACAAAGGAATTCCGCGATGCACTGGGCAAGATCGACATCTTGATCAACAGCGCCGGCATCACCGGCGCCACCCAGCCGGTGATTGGTTATCCCATCGACAGCTGGCTCAAGGTGATCGACGTCAATGTCAACGGCCTGTTCTATTGCTGCCGCGCCATCGCCGAAATGATGGTGGAAACGGGCTACGGCCGCATCGTCAACATCTCGTCCGTCGCCGGCAAGGAAGGCAATCCCAACGCCAGCTCCTATTCCACCGCCAAGGCCGCGGTGCTGGGCTTCACCAAATCCCTGGGCAAGGAACTGGCAACCAAAGGCGTGATCGTCAATGCCGTGACGCCGGCCACCTTCGAAAGCCCGATCCTCAAGGGCGTGCCGCAGACCCATATCGACTATATGCGCTCGCGCATTCCCATGGGCCGCCTGGGAACCGCGCCCGAAATCGCGGCGGCGGTGTGCTGGCTGGCAAGCGAGGAATGTTCCTTCACGACGGCGAGCACGCTCGATACGTCTGGCGGACGCACGACCTACTAGAACCACGGACTATCAGCACTGCGACAGGCGCGGCCCAGCGCTCCTTGCGCGCGCCGGAGCGCCAGGGAACCGGCGCGCGCCGACACATTCCCGCCACATTGCTGAACGGCAGAGAAAGAGCGCCTTCAGGGTCGGTTCAACGGCCAAGTCGCAAGATGCGGGCAACGGTCAGAAAAGGAGACCCAAATGAAACGCTTCGCAAAACTTGCTCTTGGTGCCGTGATGCTGGCGGGCGCCGCCACGGCCATCGCTTCGCCGGCTTCGGCCGGTGTGTACTTTGGCGTCGGCGGTCCCGCTTACGGTGCCGCACCGGCCTGTGATCCCTATAGCCCCTATTACAACCCCTACTATTGCGGCTATGGGCCAGCCTATGACGATGGTCCCGTGATTGGCTTCGGCGATTGGGGCGGAGGCTGGGGTGGTGGCTGGGGCGGCTACCACGGCGGCGGCTTTCACGGTGGTGGCTTCGGCGGTGCCGGCTTCCATGGTGGCGGTTTCCACGGCGGTGGTTTCGGTGGCGGCTTCCACGGCGGTGGTTTCCACGGCGGTGGCGGATTCCACGGTGGTGGCGGCCACGGTGGTGGCGGCCACGGTGGCGGACACCGCTAAACAGAGAGCAGAAACGGCCCCGGTTGCACCGGGGCCGTTTTTGTGTGCGCCCTGTTAGCGAATTAAGATGCACCGGCAGACCGCCAGACAGATAGATCGCGACATGCGCAATTCGAAAGCCCTGCTGACGGCCGCCATTGTTCTCGTAGCGCTGTTGGCTGCCTGGTATTTCCTGTCGCCCTTCCTGCTGCTGCACACGCTCTCCGATGCGGTGAAGAACAACGACCGCGACGCCATCGCCACCGATGTGGATTTTCCCGCCGTCCGCGACGGGCTGAAGCAGCAGCTCGAAAGTTATCTGCAGACCCGGGCCGCGCCCCGCAAACACAATGTCTTTTCGAATCTTTTGCGGCAGCTGGCGCCGGCCATCGGCAATCAGGCAATTGACGCCATCATCACGCCAGACGGCGTCGCCACCATCCTGCGCCAGCACACCGCCAGCCAGACATCCGGCACCTCGTCACGGCCGGCGCTGTGGCATGGCAGCTTTTCCTGGATCAGCCCGGATCATCTGCGCGCCACCTATGCCAATGTCCGCCATCCCGACCAGCCCATCGCACTGGATCTGGAGCGCCGCAGCCTGTTCGGCTGGCAGGTCACTGGACTGATCTTGCCAATCCGGGAAATCGCGGGATACAACTGAGGCCGGTGGCCGCTATTTCGATTACGTCTTGGATGGCTTGGTCTGCGAGGGCGTGATCTGCTGATCGGCCATGTCGCGATAGCAGCGCGCGATCAAAAGCCATTCCGCCTTGATATCGGCATCCTTCGACCGGGCGGCGGCTTCCTCCGCCTGCCTGGCCCGCGCCACAAGTTCCGACCATGTAAGCGTATCAAGCCTCACGCACACGCCTCGCCATCACACCGGGGCAAAATCAACTCTCAAGGAAGGATTGCGTTCCCGGACCCGCGATGTCAAAGCCGCGCCGGCCGCTAGTTGCCGTTCTGCTGGGACTGCAGGAAAGTCGCAGAATCGAGCGCGTCCGTCACCGCGGTGAAATTGGGCCCGTTGTTGGCGCTGATGCCGGCATTGAAATTCGCCACGCCGTCGATGACGCCCAGGGCATTGGACTGAAACCCATAGACGCTCACGCCCGTGCCGCCATAGGCGACATTGGAACCGTTCACATTGGCGGTGACGTTGATATTGCTGGACGCATCTATGGTCTTGGAATTGTCGATGTTGGTTTGAACATTGACGTTATTGGCACTCGCGCTCACGGGCGCAACGCTGCCCACGGCCAGATTGATCGCATTGTCCGTCGCGCTTTGCAGGCCGGCCGCGCCATACACGTTGAGGCTCTGCGGAGCCGCCGAACCCAGGCCAGTGTTGACCGCCGCCACCTGACCGGCTGTGCCGGAGCGTCCCGCAACAGTGCCGGCGAAGGCCACATCTGTGGCGCTGGCCAAGCCTGCGGCCAGTACCAAGCCAGCAACGAAAAGCCTGCAATCCCGCATCGGAGCCAAATCCTGAGTTCGCACTCAGCCCTTCACGATCCGTGCCGATGATTTTGGGCTTTGGCGTCCCGCTCTGGCACGCCAACCCGGCGGCGGCACATGTGCCGCCTTGATCATAACCGGTTGAAATATTTGAGAAACTTGGAGCGGGCGAACGGATTCGAACCGTCGACCCTAACCTTGGCAAGGTTATGCTCTACCCCTGAGCTACGCCCGCACTCCAAGACGGCGGGTTATGACCCATCGCCGATGGGGATTCAAGCAGCGAATCCTTAGGTTTGGGTTGCGCTGGAACCGGCGATTTCCCAACAATCACCCCAGTCTGGAGGGACGGGCGTGGCGGATAGCGGGCGGAACGCGGGCGAAGGCTACGCCCTGATTGCGCCCGCCCTGATGGTGATGGGGCTGGCGCTGGCCGCGCCGTTGCTGCTGATGACCCTGACCAGCCTGAAAAGCCAGCAGGGCTTGGGCTTCGCCCACGGCTGGACACTCGCCCAATATGGCGCGGTGCTGGGCGAGACCAGCTATCGCGCGCTGTTCATCCGCTCCATCGTGATCTCGGGCCTGGTGACGGTCGTCACCGTCTGTCTCGCCTATCCAATGGCCTATTTTGTCGCCTTCCACACCAAGCGCAAATTCCTCTGGCTGCTGGCGCTGACCATCCCCTTTTGGACGTCCTACCTGCTTCGGGTCTTCGCCTGGAAAATCATTCTGGGCTTTGACGGGGTG
>CAWHLV010000092.1:0-124669 GCA_963830095.1 uncultured Alphaproteobacteria bacterium
TGTGCCGATGTGGGGTCCGCCGGCCAAGGACGTCCAGTTTCCCAAAAGCTATGGGCCCGCACCACATGGCAGCGTCATGGCGCTGAAGGTTGCCGATGACGGCCATGGCCCCGCGCTTGTGCCGCAATGGATGTCGCGCGACCTGGCGGTGCCCGACAATGTCGCGGTGGCCAATGGCGTGGTCTATGCGGTGCAGACCGGCGAACAGACCCTGCAGCACATCGCCAATCCCGAGGCGCATGGGCGGGTCGATCCTGGCCAGCAGGCCGAGACCATCGCCAGCCTGGCGAAATTCCGTTCCACGCCGCTCGCACCCATGATGCTCTATGCTTTGGATGCGAAGACCGGCAAGGAGCTGTATTCCAGCGGCAAGCTGCTCACCAGCTGGGTGCATTTCAGCCAGCCTGCGGTGGCCCAGGGAAAAGTGTTCCTGGTCTCGCATGACGCCCATGTCTACGCTTTCGGTCTGAAGCACTGATCCGTGACGGCACCGGCAATCCAGCACGCGCTTGATCTGCACCGTCAGGGCCGCCTGGAGCAGGCGGCGCAGATCTACTGCGCAGATACTGGAGCGGGAGCCTGCCAACTTCGGAGCACTGCAGTTTCTGGGCGTGCTGCGCGGCCAACAGGGGCGCTACGCGGAAGCGATCAAGCTGATCGAGGCGGCGCTCAAGATCCAGCCGCAGGATTTCGGCGCACTTGGCAATTATGGCCAGACCCTGATGACGGCCGGCCGCTTGTCCGAGGCGCTCGCCGCATTCGATCGGGCGCTGGCGGTCCGGCCGGATTTCTTCGAGGCGCTCTACAACAAAGCGACCGTGCTTGCCCAGTTGAAGCGGTTCGCGGAGGCGGTAAGCATCTTCGACAAGTCTCTGATGCTTCGCCCGAACAGCGCTCCATGCCTTTACAATCGCGGCCTGGCCCAGGCGGAACTGGGGCGCAAGGACGAAGCGCTGGCAAGCTATGACCGGGCCTTGAGCATCAACCCCGGATTTGCGGAGGCGCTCGACAATCGCGGCAACCTGTTGCGGGCAATGGGGCGATTAAGTGAAGCGTTGGAAAGCTATGAAAAGGCGGTTGCCCTGCAGCCCACCAACTTTCGAATCCTCTATAACAAGGCAATTGCGCTATCGGATCTGAAACGTGAGAAAGACGCGGTCGCGAGCTATGAGCAAACCCTTGCCATCGAGCCCGCTTTCTTTGAGGCGCAATCCAACCATGGCCTCACCCTGCTCAAACTGAAGCGTTTTTCCGAGGCGTTGCAAAGTTTCGACAAGGCTGCGGCTTTGCGGGCAGGTGATATTGAGATGCTCAACAACCGCGGCACGGCATTGTGGCATCTGGGGCGCAAGGCCGAAGCTCGGGCGAGTTACGACCAGGTGTTGTCCGCGCGGCCCAGTCACGCCGCCACCCTGCTCAACCGCGCCTTCCTGCTGCAGGAAATGGGCGAGGCGGAGCAAGCACTCGCGGATTATGCCAAGGTGATCGCCGCCGAACCTGACAATGCGCGCGCCTGGAATGGACGGGGCGCGATGCTGCAAGCCCTCAAGCGCGACAGCGAAGCACTGGCCGACTTTGAGAAGGCGGTGGCCCTGGACCCGGGCCTTGCCGATGCTCTCGCCAACCGCGGCTTGCTCAAATGGACACAAAATGGCGATCAGGCGGGTGCCGTGGCCGATATCAAGGCGGCGCTGGCGATTGATCCCGCTCAACCTTATGCGCGCGGCGAACTGTTCCATGTAAAAATGTATGGCGCCGACTGGAAGGATTTCGAAGCCGAAAAGGCTTTGATTGACGAAGCGGTGCGCGACGGGCAGCGCGTGGCGCGCCCCTTCGTCTATCAGGCCCTGTCGTCGTCACCGGCAGACCTGCAGGCCTGCTCGCGGATATTCGCCGCCAATCTCTTCCCGCCTTGCGACCAGCCCCCGTCCTTCCACCACGACCATGACAGGATCCGCATCGGCTATGTCTCGGGCGAATTTCGCGAACAGGCGACCGCCTATCTGATGGCCGGGCTGTATGAACTTCATGACCGGAACAGATTTGAGATCATCGCCTTCGACAATGGCGGCGAGCGACGGAAGCGCGATGCGCCGCAGGCTGGAAGCGGCGTTCGACAGATTCGATCGATATAACCGGATGGCCGATCGAGGACGCGGCAGCGCGCATCCGGGCCGAGGAGATCGACATTCTGGTCAATCTCAACGGCTATTTCGGCGCACCACCGCACGGGCGTCTTCGCGCGCCGCGCCCGCGCCCATCCAGGTCAATTATCTGGGCTTTCCGGCCACGCTGGGCGCGCCCTATATGGACTATATCATGGCCGACCGCATCGTGATTCCCGAAGACGAGCGGCGATTCTATACGCGAACAGGTGGTCTGGCTGCCGCACAGCTATCAGGTCAATGACTCGTAAGCGGGCAATCGCGGCCGAGCATGCCCTCCGCGCCGAGTGCGGCCTGCCGGAGCAACGGTTTTGTGTTCTGCAATTTCAACCAGAGCTACAAGCTGACGCCGGCAGTTTTCGCCAGCTGGATGCGCATTCTGCGGCAGGTTGATGGCAGCGTGTTGTGGCTGCTGGAACGCCAGTCCGCCTTTCCGGCAGAATCTGCGCGCGGGAAGCCGAACGGCATGGCGTGGCGCCGGACCGCCTGGTGTTCGCGCCGTCGACTGCCGCTCGACCGGCATCTGGCGCGGCTGAAGCAGGCCGATCTGTTTCTGGATGCCCTGCCCTATAACGCCCACACCACCGCCAGCGATGCCTTGTGGGCCGGACTGCCGCTGCTCACCTGCCGGGGCACAGTTTTCCCGGCCGGGTCGCGGCCAGCCTGCTTTACGCGATCGGCATGCCGGAGCTGGTGACAGAGACGATTGGCCGATTATGAAAAGCTGGCGATCCATTTGGCTATGGACGCGAATGCGCTCAAAGCTCTCAAGCAAAGGCTGGCAGACAATCGCCTGACCACGCCCCTGTTCGACACCGATCTTTTCCGGATAAATCTGGAGAGTGCCTACACCACCATGTGGCAATCCTGGAAAAGTGGCCAAGCCCCCAGAAGCTTTGCGGTGAAATCCGCTACGGAACAGCGTCCAGGGTAACCGAAAACCCTTTCGGTGCTGTGCCGCTTTGGGCATGGCGCCACATCTGCCGAAACGCGGCTTCCATCATCCGCGCATGACGGCGGGAATCGAAAAACGGCATATGCTTGCGATTGCGCGCCAACGCCCGACGCACACCGGCTCGCATCTGCGGATCGCGCGCCAGTGTCAGCGCCAGGCTTTCATAATCGGCCAAGGTCGGGGTGATCAGCTCCGGCAGGCCCGCAGCATGAAGCAGGCTGGATCCCACGCGCCCGGCAAAAGCCCGCGCTGCGCAGGTGACCACCGGCACGCCTGCCCACAGCGCGTCACTGGCAGTGGCATGGGCATTGTAAGGCAGCGTATCCAGCATCAGATCGGCCAGCGCCAGGCGCGCCAGATGGCGCTCACGCGTCGCGCGCTTCGCCCACACCAGCCGGCTGCTGTCCACGCCACAGGATCGGGCATGCTGCTCCAGCCGCGCCTTGACGTCCGGCGGATGATCCTTGAGCCACAATACACTTGCCGGAATTTCCCGCAGCAATCGCAGCCACACATCAAACAACGCTTCGCGAATCTTCCAGCTTTGATTGAAACAGCCGAAAACGACCGCGTCGGCCGGCAAGCCTTCATCCTGCCGCGCCGGCGCGGCTGTGGCTACCGGCGGATCGCCCGGGGCGAAATAGCTGTCGGGCAGATGCACGATCATTTCGCTGTAGTGCTGCTGATCGGCCAGCGGCAAAACGTTGGCATCGGCAATGACATAATCCATTGAGGACGAACCGGTGGTCGAGGGATAACCCAGCCAGTTCACCTGCACCGGCGCTGGCCGGCCGGCCATCAGACCGGGGCGGGCGTATTGGGTGTGCCCGTTCAGGTCCACCGCAATATCGATTTGAAGCCGGCGCAACAGCGCGGCGGCGGCACTGTCGCTCATCAGGTGGACATCGTGGAATTGGTCGCATGCCTTGATCAGACGGGCACGGATCGCACTGCCATCATCTGCGCCAAGGCAAACACCGTGGATCTCGAAATCCGCGCGGTCATGCTGTTCCAGCAGCGCGGCAAGCGGGTGCGCGACGGGATGATCGCCAAAATCCGACGAGATATAGGCGATACGCAATTTGTCATGCCCGCGCGACACCGGCCCATGCCAGGGGCCCTGCCCCTGGGCGCCCTTGTCCGCCAACCATGCTTTGGCGCAAGCCAGATGAAGCGCGGGATCGTCGCTGACGCCCAGCAAGGTAAAGGGCGCGACGACAGTGGAATTTTCCCTCACCGCGCGCGCGATCCTGTCGCCGAACAATTTTACCTTCGGCCAGTCGCAGAGATTGAGCGCGGCGTTGGCCGCGGCGCTCAGCGCATGAGGATGGCGCGGATCGGTGGCGAGTGTCGCCTCGAATTCCGCCAGCGCTTCGGCGAAGCGCTGCATATGCCCCAGGGCCACGCCGCGATTGTAGCGGACCTGGCCGTTGGCCGGCTGCCCCTCCAGCGCCATGTCATAGGCTTTGAGCGCGTCATCGAATTTTTGCAGCGCCGCCAGCGCGGCGCCCTTGTTGTTCAGTGCCTGGGCATGTTCGGGGCGAAGCCGCAGCGCCCGGTCATGGCTTTCCACCGCTTCCTCGAACCGTTGCAGGCTGGCCAGCGCATTGCCGCGATTGGTCCACGCCTCGACATGCGGGGGCTGGGCGGCGAGCGCGGCATCGAAATTTTCAAGTGCATCCCGCCCACGCCCCAGCGCGGCCAGCGCCAGGCCGCGATTGTTGAGAAACTCCACGTTACCCGGCGCCAGCGACAGTGCGGCATTGAATCCATCCAGCGCCGCATCGGCGCGCCCCAGCCGCCACAGCAGGCTGCCCCGCAGATTGAATGCCTCCGCCAGGTTGGGCCTGGCAGCAATCGCCAAATCGCAAGCCGCCAGCGCGGCCTCCATCTCGCCCATCTCGCCCAATGCCGCGGCGCGCGCCAGCATCGCCTCGCCATGATCGGGCGCAATCGCGATGGCGCGATCATAACTCGCAACGGCTTCCGGCAGCCGCCGCATCTCACCCAGCAGCAACCCGCGATTGAACCAGATCACGGCATCATCGCGATTCTCGGAAATTGCGGCGTCATAGCTCAGCAGGGCTTCCTCGCGCTGGCCAAGCGCTCTCAGCACATTGCCGAAATTCGACAAGGCCTGCTGGTTTTTGGGATTAACCTTGAGCGCATGGCCGATTTCTTTCACCGCTTCCAGGAATTCGCCCTGCTGGGCATAAAGCAGCCCCAGCAGGTGATGGGCGTCGAAATGGGCGGGATCGGCCTGCAGGACATGCTGATAAAGCGCTGCCGCTTCCCCCAGCCTGCCCTCCTGATGCAGCAGGCTGGCGCGGGCAAAGCTTGCCGCGATATCCAGTCTGTCCTCTGTAACCATTGATTTGCCCTGCGACCGTCATCAAACTCTAGCCCCAGAGCATGGCCCGGAGCCAATGCCAAACAGTTCGGGGGCGAGCGCATGACCATAAAGAAAACCATTCCCGTGTTGCTGTGCGGTGCAACCCTTCTGGCGACGGCGAGCGCCCAAGCCCAGACACGCGACGAAGTCCTGTCGGGCGTCCAGCGCTGCGGCATCATCCATGATGACCGCACCTGGCTGGATTGCCTTTACGGTGCCGAACAGCCGATGCGCGCGCATCTTGGCCTGGCGCCGGCGCCGGAATTCCAGCAACGGCTGGTACCAGCCGGACCTGTGATGCCAGCGTCCGCCCTGCCGGCCGAGCCCATGGCCGACACAACGCCGCCCGCCCGTGTCGCATCCCGGCAAGCGCCGCGCAAGAAGGCGAGCTTCTGGTCTACCCTGATCGGCACGGACGCGCCGGTCGCCGTCTCGCGCATGGCATCTTACGCGTATGAGAAAAATGGCGCCTTTGTCGTCACCTTGGAAAATGGCCAGCGATGGCGGCAGCTCGATGCGGATAGCGGGGTGCGCGCTTCCTGGCCGCGGCAGCCATCCGCCTATACGGTCACAATCAGCCAGGGCGCCTTCAACAGCTATATCCTGCACACCGACGACAGTCCCAATATCTACAAAGTGGAGATGGTCCACTAAGCTGGCCTTTGGTTTTTGAATGCGGGAGGAAACAGCATGCCAAGGCAATCCCTGACGTCGGCGCTGCTTGCGGCCTGCCTGGTTTTGGCTCCGGATCTGGCGCGCGCCGAGATGCTGCAGTTCGCCGGCCCGGACGGCACCAAATCCTGGCCCAAGCTGCCCGACATTGCCGACTGGCACCAGGACCAGGAATTGAGCATGAAACTGGCCGCCAATTTCCTGGTTCCCGACGGTGCGGATCCCGCCACGTCCGACGTCACCATCCAGGCGCGCGGCTATCCCAGAAGCGGCGACACCGCCAGCCTGGCCCAGCTGATGGACAAGGATCAGGCCGCAGCACCCGGCGCCCAGATCACCAAGCGGCCGGACGTCTATGACAAGGATTCCACGCCTTTCACCCTGGTGACGTTCGCGCCGGCCGCGGGACAGGCGGGCGACTGGAAAGTGGTCGCCTATTCGGAGGAAGGCGAATATCTGCTGGCCTTCACCCTGGTTGCCCATTCCAAGACGGCTTACGACAAAAACCTGCCGGTTTTCACCGGCCTGGTCCAGAAATACGCCAAGGACATTCCCTGGTAGCTTGCCGCTTTGGCGGGAATTGGTAACGTCTGGCGCGAAACGAAAACGACCGGCGATGAACGCCGCGAAAAGGGGAAGAGAATGACCAAACCGAACGACCTGTCCCGCCGGGGACTGCTGCAGAATTCATTGCTGGCCGGCGCCGCCGCTGCGGCCGTGGCCGCCACACCGGCCCTGGCGCAACTGCCCTCGCAGGGACCCGACGCGCCTTACAATCCGCATCCCGCCAAGCGCCTCGGCCAGCCGATGGAAGGCCCCGATACGCCCAAGCTCACCACCTATATGGAAGACCTGCTGAGCGATCAGGAAGCCATCCAGATCAAGCAGCTCGGTATCGACTGGATTGATACCCAGGCGGTGCCGGAGCAGCCCTGGGGCATGGATTACCTGCAGCCGCGCGTCGACGCGCTGAAAAAGCACGACATGCATATCGGCATCATGATGATCCGCTGGTCCTTCAACCGCGGCGTCGATCCCAAGATGAACCTGATCGTGCGCGGCCTGCCTGGCCGCGACGAGGAGATCGGCAAGATCAAGCAGACCATCGTCAATATGGGCAAACTGGGCATACCGGTGCTGGAATGGAATTTCTACAACCATCGCGCTGAGGACGGTTACAAGCCGGTGCCCGGCCGCGGCGGCGCGATCATGACGGACTTCAACTACGACCGCATGAAGGATCTGCCGCCGCTGCCGGCGGACGGCGCTCCCCAGAACTATGAAGATACCTGGAAGAATATCGGCTACTTCCTGCGCGAAGTGATCCCGGTGGCGGAAAAGAACAATGTCGTGATGTCGGTGCATCCCAATGATCCGCCGGCGCCGATGAGCCGCGGCTCGGCCCAGGTGCTCAACAGCTTCAATGACTGGAAGCGGCTGGTGGAGACGGTGAATTCCCCCTCCAACTGCATGACCTGGGATTGTGGCGTCACCCGCGAGCTGGGCGAGGACCCGCTGGTAGTGGGCAACTGGCTGGCCTCGCGCAACCGCATCGGCCAGGTCCATTTCCGTAATGTCGTGCAGCGCAAGCCGCGTGAGGACTATACCGAGGTCTTCCCGGACAATGGCGACAACGACATGTTCGCGATCATGAAGATGCTGGTGAAGAACAACTACAAGCGGCTGATCTTCCCCGAGCATCCGCGCGGGCTGGCCATCGACAAGCTGCTGCCCAAGGGTACGAACCCCACGGCTGCCTGGGCCTATAATATCGGCCATTGCCGCGCGATGTTGCAGATCGCGCTGCGCGAACTGCGCGGTATGTAACCGGGAAAGCACAAAGAAAAAGGCCCCGCATCCTAAGATGCGGGGCCTTTTGTTTTTGGGCCTTTACTGCTTGATAACCTGGCCGTCCGGCAGGCGGATCACGCCCCAGCCGCCATTGAGCGGATCGTTGCGGCGGAAGGGGTGCTTGGCCGCTTCCGCCTCGTCGATCTCGATGCCCCAGCCCGGCTTGTCGCTGGCATAGGTATAGCCGCCGCGCGTCTCCGGCGCGCCCTTGAAGATCGCCTTTTCCGCGTCATTGAAGGGCGTGTATTCCTGGATGCCGAAGTTGGTGATGTTGAGATCCAGATGCACCATGGCGGTATGGCCGATCGGCGAGACGTCGCCCGGGCCGTGCCAGGCGGTGCGAACATTCATGATCTCGCCCATCGCCGCCACCTTGCGCGCCGGCGTCAGCCCGCCCATCTGCGAGATGTGCATGCGCATGTAGTCGATCAGCCTGTCCTTGATCAGCGGCGTCCATTCATGCGGCGAATTGAACAGTTCGCCCATCGCCAGCGGCGTCGTGCATTGCTCGCGGATGTTCTTGAAATAGACGATGTCTTCCGGCGACAGCACATCTTCCAGGAAGAACAGGTGATACTTCTCCAGGTCCTTGGCGAACTGGATGGCTTCGGTCGGCGTGTAGCGCTCATGGGCGTCGTGCATCAGCTCGATCTCCTCGCCCAACTGCTTGCGGGCCGCCTCGAACAGGTCCAGCGCGCGCCGCTTGGCGGCTTCGCGCTCGAATACCGGCTCATTGTGGATCGAGGGGAAACGCGCGCCCGCCTGGCGCGCGCCATAGCCGGACATGCCGGGCACGCCCACCTGGATACGCACATGGCGGAAGCCCTGGGCGATGTATTTCTTGGCGTCGTCAATCGTGTCCTGGATTTCCGCGCCTTCGGCGTGGGCGTACAGATCCACCGCCTCGCGCGCCTTGCCGCCCAGAAGCTGGTAGACCGGCATGCCGGCCATACGGCCCTTGATGTCCCACAGCGCCTGATCCACGCCGGAGATGGCGTTGTTCTCGACCGGACCATTCTTCCAGTAAGAGGAGTTGTAAGACATCTGCCAGATGTCCTCGATGCGGTCGACGGTACGGCCGACCAGCAAGGGCTTCAAATAGAGCTCGACCGCGGGCTTCACCAGGTCGGCGCGCTGGGTGAAGGTGGCGCAGCCATAGCCATAGAGCCCGTCCTGGTCGGTGACGACCTTGACCACGGTCAGGCGCGAACCCTTAGGCGCGCATTCGATGACCTTGAGGTCCGCAATCTTGGGCATCGGCATGCCGCGGGCGGCCTTGGCCGAGGCTTCCTGGGCGACCGCTTCCTTCTTCGAGAGCATCGCCGCCACCGCCGTACTGGCCAGCGCCGCACGGAACAGTTCGCGTCTACGCATTTATCTTCCCCTTTGGTTTTTTGGTTGGGCGGACCGTAAGAGGGCAGCGCGCAAACGGCAAGTTTTGTGTACTTTATGCACTTCAAGGCCATGCTGCGGTGCAACAATGAGGGCAAAATGTCTGCGAATGATGTCTACATAATCACGCCGCCGAAGCAGGCAGCTGTCGCGATTGCGGGCGACACAAAACCCTTTCCGGTACGGCGGATTTTCTGCGTCGGCCGCAATTATGCCGACCATGCGCGCGAGATGGGCGCTGACCCGACCCGCGAGCTGCCGTTCTTTTTCTGCAAGCCCGCCGACGCCGTGGTGGCCGATGGCGCGACCATCCCCTACCCGCCCCAGACCAAGGATTTGCAGCATGAGGTCGAGCTGGTGGCGGCCATCGCCAAAGGCGGCGCCAATATCGCGCGCGAAACAGCACTCGACCATGTCTTTGGTTATGGCGTGGGCATCGACCTGACGCGCCGCGACCTGCAGCAAGAGGCCAAGGACAAAAAACGCCCTTGGGACTGGGGCAAAGGCTTTGACCATTCCGCACCCTGCAGTGCGCTTCAGCCGGCAAGCCGCATCGGCCATCCCGCAAAGGGCCGCATCCATCTGGCAGTGAACGGACAGACGAAACAGGACGGCAATCTGGACCAGATGATCTGGCCCCTGCCCGATTGTGTAGCCTTCATCTCCCAGTCCATGCGGCTGGAGGCGGGTGATCTGATCTATACCGGCACGCCGGCGGGTGTGGGCGCGGTCAATCCCGGCGATGTTCTGAGCGCCGAAGTGGATGGCGTAGCGAAACTGACCGTTACGATTGCGAGATGATCAGGGGCTGCGCTCCAGCCCCTTGGACTTCCAAAGGGCGGCGTGATCGGGGCGCAGCATATAGGCGATAAAGGCCTTGGCCGCGTCGGACTGCGTCGAACGCGCCGACACGGCGACCGAGGTGTCGATATAGGCATGCAGTTCCTGCGGTACCGTACCGACCAGCTCCAGCTCGGGATGGTTGAGCACCTCGCAGATCAGCTGCAGCGCCATGTCGCCCTCGCCCTTCACCAGCGCCTCGCCGCCCTCGCCCTTGGTGCTGATCTTGGTCCGCACACCCTGGAAATAGGGATACTGGTGCAGCATGTCGTTGATGATGCGCGCTTCCATGCTGCCGCCAGCCGGATTGGAGTACATCACCAGACCGCCCTTGAGCGCCGCGCCCAGCCTCTGCGGCGTGGAGATATCAGGATGAGCGGCGCCTTTCCTGACGGCCAGCCCGATATAGACACGGCCGATATCGGCCGCCGTGCCGGCAACCACCGAGCCTTCCGCCTGCATGCCGTCCATGAAAGAGACCGGCGCCACGACAATATCGGCGACAGGCGTGCCTTTTTTCACGTCATTCACCAGCTGGCCCATGCCTTCGGATTTGACAGTCACCTTGATGCCGGTCTCCCTGGTGTAGGTCGCTGCCAGATCCAAGATGCCGGAATTGTAGACCACGCCGGGCGTGAAGACGTTGATCTCGGCCGGCTGGGCCAGTGCGGGCAAAGCCAGCAAAGCGGTGAAAGCCGCCATCCAAGCGAAATGACGCATTTGCGTTCCCCTGATGATCGTTATTTGCAGGTGCCCGGCGTGGGCGTATGCGGCAACGGACGGCCCGACAGCGAGCCCGTCATCTTGGCATTGTCCACGGCGGCGACGCCATTGACGAACAGTTCCTGCACGCCTTCCGACAGCACCGCGGGATGGACATAATCCGCCTTGGGCACATAGCCATTGGGATCAAACACCAATACATCGGCGAAATAACCGGGTTTGAGATAACCGCGCCGGTCCAGCTTGAAGATGTCGGCGGTCAGCCCGCTGGAATGGCGGATGAAAAAGCCGGTGTCGATCACGTGCTTCTGCTTCACATAGACCGCATATTTGGTCGGGAAGGTCGCATATTCGCGCGGATGGCCCGGCCCGCCATCGGAGCTGGTCACCACCCAAGGCTGTTTCATGAAATTTTCCAGGTCCGCTTCGGAGATGTTGAAGGAAACCACCGAGGCATGGCCATGACTTTCGCGCAAAACGCGGATCGCCGCATCCAGCGGATCCATCTTCCATTCCTTGGCCAGGTCGGAAAGATATTTGCCTGACCAGGCGGGTGGCGGCGCATTGCTGATATTGGCGCCATCGGCCTCGCCCGCGGTGAGCAGCAGGGTTTGGGCACCGCCGCGGCGGTCCAGATTCTCCGCCATTTCCTTTTTTATCCTCGCCATCAGCGCCGGGTCATCGAAACGCTTGAGCATCGCCGCCGCCCCGCCATCGGACGCCCAGCGCGGGATCAGCGCGGCATCCAGGCCGGTATGCGAGGCCAGCCAGGGATAGTTGTTGGCCGTGACATTCTGGCCGGAGGCGCGGGCGTCCTCGATCAGCTTGATCACTTCGCCGGACTTGCCCCACACGTCATGGCCCAGCGCCTTGATGTGGGAGAAATGCACCGGAATATGGCCCTCGCGCCCGATCTGCAGCACTTCCTTGGTCGAGGCGATCAGGCCGATCGAATAGGACGACTCATCACGCTGATGAGTGTCATAGATGCCGCCGCGCGCGCCCGCTTCCTGGGCCAGCGCGATGACCTCATCGGTCTTGGCGAAAATCTGCGGCGCATAGAACAGCCCGGCCGAAAGCCCGATCGCGCCTTCGCACATGCCCTGGACGGTCAGCGCCTTCTCCTTGGCCAGCTCGTCAGGGGTGGGCGCGCGCGCCGCGTCCCCGATCACCGCCTTGCGGATCGCGCCAAAGCCGACATAGGACACGATATTGGTGCCCACGCCTTGCGCCTTGTAGCGGGCGAATTCGCCCTTGAGATCGGGCGGCCCGTTGCCATCCACGCCGATGAACACAGTGGAAACACCCTGCGTCACCCAAGCCGGAACAGCGCGCTGGGCCGGGTCGGGTGAATTCAGGAAGTGATCGGAATGGGTATGCGCGTCGATCAGGCCGGGCGACACGATCATGCCATGCGCATCGATGGTGCGTTTGGCACTCATCGGCGCCGTGGGGCCGACATAGACGATTTTGTCGCCGGTGATCGCCACATCGCCGGTAAAGGGCTTGGCGGTGGATCCGTCATAGACCGTGCCGCCGGTGATCAGCACATCGGCCTGCTGGCCCTGGCCCGAGGCCAAGCCGGAGACAAGCGCACACAGCGCCGATGACAGAAATAGCGTCGTCGCAAGTCGCGGCATGGCCGATGGCATGATCATCCCCTTTTTCTTCTTACCGGCGGTCGTTCGCCGCCCTTTGCGGCAAGTCTAGGCGCGGGCCGCCCGCGCCGCTAGAGTCGCTCCAAAAGCACCGGCGGGCCAAAGCCAAAGAGCGGGAATAAATGCGCAAAGGCCTGACTTTACTGGTGTTTTTGGCAACCTTGCTGGGCGCTTTGTTCGGCCTTGCGGCCCACGCACTGGTCCATGATCCGGCCCATCTCGATACGCTGCAGCAGGGCCTTGGTCTGGTCACCACCCTGTTCCTGCGCGCCGTCAAAATGCTGATCGCGCCGCTGGTGCTGGCGACCCTGGTGAGCGGGGTGGGCCGGATGGGCGATGCCGGCGATATCGGCCGCGTCGCTCTGAAAGTGATGAGCTGGTTTGTCGCCGCCTCGCTGGTCTCGCTGTCCATGGGGCTGGTCATGGTCGAGACCATCGCGCCGGGCGCGGGCCTGCATCTGACCGTGGCGGCGCGACGCCAGCGCCAGCGGGCTGAAGGCGCCGCCCACCAGCCTGACCCTGTTTCTCACCAATCTGGTGCCCACCTCGATCCTGGACGCCATGGCGCGCAACGAGGTGCTGCAGATCGTGGTCTTTTCGCTGCTGGCGGGCGTGGCGCTCACCCGGCTGGGCGAAAAAGGCAGGCAGTTGCTCGCCTCACCGAGCAGCTCGCCAATCTGGTGCTGCAGATGGCGATGTTCGTGATGAACCTCGCGCCCCATCGCGGTGTTTGCCGCGGTCGCGGCCGGCCTGACGACAGGGCGGCATCGGAAGTCGATCGGCAAATATGCCTCCTATGTTGGTGGCTTTTATCTGGCGCTGGCGCTGCTATGGGGGGCTGATGATCGCCGGCGCCGCTTGTGCTGGGCGTCGCACGGCAAAAGACGCTGATGAAGGCGATCCGCGAGCCCGCCCTGATCGCGCTGGCCACCACCAGTTCGGAATCGGCCTATCCGGTGCTGCTCTACAAGCTGGAGCAGATCGGCGTCTCCAACCGCATCGCCAGCTTCGTGCTGCCGCTGGGCTATTCCTTCAACCTGATCGGCTCGATGTGCTATTGCACCTTCGCGGCGCTGTTCGTGGCCCAGGCCTATGACGTCACGCTCTCGCCCGGCCAGATCGCCCAGCTTCTGTTCCTGATTTTTGTGGCCAGCAAAGGCATCGCCAATGTGCCGCGCGCCTCGCTGGTGGTGGTGGTGTCGCTGATGCCCTATTTCCATCTTCCGGAGGCCGGCGCTCTGCTCGATCCTGGGTGTGGACCATTTCCTGGACATGGGCCGAACCTGCTACCAACACGGTCGCAACCGCCATCGCCGCCGCCAGCGTGGCCAAATGGGAAGGCGACAAACTGGCGTTGGCGCTGCCGCCGCCGCAAGCTAGTCTCGCCGCAAAAACAGGGAAATGCCATGAAGCTCGATACCAGCGCCACCGGGGTCTATTCCATCGCCCCCACCCCTTTCTCGGAAGACGGCAGCATCGACTGGAAGTCGGTGGACCGTATGACCGACTTCTATTTCGCATGCGGCTGCAACGGCTTCACCATCCTGGGCGTGCTGGGCGAAGCATCGAAAATGGATGCCGAGGAAGCGCTGGCGCTGGCAGATCGTGTGATCAAGCGCGCCAATGGCAAGCCGATCATTGTCGGCGTATCGGCGCCAGGCTTTGCCGCCATGCGCTCGCTCACCCGCAAGGTGATGGATCTGGGCGCGGCCGGCGTGATGGTCGCGCCGGGCGCAGGCCTCAAGACCGATGACCAGATTACGGCCTATTTCCGCAACGCCGTGGAGGCCATCGGCACCGACACGCCCTGGGTGCTGCAGGATTATCCTCATTCCACCGGCGTGGTGATGTCCAACGGCATGGTGAAGAAAGTCGTGATGGAGCACCCGTCACTGGTCGTGCTCAAGCACGAAGACTGGCCGGGACTGGACAAGATCACCACCCTGCGCGGCTGGGAAAAAGACGGCTCGATGCGCCACATCTCCATCCTGATCGGCAACAATGGCCTGTTCCTGGATTTCGAACTGGACCGCGGGGTTGACGGCGCCAATACAGGCTATGCCTTCCCCGACATGCTGGTGGAGACGGTGAAGCTGTCCAAGGCCGGCAAGCGCGACGAGGCGCACGACTTGTTCGACGCCCATCTGCCGCTATTGCGCTATGACCACCAGCCCGGCGTTGGCCTGGCGGTGCGCAAATATGTGCTGATGAAACGCGGTGTGCTGTCATCCTGGACGATGCGCAAGCCCGCGCCGGCCTTCTCGCCCGAGACAAAGTCCGATGTCGAGTATCTGCTGGCGCGGCTGGCGAAACGCGACCCGCGCGCCAAGGTATAAAACCGGAAGCGATTTTCCGGACGCGCGCTTCAGCGGATGCGCTTGACCTTGTAGATGCGGCTTTCGCCGGAAACGGTCATGGTGAAAGTGTGCATCGCGTCCGGTGCGACAGTAACAAGCAAATTGGGGCCGGGATCACGCCATCGCGCCGGGTGATAGACTTCGTCTTCCGCGGCCTGCGCCCAGACCTCGCCATCCGACAGGGTGACGGTGAAGGCGCCGTTGCGGTCGAAGCTCACCGATCGCATCGGCACATTGCGCACCACCGGCTTGATGCTGTTGAACACCCCGTTCAGCAGGCCGGTACTGCGTGGCATAGGCGGCGGACCGGCAGGCTTCACGGGGGCCGGCGGCGGCGCGTAAGCCATGACCGGTACAGGTACGGTCGGCACAGGCCGTGGCGCGGCTTGCGCCGGGACCGACAGGCCCAGTTGCACCCGCATCGGCTGGGCCGAGGCGTAATAGCAATCCAGCCAGGGGCGATCGCCCGCGACCCGGTTGCATTGGGCCGCACCCGCCATCACATCGTCACGCACCGCTTCATCGCGCGGCGCACCGCCGGACGGCGGCGCCATGGCCAGCTTGACCTGCCCCGCAAGGGCGGCAGGCAGCCCCAGCGCGGCGCGCACCGGCTGGGCGGCGCCGTAATAGCAATCGAGCCATGCCCTGGAATCGGCGATCACCGCACAGCGGAACGCACCGGAGAGCGCTTCGTCACGCGGACGCGCCTGGGCCGGTGCGACAGCCACAAGGGCCGCGCCCAACACCAAAATCCAGCCGAGATGACGCATGCGATTTCCCCTTGTAAATCCGGCGGTTCTTTGCCGCCTTTTGGGCCGATTGAAACAAAAACACCGGCTGTGGGCAACCGGATCAGGCCGGTACGGTAAAGCTTTCCGGTTTTCGGCCCTGGCGCGAAGTCTCCATCATCCGCCGCCAGGTCGCTTCGATGGAGCGGGTAAACCGCGCCGCATCATACAGCGGGCTGGTCAGCCGGTTGGCGGCGAGACGCGCACGCAAGCCTGCCAGCATTTGCGGGCCACGCGCCAAGGACAAGGCCAGGGCCTCATAGTCCGCCAGCGAAGAAGTCACCAGTTCCGGCACCCCGATGGTCTGAAGCAGGCTGGCCGCCACCCGCCCGTCAAACTGCTTTCCCAGACAGGTGAGGAGCGGCAACCCGGCCCATAGCGCATCGCTGGCGGTGGTGTGGGCGCCATAGGGCAGCGTGTCCAGGAACAGATCCGCCAGACGGTGGCGCGCCAGATGCATCGCGGGCGGCAGCCGGGGGGCGAACACCAGCCGGGCGGCATCCACGCCGCGCGCGCTGGCGGCGGCGCGCAAATTTCGCGTCATCGCTTCATTGTCTTCCAAGAGCCACAGCACACTGTGTGGCACTGCTTTCAGCAATTGCATCCAGACATCGAAGATCGCCGGGGTGATCTTCCAGGCCGCATTGAAACAGCAGAAGACAAAACCACGCTCAGGCAAGCCAGATTCGGCGCGGCTGGGGGCGGTATCGGCAATGGCGCGCATGGCATCATTGGCCTGATAGCAATGCGGCAGATGGACGATCTTCTCGCTGTAAAAATCCTGGTCGCCAAATGGCAGAACCACCGCATCCCCGATGATGTAATCCAGCCAGGGCGCGCCGATGGTGCCGGGATAACCCAGATAATTCACCTGCACCGGACAGGGACGATGCGCCAGAATGCCCGCCCGCGCGCCTTCGGTATGGACTTTCAGGTCCACGGCAATGTCGATCTCCTGCACTCGAAGCCAGCTCGCGACATCACCGTCGCCGACAGTGCGCACATCCTGGAACCGGTCGAATGCCTTGACGATCCGCGTGCGCATCGGGCTGCCATCGTCGCGGCTGAAGGAAACCGCCGTCACCTCGAATTGCGTGCGGTCATGGCTTTCGATCACACCGGCGATCAGTTCGGCGGTGGCATGCTGGTGGAAATCCGACGACAGATAGGCCAAACGGATGCGGTCATGGCTGTAGCGTTCGCCGGTCCACAGCGCGGCATCCCTCTGTGGCGCCTGATCGGCGGCAAAGGCGGTGCTGCAGGCGCGCCGCAAGGCCCCATCATCGCAATAGGGCAGAAACGTCAGCGGCGCGATCACGCCGCTGCGGTTTTTCACGGCCGCGATCACGCCCGCACGCGCATCCTCCCAGCGCGCCAGATCACAGCCGCCCGACACGGCGGCGGCAATGGCGCCCGGCACATAGCGGTGGCCAGGCGCCAGCGCCGCAGCCCTTTCGAACGCCGCCAGCGCTTCGTCATAACGCTCCAGCTTGAGCAGCGCCGTACCGCTGTTGAAAGCGGCGCCGAAACGGCTTGGATTGATCTCCAGCGCCTTGCGGTAAGAAGCCAGCGCGTCCTCGAACCTGTCCAGCAGCCACAATGCGCCGCCGCGGCGAAACCAGGCTTCGTCATAGCCCGGCGCAATCGCCAGCAACCGGTCGTAGCTCGCAAGCGCATCCGCCGGCCGTCCCGCATCCAGTAGCAGATTGCCGCGATAAAGCAGGGTCAAGGCATTGTCGGGTTTGAGCGCCAGCGCGGTATCAAAATCGGCCAGTGCCTGATCGGCACGCCCCAGAAACTGCAGCGCCAAACCATGATGGGTGCGAATGTCGGCATGGCTGGGTGCTTCGGCCAGAAGTGGGGCGATGATCTGGAGCGCGTCCTGCGCGCGGCTCTGCTGCAGCCGCAGCACCCCGATCATGTGCCGGGCTTGCAGATCGCCCGGTACGATATCCAGAATGCGGCGGCAGAGCTGTTCGGCCTCCTCCAGCCGGCCCGCACTTTGGCAAGCCTGCGCCTGGACGCGCAGCTGCTCTATTGCGCCTTCCGCCGCCACTTATTCCAGAACCAGCTTGCCGTTGAAGGCGATGCAGAGCCGTTCGCCCTCGCCCTGGAAGGCCGATACCGAATGTTCCAGCCAGGAGGGAAACAGATACATGTCGCCCGGCACAGGCGCGATGCGATGCCGTGTGGCCTGGAAGGGAAGCTGGGCCATGGTGGCGCGTGGTCTGGGATCGTAGAAAGAAATCTTGCCGGCATCACCCTGCCCCATGGCCTCGGGCGGTGCGGTCACGTAATAGACGCCGCTGACGTTGGCACTGGGATGGACATGCAGGCCCTGGGTGTGGCCTGCCCGGTAAGACACCGCCCAGCCCCACAGGATAAAATCGATCTTGGCCGGCGACCGGGTCACTTCCTGGCGCACGATATGGCCGGCATAATCCTGCACCGCATTGAAAATATGCCGCTTCAGGGTCTCGATGCCGGGATTGTCACGCTGGAACAGGTCTTCGCGTGTCTGAAAGCCGCCCTCGGTGGTTGTGCCGGCGGTGGAATTGGGCTCGGTGGCGGCGATGTGCGTCACCAGCGCCTGAAGCTGGCGGTTGGTCTCCTCCATGTCCTCCAGGCGGCGGTACATGATGGTGGTGGGAAAAATCGAAATCAGCCGGTCAGCCACGCCCTACCCCGTTATTCTTGTGTTGCCGCCATCATATAAGCGCGCTAGCGACCCGACCAGCCCGGATCGGTCTGATCCAGCCGGCGCTTCAGCGCGTCCAGATGGAGCGCGGATTGCTGGCGTTCCCGCGCATGTTGGGCAGCCGTCTCAGCCGCAATCGCATCGGGTATCAGACGCAGCTTTTTGCCGGTGGACTGCGCCAGCACCTGCACCATGGCCGCGCGCTCCAAGTAATAGAGATCGTCGAAGACATTGGCGATGCTGTCGCCACAGATCAGCACGCCGTGGTTGGCCATGAACAGGACATCGGCCTTTTCCAGGGCGGCACAGATGCGCATCCCCTCGGCATCGTCCAGCGCCAACCCGTTATAGACCGTGTCATAGGCGGTGCGGCCGAAAAAACGCACCGCATTCTGGCTGCACCATTCCAGCTTTGCGTCTTCCAACAGGGTCAGCGCCGTGGCATAAGGCATATGGGCATGCATGATGCAGCGCGCGCCCGGCTTGGCGCGATGAATGCGGCTGTGAATGAAGAAGGCGGTGGGCTCGACCGCGCGGTTTCCCGCAATGCGGTTGCCTTTTGCGTCCACGGTCACGATGTCGGACGGTACCAGTTCCAGCCAGTGAACGCCTTGCGGATTGATCAGGAAGGTTTCCTGATCCACCGCATAGCTGAAGTGGTTGCAAACCCCTTCATGCAGGCCAATTTCGGCGGCCGAGCGCAGCGTGCAGGTCAAATCGATCTTGTCCTGTTCGATGCCCATCAATATTCGCCCCGGATGATATTCAAAAGCGGCTCACCGCGGGCGAAACGGTGCGCCTGTTCGGCGGCAAAGGCAAAGGCGCGGCCCGTGAAGCGTGGCGTGTCGGTGGCCAGATGCGGCGTGATCATCAGGTTCGGCGCCCGCCACAGCGGATGATCCGGCGGCAAGGGTTCGGGATCGGTGACATCCAGCGCGGCACGAAGACGGCCTTCCTGCAGAGCCTTGACCAGCGCACCGGTCTCCACAATCGCGCCGCGGCCCGCATTCACCAAGAGCGCGCCGCGTTTCATGCTGGCAATACGGGCGGCGTTGATCAGCTGGCGGGTCTCACTGGTCAACGGCGCCGTGATGATCACGATATCGGCGCTGGGCAACAGATCATCCAGTGCCGAGACCGGCGCAACGCCGTCCCGCGCCGACCGTGCCACCCGCAGGAATTTGCAGCCGAAGGGCGCGAGCCGCGCTTCCACCGCCGCACCGATGGCGCCATAGCCCAGGATCAGCACCACCTTGTCGCACGCCTCCTCCACCAGCACCGGACAATCGGGGTCTCGCCGCGCGCCTTCGGACAGCAGATAGATATCCTCTGCCTTGTCCTTGCCGGCCCAATCGGCGCGTTGTTGCAGGCCGAAATAGAATGGCAGGTATTTCTGCATCGCCAGCGTGGCGGTCACCGCCCATTCCGCGGTGGGGCCGTCATGCACGCCGCGGGCGCTGCACAGCGTGACGTCCATGGGTACCAGCGGGCGCAGCGAATCCACCCCCGCCCACAGACCCTGGACCGCCTTCACACCTTTCAGTTGCGGCCATTGCCGGCGCTGGGATGCGGGCGCCTGCGCCGCGACCCAGAAATCCACCGCAATATCAGCGTCCGGCTCGGCCGGGATGCGGACAAGCTCAAGCCCTTTGAAACCGGCCAGCAGGGCGGAATCGACGGACGCTTCGATGCCGATGCGCATCAGGACACCTTGGGCGCGGTGGCGCGAAAGGCGAAATAGACCGGCACGCCGATCAGCACAATCACCACGCCCGGAATGGTGGTGGCGGGCCGATACAGGAACAGGATGGCCAGGATGACAACAGCAGCCACGATATAAAGCGCGGGCACCAGCGGATAACCCCAGGCGCGATAGGGCCGCGGCGCATCCGGCCTGGTGCGGCGCAGGCGGAACAGACCGGCGATGGTGAGGATGTAGAAGATCAGCGCCGCCGAAACCACATAATCCAGAAGGTTGCTGTAAAGATTGCCATAGCTGTTGGTGGCGGGATTATAGGTACGGATCAGCACCAGCACCGCGACCCACATGGCCTGCATGCGCAGAGCCGGCCCCGGCACCTTGGCATCGTTGAGATTGGCGGCGCGCCGGAAGAACACACCATCCAGCGCCATGGCGAAATAGGCGCGCGCGCCGGCCAGGATCATGCCGTTCATGCAGCCGAAGGCCGAAATCATGATGGCGATGGCGATGATGGTGGCGCCGATGCCGGGGAAAATCACCTCGAACACCGCGGCCGCCACCCGGTCCGATGGCGCGTTCTGGATCTGGGCGAACGATAGAACCACGGTGTAGGCAAAATTCGCCAATATATAAAGCGCGATCACCATCACCGTGCCCAGGGCCAGCGACAGCGGCACATTGCGCGCCGGATCGCGTACCTCGCCTGCCGTGAAGGTTATGTTGTTCCAGGCGTCGGCCGCGAACAGCGAGCCGATCTGCGCCGTGCAAAGCCCGACAAAAATGCCAAAGCCGCTCAGCGGCGAAATGCCCGCCGCCGGCGGCAAGACGCCGACCGGTGTCCAGGCGTGGCCGAAATTGCCGTGCACCGTGGCGGCGTTCCACCCCAGCAGGCAGCCGATCACGATCACCCCGACCAGGGTGCCGATTTTCATGGTGGTGAAGACATTCTGCGTGCCCTTGCCGTATTTCAGGCCACGGCTGTTGGTCCAGGTGACGAAGGCGACCAGACACAGCGACACGATCTGGGCGGTGGACAGCGACACCGCATAGCGGGGCAGGATTTTGATGGGCGCGATCAGGTAATGGCTTTCGGAAATGAACGGCACCAGCACGCCCAGATAGCGGGCAAAACCCACTGAGGAGGCGGCGATGGTGCCGGTCTGGATCACCAGAAACAGCGTCCAGCCGTAGAGAAAGCCCCAGAGCGGCGAAAACGCCTCGCGCAGATAGACATATTGGCCGCCGGCACGCGGCATCATCGCCGCCAGCTCGCCATAGGAGAGCGCCGCCGCCAGGGTCAGGACACCGGCGACCACCCAGGCCGCCAGCATCCATCCCGCGGCGCCGGTTTCGCGCGCCATTTCGGCGGCGACGATGAAAATGCCCGATCCGATCATCGAACCGGCCACGATCATGGTGGAATCGAAAAGCCCCAGCCCCCGTTTCAATGTGTGTTCGGCGTCGGGATGGGCGGAAATCCATGTCAGCTCCGGTCCGTTTCGGTCAGGAAGGCGTGTACAAGGGCGTTGAATTCGTCGGCATAGCGTATGTGAATGTTGTGCTTTCCTTCCGGAAATATGTGCAAGCGGGAGCCGGCAATTCCGCGATGAATCGCCTCAGCGTGAAGCCGGGGCGTCAGGGGGTCTTTTGCGCCATGCAGCACCAGCGCCGGTGCCCGGACCTTCGGCAGCAGGGCCTGATAGAGATCACCGCCCGCATGGAACAGCGCCTCCTGGCCCCCGACATAGCGATCCCATAGCGCGTCCAGCCCGTCGCCATAGACGGCGCGCATCGCCTCGGCGGCGCGGGGCGACCAGGCGGAGATCTTGCGGATGTGGTTGAAGGCGGCAATCTCTTCAGCCGTCAGATAAGACTGGCCGCCGAACACCACCAGCTTCTCCACCCGTTCGGGATGCTCAGCCGCCAAGATCACCGCGACATTGCCGCCATCGCTCCAGCCGATGATGCTGAACCGGTCATGGCCAAGCGCCGACATCAGGGCGAACAAGTCGGCGGCGTCGCGGGCATAGAAATCAGCCGGATAATCGCGCTCAGGCGGGCGTGACTTGCCATAGCCGCGCGGGTCGGGTGCCACGACCGCAAACCCGTGCGCCGCGAACCAGCCGATCTGGCCCGGGAAATCGCCAGCGCCGGTGCCCAGCGCGCCGGGGATCAGCAGCAGCGGAAGCCCACCGCCCGCACGCTCGAAATGCATCTTAAGGCCGGGAAGCGTGATCACGGGCACCGGAAAACCGCCATTTTCCGAATTCTATTAAGCCGACGCGGGAAAATCCAAGACGGCCCGCAAAAGAAAATGGCGGCCATCGATGATGGCCGCCATGTCCTTTGCAGGTTCGACCGGTCAGTCGGTGATGCGGAAACCGATATGATAGAAGCGGCCGATAACGTCATACAGCGCAGCGGTTCCGTAGACAGGCGACTGGTTGGCCGGACCGAAGGGTATGGCGTTGCCCGGATTCTGGTTGGTCAGATTGTCGACCTTGAAGTAGAGCGACGAATGCTGGCTGAGATTGTAATTGCCGCCGATGTCGAAATAGAGCTCACCCGGCATGTAGTTGCTGGAGACAGTCGGATAGTTTGAATTCACCGGCGCCGGGCAGGCCGTGCCGCAGGCCACCCAGTTGCGGTTGACCACGCCTTGGCTGAACCAGCGTTCATTGAGGAACAGGCCCCAATTGTCGGTGTCATAGGCCTGGGTGAAGAAGACCCTCCAGTGGGGCGTGCCGTTATTGTTGGTGCCCGCTGATTCGATGGGCACCGATCCGGGAACTTCAGGGTTGGTGATGAAACTGGTCACATTGGTGGTCAGCATGCGGAGCGTTACGTTGCCACCCAGGCCCCAGTCCACGACATCGTCGGTCGCGAAGCGGTAGTCCAACTCATAGTCCACGCCATTGGTGACCACCGAGGCGAGATTGAGAAATGGCGAGTTCTGTACGGTGGGCCGGGTCAAGGTCTCGGGACCATTGATCACGCCATTTGCAGCCCAAGGCGTTATAACGCCATTTGCAACCGTTTCGATAAACGCACATTGCGCGGCGTTGCCGTTGAAGCACAGGTCCATTCCCTGCTGCTGACTGTAGTTGGTGATTTCCCCCTTGATGCCCAGCCGGTAATAGGTGGCCGAGAGATTGAGGCCCGGCACATAGGATGGCGACCACACCAGCCCCACTTCCGTCGTCTGGCCCTTTTCGGGCTTCAGGTTCGGGTTTGCGGTGATGGGATTGGGCAGCGGGCTGATGGTTTGGTTCGCCGCGCCGCCGTTGAGATTGAAGTCATCGGTCACCGAACCATTGTTGACACGGGCGCCGCCGAAGAGTTCCGCCAGGTTGGGGGCGCGCACGTCGCGCGACTGAAGGGCGCGCAGACGCAGACCATCGATCGGCGTATCCCAGGTCGCACCGACCTTCCAGGTCTCGACATCGCCGGAGGTCGTGTAATGGGTGTAGCGGCCAGCCAGATCGAGGTCGATCTTGCCGAAGCCCGCGTCGTTTAAAAGAGGCACGTCGCTTTCCAGGAAGGCTTCCCATTCATGGAAGGTACCCTTCCCGGGCTGGAAGTTGCCCGCATACCAGTTGGGCAAGGTGGGCACCAGGCCGGGGCCCGCCGCCGGATTGAGCAGCGGATCGCCGGCCGGGCCGTAGGCAACACCACCGAATGTCTGGTTGGCGCAATTGCCTTGCGAGGCGCAGTCGCTCACCTGATGAAAGGCTTCCTCGCGATATTGGAAGCCGGTCGCCACAGAGATCTTGCCGGCCCAGTCTTCGAACGGACTGCCGGACACGCCGAAGTCGAGCACTTCCTGGCGGAGATGGACGATTTCATAAGGATCGCGGCCGTTCGCGCCGGAGCTGCTGCCATTGGCATTCAGGCCCTGGACGAAGGACAGCGCCGCGGGCGAGGCGACGCCGGTACCCACGATGTTGAGCGGCACGCAACCCACCGAACGGGCGGCGACGGAACGGCAGACCACGCTGCCGACCGGAATGCCGGGGAAGCTGGCGGTGTTGCTGGGCGTGACCTGCACCGCGTCGATCGCCGCATCGTAATAGGGCGTAGACAGGATGTTTTCGAGGGTATTGTGAAAGTCCGTTTCGCCATGCTCGAAATAGCCCTTGAAGGCCCAGTCGGTGCCGAACAGATTGTAGTTACCGTCCGTGCCCAGCACGAACCGGCGCAGGGTGCGGTTGTTGTAGTTTTCGACATTGGTCAGGCCGGAGTTCTGGGCGCCGAAGTTGACCTGGCCGGCGCTGAAGCCGTTGACAAAGCCGTTTACAACCCCAACGCCCGCAGGATTGCCGACGGGCGCCGGCGATGTCGTGCCGTCAAGATTCGCTGCCGGCGCATAGGCGTTACCCGTGCTGGCGATGCCGCCAGCCGGCTGAATGATGCTGGTGAACTGGCTATTATAGGCCGCGCTCTGGCCGTTGTTGGCCAGGCAGGCCTGCGCGATCGACTGCGGCAAGAAGGGGTTGTCGCAACCGATATGCAGATTGTCCGACTTGAAGAAGGACTGGGTCGGCTTATCCCAGGTCACAACTTCGCTATACATGCCGGTGGCATAGACCTCGATGTCGGGCGTGAGGTCATAGGACACGCGGGCATAGGTGTTGCCGCGCACCAGCCGCGCCTGTAGCGAGGCAAAACCGGTCTGGTTGCCGGAGGTATCGCCGCCCTGGCAATAGCCGCCCGACGAGCAGCCCGAGGGAACGGATGTCGAGGTGTTGAACAGCGGTGTCGCGACCGTGCCGGTTGGTCCGAAACCATAATTGAACCGCGACGGCGCGCCACCGGCGCCGAACTGGGTACCCTGCAGCGGACCACGGGTGATTAACCCGCCATAGGCCCACTGGACTTCGGCACCGTTGGTAACATTGTACCACATCGGACCGCCGGCCGCGACGCCGTTGGAGGCGGGGCAGCCATTGGGCTGGCATTGGGCGGCGGTGAACATCTGCAGCTGCTGCGGATTCTGGTACCACTTGCGCGGACCGACCAAGCTGTTGACACCGGCGTCGCTGGTGAATTCGCCGGAGACTTCGACATGGGCGCGGCCGCCCATGAAGCCGGTGCCGGCCGCGAACTGGACCTGTGCGACCGGATCATCGGCATAGGTGGACATGGCGCCATCGAGGTTGAGTTTGAAGCCCTCGAACTTCTTGTCCATGATGAAGTTGACCACGCCCGACACGGCGTCGGAGCCCCAGGAGGCCGCAGCGCCGCCTGTCACCACGTCGACGCGCTGGATCAGCATCTGCGGGAACTGGCTGATATCGATGATGCCCTGGTTGGAGGCCTGCACCACGCGCTCGCCGTCGATCAGGATCAGGTTGCGCTGGGTGCCGACGCCGCGGATGTTGAGCGCGGACAGACCATTGACACCGTTGGAGGAGCCACCATTGCCGACATTGATGCCGGTCGAGCCCATCAGCGAGGGAAGCTGGGTGATGGTGTCGAAGACATTGGGATTGGCCTGCTTCAGCAGATCATCGGCACTGATGACCGTGGTGGGCGTCGGCGCGTCGAAGCCGCCGGTGGTGATGCGGGTCGAAGAGACCGTCACCTGCTCGACATTCTGGGCCTCCTGCTGCGCCATTGCCGGCGCGGCCATCATCATGGCCAGAACTGCGGTGCTGCTGGACAACGCCAGGCGGCGCTTGGCGCTGCCTGCCTTCAGATCGAAAGGCATGAATTTTCCCCTATTATCGTTCCCGGTGTCTCTATGCTGAGACTTTCCCTTCCGCAGAAGCTAACGCGGAATGGCGAATATCGCAATAGTGTCACCAAATACCGGGCGCCCTTCCCGGTGCATCTGGCTCTCCTGGCTGTGGCAGCCCGTGGCCCCGACCGCCAGATACTGTATGCCCTTGACCCGATAGGTAATGGGCGGCGTACAGACGCCGATCCCCATGTGATAGGACCAGATCTTCTCGCCGCTTTTGGCATCGAAAGCCATGATGTTACCGTTCACCTCGCCGGCAAAGACCAGGTTGCTAGCCGTGGCCAGCACGCCGCCGAACATCAGGTGATCGCTGGGATATTGCCAGGCGATCCTGCCGCTGGCGACATCGATCGCGGAGAGATTGCCCGAATTCGGAATCATCTGTGACTCCAGCGCCTTGCGCTCTTCCTCGGTGGGAACGGCATTGCCGAATTGCTGGCCCACTTCCGGCGTGCCCGGCACCCAGGGCTTGGACGTCTTGACCTTGTAGATATGGGGCTCGTCGATGCCCATGGTATAGAAATAGTGGGTGAGCGGCGAATAGGCCGGCGGCTGCCACATCGCCCCGCCATGATTGCCGGGAAAATAGACTCTGGCGGTCTCATCTGGTGGAATCATCTTGATGATGGATTCGCTCTGCTGCACGAACGCATCCGACTTGCGGATCAACTTTCCGGTGTCGCGGCTGACGATATAGAGAAGGCCGTTCTTGCTGGCTTCGGCCGCGGCCGCGACCATCTTGCCCTTGGCGTCGGGCACATCGAACAGAACCGTGGGCGCCGCCGAATCCAGGTCCCAGACATCATGCGGTATCTGCTGATAATACCAGGCCACCTTGCCGGTCTTGGCATGCACCGCGACGATGGAGGCGGTATAGAGATTGTTGCCCTTGCGGAAGTCGCCATAGAGATCGGGATTGGGATTGCCGACGCCGAACATCATCAGGTCGCGCTTGGGATCGACCGCCACCGCATCCCACATCGAACCGCCGCCGATCTTCCAGGAATTGCCCTCCCAGGCGCCTTTGAAGTTGGGATCGTCGGGGCCAGCGGTGTCATTGAAGCGCCACACCAGCTTGCCGGTTTGCGCATCCAGCGCTTCGACAAAGCCGCGCGTCGGCCATTCCGCGCCGCCATTACCCACCACCACAAGCCCGTCATAGACCTGCGGCGCGCCGGTGAAGGTATACCAGTGATAGGGCTGGGGCAGGATGTCTTCGCGCGCCGTCTTCCACACCACATTGCCGGTCTTGGCGTCCAGCGCAACGACATGGCCGTCGACCTGCGCGACATAGACCTTGCCATAGGCCACCGCCACGCCGCGCGCCTGGGGCCCGCAGCACATGCTGGAGAATTCCAGGGTGGGCGTGTAGGACCACAATTCCTCGCCCGTCACCGCGTCATAGGCCTGCACCACATCGCCGGCGGATTCCACAAACAGTACGCCGTCGATCTCCAGCGGCGTCGCCTCCATGGCATTGGCGACGCCGGTCTGGATCATCGCCACCGGCTTCAGCTGCTTCACATTGGAGGCGTTGATTTCGGTCAGCGGCGAAAAGCGCTGATTGTCATAGGTGCGGCCATGCAGGCGCCAATTGTCCTGGTCGGCATCGGCGCCCAGCCTCTGTGCGTCGGTATTGGCGACATCGCCGGTGACCGGCTTCATCTGATAGGAGATGGCGGGCTTGGCAGGCGCGCGCTGCGCCACCGTCGCATCATCTTGACCGCGCGCCAGGCCCGCCCAGCCTGCCGCAATCACGGCGCACGAAACCAGCCAGACGGCCCGGCGGGACCCATCAATCTTCATGAAAAAGAACTCCCTGATGCTGCGCCAAGCTTAACGTGGAAGGCGGGGGTGTGTGGAGCAACCATCTGCGGAGATTGCATGAAACAGGCCCGGCACGCGAGCCGCGAGCCGGACCTGCGTCAGGCAGAAAATCGAAAGGAACGGCGACCTAGACGGTCGTCGTGGTAACCGCCAATGGCGTGGTGGGCTGGACCGGACTGCCGTTGGAACCGGACGCCACGCCGATCGCGATGGCCGTCACTACGCCAATCCCGATCAAGGCCCATGCGGCCGTACCCATGGCTTGCGCTTGGTGCACGCCCGCAGGCTTGCCCGCAGCGAGCGGACTGGCGGTATCGGCGGCAAAAGCACTGGAGGCGACCAGCGTTGTCGCCAAGGCAAGTGAAACCAATGTGCGCATCTTTCCCCTCGGTGTTTTATATTTTTTTTGAGACTATACACAAAAATGCAACAGACACAATCCGGCGCGCCAGGACGCGCCAAGCCACACCCGGATTTCAAATCAGATCGATGCGGAAAATCCAGCCCGCGCCCGGTCCGTCCTTGTCGGGCCAGCCGGGATGATGGCCGGCATCGCAGCCAATGAAAGCGCCCTTATAGAAACCCAGACCGTGCGGATCGCAGGAGCCCGGTTCCAGGGTCACCTGCTCCAGCACCTCGCCGCTCTTGGAGTCATATTTGGACAGGCCCTGGACCCCTTCGGCATAGCTTCTGGAATTGCTGGCGGTGGCCAGCCAGATGAAGCCCTGGTCGTCGAACGTCATGTCATGGCTGCGCATGGTGTCGGGCGTGTCGTTGCGGATGCGGATGGCGTAGTCGCAGGTCCAACTGTCGGGATCGACACGGATCATGCAGTTCAGCCGGTTTGAGATGATCCAGAGCTTGCCGTCATGCCATTGCGCGCCATGGGTGCCGCCACCGCCCAGCGGGATCTGCTTGACCCAACGCGTTCTGCCGGTATTGACGTCCAGATTGTGCACACCGGTGTAGGGCGGTGGATAATCGGTTTCATTGTTGGCGATGACGTAAAGCGAAGTATCGCTCACCGCCAGCGCGCTGGTGACCTGCGACGCGCTGGAATAAGTCTTGAGCACCTTGCCGCTCCAGTCCATCAGCCAGACCTGATCGGGTCCGGGCTGCTCCGGCACGCCGGAGCCCTGCGCCTGAATGCCTTTGAGCTTCTGCTGTCCGATCCAGATGCCCATATCGCTGTGGTCGGGAATGGCGAGGCAATTGGGATAGAATTCTGGCGCCTTGAACAGCTTGGTGGTCCTGGCGCGCCGCTGCGGCACAGGCTTTCGGCCCGGCGACGTGGCCGAATGAATCTGGGCCAGCGCCGAAGACGTCACCATCACGCCCAAGCCTGTCAGAAACTGCCGTTTGCCGATCATGTCCGTTTCCATCCTGTTCTAATAATGCGGCGCTTGTGGTTCGCCATCATAGAAGAACTTCATGCTTTGCGGCACCGCGCAGGTCGAAATCATCTTGTCCACGACCGTTGCGCGAGCCGCAATCAGGGACTGCGTGCCCAGTGCCTGCGTCCTGAGCCGTTTTACTTCCGCGGCGGTGAACGGCCTGGTGCCTTTCGGCGCGCTGGCGCCGCCCAGCCCGAACACGACAAAGTTCATCATGTCGGCCAATTCCTGGTTATCGGCGATGGCGGAATAAGCGACATTGGGCAACCGGATTAGATAGTCGCGGCCGTCTTTGGTGCACATGAAATAGCCCACGCGGTCGCGCAACACCGGAATCTCGGCCGGTGCGGAATTGCCCTGCATGCCGTGGCAACCACTGCAATATTCCACATAATCGGATTGCGGCGTGGTCAGCTCCGGCAAGGGCGCGCTTTGCGCGGCGGCGAACAGCAAGGCCGCAATGACACTCACAGTCTCACCGCACGGCACCGACCAGCGCCGCGGTGGAACAGTGATACTGCATGTTGTCGAGACCGAAGCACCAGATGATGTCGTTGTTGGTCTGCGGCACATAAAGCTGGGTGTCGCGGTCCTCATTGTCGCAATGGCACTGGCCGCAAGCCGGCTTGCCGCAGCAGTCGCGATAGGCGATCAGATAGGTCTTGTTGTCATCGGGATTGATGCAGGTGCCGACCCAGGAGGTGGTGGACGCCACCGCGCCGGCCGGACACTGATGTGTGCCGCCGCCGCAGCAGGCGCAGAGATTGCCGTCCACCCCGCAATAGCGCCAGTAATCGCACTTGGTTTCGTCCTTGGTCTGGGCGTTCATGGTGAAATGGGTGCGCGCCCGCTCACCGCGCTCAGGCTTGCCTTGCGCCTGGGCGCGGGAGATCGGCAGCACGGGAAAGACCGGCGCCGCCGCCAGCGCCAGACCCACCCGCGAGAGCAATCCGCGCCGGGAGGTATGCCCGGCCAGCCTGCGCACCAGCTTTTCGCCGATCCTGTCGATGCTGATCTGCTTCATGGTCAGGCGACCCTTATCTTGGAATTTTTGAGATAGTCCTGCACCGACACCACGCCCATCTCGTGCGCCGTGACCAGGCTTTCCAGATGTTCGCGGCTGTTGACCAGGGCCTTGGAGAGCAGTGTGCCGTCCGCGGCGATCAGGGCGGCATGTGGCAACCGGTCGACATGGAAGCTGCGGCCCACAATGGAAGAATTGACGAAGGGCAGCGCGCCCATGTCCAGCCGCGCGATCATGGCGCGCTGTTCGCTCTCCTCATCGTCGCCGACAAAGACGATGTCGAGCTTCTCGGTTTTGGCGAAGTTTTTTGCGATAGGGATCAGATCCTTGCACAAGGGGCAGTGTGGCGACACGAACAGCAAAAGCTGGTTGCGCCCCTGCGGCTTGCCGATGGCGATCGGCGCGCCATCCAGGCTCACCGCATCCAGCACCGGCGCGGGTTCACCCACCACCAGGCCCTTGCCGCTGAGCAGCGCGCCCGCCGGCGCCAGCCGGACGTGCAACACGCCGATCTGACGGGCCAGGGCCAGCAGCGCCAGACCCAGCCCCAGGATCACGATCCAGGACAGGATTTGCGAAACGATCAGGACGGTCAGCATGGCAGGTCCCTCAGGCAAACCGGTGGCCGCGCGCGTCGGCAGGCGGCAAGGCGGCGAAAATATTGAGCAACAGGTAAAGCAGGAAAAGACCAATTCCTGCCGCCGTCGCCGTCAAAATCATCGGCATGGTCATGTGCCCGCCCGTCGCCAGCGCGGGCATGAGCAGAACCACCAGCAGACCATTGCGCGCGACCAGTGTCCCATTCAGGGTCTGGCGCAGAAAACTTTCGCCACAGCCGCAATCGATGTGATACCGCCCGCGCCGGATATTGATCGCCATGGCGGCGGCGAACAATGTCAGCAACGCCATCGCCGCCAGCGAAGGCCAGGGATTGAACAGCGCCGACAGCAGCAGAATCGCCAAGACCATTTCCACCGGCGGCAGCAGCACCGCAGCCGGCCAATTCATCCAGCGCGGCAACAACCGGTAATTGGCGATCACGCCTGGCAGGATGCGCCAAGCTTGCGCCTTCTGCACCGCCGCCAGCAGGAAGACCAGCCCGGCGCAGGTCCGCCCCGCGACCGCGGCCGCCGCCAGCAGATCATGTAGCGCCGCGCCCATCAGGGCTGAACCGTGTAGAGGATGCCGCCGCCGGAATTGTCCATGCTGCGCAGCTTCTCGAGCGTGCCCGCGTCGAACACATACGTATTGCCGGCACCGTCGCTAGCATAGAGTTGCGGACTGGCGTCCTGGCTGACGGCGATATTGAGCAGCTTGTCTTTCAGGCTGTCCGGCAGGGCATGGCGCGCAATCAGGCGATGGCTTGATGCATCCAGCACCCAGATTTCCTGGGCCGGCTCATATTCGCTCCAATATTCGCCCATATGCATCAGCACATAGATGCGCCCGCTGGCGAAATGCACGGCAATGGGCTGACGGCCGCCCGGCATCCAGTTCACATCCATCGGCGTATAGGCGGCCTTGCGCATATGCGCTGCCTGCTGGATCGACCAGGGCGCGCCGATATTGGGCGTGGGCCCCAGCGCCACCGGCGTGATCATGCCGCTATAGCTCAGCATGGTGGCGTTGCCGGTCCTGGCGTCGATGATGGAGGTGTCGTAGATCGGGTCTTCGGTGGCGGAGAAGAACGGCGCCGAACGGGTGATGACAGGCGCTGTCCCGTCCATCGCCACCGTCGCCAAGGTGCCGTTGGAACACAGCGCCGAGAATCCATTGACCATGTTGGTGAACATGGTGGCGCAGCCCGGCAGCTCGATCTTGCTTTCAAAGGCGCGTTTGTCCAGGTCCACGACATTGACCGAGGACGACGGCCGCATGTTGTAGATCAGCGCCTTTTTGCCGTCGCTGGTGATCACCAGATTGTGGGTGCGATTGCCGATCAGCATGCGGCCCGGGATCGCAATCTCCGACACCAGCTTCAGACTATGGACGTCATAGACCAGCAACGCATCCTGACGTATTCCGCGGTCCTGCTTGGTCCACAGGGTCTGGGCGACGTAGAAATTCTTGCCCACCGGATCGAAGGAAAAACTGTCCTGGCCATACATGTTGACCATGCCCTTCATCCGGCCGGTGTCGCCGTCGAAGATGCGGGTGCCGTCCTGGCCGTTGCCGCGATTGACGAACACCCAGTGCGGCTGGACGTCACCCAAGGTGCCGACGCTGGGCACCTCAAGCTGCGGAATGGTGACCGCGCCGGTGGGGCTGATCTTGTCGATGGGAGAGGCGATGCCGTTCTGGGCATGACCCGGCGAAGACAGCAGAGCCACCAAAGCGGCCGCGCTAAAAACAGTCCTGGCAGACGCAATCATCGTTGAAGTCCCCTATGCGCCATTCGGCCTTTTCACCAAGCTTTGGCCCGGATCGGCGCCGAGTCAACGCGGTCACATAAAGAAAAAGCGCCGCCCCGCGGTCGCGGGGCGGCTTTTTTTGGTCAGCCTGCCTAGGATTTTCGCAGTTCCATCAGCGCCACCTGCATCATCGCCCGGGCATAGCCGACATTATAGACCCAGCCGGTATAGCCGCCGTTCTTCTGGCCCTTGTCGTTCTCGGTGGTTCGGGGGTGTTCCGGCATGATCAGGTGCTTGTAGTTGTTCTTGATCAGCTCCTTCATCACCGCCAAGAGATTGTCGTCGCCCTCGTCGTCCCACACTTCAATATATTTCTCGTTGGGCTTGGTCAGCTTCACATTGCGGAAATGCACCTGGCTGATGCGGTCGCGGCTGGCGAAATAGCGGCACACTTGAACCGGGTCCTCGCCCAGCTCACGGGTCACGCCACAGTCGAAGGTGATGCCGTTGGACGGCGAATTCACGGTCTCGATCAGGCGCTTCCAGTCCTTCAGCGTGTTGAGCACCTGGCCCGAACCGCGGCTGATCTTGGGCGGCGGATCGTTGGGATGCACGCACAGCCGCACGCCGGCTTTCTCGGCCACCGGCACTACGGCCTTGAGGAAATAGGTGAGGTTCTCCCAAACCTTGTCGTAACTCACCGCGCCTTCCGACGGGATCGGCGGCAGATCCTTCATGCGGTCATAGTCGAACGACAGCCACCCAGAGCCGCCACGGCCGGGAATTTCCTTGTAACCCTCATTCGCGCGATGCGGGAAGAAGTCATACTCCACCACCGGTAGGCCTGCCTTGCCCGCGGCAGCGATGGAAGCCTTGAGCTTCTCGATCATCTCGTCGCGGCCCGGCAGGCCATGCACCACTTTCAGAAATTCCGGCTCCATGGCGCCATTCTTGAACCAGGGCACCATCACGATGCCGAGCTTGAGGCCCTGCGTCGCGAGCAGGTCCATGCGCTTCCTGAACCAGTCTTCGGTCCAGGGCGGCGGCGGCATGTCGGGCATGTCGACCCAGTCGATGCCGATCTGTTTGATCTTCTTCATCTCCGACTCGGTCGGGTCGGAGGAGATGTACATGGTCAGCTTGGGCGTATCCGGCCCTTCCTGCGGCATGCCGTTGGTGTCGGAGGCACCTTGCGCGCCCGTGGCACCCGCCAACAATGCGCCGCCCGACGCCGCCATCATGCCGCGGCGCGACAGGAAATTGTTTTTGCCGGTCATCTGCTTCTCCCCTTTGTGGCCCGGCTTATCCGCCGGTGTCATGGGATGAGCCTAAGCGCAAGTCGCGCGCGGGCTCAAGGGACTCAAGTCTTGGGGCGCAGGACCATACCGGCCGCCGCGATCATCGCCGCACCCAGCAATGTGCTCAATCCCAATGCATAGAGCCCGGCACCAGCGCCAAAATGATTGTCGGCCCACAACCGATAGGCCGGCGCGACGGATCCCGCCAGCGCGCCCAGCACATTGACCAGCGCCAGGCCGGGTGCCGCGGCCGCACCACGCAGGTATGCGGTCGGCAAGGTCCAGAACAGCGGTTGCACCGCGATGAAGCCGGCCACCGCAACACAGAGCGCCGCGAGTGCCGCCAGCGGCACCGGCGCCAATAAAGAAGACAGCGACACCCCGGCAGCGCAGGCCAGCATGGTCAGGCCGGCCACCAGCCGGCGCCGCCCTATGCGTTCGGCAAACCGCGGCACATAATAAGAAGCCAGCAAGGCAAAGCACCACGGCACCGCCGTCACCAGCCCGACAACAAAACCGACATTGCGGCCCAAGAGCCGGCCCACCTGCGGCGGCAGGTAATAGACCACGCCATAGACGCAAGCCTGAATCAGAAAATAGATCGCGCCCAGATAGACCACCCGCCAGTTCAGCAGGCCCTGCAGCAGCGAGGTGACGCCATGAACGCTTTGCTCGCGGTCTTCTGCCGCAATGGCATGGGTCAGGGCTTCGCGCTCCTCCGGCTCCAGCCACACCGCCTTTGCCGGACTGTCGGCGAGACGGAAATAGACCAGCACGCCGACCGCAGACGCGAGCAGCCCCTCGATCAGGAACATCCATTGCCAGCCATGCAGGCCTCCCGTGCCGTCGGCATCCAGCAACAGGCCCGACAACGGTCCGCCAAAGATAAAACTCAGCGGCGCACCAAAGTAGAAGATGCCCATCACCCGGGCACGGCGGGCATCGGGAAACCAGCGCGACAGGAAATAAACCGCGCCCGGAAAGAACCCGGCTTCCGCGATGCCCAGCAATACGCGCACGGCGTAGAAACCGCTCGCGGTGGTGACAAAGGCCATGGCGGCACCGACCAGCCCCCAGCTCACCATGATGCGGCTGAGCCACAGCCGCGCCCCGAAACGATGCAGCAGGATGTTGCTGGGGATTTCGATGGAGGCATAGGCGACGGAGAAAATGCCCACGCCAAACGCATAGGCCGCTTCGCTGATGCCGGTGGAAGCCTGAAACGCGTTCTTGGCAAAACCCAGATTGGCGCGGTCCAGATAAGCCAGCACATACATGAGCAAAAGCCAGGGCAACAGCCGCACAAGCGCCTTGTCGCAGGCCCGCTCCGCTGCCTGATCCATCAGACCTTCAGCTTTTCGAGATCATCGAGGCTGAGGCCCAGCGCAAAGCCCGGCCCGTCGCGCGGCTCCAGCGCGCCATCCTTGGGCACCGCCATGCCGGGGAACGGCGTAACTTCTTCCAAGGGCACACCGGGCGGAGATCCCATGAAGAACTCACCCCAGGGAATATTGGGCATGGCAATGCAGACATGCTGGCCGAAAGGCGAATTCATCGCCGCATGCGGGATCACCGGAATGCCGGCGGCTTCCGCCAGATGGCAGATCTTCACCGTCGCGGTGACGCCGCCGACCCAGGCAATATCAGGCTGGAAGATGTCCACCGAATGACGCGAGGCCGCCTGCATGAAAGGCAGCACCGTGTACCAATGCTCACCCGTGGCGAGCGTCTGCCAGGGCAGGCGCTGCCGCAGCACATTCCAGCCATCCATGTCTTCGGGGATCAGACAGTCCTCGATCCAATTGAGATCATAAGCTCTCAGGCGTTCGGCCAGCCGCACCGTGAAATCGGCGTCGAACGCCATCCAGCAGTCCAACATCAGCTCGACCTTGGGCCCGATCAGCGCGCGGGTTCTGGCCACCAGTTCTTCGTTGCCGTCCAGCCCTGCAAGACCATCCGACGGGCCATAGGGACAAGGCAATTTGGTGGCGGAAAATCCCAGCTCCATATTCCAGTCGGTATCGCCGCCGGTGGCGTAGCAAACTTGGCTGTCGCGCACCGGTCCGCCCAGCAGTTCGAACACCGGGCGGTTGAGCAGCTTGCCTTTCAGATCCCACAGAGCGAAATCCAGCGCGCTGATGGCATAGCTCGCCAGTCCCGCCGCGCCATAGGGTGAGGCCGCGCGCCACAGCATGTCCCACAGACGTTCGGTGGCAACCGGGTTTTCGCCCACCAGCAGCAGCCCCAGGTGCTCGTTGATCAGCGACGCCACCGGATTGCCGTAGCGCGAGGCGCCAAAACCCCAAGTCCCGTCTTCGGCGGTGATGATGCAGCCGACCGATGGCATGGCGGGCCGCCAGCTCTTGCGCAGTTTCTTGAAGCGGGTAAAGCGCGACATCGGCCCGGCCACTTCCGCGCTTTCGGTCCAGGTCGGCCGGCGTGGCTTGGTCTTGATTTCGCCGCCGCTCAGATCGCTTTTGATCAGAAAGGCTTTGACACTTTTGATCCTCAAAATGCGGCCTTCGGTATGGGATGACGGCGCGCGGCCGCAACCAGCACCAGCAGCGGAGCGGCAATGCTGAGGACAGTAAACGGCGCATAGGCGATGAAATGCGCCACATTATATTGGGTGGGCTTGGGATAAATCACTGGCAGGATAAAATCGCGCGCGAAGGCGATCAGAATATAGTTCATGGCGATGAACCGCAGCGGCGGCCAGAAACGCCCCAGCGTCTTGACGCCGCCGAAGGACAGTGCCGCCAGCAGATAGGTGAAGAATAGGCCGACCAGGAAAAACAGCAGCAGCCCGCCGCTGAGCGGCACCTTGCCCAGAATAACGCCAAGCCAGATCACCAGCCCGACATGGACAAAATGTGCGGCGGCAAATGACAGGCCGAACTCCCGCGCATGCCCGCCCAACGCCGTCCAGCCGAACAAGGTGGCCAGGGCGTTGCCGGCATAGGCCAGAAAAAACAGCAGGAAGGACCAGCGCGCCGTCAATTCCAGCGCCAGCCGGACACTCTTATTATCAGGCCCGTCGAGACCCAGCACGATAGCCGCCATGGCCAGCGCAATACCGACCGCGGCGCCCATCCAAAGCATGACGTTGGACTTTGCCATTATCGCCTGCCCTTTCCCCTGGACCCACTCTAGGAGAGAGGCCGCGCTGTTGACAAGGCAAGTACGGCGGCGCGCAAAATGGCGCCAACAATAAGGGCAAATGGGGGACGGTCATGCGGAACATTCTGGCGGCGATCGCGATGCTGGGCTTTTCGACGCCCGGCTGGGCGGCGGACGAGCACAGCAAAGTGCTGACCGACATCTCCACCAACCTCACCACCCCAAACTGGAAAGTGACTTCCGCGCAGTGGAGCAAGGGCGGCCCGGCCTGGAGCGTCGAACTCAAGACCCTGCATGGCGGCCGGCAGGAGGGCGTGCAGGTGATCGAGGTCGACAATGGCGCGATGCGCTTCACCGTCGTGCCCACCCGCGGCTTTGAACTGTGGAAAGCCAATGCCGGCACCTTGCGGCTGGGCTGGGATTCGCCCGTCCATGACATCATCCATCCATCCTATATCCGGCTGACGGACAATGGCGGCCAGGGCTGGGTCGCGGGCTTCGGCGGGTTGATGGTGCGCGGTGGGCTGGCCTCATTCGGATCACCGGTGCAGGACGGTGACCAGCAACTCACCATACATGGCCATGTCGACTACATTCCGGCCAGCACTGTCAGCGTGCGCTATGAAGCGGGCCGACTGATCTTGCGCGGCGTGGTCGACGACTTCCAGAGCTTCAATCAGCAACTGCGCTTGGTTTCGGAAATCTCCACGCCCATCGGCAAGCCTGAGATTTATTTCGACGATCAGGTCACCAACATGTCCGACGCGCCGCAAGAGATGGAACTGCTCTATCACACCAATTTCGGCACCCCGATTTTGGGCGCGGGCGCGGAATTTGTTGCGCCGGTCAAACAGGTATCGCCGATGACGCCGGCTTCGGCGGCGGGTGGCATGGAAGGCTGGAACCGCTACAGCGGGCCACATGCGCCCGGCTATGTCGCCAAGGTCTTCAACATGCAGCTTTACGCCGACGCCAAAGGCGAGACCAAGGCGATGCTGAAATCAGCCGATGGGGCACAGGGCGTGCTGATGCAGTTCGACACCCACGGCCTGCCCTATATGTCGCTGTGGAAGAATGAAGTGACGGCCAAAGGCGGTTATGTCACCGGGCTGGAACCCGGCACCGGCTTTCCCAATGCGCGGCCGGTCGAGCGCGCCGCCGGCCGGGTGCCCAAACTTGCCGGCGGCGAAAGTCACCACGTGCATCTGGTGATCACTGCGCTGACCAGCAAAGCCGATGTGGATGCGGCCGCGAATGCGATCCATGCCCTGGCGGCCGCGCCGCCCGTCATTTCAGAGACACCGACTGGCCCTTAATGAGCGGGGGTGGCGGGCTTGTCCTTCATCACTTCAAATTTGCCCAAGACACAGGTCTGGCCGGATTGGATCACATGCAGGGTCTGCTGATATTCGCAGATGTCTTCGGTGCCCGGCACGTTCCAGGCAAAACCTTCAAAACGCAGGTCGGTGCAGATCCCCTGCAGGTGATTGACCAGCACACGGCCGTCATTCATCCGGAACATCAGGTTCTTGCCGTCATCAGAATGGGTACCGGCGATGTCGCGCTGGCGGATGCACATATTGGCCGACGCCGGCACAGCGGTGACGGCAACAAGCACAATGGCTGCAAGGATCGTTTTCATGTGACCTCCAAAAAGGCCCTTCCCGCCTGCGATTGTCCGCCAAATCGCCCACAGCGGCAACGCGGTTCCCATACAGTAAGGCATCTGGCAGCACGGCATCTGGCGAAAATTGCGGAAAGACCCTAGGATTCCGGCTCAATCCTTATGTGAACAGGACCATGCCCGACACGCTTCAGGACCAGGTGGCCGCGATCTGGGCGCGCGCCCTGGGCGTCAAGAAAGTGGCGCCCGACGACAATTTCTTCGCCATCGGCGGCCATTCACTGCTGGGCGTGAAGATGATCGCCGAGATCCAGGCCAAGACCGGCATGGAGGAAGAGTTGAAACTGGCGGACCTGCTGGAATTTCCCACCCTTGGCGCGTTCACCGCGCATCTGGAAAGCCTGATGGCGCCCAGCGAGGAAACCGGCAGCATCTAGCGCCAGGCCGCGACCAGCGCCACGCCCTTTTCTGTGGCATGGCGGCCTACAAGGCGGGCACCCGCGCGAACGGCCGAAAAACTGTCGGTTGCCAAAGACACTTCTATTTCTGGGAACGCCGGGGCGCCCTTGAGCGCCCAGGCCTTGTAGCTGGCCTCCTTGGCGCTGAAGAGCAAGGTCGCGGCGAGCAACGGATCGGGCTCTGCCCGCAAACTGTCCTGTTCGCTCGCGGTGAAAAGGCGCGGCCACAAATCCGGCGCAACGCCGCCCACCTGTTCTGCATCGATGCCAATCCCGGTGAAATTGCACTGTTCACCGACCAGCGCAGCAGCATAGCCCGCCGTATGGGTGATGCTGCCGACCAGGCCGGGCGGCCACAGCGGCGCGCCACCCTCGCCTTTTGCAATCACCACATCGCCATGGCCGAGATGCGCCATGGCGGCACGGGCGCAGGCGCGGCCCAGCGCGAAATCGCGCCGGCGTTTTTCCGCCGACCGCGCGACATGGATTTCCTCAACCGGATGAAGCGCGACCGTCTGCCCTTCATCCCAGATTTCCGCGCCGAACAGGCCCGGCACCAGCAGCCGCGATATCAGGCCTCTCAAGGCCGAACCACTTCGTCAAAGACGGCAAACAGCCGGTGCGTGAAACTGTCCTGGTCGGCTGGCGGAACGACGCCTTCAAAGAAATGCAGCGACGTCATCACTTCATGGCCGGTGTCGTTCAGATGCAGAAACAGCGGCGACGAACGCCGCGGCCAGAGCTGGGAGAGAGTTCTGGATCTGTGGCGGCCAGGACTGGGCCGCGCTGGTGTCGGGCCGGGCCAGCTTCTCGGCCTTCTCGCGCGCTGTTCCCAGGGAATAATAATTGAACACCGCCGGAATCTTGTTGGGATAGTCCGGGGCTTCGATGCCCGGCCGCACGCAATGCGGCGCCCAGAAATGCAAGGAGGGAATGCGCAAGGAAAGCGTGGCATCATATTCCGCTAGAATGCCGCGCATGACACTTTCGAAATCAGCCACCGCGGGCACATGGACCGTCACCGCATCGGCGCAGAACATCAGCCCGACCGTGTTGGACAATTCCAGCGAGACGCGCTTGTCGCCCAGCACGCGGATGGGGAAGTGCTCCATCCTGGCCCAACGCGCCATGGCGATGGAAAAGATGGTCAGATAGACCAGAAAGGGCGTGACCTTCAGCGACGCCGCCAGATCGCGCACCTTGGCCGCCACCCGGCCGGGAATGATGAAATTCTTCACAATGCGCACGCCGTTGCCCCACAAAAGCGGAGCCTTGTTTGACGGCGCCAGCATGGTGGGCTGGTCGTGATACCAGCGCCGCCAGTGCTCGATCAGCCGCGCACCCTGATCGCCGGCCAGGAAATCCCGCTCGGCGAGGGAATAGTCATTATAAAGTACCGGCGACGGGGCGCGCGGCGCACCGAACTCCAGAATATCCTGGATTTCATCCAGGATGATGTTGCGAGTTCCAGCATCGGCAATCATGTGCGCCGGCGAAATGGCAACCGTGCTTTCGCCATCCGGCAAGGCAAAGACCTTGGCGCGGGTCAGCCACGCTCCTTCAATCCGGTTCAGCTGGGCGCAGAATTGCTGCGCCCCTTTGCCGGCTGCCTCTCGTGCCACGTCCGTGCCCAGACTTCGCAGATCTTCCTGTTCGACTTGAAACGCCTCGGCCGGGTTGAGAAACGCGAGCAGCCTGCCATCGCGCGCCTCGAAGCGGGCGCGCAGCGCGTCATAACGAGCGATCACATTGCGGATGGCGGCGGTGACGGCCGCGGGCGCGGCCTTGAAGCGGCCGACCGTGCCGATATTGAGGGCGATGGGCTTTCCTTCCTCGGCGCCGCCGGCAAAAGCGCGCCACATCTCCTGCGCCACCGAAGGCGTCAATGGGCCGGCAGTGGGGCTTGCAGCCCGCAAGCCGCGCGCGGCGGTGCGGGCCTTCAGATAATCGACGATCTCGCCCCGGCGCGCACGCAGGGCGTCGCGGTCGGCATCGGTCACGGCCTGTTTGGGCGAACGGTAACGGATCTGGTCGCCATCCAGCGACAGCAGAATGCTGCGGCTTTCCAGTTCGGCGATAAGCCCGGCAATACTCATGCAGCCGACGTCTTGCGGACGGGCGCAACCATGATGACCAGAAGCGATATGCCGGCCAGCAGCACGGCAAAGACCAAAAAGGGAATGTGATAGCTTTTGGTCTTGTCGAACATGACGCCGGCGAAAATCACCGACGACAAGAGCAGCGCCGCGGTCAAGGCATAGCCCCAGCCCATCACCTGGCCGAATCGGGCCGAACTGAAGCTGCCTGCGACCAAACCGGCGGCCGTCGGCAAGGCGCAACCCAGCGCCAGGCCCGCAAGGCCGGCGGCGGCAAACAGCGCGGGCGGCAGCGCCAACACGGTCAGCAACAACCAGGACGCCGTCATCGCGAGCGCCGCCACAATCAGCAGGGCGCGCTGATTGATGCGATCGGCCAAGAGGCCGGCCACGACCTTGGTGATAGCGGCAACGATGGCAAAAACCGAGATCGGCAGCGCGGCGGCAACCGGCGTCATGCCCAGCTGAACGCCGTAGGGCACCAGGGTGATCACAATCGCCTGGCAGGTGCCCGAGATCGCCGCCAGGGTGAGGCAGGGAATCCAGAAGGCGCGGCTGAAAAGGATCTCGCCCCAGCCAAGACGCTCAGCGATCGGTGCGTTGGTTGGGCGGCCCTGGTTTTCCGGATGATCCTGAAGCCCCATGCTGGAGGGACGGTCCCGCAGCACCAGCAGGGCCAACGCAACGATGATAACGCCCTCGATCACGCCCTCATAGAAGAGCGCCGCACGCCAGCCGTGACGCTGGATGGCGGCGCCAAGCAGCGGCACCACGATAAAGCCGCCGGCCGATGTGGCCACGGCGGCAAACCCCTGCGCCAGGCCTCGCCGGCGGTAAAACCAGCGTGACGCCAGGGTTGACGTGCTCAGCGGCCCCGCGGCCATGAAGGCGATCGCCGCCGGAAGAACCAGAATGACAGCCATGACCGCAAGCGAATGCGTGACGGCGATGCCTGCAAATGACGCCGCCAGAAGAATGGCGCCAACCGGCACCACCCGCCGGATTGACCACACGTCCAGCGCGCGACCGGCCAGCGGCGCCATCAGCATGGCGCCGGCAAACAGGATCAGAACGGGAAGATTGGCGACGGCGCGTGAAATATGGAATTCGGCCTGCAGCGGCAGCACGAACAGGCCTGAGGCGTAAGCGGTTGCGCCCTGCACCAGCATCTCCGACACGGCAGAAGCCGCCAGAACATACCAGCCGTAATAGACGGGTGAATTGCGCATGACGGAATCCCGGCGAGCCCCACAGGGCTTATGCCACGTCTGCGAAGTTCAGGAAAGAATTGGGCTGATCAGACGACAGCGCCGGGGATCGAGGCGATCTGGCTTTCCCAGCTCTCGTCTGCATCGGTACGGCGCGGCGTGTATCGGCAGAGGCCCATTACGAATGTGGGTTCATCATTATCATTGGTCAGCGGAACATAGAGATTTTCCGCGTTGAGATATTCCTTGCCTTCGAGATGCACCCGGCCAAAGAAGCGCAAGGGTTTACCGCCTTCCAGGATGAGATCACCGCAACCAATCCAGCGCGGCAGATGCGCGGGAGGCACGACCTCTTCCACCAACTTGCCGGTAGGATCACCGGCCATGTTGTGAAGCCCCGTGCCAACGAGCCGGAACTTGTAGCAGGAGGGATGCTTTGAAATGCGCTCAAATATCAAGAGGTTCCGCAGCAGATCCTTCAAATCCCGAAACGCCATGTCCGAACGCGCAGGCATATTACTTGTGCCTGCCTTCGTGCGCCAAAGATCCAGCAGCTGGTTGTAGCAAGGATTACTGAACGAGAGGCTCGGATCACAGACGTGATACCACTTCTCTCGTACAGCCCGTTCGTTCAGCGCTCTAACTGCAGCAGCGAAATTCATGCACCATTTTGGGCCGGAAAACATAAATAGCCAGTAAAGGTGGCCCGACAGCGCATCCCGGCCGCCTGAGGGCTTATGCCACGATGGCGAACGTCAGGAAAGAATGGGGCTGATCAGACGAGAGCGTCGGGAACGGCTGCAATCTGGCTTTCCCAAGTTTCTTCGGACTCTGGAGCGGCGCGGGGTAAAACGACAAAGCCCCATGATATAGGTCGGTTCGCCTTTGTCATTTGCCAGCGGCACATAGAGATGTTCCGCGTCCAGATATTCGCGGCCATTGATGTGAACGCGGCCCAGGAAGCGCAAAGGCTGACAACCGTCCAGGACGAGATCGCCGCATTCGATCCAGCGCGGCAAATGTTCTGAGGGAACGCTTTCCTCGAGCCCCTTGCCGGTATTGTGTCCCAGAATTTCCGTCAAGCCCGTGCCGATAACCCGCCAGCTATAGCGGGACGGATTGGCCGCGTTCCTTTGGAAAACAACGATGTTCCGCAAGAAATCCTTGAGGTCACGCGGCGTCATTTCAGTCCTTGTCGGCATGGCGCGATCGCCGACCTTTGCTTTCCACAACGACAAAAACTGCAGATAGAACGGATCTTGGAACGCGAGCATGGGGTCACAGAAGTGATGCCACTTCTGTTGCGCGGCCTTCTGATTCAGCGTTCGAGCGGCGGCAATGACGTTCATAATCCGATTTTGAGCCCAAAAGCATAAATAGCCGGTAAAGCAACCCACTGGCCACGTGAGTAAAAAGCCTAAAAGAGGAGTAAACGCATATCCCGCATTGCAATCTGCTGTTGAATTGCAAAATGATTCCAACAAGGACGTGCTGATTTGCTGATTGCATCCACAGTTCTGGCGCCGGGGATATTAACCAGCGAAACCAGCCGTATGCCCGTAAGTGTTGTTACGTATTGGCATGGTTATCGAATTGTTCACTACTATCGATAACCCCATATTTCATTGATGGTTCATTCCGATGCCAGAAGCTCTTATGGTTTCAAATATCTTAAGACGACAGCAGAGCGGCATGGCAGAGTCACACAGAAGACTGGTTCCGGAAGACAGTGTGCGCGCCATGCGGCGCGGCCGGCACAGGCTGGATGAGATGGACCCCGCGCGGATCGCCAAGCACCTCGTGATGTTCGAGCCCAGCGAAGCTGATGTGGCAGCCGTTCTGGCGAAGGCACGGCTCTCGATCCCGGGCATCGCAGACACCGAGGAGGTTCTGAGGGTTTTCCGCTACAATCCGAACTGCATCATGGCGCTGGCGCGCAAATCAAAATTCGATTCCGTCGCGCCGGCGGCCGAGGGATTTATCGCCAGCCTCCCCCTCAATCGCCTTGGCCTCCAGATGCTCGCCCTGGGCTACTTTAATGCGACAAGCCCCGACCTTCGCCTCATTGCCAAGCCGGACGAACGCCCAGCCGGACTTTACATGTGGGCCGTCTTCGCGCCGGGCTCGCTGTCAGCAGGCATGGCACTGTTCATGGAACGGATGTCGTCACCGCAATTTGATGGCATCAATCTTTACTCCCGGCCGAATACCGAGGCCGGACGCAGATACAACGAAGTGCTTGGCGCCATCCAGGGTGCGACGATCGAGGGCATCAAGGCCCCGGATGTCTGGATTTTCTCCCGTACGTCGTAGCGCGCCTCTCTATGACAGCTATGTTCCAGGCGCAGCTCCCGGCGTGATCGGCGTGACAATCGCCCGCAATTTCGAAGATCTGAACCGCGTCGTTGCCATGCGCAGCGCGGTCTACATCGGCGAACAGGAATGCCCGTATGAAGAGGAATTCGACGGTAACGACCTGTCAGCCACGCATCTCCTTGTCTATATCGGGCACGAACCGGTCGGGTTGCTTGCGCGTGCGCTTTCTTCGCCGAGTTCGCCAAAATCGAGCGGCTGGTGATCCGCAAGGAGTTCCGGAAGACTCGCGCCGCTTTCCATGTGGTCCGTGGCGCTTTCAGCCTCTGCCAGAAAAAGGGCTATCGCCGCGTTTATGGCCATTCCCAGGTGCGGTTGGTCAATTTCTGGAGCCGTTTCGGCTATCGTGTCATGGAGAACGGCAAGAACTTCGTGTTTTCCGATTTCGACTATGTGGAAATCGTCGCCGATATCGAGCCCGATCCCAATCCCATTGCGCTTGGAAATGATCCATATGTGATCATCCGGCCCGAAGGCCGCTGGCACAAACCGGGCATATTGGAGCGATCGGCATCCCGCGCGGTGACGCAACCATCCGTAAAGAAGGAACATGGATGAGTCGGGCCAGCTTGGTACTAACCTGCGGTTGCCTGATGACAAGCCCATTTCTCTAAAGTAGCTTGCCTCCATAGCCGGGGTGCGGGGGTTGTGCCGTGAGTTAGCCGGGACAGCATCGCATATCGCACTGAGGACTGTATGGAGCTTCGCAATCTGGTCGCCGCCCTTCCAGGACGGAGGAGCGCGATCTACGCGTTTGAGCGTGGCAAGGCCACACGCCATTCTCATGCCGAATTGCATGCCGATGTGCTGCGCGCGCGCGATTGCCTTGCCGCATGGGGCGTCGGACATGGAAGCCGCGTCGGCATCTATGCCCCCAACTCCTATGCCTGGCTGGTGCATGATCTGGCGCTGATCGAGCTGGGCGCCATTTCCGTGCCCTTTACCGATGACTTCGCCGGCAAGGTCAATCAGGAGCTGCTGGACAAATACAACATCGCCCTGCTGCTGATTTCCAAAAACCAGGCCCGGCTTTTTGCGCAGAAGCCTGCCCATGTCGCATTCCTGGACGCCGACAATGATGGCGTGCGGGTTCTGGAACGGCCGCCGTCTGGCGACACTGACGAAGCCGACCAGCACAGTCTTGTGTTTTCCTCGGGCTCCGCCGGTGGTCTCAAGGGCCTGGTGATCAGCCGCAAGGGCGTGGAAGACACATTGCCCCCCGTGATGGAGGCTATCGGCATCCGGCCTGGCGAAAGACTTCTGCTGTTCCTGCCCTTGTCGAATTTCCAGCAGCGCAACATGTGCTATTCGGCGCTGTGGTATGATTTCGACATCATCATCACCGACTATACCCAGCTGTTCGCCGCGATGACCGCGCTCGATCCCACGGTTCTGATCGCCCCGCCGGTGCTCTATCAGATGATCCATGCCGAATATGAGAAATATCCGGGCTGGAAAAAATCGCTCTGGCGGTTTCTCTGCGGCATGCTCTCGCTGCTGCCTTCGGCCGGCGCGCGCCAGGCCACCGCCCGTATGCTGTTTGGAGATTTCTACAAGCAGTTCGGCGGCCGCATGCGCCTGCTGGTCACCGGCATGGCGCCGATCCGCCGCAATATCGGCAGTTTCTTCGCCCAGATGCAGCTGCCGCTGTGCAAATCCTACGGCATGGTGGAAGCCGGCTCGATCACCTTTCGCCCCGCCGGTTCACGCGACTATGGCTCGGTGGGAAAACTGCTCAAGGGCATCGAAGTCTTTATCGAACCGGATGGCGAAATCATTGTCAGCCGCAACAAGCCCATGACCCTGCGCTATTTCCAGTGCGCCGACGGCGAGAATGAACGCACGTTCGTGGCGCCCGGCAAGATTGCCACCGGCGACATGGGCCGGCTGGATGATGGCGGAAATCTTTATCTGCTGGGCCGCAAGAAAGAACTGCTGATCACGCCCGGCGGCGTCAAGCTGCATCCCGAAAGCATCGAGCAGGAGCTGAACAACAGCCCCGACGTGGCCCACTCCGTGCTCTTCATGCGCCCGAACGCCGCGCACCTCACTTGCGTCGTGGACCTGACGCCGCCCGGCGGCGAAGAGGCCAGGGCGCGGGTCACCAAATTCGCCAATAGTCTGCCCGTAGCCAAAAAAGCCGCGCCCTTCGTGGAAGTGATCTTCGCCGATGAAGCCTTCACGGTGGAAAATGGCATGCTGCGGCCCAACCTCAAGATCGACCGCAAGGCGATCGCCGCGCGTTATCTCTGAATTTCAGTCTGCGATGACCGGCGGCGGGCCATGCGGCTCGCACCTGCGGCAAAGCCAGACGATGGCGATGGCGATCACACACAGCCAGGCCGAGACAGTGAACATGTCCACCGATGCCAGCAGATAGGCCTGGCCGATCATGTTGCGCGTCACGGCAGCCTTGGCCGCCAGCTCCGGCAGGCCCAGATCGTGCAGGGACGACAGGACATTGTTGAACGCCGGCGCATAGGCGCTGGTCATGTCCGCCATACGGCTCTGGTGAAACGCCTCGCGCCGGTCCCAGAAGGTGGTGACCAGCGACACCGAAAAACCCGCCGCGATGATGCGCGCGAAATTCGACAGGCCCGACGCGGCGGGAATGCGCGACGGCGGCAGGCCGTCCAGCAGGATGGAAATGGTGGCAATGAAGAAGGACCCCGATGAGATCCCCTGCACCATCAGCGGAATGGCGATCGCCATGAAACTGGCGTCGGCGGTGAGGCCGGCGCGCATCCAGTAGGAAACAGCCGAGGCGGCAAAGGCGATGGTCGCCACCCAGCGGGCATCGAACCGCGTCATCAGCCGCGCCGCCAGCGGCGTCACCAGCACCGCGACCACCCCGGTCGGCGCTGACACCAGCCCCGCCCAGGTCGCGGTGTAGCCAAGCTGTGTCTGCAGCCAGAGCGGGATCAGCAGCATGTTGGCGATGAAGACACCATTGCCCAGGCAGAAGACGACCGTGCCCAGTGCGAAATTGCGGCTCTTGAACAGGGACAGATCGACAACCGGATGGTCTTCGGTCATCTCCCAAAGCAGGAAGGCGCCGAACCCGATGACCGAAACAATGGCCAGGGTGACAATCCAGCTTGAGGCAAACCAGTCGTCATTCTTGCCATTGTCCAGCATCAGTTGCAGCGCGCCCGCCCACACGATCAGAAGGCCCATGCCCACCACGTCGATCGGCAGCTTCTTCACCGGTGTCTCGCGCACCGCCAGGTTGGCCCAGCAAAGGCCACCACCAGCAGGCCGACCGGCACATTGATCAGGAATATCCAGCCCCAATGGAAAGAATCGGAGATATAGCCGCCCAGCAGCGGCCCGCAGATCGGCGCCACCAGGGTGGTGACGGACCAGATGGCGAGTGCGGTGGTGCGCCGGTTGTGCGGGAAGATTGACAGCATCAGCGCCTGGGAGCCGGGAATGATCGGGCCCGACAATGCGCCCTGCAAGATGCGGAAGAAGACAAGTGATTCCAGACTCCAAGCGATGCCACACAGCAAGGACGCAACGGTGAAGCCCAGCATGGACAGGACGAACACCTTCACCACGCCATAGCGGTTCATCAGCCATCCCGTCAGCGGCACGCCAATGCCATTGGCGACGACAAAGGCGGTGATGATCCAGGTGGACTGGTCGGTAGAGGCGCCCAGATCGCCCGCAATCGTGGGCAGCGAGACATTGGCGATGGTGGTGTCCAGCACCTGGGTAAAGGTGCCCAGCGCCAGCGCCAGGGCGGTGATCGCCAGTGCTGTGCCCTTGAGCGGCGTTTCGTGCGCCTGATCGCTCACTGCCTGCGCACGCCATTGTCGGCAAGGATCTTCGCCACCAGCGCGTCGGCCTCCGGCCCCACATCCTCACCGGTGTCGCCGCGCATCACGCTGGACACCGGCGTGCTGGCGACGCGCGGGCCGGACTGGTCCTCGACATCGACATCGGCGCTGACGCTGAGGCCCACCCTGAGGGGGCTGTCTTTCAATTCGACGGGTCCAGCGCGATGCGCACTGGCACGCGCTGGACAATCTTGATCCAGTTGCCCGACGCATTTTGTGCCGGCAACACGGCAAAGGCCGAACCCGAGCCCGCGCCCAGCCCCGCGACATGGCCGTGATAGACGACCTTGCTGCCATAAAGATCGGTGGTGATCTTCACCGGCTGGCCGATGCGCATCCGCGCCAGCTGCCCTTCCTTGAAATTGGCGTCCACCCAGACATCCGACAGTGGCACCACCGCCATCAGCGGCGCGCCCGCATTGACATGCTGGCCCACCTGCACGGTGCGCTGGGCGATCTCGCCATCCACCGGCGCCACGATCTTCATATGCGCCAGCATCAGGGCCGCGGCATGCAACTGCGCCTCGGCCGAAAGCACATCAGGATTGTGGGCGATGTCCATACCCGAAATGCCGGATTGCGCCTGGGCCAGGCCGCCGCGCGCGGAATCGACCGCGGCTTGCGCTGCCTGCACCGCATCGCGGGCGTGGCCAAGCTCCTCGCCCGATACCGCCCCTGCCAGCGCGCCCTGGCGGCGCTGATAATCGCTTTTCGCCTGGGCCAGGGCCACCTCGGCTTGCGACAGCTGGGCGGAATAGGAATCGGCGCTGGCAAAGGTACCGCGCACCGAACGGGCCGCGTGCGCCAGAGCGGCTTCGGCGGTGCGCATGTTCACGTCCGCCGTCGACGGATCCATCTCGATCAAAAGCTGGCCGCGATGCACGGCCTGGGTATTGTCGGCATACAGCGCGATGACGGTGGCGTTCTCACGGCTGGTCACCGCCACGATATTGCCGGCGACATAGGCGTCGTCGGTGAATCGGTGAAGCGGCCCTCGATCAGGTACCAGGCGCCATAGGCCAGGCCCGCGATGATGATGACGGCGCCGAAGATCAGAAATCCCTTGCGGCGGCGCATCGCACGTTCGGCGCGAATGTCGGTGCTGTCGCTCATGGCGTGGCATCCTGTTTGGCAAGAGGTTCAAAGCCGCCACCCACAGACAAGAGCAGGGTGACACGCTGGACGGCCGCCTGGGCGACGAGCGCGGCCATCTGCTGGCGCGCCGAAAGCAAGTTGCTTCCGCGGTCAGCATGGGAATCTGGCCCGACAGGCCCAACCGGTAGCGTTCCTTGGCAAGATCGAAGGCGCGGTTGGCGCTGTCCAGCGCCAGTTGCTGCTGCTGGCGCTGATCGGCCAGGCTTGCAACCTGGGTGAGCGCGTCGGACGTCTGACGCACCGCGCCGACCACCGCGCCGTTGTAGTCGGCGACCGCGGCATCCAGATCGGCGGTGGCGCGGGCATATTGGGCGCGGATGCGTCCGGCATCGAAGACCGGCAGATGGATCGCAGGTCCCACACCGGCCACCAGCGCGTTGCCGCCAAAAATATTGGCCAGCCCGATCGACTGGAAACCGATCGCCGCCGCCAGATCGATATTGGGATAGAAATCGGCATGCGCCGCTTCGCGGCCATGCATGGCCGCGCCGACGCGCGCCTGCGCCGCCAATATGTCTGGCCGCCGCGCCAGAAGATCGGCCGGCAGGTGCTCGGGCAGCGGCAGGGCATTCTCCACCGCGGCCGCAGGGCGCGCGATGTCGGGATAGGATTTGGCACCCTCTCCGATCAAAGCGGCGATGGCATGCACCGCCATGTCGCGCTGGGTCTCGGAGCGGCGCACCTCAATACGCGACATGGCCAGAAGAGCCTTGGCCTGTTCCAGCGAAGCCTCGTTTTCGAGCCCCGCTTTCACCCGGCTCTGGGTCAGATCCAGAATGGTCTGGCGCTCGTCGACCGTCTCATGGGCGATGTCGATATTCTGATACGCCAGCAGCAATGCGACATAGGACTGGGCAAATATGCCGGCCAGCGCCAGCTTTGCAGCATTGTCATCCAGGGCCGCCGCTTCGCTGGCGTTCCTGGCGCGCTCGATCTGCGCCGCCTGCTTGCCCCAGAAATCCAGCGACCAGCGGAAGCGCGCCTCGGTGTCGCCCACCCACTGCCAGGATCCGCCGAACGGCTTGGGATAGAGATAGTCATTGCTGACCAGCTCACGGTTCTCGGTGCCATCGATGTTGATGTTGGGATAATCCAACGCGCGTTGAACCGACAATTCGGCCTGGGCGGCGCGGATGCGCGCCAGCGCGCTCTGCAAGGACGGGTTGTTCGCCATGAGCTGCGGCACCAGCCGGTCCAGCTGCGGATCGTTGAACGTCTTCCACCAGTCAGGCTGCGCTTGCGGCGCGGCCTCGGCGCCCAGGCCAAGGGTCTGGGGCACGATCTCGGTCTGGGAGGGCGCGGTCGGCGGCGCATCCACGCAGCCGACAAGCGGCAGCGCCAGAAACAATGCGGCGGCCTGGCTCCTGTTCAATTTCATCCCCGGCATAAGTCGGCGGCCAGCTTCGCCTGATTCGTCTTTTCTTAAGGTTACCGCCGGCGACCAGCCGGCGGTAAATCCGCCCCCAGCGGACGGTAAGAGAGGGCCGACCGGCAAAATCTGGGCTTATACGGACGGATGGGCGTTTATGCCGTAACCTTATGAAAAATATCGCTATTTCTGCTTGCGCATGCGGTCCGCCACGGCGATGGCGGTAAAGATAAAGACCAGGCACAGGGGAATAAGCGCCGCCGCCCGGAACGAGGCCGCCGCCGCCGCGGTCAGGATGTCATGCAGCTGGGCACCTTGCGCATGGGCCACCAGATTGGGGTCGCCATGGGCCGCGGCCAGCTCGGCGCTGTCATAGATCGCCCCCAGATAGGGCAGCACCAGATAGGTGGCGAGCGCCCCCGCCGATCCCATCAGCCCGAACACCATGGTGCCGCTGCGCGGATAGCGTTCGGCGACGGTGGCCAGCATGGTCGGCCAGAAGTAGCAGACGCCAAAGCCCCAGCCGGTGGCGGCGATCAGCGCGCTGGCCGGATCATGCGCCCGGCTGAGCGCGAAAAGTCCGGCGGTGGCGAACACGGCAGAGAAGATCAGCAGCCCCACATTGGAGAGGCGCTTGACCAGCGACGGCGAAATGGCGCATCACAAACATCAGCCCGCTGACATAAGCGAGCAGCAGGATACCGCGCATGCCCACGATCTGGCTCAGCGCCACGTCCACCCATTGCCCCGGCGCGAATTCGGTGGAGGCGGTGAACGTCATCAGCAACACCCAAAGAAAGATGGTGGGGCTGTGCGGTCGCCTTGATCATCTCGCCCGGCGTCACTGGCGCATCGGTGGACAGGCTGACATCGGGCAGCGTTTCCTTCAGCGCCAAGGTGCCGAACACCAGCGCGAGCACAGCCAGCACCACCAGATCCAGCCGCCAGGGCAGCCCCAGTCCATCGGTCGCCAGCGCCAGCATCGAACCTGCCACCAGCCCACCGGGATACCAGGCGTGAAGAATGGAAAGGCGCGACACCCGGTCATGCGGATAAAGCGCGCTGGTGAGCGGATTGATTACCGTCTCAACAAGTCCCAGCCGAAGCCCTGCACCACCATGCCAATCAGAATGCCGGTATAGGGCGACACTCCCAGCGAACCGGCAAAGCCCACCAATATGAAGCCCGCGATCAGCAGCGCCGCCGCTGCCGCGAGCGCCCGGCCAAAACCGATCTTGGCCAGAACCGCGCTGACCAGAAGCAGGGTGACGGCGAAACCGGCAAAAGCCGCGCCCAGCACCGCGCCGACCATTTCGCCGGCATGGGCGGGATCGATGCTATCCAGATAATCGGCGCGCATGTGCACCGCCGTCGCCGCGCGCAAGCTGACCGCAGCGCCTGCGGTGAACAGCGCCAGAAGGGAGAGGACGAAGATGCGCCCGCGATTGAGCGGCGCGGAATCGACTGTCATTATTTTGTGTGACTGGTTTTCCAGTCCTCCCTGTCTATTGACGAACCTAGCACAGGCCTTGCACTTCCCGTAAAGTCGCGCCCATGCCGCTTCATCCCCAGGCCGCCCTGGCCATTCAACGCGCCGGCGATCTGCCGACCAACCTTTCGCCGGACGAGCTGCGCGTCGCCTATGAACGCCAGCGGTTGACCTTGCTGCCGCAAAAGCCCGCCGTCGCCATCACCTATCAACTGTCCATCCCCAGCGACTATGGCCCCATCCCGGCGCGCTTCTATCGCGCCACCAAGGACAGAAAGCCCTGCCCGGTGCTGGTCTACTTCCATGGCGGCGGCTTTATGCTGGGGACCTTGGCGCTGTACGACACCACCTGCCGGCGGCTTGCGGTTCAAGGCAATTGCGCGGTGCTGTCGGTGGACTACCGGTTGGCGCCGAGACCCAGTTTCCCGGCGCGGTGCTGGACAGCTATGCCGCCACACGCTGGGCTACCGACAATGCCGAGCTGTTGAATATCGATCCCGCCAGGATCGCGGTGGGCGGCGACAGCGCCGGCGGCAACCTGGCCGCGGTGATGGCGCAGATGGCGCGGGATCTACGTGAGTTCAGCGTCGCACTGCAGCTACTGATCTATCCCATGACCGACCAGAGCCGGGCATATCCGTCTTATGAACGCAACGCCCAGGGTTATATGCTGACCACAGCGGCGCTGCATTGGTTCATGGACAACTACATTCCCGATCACGAAGACCGCAAGGACCCGATGGCCTCGCCCATGCTGCGGCCCAGCCTGGAGGGCCTGCCGCCGGCCCTGGTCATCAGCGCCGAATTTGATCCCCTGGTGGACGAGAATGAGGCCTATGCCCGGCGGCTGAAGGAAGCCAGCGTGCCGTGCGACTATGTTTGCTTCCCTGGCATGATCCATCCCTTCTTCACCTTAGGCGGCGTGGTGGAGGATTCCGCTAGGGCCGAAGCACTGCTCGCCCAGGCGATGCGCGGGCTGGCCTGATGATGCACTTGGCCATGAAGCGCACGCTGATCGTGCTGGGTCTGCTTGCCGCCCTGCCTGCGCAGGCGCGCGATTTCACCAGCAGCATCAGCGAAACCAGCGAGATCGTGCATCTGCGGCCCGAGTTCAAGCTGCCGGACGAGCCCAATCAGCTTTTCTATATCCAGCGCTCACCCAATTCGAACACCGTGATCTATGCCGCCAAGCTGGACGGCCATGGCGAGTTCGATTCCAATGCGCCAGTGGAGGCCTTCTGGCGCAAATTCAACATCGATGGCGCCAGGCTGCCACTGAACTTCATGGAACGCATGATGGCTTATGGCGTGCGCATGGACACGATCAGGCCCGGCCAGCCCATCACATTCCGGGTTGTCGCCCTGCCCGACCGCAAGCTGACCTTGGCGATGGACGCCCAGCATCATCCGCAAGCCCTGATGCAGGTGGGCGCCCACACCGTGAAGCTCAACTACGTTTATCTGCAGGTGGTGGAAGGCGGGCTTCTGCCCAGCGTGCCGTCACTCGATATTTTCGGCACCGATATCGCCAGCGGCAAGGCGATCCACGAGCATCTTATTCAGCGCTAGCTGTGTCTGTGAAGTCCGGGGTATCTCTCAATTTCACGCCCAGGCCGCGCCGCTTCTGGATCACAAACAGGGCCCATCCCATCGCCGCGACCAGCAGCAGGGGCGCCAGCCAGCCCGCGAAGAATGGCGAGATATAACCGAACTCCCCCATCAGGCTGAACGCCTTGGAGGCGAAGTGGGCGAGATAACCCGCCAGCAGCACCGCCACCAGCGCGAACCAGCGGGTGGCGAACGCGAAATAGAGCATCGACAGCGCCGCCGCCAGAAACGCCATCAGGCAGGTGAACAGGGTCTCGCCGAACACGGTCTGAAGCCGTGTTTTGTAGCCGCTCAGATCGCGCGACATGATCGGGGCGCGAACAAGCCTGTGCAGGTCGGACAGCGACAGATACTGCGGCGACAGCCCCAGATTGCTGAGCCACAATTCGTCCAGGCTCATGGCGATGGTGCGGGTCGCAAACGGGATTTCGTTTTCCTCGCGCGCGCCGGTCGAAAGCACATCGCCACGGCTGGCGAAGCTGGCGCGCCAGTAATGGCCGTTTGAGAGCCGCCAAAGGCCATTGCCTGTGGGCTCGGCCACCGAGGCAGTATCGACTTCCGCCAGATGGCCATCGGCATCCAGCTTGTAGATGGTGGCGTCATGCAGCCTCACCGGCGGGCCATATTCGATCTCGGCCTTGAGCAGCCCATCCGGCAGGGCGATCCAGTGGGTACCGCCGCTCTTGCTGCGGTCCAGCCTGATGCCTTCGCGGCCCAGCACTTCATCCATCTGGACATGGATGGCGGCCGGCCTGAGCCATGCGTCGACCACAAACAGCAAGGTGCCCATGAATATCCCGGCAAACAGCGCCGGCATCAGGCAGTACAAAGGCGAGCGGCCGCTGTTCCAGATTAGCAGGCGCTCGCGCGATTCGGTGAAGGCGCTTTCGCTCCACACCACGCCCAGAAACGTCGCGAAGGGAATAAACGGCGGCAGAAGGTCGGAAAGCCGCAGGGCCGCCAGCTTGCCAAGGCTCCACACCACATGCAGCGGATTGCCGCCGAACAAGGCCACCTGCGGCCACAGATCGATGGTCAGCGCGATGGTCATCAGCGCGGCCGACACCATCATGGTGTGGCGCAGATAGGCAGCCAGCATGTAGCGGGAATAAAGCCCGAAGGGTGTGAGGAAGATCGGCCGGGCGCCGCCGCGCCCGGAACCGTTTGACGCGGGCGCACTCATGAGCGGGCCAGCTGTGGCCGCACAAAATCGTTGTGACGCCACACAATCAGGGTGAAGGCCGCATAGGCGAAACCGCCGTACAACAGCAGCGGCGGCAAAAGCGCGCCAGCCACACTCAGTGGTGCTACGGTTGTGATCACCCATTCGCACAGAAGATTGACCGACATCAGCGCCAGGCAGGACAGTGGCAGGGCGAACCAGTTGGTCATGCGGTTGGTCTGCGACACGCCCAGCAGCGCCACCAGCGGCGCCAGAAATGACAACAGGCTGCGCGACAGCCGCTCGGCCAGAAGGCGCATCTGCGCGGCGCGCGAATCCGGGGCGTCGTAATCGGGCACGAACAATTGCTCGAAAATCGTCTGTTCGTCGATGTTGCTGGAGCGCGCGGTGAAAGGCAGGAGCTGATCCACCATCATCAGCTGGCTCATGTCGCGCACCGACATGCTGATGGGCGGCCCGTCATTGGTGTAGGTGTCCGGACAGTCGAAGCATTTGGACGGCGCGGAAGGCTTGTTGCCGTCCTCGGTCGCCAGCGGATGGGCATCGGCAAAAGTATGGGAGGTGAAATCGCTGAGATTGAGCACAATCTTGCCGCTGAGATCGGGGCCATCCAGCCGGGCCTGGGCCGCGGTCACGATGCGCGACGTGCGCGGCCCGATCTGCTGATAGACAAAAAGCGTGCGGTCCTTGCCGGGCACCGGCGCGGGGTTGGTACTGGCGTCGATCACCGGCACTTCGCCGGGTGCGGCGGGCGGCGGCGCGCCGCCCTGCACCCGCTCCATGGCATAGGCGACATAGGAGGGAAAATAATAGAACTCGTTCTTGGCGACGCCCTTCTTCAGCGAGCGCAGTTCCGAACTGAACAGGATGGAGCGCTGGGCATAACGCGACAGGGGATCCACCAGCCCCGATTCGGTGATGCCGACGAGCTGGCCGGCCAGCGCCACGATCACGACCAGCGCCCCCAGCTGATAGGGCCCAAGACCCGAAGCGAACAACACCAGCATCTCGCGGTTTTCGCGCATGCGCAGCAGGGTGACATAGACCGCCATCAGGATGGCGATGGCCAGCGCCAGATCGAAAATCTCGGTCGAGGTGCAGGCCAGCACCAGCGCGATGCCCGACAGGTCGGCTTCGTGGCGCACCGCGTCGCGGAACACCCAGGTGAAGTGTTCGGCCAGGAAGATCGCCTCGATCAGGATCACCACCGCCAGCGCCTGGCCCAGAACGCGCTGAAAGAAGCCGCGCACATAATCGCCGCGCAGAAATCCGGAAAGCGTCGCGCGCAGGCCGCCGATAGCGGGCGTCTCGGCCAGGGAGAACAGGGTCAAAGCCGAAATTCCTCGCCCAGATAGACGCGGCGAACGTCCTGGTCCGCCACAATCTGCTCCACATCGCCCTGGGCCAGCACGCGGCCCGACTCGATCACATAGGCGCGGTCCACGATGCCCAGCAACTCGCGCGCCTTGTGATCGGTGATCAGCACACCGATGCCGCGATCCGCCAGATGGTCGATCATCTGGCCGATCTCGTCGGTGGCGTGCGGGTCCACGCCGGCAAAGGGTTCATCCAGCATCGCGAAGCTGGGTTCGCAGGCCAGCGTGATGGCAATCTCGCAGCGCCGCCGCTGGCCGCCCGACAGATCGCCCACCTTTTTCCTGCGCAACTCCTGCAAGCGAAATTCCTCGATCAATTCGTCCGAGCGGCGCTTGCGCGCCGCTGCATCGGGCAGCCGCGCCTCCAGCACCAGCCGAATATTCTGTTCGACCGAGAGCCCGCGCGGCACGAACGGCGCCTGGGGCAGATAGGCGATGCCGAAGCGGGCACGGTCATAGAAAGGCATGGCCGTGACCTCATGGCCGTCCATGGCGATGGCGCCGGCATCGGGCTTCAGCATGCCGGTCAGCATCTGGAAGGTGGTGGTCTTGCCCGCGCCATTGGGCCCCAGAAGACCCACCACCTCGCCGCGATCCAGCTGAAGCGTGACGTCCTCGATGACCCGGCGCCCGGCGAAAGACTTCACCAGATGCTGTGCTGAAAGCATGACTTGCTCTTTATGGACTGTGAGATAAGGCGGCCCGCGAAAGGGACAAGCCCCGAGTCGGTTCCAGCCGCGTTTGGCCCTTGTACGGATATTAGGATGCGGGTTTTGGCCTGTACAGACACACTCCCGGGGCCCGCGCGCGCTGAAGAAATACTACCGATTATTACGCACCGGGCCTGCCCGGATATGAGAAAACCGGGATTTTGGCGGTTGGGATCATTGAATAAAGCGAATAAATGCCCATGTCGAACTACGCCATTTTTGACGGCAAATATATGGACTTACCGTGATGGCGAAGGTTGTGGCATACAGCTTTCTGGTTATGCTCCTGTAATGCGGCCAGCCCGGCCGTAGGGGGTATTTTAGCGAGTATACCGAGGGGCAATGACGACCCATTCTGCGGCCGCCGAGCAAAAGTCCATTGCGGCTGAAAACGATCAGCCCGAACGCAAAAGCGTCGTCGACGACTTCGCGCCCTATCGCGCGCTGCGCCGCCGCATCGAGGATGTGCAGAACAGCGGTCAGGAAGTGCCCTTTTTCCAGCCCCGCGACGGCGTCAGCCACAGCGTGGTTCGCCGCAACGGCAAAAGCCTGGTCAGCTTCTCCGGCTACAACTATCTGGGCTTGAACGGCCATCCCGCCGTCACCGCCGCCGCCAAGAACGCCATCGACAAGTATGGCACCAGCGCATCGGCCAGCCGGATCGTGGCCGGCCAGATCGAGCTGCATGGCGAACTGGAACGCAAGATCGCCAATTTTCTCGGCACCGAAGACGCGCTGATCTTCATCAGCGGCTATCTCACCAATGTGAGCGTGATCTCCCACCTTCTGGCCCGGCCGGATGCGGCGGTCTACGATTCAGGCGCTCACAACAGCATCATCACCGGCGCGCGCCTTTCCGGCGCCAAGACCTTCACCTATCCCAACGGCGACTGGGACGCGCTGGACGCGCTCTTGAGCAAGGAACGCTCCGGCTTCCGCCGCGGCATGATCGTGGCCGAAGGCGTCTATTCCATGGATGGCCAGATCCTGGATCTGAAGCGCGCAGTGGAAACCAAGAAGCGCCACAATATGCTGCTGATGGTCGACGAAGCCCACAGCCTGGGCATCGTCGGCAAGACCGGCCGCGGCGTCTGCGAAGCCGCCGGCATGCCGGTCGACAGCATCGACGTTTATATGGGCACGCTTTCCAAGACCCTGGCCTCGGGCGGCGGCTATATTGCCGGTGACCGCGGGCTGATCGAATATCTGCGCTTCCTCTGCCCCGGCCTGATCTTCAGCGTCGGCCTGTCGCCCGCCGACACCGCCGCCGCCATCGCCGCGCTTGATATCCTGGAACGCGAACCCCACCGCCCGCGCCGTCTGCGCGAGCGCGCCAGGTTTTTCCGCCAGACCGCGCGCGAAAACGGCTTGACAGTGGGCGGCGACGAGGAATCGCCCGTTGCCTCGCTGATCGTGGGCGACGACAAGCTCGCCATGCTGCTGTCCCAGAACCTGCTGGAGCGCGGCATCGAAGTGCAGCCCATCGTGCGCCCGGCCGTGTCGGCCACCACGGCGCGCCTGCGCTTCTTCCTCACCGCCAACCATACCGAGGAACAGATCCTGGCGACGGTTCCGGCCGTGGCCCAGGAACTGGAAAAGCTGCGCCGCGGCGTCGAATAACGCGTGGCCCAGGACGAAGGCCGTCCCTTGCGGGTCGCGCTGATCACCAGCTCGTATAATTTTATCGCCGATGGCGTGGCGCTGACCCTGAACCGGTTGGTCGGGCATCTGGAAAGCCGCGGGCATGCGGTGCTGGTGTTCGCGCCCACGACCGACAGGCCCGCATTGGCGCATCAGGGCCGGCTTGTATCGGTGCCTTCCATTCCCTTGCCCGGACGCCCGGAATATCGCCTGGCACTGGGTCTGCCCGGACATCTGAAGCGGCAGCTTCTGGACTTCAAGCCTGACCTGATTCACATCGCCGTGCCCGACCTTCTGGGCCATGCGGCGCTGGCGCTGGCGGGGCGCCACAACATTCCGGCGGTGGCGAGCTATCACACCCGCTACGAGACCTATCTGAGACATTATCGCTATCTGACAGGGCTGGAAGGCGTGCTGAAAGCCATCCTGCGCCGTTTCTATGGCCGCTGCCGTGAAGTCTATGTGCCGTCGGAATCGACGCGCGAAGCACTCTTGGCCGACGGCCTGAAGGACAATTTCAAGCCCTGGCCGCGCGGCATCGATACGACACGCTTCTCGCCCGCCAAACGCAGCCCGGACTGGCGCGCGCGCCATGGCATCGGCGCCGATGAGCTGGTGGTGCTGCATGTCTCGCGCCTGGTGCGGGAGAAGCGGCTCGACACGCTCACGACTGCGCTCAACCGTATCGACGCGCCGCACCGGGTGGTCATCGTCGGTGACGGACCCGATCGCGGCTATGCCGAAGGCGAACTGCCGCACGCCATCTTCACCGGCTTCCTGAATGGCGAGGAACTGGCAGCCGCCTACGCCTCCTCCGACATTTTCGTCTTTCCCAGCGACAGCGAGAGCTTCGGCAATGTCACCCTGGAAGCGATGGCGTCGGGCCTGCCCTGCGTTGTGGCCAATGCCACCGGCAGCCGTTCACTGGTCGTAGCCGGTGAGACCGGCTTTCTGGCACCCGCCGATGACGCAGACGGTTTCGCGGCCCATATCACCACACTGGCAAAAGACCCGGCCCTGCGCCAGCGCATGGGAACGGCCGCCCGCGCCCGCGCCCTGACCTTTTCCTGGGAGGAGACGATGGCGCGGATCGTGGGCTATTATCGCGCGGCTCTGGGAGCGTCGCTTGTGAAGATCGTTGACGTTTGCGAGTTCTATTCGCCGACCGGTGGCGGCGTGCGCCGCTATATCAACCAGAAGCTGGCGCTGGCGGGCAAGTTCGGCCATGAGCTGACTGTCATTGCGCCGGGCGCGGAGACGCGCACGGAAACGGCGCATGGCGGCACCATCGCCTGGATCAAGAGCCCGCATCTGCCCTTCGACCGCAATTATCGCATGTTCTGGAACCATCAGCAGGTGTGGCGCACGCTGGACCGTTTGGCGCCCGATCTGGTGGAGGGCTCCTCACCCTGGCGTGGCGGCTGGCTGGCGGCACGCTGGCCAGGCCGAGCAGTGAAAGTGTTCTTCATGCATGCCGATCCGGTGGCGGTCTATCCCCAGACCTTCCTGGGAGGCCTTTTGGGACCGGAGCGCGTGGACCGGCTGTTCGGCTTCTTCTGGAATTATCTCAACCGTCTCAACAGCAATTACGACGCCGCGATTGTCACCAATCCGGCGCTGGCTGAGCGTTTCGCCGGCTTCGGTCTGGAGAATATCCAGGTCGCGCCGTTCGGGGTGGAACGCAGCAAATTCTCACCCAATTTCTATGACGCCACGGCGCGGCGCGAGATGCTGGCGACCTGCGGCTTGGGCGATGATGCAAAGCTTCTGATCGCGGTCGGCCGGCATCATCCCGAAAAGCGGCTGCGCACCATCATCCAGGCGGTGAGCCGGGCGCAAAGCTCGCGCAAGATCGGACTTTATATCGTCGGCGACGGCTTTCTGCGCGCCTCGGTGGAGCGCTGGGCGCTGAATGCCCGCAACGTCTATGTCGCGGGCCAGATCAACGATCCCGATGAGCTTGCCACCATGATGGCCAGCGCCGATGGCCTGATCCATGGCTCGGCGGCGGAGACTTTCGGGCTGGTGCTGGCGGAGGCGCTTTGTTCCGGCACGCCGCTGGTGGTGCCCGATGCGGGCGCCAGCGCCACCTTCGCCGGGCCGGGCTATGCGCAGACCTATCGCGCCGGCGATGCGGTGGACGGTGCGGGCGCGATCCTGCGGTTGCTGGCGGGCGAGCGCAAAATCCAGTCGCAGGCGGCGCTGGCCGCGGCGGATGCGCGCGTCTTCAATGTCGAACAGCATTTCGAAAAGCTGTTTCAGATCTACGAGAGCATCGTTCAGGAACGCTCGACACGGTAGAGCGTGTACCAGTATAGCGGCAGCAGCTTGAGAAAGCCGTGGCGCGCGGCAAAAGCCGTGTAACCCTGGATGTAATCCGCACCGGCCTGGCCATAGCCGAAACGGGCGAGCGGGAATTCCGAGCAGAGCAAGGTCGCGCGCGCGCCAGCGGGCAACGCAGGCGGCACCGGCGTTTGGGTCATCAGAAAGACCGGACCCTTGTCCAGCAAGGCGCGCAGCTGCGCCGGGTCTTTCAGCCGCGCGCTATAAAAACCCTGCGGCCGGTACATGGGATAGGACTGGAAGGGCGCCGCGAAGCTGTAAATCGGGCCGGGATCATGACGATAGAGATAGCGGGCCATCGGCATATGCGGCCTGACCCCAAAGGGGTACAGCGCGAAATAACCCATCGCCAGCAGCGAAATGCCGGTGGTGATTTTCGCCGACCATGACCGGCGCCATTGCCAGACGCGCGTGAAACTTTCGCGCCAGAGCGGCAGCCGCGGCGAGAACCCCAGCACCGGAAAAGCCGTGGCCAGGATGGCGAGCGGGAAGAAGAAGCGCGCTTCCTTGTGCGCGATTGCCGCATGGGCCAGCACAAAGGGCAGTGTCACCCAGGTCACGGCATGACGGGGATTGCGCAGCCACATCGCCACCATGCCCGCCATCAGCACCAAGGTGATGGCGAAGAATATCTGCGCCGGCAGAAGATAAATATAGGCGAAGACCGGCTCGTGCCCGAACTGTTGCGCCGCCACACCCTGGACCAGATTGACATCAACATAGCCCAGGGGCGGAAACACGAACTGGCCGTAGCCCCACCGGTCCGCCAACGCGCCGATCATCAGCGCAACCAGACCGCCAGCGACGAACGCCGCCAACGCCGGGATGCGGGCGCGGGCAATGATTGCCAGCCAGGCGAACAGGCCAAAGCTCAACAGGCCGGTCTGGTAGCGGCTTTCAAACGCCAGTCCGCACAACACACCCGCCAGCGCCAGCCGGCGCGCGGATTTTTCGCCCAGCGCAACCGCCAGCCCCCACGCAAAGAAGGCAGCCGAGAAAGTCTCTGATGCTGTGCGCACAAACAGGTAGGGCAGAAACCCGAACAGCGGCAGATAGCGGACAAAGGCGCGCTGCTCTTCTTCGCCGTCTATGGTGGGCAGGATAGCCCGGGCAAACAGCGCCAGCGCCACAAGCGAAAACAGTCCCGTCGCCAGGCGCAGAACAAAGGCGATGGCGAACATGTCCTTCAGACCCAGCATCAGCAGCGGCTTGGCAATCAGGAAATAAACCAGCGGCTGGAACCAGGGCCGGATGCGTTCGTGAAATTCCCACGGCAGATCCGAAGCCGGAGTGATGCCCAGCTTGTAGGACATGAATTCCAGCACCTGATAGTGCTCATCCGGGAAATAGAAGAGTTCGCTGAACCAGGCCGTGACCACAACGACGGCCATCAGGATGAAAAGACTGCGGCGAAGCTCCTTATCCATGTCGCGCCAGTCCATCCAGCCAGTCCAGATAGGCACGCGCACAGGCTTTTGGCTCAAACGGCGCCGCCAGTGCCTGCAAGGCTTCCACGGCGCGTGGCGCGGCACACATAGCCGCCAATGCTGCTGCCAGCGCGCTAGGCTCGCGCGATGTCACAATGCGGCCGGCCTCCGGCCTTGTGAGGATATCGTGCAGCAGAAAGGAACAGTCGGTGGCAACCACCGGCACGCCTTGCGCCAGCGCTTCCACCGCGACCGCAGGGCCGCCTTCATAGTGCGACGTGATTAGCAGGGCATCCGCCTGCGCAAGATGAGGACTCGATTTCCGGGGCATAGCCCGCCCATGTCACCCTGTCCTGCAAACCGAGACGCGAAATCCGCTGCCGCAGATCCTCGCGCAAGGCGCCGTCGCCCAGCATGGTGAGATGCGCCGGTGTCTTCATCGCGGCAATGACCTGCAGCGCCAATGCCGGGTCCTTTTGCGGCTCCAGCCGGCCAATCCACAAAATTTGCGCCGTCGCGTCCTTATGCGACACGCGCGGTTTTGGCTTGAGATAGACGGGATCATGCAGCGTTACGATATTGCGGCCCGGCAGCATGGTTTTAAGCTCGCGCGCCAGACCGGAATTCATCGCGGCAAAGCCGTCCACCGCGCGGGTGATGCCCCTAAATATCGCGTGGGCGAAGGGCACGCCCTTGGGCACCGGCGGATTGGAAATCTTGAGCGCGATCTTCGTGCGCGGATTGGCGGCCCGCAGGCCGCGCGCCAGCAAGGCATGGAAATTTCCCGGCAGAAAGATGACATCGGGTTTGAGCGCACCCAGATGCTTTCCCATCGCACGCGCCAAGCGTGGACGGGACAGAAACCCGCGCCGCACGGGCGGATCCAGCGCCACCACCTTGACTTTGCCGCTGACGTGATCGCGCAGGCCACCTTCGGTGCTGCCGCAAAGGATGGTGACCTCACGGCCGGCCTCGGCCCAGTCCGCCGCCAGCCCGATGGCGATGCGCTCGGTGCCGCCGCGCGCGAAATCATGCATGGCGATCAGGATGCGCCGGGCCGTCATGGCGTGCGCTCGAAGATCCAGACCGGTTCGTTCAGACTATCATGGATATGGACGATGGGCCAAAGGCTGGCCGGGCGCGCGGCATAGACCAGCCGGTAGCCCGCCTGCCCGTTCAACAGAGCTTGGAAATGGATACGCGCGTCAGTGTTGATGAAATCCAGCTGCTGCAGTCGGGAATAGATATGCCCGCCTGCAAGGGGCGTGGGAGACTGCAGATAGCGCCGGGCCCAGGCAACACTGAGCACAACGAAGCGCGGATGGCGCGGCAGGATAAAGGGTTCCTGCACTTCGGTGACGCCGGGCAGAGGATTGCGCAGCTTGAGGCTGCCCTGCCCTACCCGGATTACCCGCGCGTTTTGCGGAAAGCGCGGCAGGAAGCAGTTCTGGCCATAGGTCTCGATCACCTCGCCGGGCTTCACATGTGCCGCCATCCAGCGTTCCGCGTCATAGCGCGGATCGAACAGCATGGCGGCATTGATCGCGACCGCCTGATGCAGCGCCGCCAGCGCCACCAGCAGCAGCACACCACGGCCGATCAACCGCATCCGGTCGCGCGCGGGAAAGGCCAGTACCTCCGCCGCGATGCCGATATAGACGCATGCCAAAACTGCTTGCGGCAGCAGAAAGCGGTCGTCGCTGCGCAGGGCGGCAAAGTTGAAGCAGATGGTGAAGGAGATCGATCGCCAGCAGCGGCAACAGGCCGGCCACGCGCGCACTGTTCCGGCTGCGCAGGATATGCAGCGCCACGCCCAGCACGGCCAGGGTCACAGCAGCCAGCCCATAACCTTGCGAAAAATAACTGCCCATGTCGCTGAGCAGCGCCAGCCAGCCCGAAGGGTTGTGCAGATATTGCGCATAGTCCTGGCTGGCCGGACCGGCGAGAAATGCGACGCGATGCAGGAAACCGGACGGATTGGTGATCGCACCATCCACCAGCAGCAGCAGAAACAGCGATACGGCGGCCGATGCGAGCAGGGTCAGCGCGATCTTGCGGCCATTGCGTCGCGGCCAGGCATCGGCGGCAAACCACAACAGCAGAAACACCGGCAGGCTGAGCAGGAACAAGGCATAGGCCTGATCCTTGGTGGCGACGGCCGCGGCGGCAAACAGCGCCGCCCGCCAGAAGCGGCGCGGCTCTTCATCCATCACCGCGCGCATGCACCAGACCAGCGCGAGGCTGGCCCAGAAAAGATAGGGTACATCCAGATTGCTGACCTGCCCATAATAAGTCAGCCCGAAATTCAGTGCACAGGCAGCCGCCGCCAAAAGTCCAGCACGCGCGCCCGCGACCAAGCGCGTCATCTCGCCCACGCACCATATGATGCCCAGCGACATCGCCAGACTGACCAGCCGCCCCAGCACCGCGAAATAGGTCATGGTGGCAGGCTGGGTGATGGCCGCGATCACGTCATGCTGCGACAATGACGGCGCATGGGCCAGCGCCCATCCAGCAACCGGCAAAGCCGGCAGCGCGAGCAACAGCGCATGCAGTGGCGGATAGGTGAAATAGGCGCCGGGCTTCCAGGTCAGCACCAGCGCGGTCAGGAAATTGCGCGGCGCAAAGCCGTCATCGTCCCAGCCGTCGGCTGCCGGCAGACCCCAGAAAAGACCCGCAAGCCTGAGACCCGCCGCCGTCAGCAGAATCCAGAACAGGGGCGCACGCAGCAACTTGCTCATGGCGCATCCTTGCCGCGCAGCTGCTCCAGTATCCAGGGCAGGCCTGCGAAACTCAGAGCCAGGATCAGATCGGCCGCCGCCAGAATCACCAGCACTATGGCGACCGGCGTGACCGAAACCTTGGCCATGCCGGCTGCGGCGATGCCGGCGCCGACAAAGATCAGATCCTTGTTGGGCACCAAGGGGAGCCGCGTCACCACCAGCCGAAGCGCCACGAACTGCAGACAGGCAACCGCCGACGGCAACGCGCCCGACAGCCGCCACAGAAAGAATTCCATCCCCAACGCCAGTAGCGCGCGGGTGAAGTGGATCGCAAAGGTGGTCGCGATCTGGCCGGCCGTCAGGTCCGTCAGCTTGCGCCGCCCCAGCACCAGCACGCTGCACAGGATCAGCGGCACCGAGCCGATCATCAGATAAAGCCAGCCATGTGCGCTGACGCCCGATGGAATGTTCAGGCCGCCGCTGGCCAGAAGCAGCAGCGCCATCAGATACAGCATCGCAAGCCCCGCCCCCGCCGACAGGACATTGGAGTCCTTGATGCCATGCACCAACAGGCCGGGCTTGAGCTTCAGATGCTCCTGCGCCCACAGGAAGAAAAACACCTCGCCCGAATAATCCAGCATGAAGGTGTTCATCACCCGCTTGCGCAGGATCACCGCCATGGGCGCTCCGTTCTTGCTGCCCCACAGATTGCGATAGACGAAATAATCGCCGAAGGGCTGGATCAGGAACTGCAGCACCAGCAGCACATAGAAAACAGGATCGCCGGGCCGCGCCACCCAGATCTCGCGCCAGCCCAACTCGGTCAGACGCCGGCCGATGATGACCAGCAAGGCGATCGGAATGAGCCAACGCAGAATTTGAACCCCGCGCCGGGCCACCGGATGCGCCTTTACCCGCGCCAGCAAACCCAACTCCGGGCCAAGATCGGGAGCCGCCGTCATCTGCGCGACAAGACCGCCCGCAGCACGGCGCGCGGCAGCAGATTGGACACGGCGCGGATCACCGCGAACTGCCACGGCAGCACGATGGTGCGGGCGCGTGCCCCGACGCCGCGCGCGATAATGGCGGCGGCCTTGTCGGCAGTCATCAGGAAGGGCTTGGAATTGTTGACCTGCCGGCTCATCGCGGTGTCGATGAAACCAGGCGACACCAAGGTCACGCCGACGCCATGCTTGGCCAGCCGGATACCCAGGGCTTCCGCAAACATGCGCAAGCCCGCCTTGGTGGCGGCATAGGTGGGCGCCATGGGCAGGGGAAAGGATTCCGCGATCGAACCGATCAGTACGATCCGGCCGCGGCCGCGGGCCGCCATGGCGGCGGCGACCGCATTGGCGCCCATCACCGGGGCCACGAAATTCACCTCCGCCACTGCGCGGGAGGCTTGCGGTGTTTCCGCAGCCGCATCATCGGGCGCGGTGCCACCCAGTCCCGCATTGAAGATGGCGATGTCGATGGGCGTGACGGCGTCAGCGGCGGCAAGGCGCGTGATCAACCCGTCTGTATCACGCAGATCAAAGCTCTCGATATGGCACACCGCACCTTTCGCCCGGCAGGCGGCCGCGGTTTCTTCCAGCCGGGCGGCATCGCGGCCCCACAACAGCAAGGTCACACCGGGCGCGGCATAGGTGCGGGCCAGGGCCGAACCAATGCCGCCGGAAGCGCCGGTGATCAGGATGATTTGCTGCGACATGAACCCCGCGTGACACCGCCAAAATGCGGTTCTTGTTACTATCAAATCGGGACGGCGGAGGCTATGGTGCCGCGCCTTTTCAAAGGGATAACTGCCCCGTGAGCGCGCCCGTCGAGATTGTCCCGGTACAGACCAAAGCGCAGTGGCGCGACTTCCACCATCTTCCTTTCGCCCTCTATCGCGGTGACCCCAACTGGGTGGCGCCGCTGCTGCTGGAACGCACCTTCCATTTCCAGGCCGCCCACAATCCCTATTTCAAGCATGCCAAGGCCGCCTTCTTCCTGGCCTACCGGGACGGCAAGCCGGTCGGCCGCATCACCGCCCAGATCGACCAGCTGCATCAGGAGCGCTATCACGACGGCACCGGCCATTTCGGCTTTATTGAAGCGACAGACGATGCCGAGGTATTCGCCGCCCTGCTGAAGACCGCCGAGGACTGGCTGCGCAAGGAGGGCATGAAACGCGCGGTGGGGCCGGTGAGCTTCTCGCTGTGGGACCAGCCCGGCCTTCTGGTCAAGGGTTTCGACACCCCGCCGTCCGTGATGATGAACCATCACCTGCCCTATTACGAAGGCCGCATCACAGGGCAAGGCTATAAAAAGGCCGAAGACTTGATCGCCTATCGCTATGGCCCCGACGCGCCCACCGGGACGCTGGAAAAGCTTCTGGCGCGCGCGATACGCAGCGGCGACGTCACCTTGCGCAATATCCGCATGGACAAGGGACATTTTGAATCCGAAGTCGCCATGCTGCTCGACATCATCAACGACGCCTGGTCGGACAATTGGGGCTATGTGCCCATGACCAAGGCGGAGATCGATGACCTGGCCGGCATTCTCAAGGTGCTGCTGCGTCCCGGCGATGTCGCCATTGCCGAATACAAGGGCCAGCCCGCCGCCTTTGCCGCCATCTTCCCCAATCTCAACGAAGCCATCCGCGACATGAACGGGCGGCTGTTTCCCTTCAACTGGATCAAGCTGTTGTGGCGGCTGAAAGTGGCGCGCACCAAGACGGCGCGCATGCCGATGATGGGTGTGCGCAAGTCACTGCAGGCCTCGCCGGTGGGCGCGGCGCTGGCGCTGTCGGTGATTCCGTTCGGTGCGGGAGTTCAATTTCTCGCGCGGCGTGGTGGACAGCGAACTGTCCTGGATCCTGGAGCGCAACACCCGCGTGCGCCATGTGATCGAGATGGTCGGCGGCGTGCCCTACAAGACCTATCGCGTTTTCGAAAAGCCGCTCTAGCTAGAAACGTCTCCGGGTCGAAGCCGTGAATGGCACAGACCCGCTTGGCCAGCTTCAGAAACTTCGGATTGTGATGGCCGCGCGCCGTACCGGTCTCGTCCTGATAGAGATGGATCATCTCATGCGCCATGGTCGAGAGCAGCAGATCGGTTGAGCGCACTAGGCCGGCCGAAATCGCGATCTCGCTGAAACCGTCATCGCCGCTCGCCTTCTTGTGCCGCCCGCGGAAGTGGCCGAAACGGTCCTTGGCGCCCAGCACGCGAAACATCACATGATCGGCGTGCGGCAATCCCCAGCGGCAAAAAGGCGGGCTGACGCGCAGATATTCATAGGCGCCTTCGAGCATTTCGGGGGTCAGGGTCAGGCTAGGCATGGGCGGCTCGCGGTGGTCACCAAACCATAGCGCGGACCGGGCGCAAAAGGGGGCGTGGCGGGGCGTCGCGGTGCCGGAAAAACCCTTATTTCATTGGGTTTTTTCACGCTATCCGTACACGGAAACTATGGCTATAAGAGCGTCATAAAATTGCGGGAAAACGCATGGAATTCATCGAAAATCTCAAGGCCGTGCGGGTCGTCCCGGTCATTGTCATCAAGGATTTGGGCCATGCCGTGCCTTTGGCCAAAGCGCTGGTAGAGGGGGGGCTGAATGTCCTGGAAATCACCCTGCGCAGCCCCGCCGCCCTGGAGGCGATCCGTACCATTTCAGGCGAGGTGGAAGGCGCCCTTGTCGGGGCTGGAACCGTCATAAATGCGGAACAATTCGTTGACGCCGCCGATGCCGGGGCCAAATTCGTGGTCAGCCCCGGCCTGACGGAGGAAGTGGTCCGCGCCAGCCGCGACCACCTTCTGCCGCTGCTGCCGGGCGTGGCCACGGCGTCCGAGATTATGCATGGCATTTCGCTGGGCCTGAAAACCTTCAAGTTTTTCCCGGCCGAAAATGTCGGCGGCGCGGCCGCGATCAAGGCGCTGGGCGGACCGTTCCCGCAAGTCAGCTTCTGTCCCACCGGCGGCGTCAGCGCCAAGAATCTGCAGACTTATCTGTCGCTGCCCAATGTGATCTGCGCCGGCGGCTCCTGGATGGTGCCGTCGGACCTGAACGAAGCCGATGCCTTTGCCCGTGCCACCACCATGGCGCGCGAAGCCTGCAGCCTGGCCAGCGCATGAGCTTTTGGCTACCCGTCGCCAGAGCGCGAGGCTATAAGGGCGCCGAAAAAACGGGCGCTAATGGCCCAGTGGGGAGTATCGGATAAATCACGATCGTATGACGGTGCTGCAGGCGATGATGAGCCAGGGCATGATCCCTGTCTTTTTCCATCCCGACACCGAGGTCTGCCTCAAGGTGATCCAGGCCTGCGCCAATGGCGGCGCCAAGTGCATCGAATTCACCAATCGCGGCGACTTCGCAGCGCAGACCTTTCTGGAGGTCGCACGGCATTTCGCCAAGGCTGATCCCAGCGTCATCATGGGCGTGGGTTCGGTGGTGGATGCGCCGACGGCAGGCCTTTTCATCGCCAATGGCGCCAAGTTTGTGGTCGGGCCGATCCTCAATGCCGATGTGGCCAAGGTCTGCAACCGCCGCAAAATTCCCTATAGCCCCGGCTGCGGCTCGGCCTCGGAAATCTCCGCCGCCGAGGAGCTGGGCTGCGAGATCGTCAAGGTGTTTCCGGGCGCCAGCGTCGGCGGTCCGGAATTCGTCAAGAATGTGCTCGGCCCCATGCCCTGGACCCGCATCATGCCCACCGGCGGCGTCGATGCCACGGAAGAATCGTTGAAGAAGTGGTTCGGCGCCGGCATTGTCGCCTGCGGCATCGGCTCCAACCTCATCACCAAGGAGCTGCTGGCGGCCAAGGATTATGCGGGCATCGAAAAGAAGGTGGCCGAGACCATCGCCCTGATCAAGCGCATCCGGGGAAAATAGCCATGAGCGACGATGTTGAAGATCCGGCCCGCGGCCGATGTGAAATGGGACTGCGTCTCCTTCGGCGAAATCATGTTGCGCTTCGATCCGGGCTTCGGCCGCGTGCGCACCGCCCGCCAGTTCCAGGTATGGGAAGGCGGCGGCGAATACAATGTCGCCCGCGCCATGCGCAAATGCTGGGGCAAGCGCGCCACGCGTCGTCACCGCGCTGCCTAAGAATGATCTGGGCTGGCTGGTGGAGGATTTCATCTGCCAGGGCGGTGTCGACACCTCGCACATCATCTGGCGCGATTTCGACGGGCTGGGCCGCAACACCCGCGTCGGCCTCAACTTCACCGAAAAGGGCTTCGGCATTCGCGCCGCCCTTGGCTGTTCGGATCGCGGCCACAGTGCCGCCTCGCAGATCAGGCCCGGTGAAGTGAACTGGGAAAAGCTGTTCGGCGAGGAAGGCGTGCGCTGGTTCCATACCGGCGGCATCTTCGCGGCCCTTGCCCCCAATACCTCCGAGGCGGTGATCGAGGCGGTGGAATGCGCGCGCAAGCACGGCACCATCGTGTCCTATGACCTCAACTATCGAGCCAGCCTGTGGAAGAGCCAGGGCGGCAAGGAAGGGGCGCAGAAGATCAACCGCAACATCGCGCAATATGTCGATGTGATGATCGGCAATGAGGAAGACTTTACCGCCTGTCTCGGCTTTGAAGTCGAGGGCCTGGACGAGCATATCTCGGCCATCGACCCGGCGAACTTCAAGACGATGATCGCCACCGCGGTGAAGCAGTTCCCCAACTTCAAGGTCGCCGCCACCACCCTGCGCAACGCCAAGACCGCCAGCGTCAATGACTGGTCCGCCATCCTTTATGCGGGCGGCGAATTCTATCAGTCCATGATGCGCGAGAATCTGGAGATTTATGACCGCGTCGGTGGCGGCGACGGTTTCGCCAGCGGCCTGGCTTACGGCTTCCTGGAAGGCAAGGGCCCGCAGGCGGCGGTGGAATATGGGGCGGCCCATGGCGCGCTGGCCATGACCACGCCTGGCGACACCTCTATGGTCAATGTCGCGGAAGTCGAAGCGGTGATGAAAGGCAAGGGCGCGCGGGTTATCCGCTAACGCTTGAGGTATTTCACGACCACCTTCTGCTCGACCTGGGCGCTATAGACCACGCCCTTGCCGTCAGCCCAGATGCCTTCGCCGCCGCTGGTGCCGCTGCCTTCGGGATCGGGATAAGTGTCGGGAATGAAGTCCGTCACCACGCCATCCTTCAGGCTGCCAATACGAATGCCGCGCTTCCAGCCGGGATGATGGCCGTAGCCATCCTTGTTCCTGAATTCAGAGTCGGTGACATACATCACATCATTGCGATCGATCACGATGCCGCTGGGACGGCCGAACTGGGTGAGCTGGCCAAGCAGCTTTCCATCCTGGGTGAAGATCTGAATGCGATTGTTGTCGCGGTCGCCTACATAAAGATTGCCTTTGGAATCCATCGCCAGACAGTGCGGCATGCCGAATTGGCCAGGGCCTGCGCCCGATGAACCCCATTGCTTGATGAATTTGCCATTGGCATCGAACTTGATGACGCGCGGATTGGCCTTGTAGTCCTTGGTATGGCCCTGCGAGACAAAGATGCTGCCATCGGGTGCGACCAGGACCGCATTGGGTTCGGTGAAGCCGTCCGGGGCGCTGCCGGCGACACCGGGCTTACCCATGGTGCGCAGCAATTCGCCATTGGTATCGAACTCCATCACCGTCTGGCCCATGGTCCCTTTGCCGTCGGTCGGCACGCCATCGGTGACCCAGAGATGATCCTTGCTGTCGATGGTGAAGCCGTGTGCGAACTGCAGCAGACCCGCGCCGAAGGCCTTGAGGAAATTGCCCTTGGCGTCGAACTCCATGATGGGATCGAGCGTGCTGCCCACACAGCTGTTGGCGCCGCAGCGGTCCACCACCCAGATGTCGCCGCGGGAATCGCCCGCCACCGCGCTGGACGATCCCATGGGCCGGCCCGGCGGCAGCTTGAAGAAGCCCGGCACCGCGACATAGCGGTTGGTGGCCGGATTCGGACTGGCCTGCGGCTGATCGGCCGGCTGGGCCAGGGCGGCGAGCGGCGCGGCCACGAAGGCCGCCAGCAGAAAGCGCAGTTTCATTTTCCCCTCCGGTTTTTTGCCGCAACGATAGCAGGCCACGTGATTCTCGGTCAGGCAGCGTTTCAGTATTTATATCTTCAAAGAAACAAAAATATCGGCGATTTGCGCCAACCAGATGAGATCAGTTCGCAACTACCGGTCTGTTTTAAAGCCAAAAGCAGGAAAAGGCTTGCACCGGCAAAGCGCAATCTTTCTAATCCCCGCCAATCGGCTAGGCCCCTGTCCCGGATATGTTTTTTCCGAGAGAGAAAAACAATGAAGATCAATCCCAAGAAGTGCGTCGCCTGTGGCAACTGCACCTATGTCTGCCCAATGGGCGCGATTTACATCGACCCCGAACTGAAGCGCGCCACCATCAACCGCGACGAATGTGTGGAGTGCTATGCCTGCTTCAACGGGCTCTCCAAGGAAGTGCTGCCGCCTTCCACCGTGCGCTTCGTGCGCCGCACGCTCGCCAACTTCCGCGTCCGCTTCGAGCCGGAGCCCGACGTCTGCCCCACCACCGCGTTCGAGCCCGACCAGCTGGAATGGCCGCGCGTGGTGCGCCGCGCCTTCTCCGACCCGCGCGTGCCCCATGAATCGACCGGCGTTTCGGGCCGCGGCACCGAGGAAGTGAAGACCAACGACGTCACCGACCGCGTCGGCATCGGCCAGGTCGGTTTCACCATCGAGCTGGGGCGGCCGGGCATCGGCGCCCGGTTCCGCGACTTCCAGGAAATGAGCCGCGCCCTGGCCAAGGCCGGCGTGTCGTTCGAGAAGAACAACCCGATCACCACCCTGATGACCGACGTCGCCACCGGCGACATCCGCACCGACATCCTGAACGAAAAAGTGATGAGCGCCATCATCGAGATCAAGGTGCCGGTGGAACGCACCGAAGAGATCATCCACATCATCTGGGAGGTCGAAAAACGCATCAACACCCAGGTCGTGATCGGCGTGGGCGTGCGTTGCGACGCCGACGGCGAGGAAAAGATCGTCCTGCCGATCCTGGAAAAGCTTGGCTACAACCCGCAGCGCGCCAAGACCAATATCGGTCTGGGCCGCAAGGTGATCCGCGATCTCACGAATGCCGCGCCCGATCTTCAGCAGAAACTGGGGCCCAGTCCAAGGAAATGGTGAACGCATGACCAATACGCTCCATCGTTACGGCAAAGCCGAAAGCTTTTTCGACGACTACATCGTCTTTTCGCTGCCCGCCAAGTCCAAGGCCGCCGGCCAGAGCGGCGACGCGCTGACGGCGCAGAAGCGATTCATGCAGATCGCGGCCGAGTACAAGCCCGTCAGCCTGGGCGATGCGCTGCATGGCGGCACGTTGCGTCCCACCAAAAGCAAGAGCATCTTCGGTCATTGGGGCAAGCGCAACCGGCCGAACTTCAAGAAGGTGCTGGAAGGTATGAGCAAGGCCGGCACCATGGCGGCGGTGTTCGACAAGCGCGAAAACGCCGAAGCCTTCGTCAAGCGCATCAAGGAAGAAGATCTCGGCCTGTCGGTGAATATCTCGTCTTCGATCGACAATGCCAAGAATGCCTGCAAGTTCGCCGGCATTCCGCGCCACTCCATCGCCTATTCGCTGGGCTTCGAGGCGGTGGGCGACAATGTGCCGGCCAAGCAGGCGGTGCAGCTGTCCACCATGTGCGGCCACGGCATGCTCGTCCATCAACTTCGCCCAGAAGATGATGAGTTTTGTGAAGGAAAACCGCCGCACGCCCCAGGAAGCGGCCGAAGCCATGTCGCGTTTCTGCTCCTGCGGTATCTTCAACACGACGCGCGCCAAGCGCATCCTTGAGGATGTACGGGTGGGCGTTAAATAGCTAGATTTGTTGGCTTAAAGCAAAAGCCGCTGGTTTCAGCCTGCGGGCTTTTTCATGGCACCTTGGCCGCTTCCGCTTCCGCCACGATGCGCGCGGCATCGACTGGCAGCATGTAACGCGCTGCCACCAGCGCATCGGCTTGAGCCCTCACCTCGGCGGCATAAGCCGCATGGCTGGAATAGCGTTCCTGCAGCGAGGGCCGCGGATCGCCCTTGGCCAGGCGCTCGGCCTTGGTGGCGGCAAACGGGATATAGCCGCCGACATTGCCGCAAGTGCGCCCCTTTTCGAAACCTGAAGCGGCGACATTCCAACCAACATAGCTGCCCAAGGGTGCTGAGATCAGCGGCGAGCGGATGCCGTCCAGTTCATTGCCGTCAGCATCGATGCGCGGCATCAGCTGGGGAATGGTCTTCACGATTTTGGGCGGCGACACGCTCATGGCGCCGGTCATGTCAGGGTAGTTGAAGCTGGCACCCAGGTCATATTGGTAAAGCGGACTGTATTTCGGGCGCGGACCGCCCGGAATCTGTGGGAAAATCTTGTCATAGGCTTCCGGCGTGATCAGGTCGCCGGCGGCCAGGGTCGGATATTTGCTGGGCGGCGGCTCGGTCCCCTTGGTCACCCAGTCCACCAGCGCGGCAAAGATGGCGCGATTGGTGTCGGACGCCGGATTGGCGTTGGACGCCAGCATGCACGCGGCGACCGGCGGCGTGATCAGGTCAAAGCCGCCGCGGCCGCCATTGTGACTGACCCCGGCATTGTAATAGCGCCGCACATTGGGCGGCAGCGGGATATCGGCCTTCGCGTCCGTGCCGACATAATTTGTGCTGGCGCGCAGGTCCCAGAATTCCGCCGAGCCCATGGTCTCGGTGATCTTGGGACAGTGATTGTCCATCTTGCAGCGGTCGAGCATGCCATCGCGGCCTTCTGCGCGCACGGTGTCGTCATAATCGCTCCACCAGTTGGTGCCGTCATTGCCAATTTCGTACAGACCGACGAGCCCACCCGGCGAGGCAAAGCGATAGCTCATGGAGTTCATCCGCATCGCCACGATGGGATTGAGCCCCTCGAATACGATCTTGCCATTCTCGGCGGTGTTGAAGCCCAGATTGGTGAAGGCGCGCAGGTAATTGCCGGATTGCGACACGCCCCGCCCGATCGCCCAGCGCATCTTGCCGGCGAGCGGATTGGCCGATGAGGTGTCGTAGCGCAGGAAGCTCACCAGATCGCGGGTTGCGGCAAAGCCGATGCCGAAGACTTTAGGATTCTTGGCGGTGAAGGCGAGTGTATAGGCCAGTGCCGGATTGAAGCCGCCCTTGACGCACAATTTGGTCAGGTCGGGTTTGCCGGGGAACGGCGTGCTGCTGCAATCGGCAAAGGCCCAGTCGCTCCTTGGCACTTCGACCTGCTCGGTCGGCCGGTCGTCTGACGCGCCGGTGTAAAGCCGCGCACCGTCAGCAGTGGCGACGTCGAAGCTGCGGCCGCCCTGATTGCCCTGCGGGCCGCCCTTTACCGGCATGGTGGTGGTGCCGACCGGCATATTCATGAAGCGCACATAGGCTTGGCCGGTCACCGGCGCGGACGGCACATTGATCAGCTGCACGCCCGGGCCGTCTTCCACGTCGCCCTGCCAGCCGCTGACCACATCGACATGACCCTCGCCGATGGCCTGGGCCGCGCCTTTGCCGCGATTGGGCACGTCATAGACCAGCACACCCGACATCGCGCCAGTGGGGCGGGCGATGGCGAAAGTAGCGGAATATTCGACCTTGCCGGCACCATTGCGCGGGGCGATGCCGATATCGTTGACCCCGGCATTGTGCTTGTCGCTGGGATCAAGGGCCCCGCGGAAATGGCCTTCCAGCAGTTCATAGCCGCCGGGAAGCGCCGAGGTCTTTTCCACGGTGAGACCGGTGACCGCAGCCTGCGCCGGCGTCGCGAACAGGCAAGCCAACAAAAGCGTCCTGAACTTCATCTCCCACCCTTTTTTGATGGGGCGGCCGTCCATAGGCGTCCTTCGCTGCCGCTCAGAACCTATGGACCACCTAACGCCCCGTCCATTTTGGGGCGAGCATAGCGTTCCGGGGAGCGCGCGTCAGCGCCGCGTGAGGTCCAGGCTGGCAAATTCCGCGTCGGTCAAGGTGATGTTCGCGCTCGCGGCATTTTCTTCCAGATGCTTCACTTTGGACGTACCAGGGATCGGCAGCATCACCGGGCTGCGTTTCAGCAGCCAGGCCAGCACCACCTGCCCCGGCGTGGCGCCTTTGGCCTTGGCCAGCTTGTCCAGCACTCCGCCGGAGCGCGCCAGTTCCCCGTCGCCGCCCAGGGGGTAGTAGGGAATTAAGCCGATGCCGTTGGCCTCGCAATAGTCCACCACATCGTCGTTGTCGCGGTCGGCCAGATTGTAGCTGTTCTGCACCGTGGCGACGCGGAAGACTGCCGAGGCCGCCTTGATCTCGGCGACCGAGACTTCCGACAGGCCGGCATGGCGGATCACGCCTTCGTCCAGCAGCTGCTTCACCGCACCGAACTGCTCGGCGCGCGGCACGCGGGGATCGATGCGATGCAGCTGCCACAGCCCGATCTGGTCCACGCCCAGCTGGCGGCGGCTTTTATGCGCTTGGGCGATCAGATGCTCGGGCCGGCCGTTGACGTGCCACATGTTGGGACCGCTGCGGGTGAAGCCGGCCTTGGTGGCGATCAGAAGACCATCATACGGATGGAGCGCCTCGGCGATCAGCTGTTCGGAAACATCGGGGCCGTAGGAATCGGCGGTGTCGATGAAATTGATGCCCAACTCCGGCAATTTTCTGAGCACGCGCAAGGCTTCCGCGCGATCACCTGGCGGGCCCCACACGCCTGCACCGGTGATCTGCATGGCGCCGAAGCCCAGCCGGTTGACCGTGATCTCGCCGCCGATCTGGAATGTCTTGGACATGACGATCCCTCAGTGTCTCAATTCCGAAATTCGCATGATCTCGATATCAGACTTTATGCGAATTTCGGAATCGGAAGACACTGAAATCTCTTTGATTCATAATGCCGCTCTGGTTTCGAAGTTCGCCACGCGCTTGATATCACCAACAGCGAACTTCGAAACCGCGGCATTAGGTATTGAGCCCGCGCGGCTCCTTGATCACCTGGCGCGCCGGCCAGGTGCGCGGGGTGTGGCCGCTGATTTCGGTGCCGGCTTCATGGCTGAAACGCCGGTTCCAGATGGTGGCGCTGAGCGAAATCAACGCCACGGTCCAGAAGGCGGCAGTGAAATCCGCAAAGCGCGGCAGGGCATGGCCGCGCAGCACCATCGCGCCCTGCAAGGCCGCCGCGCCCGCACAGATGCCCATGGACAGCATCAGCTGCTGGAAGGTGGTGTAGAAGCTGGTGGCCGAGCCCATGCGTTCCGGCTCGATCTCGTCATAGGCGATGGTGTTGTAGCCGGTGAACTGGATGGACATGAAAAAACCGGATGTCATCATGATCAGGAACATCAGCGGCAGCGGCCAGCCGGGCCGAAACAGGCCGCATACCGCATAGCCGGCGCTGGCGAAGAATCCGTTGACCATCAGCGTGTCGCGAAAACCGAAACGCCTGAGCAGGGAGGCGCGATGGGCTTGGCGAGGATCGAGCCCAGCGGCGGTGGCAAGGGTCATCAGGCCCGAGCTGGCGGCGGAAAGGCCAAAACCCAACTGCATCATCAGCGGCAGAAGATAGGGTGCGCGCCCTGGCAGACCCGGGTAATGGCGCCGGCGATCACCGAGGTGCCATAGGTCGGGATCTTCATCAGCGAAATGTCGAGAATGGGATCCTGGGTGCGCCTGGCATGGCGGACATAAAAGACCCCCAGCACCGCACCCGATGCCAGCAGCGCCAGCGCCAGATGCAGCATGCCGTCATGGCTGGTGAGCTCGAAGCCGAACAGAAGCAGACCCAGCGACAGGCTGGAGAGGAAAATGCCGGCATAGTCGGTCTTGTCCGGCACCTCGCCGCGCGTGTTGGCAATGAACAGGCTGACCAGGATCACGCCCAGAATGCCGATGGGCACATTGATGTAGAAGATCCAGCGCCAGTTCAGATAGGTGACGATAAAGCCGCCGATCGGCGGTCCCAGGATCGGCCCCACCACGGCCGGGATCAGCACCCAGCTGGTCGCCTGGATCAGGTCGCGCTTTTCCACACTGCGCATCAGCACAAGGCGGCCGACCGGCAGCATCAGCGCTCCGCCGACCCCCTGAAAGAAACGTGCCGCCACCAGGAAGGCGACGTTGGGGGCCTGCGCGCAGGCGATGGAGCCCACAAGGAAAGCGATGATGGCGCTGCGGAAGACCGTCCTGGCGCCGAACCGGTCGGCGATGCGCCCTGACACCGGGATGAAGATGGCCAGGCTGATCAGATAGGACGTCAGGGCAATAGACAGGCTTGGCGCCGAGACCCCCAGCTCATGCGCCATGCTGGGAAGGGCCGTGGCCAGCACCGTGCCATCCAGCTGCTCCATGAACATGGCGGCGCCCACGATCAGGGCGATGGTGCGGAAATGGGGCTTGGACGCGCCGGAGGAGGGCATGGCCAGTCCCCTTTAGGCCCCGTCCGGGAACGGCGCAAGAGCACGGCTTGCCGGGCAGGCTGGACGTTTTTGCAGGCTATTTCCGCTCCCTTTGTCCCCCGCTATAAAGGCTGAAATGGCCAATATCCCGCATGTGCCGACCTCCTGGGGCGAACTGCTCGACAAGATCACCATCCTGGAGATCAAGCTGGAAAGGCTGCCGACCGAGGCTGCCCGGGCCAACGCCGCCAGGGAGCTGGAGATGCTCAACGGCGTCGCCGCCCCCGTCATTGCACAAACCGGGATCGCGGACTTGAGGGCCAGGCTCAAGGCCGTGAATGAATCGCTGTGGGAGACAGAAGACCGCATCCGCCAGCACGAACGCGCGGCCGATTTCGGCGCCACCTTCATCGAACTGGCGCGCGCGGTTTATCATCGCAATGACGAACGAGGGCGCATCAAGCGCCAGATCAATCTGGTGCTTGGCTCAGTGCTGATCGAGGAAAAGAGCTACCAGCCCTATTAGGAAAAAGGCTCCCGGCAGCGGCGGGAGCCTTTTAGCATACAATAGCCGTAGCCGAGGCCGCAGACCAAAGAAAAAGGGCTCTCCGTTTCCGGGGAGCCCCTGTTCTTGCTAGGTGCGCGCTTCCTAGTTGGTGAAGCGCACGCCGACGCGATACATGCGGCCGATCACGTCATACAGCGTGTTGTTGACGGTGTTGCTGCCCGTATCCGGCGGACGGATGTTGGAGATGTTGTCGACTCGGTATACAGCTGGGTCTTGTCGCTGACATTCCAGTTCGCACCGACGTCCAGGTACATGATCGAGTCGACGTTGTCGTAGTTGTAGGTCGGAGACTGGACCAGCTGAGCCGTCGTATAGGCCGGGCAGGTGCCGGGGGCGCAAACGATGGAGTTCTTGGTGCCGAAGACACCGCCGGCATACCAGCGTTCCGTCACATGCATGCCCCAGACATCATTCTGGTAGCTCTGGGTTTCCTCCAGCTTCCAGGTCAGCACGTTACCGCCAGACTGGTTGTAGGTCTGGCTGTTGCCGCCGCCGCCCAGATCACCGGCCAGTTCCACGTTCCGCTGCGTACCGGCAATGCCGGAATCCGTGATGAACTTGCTGGTGTGGTTGATCAAGGAGCGCAACGTGAACGAGCCGGGGACGTCATAGTCCTGCAGATCGAACTGGTAGCTGGACTCCAGGTCAAAGCCGTCGGTGGTTTCGGTGGCCGCGTTGAAGGCTTCGGAGGCAACCGCCACCAGGGCGCTGGGCGTGTTGACCGCACCGACATTTGTCGCGCTCTGGTTGATGCCGTTTGCGGTGGTGATGCCCTGCTGGTTACAGAAGGCGCCGCCGACGTTGAAGCACTGGTCTTCGACCTGCTGCAGGCTGAGCGAGGAAATCGCACCCTTGATCGCCGATGCGATAGTAGTCGATCGAGGTCTGGAAGCCAGGCAGGAAGTCCGGCTGCCACACAATGCCGACCTGCGTCGTCTGGGACCGTTCCGGCTTCAGCAGCGGGTTACCGATGTTGAGCTGGCGAACCTGCTCGCCGTTACCCGGGGTTTGACCGGCCGGCGCCACCGCATTCTGGAAGTCGTTGTTGACAGAGCCGTTCAGGCCCTGCGGGGGCGAGAACAGTTCCGACAGGTTGGGCGCACGAATGTCGCGCGACTGCAGGGCGCGCAAGGTGATGCCCGGGACCGGCGTGTTCCAGACGATACCAACCTTCCAGGTATTGGCGTCGCCGGCCGTCGAGTAGCGCGCATGGCGGCCACCGACGTCCAGATCGGCCTTGCCCCAGAAGCTGTCGTTCAGCAGCGGAACGCCAAATTCCAGGAAGGCTTCGTTCACATGATAGGTACCAGCGCCGTCGTGATAGTTACCGGCGTTCCAGGCGCCCAGAGAGCCGTTGGTGGTTAGGCCGCAGTCGACGAACGGATCGGTGCAAGGCTCGTTGACGGTGGCCGGGGTCGAAGACGTCATGCCGCCCGAATAGGGGTCGGAACGCTGGCTGTAATGCTCTTCGCGATATTCGTAACCCAGAGCGACGGAAACCGGACCGGCCCAGTCTTCGATCGGCGAACCATTGACCGCGAAGCTGAAGGCTTCCTGGCGCTGGGTCTGGATCGCGTCCGGACCAATGGTGGTGCCGCCGGGGCCGTTCTGGCCGTCGAAGTAGGCGACTCTGGCCGGGGGTCACGGTGCCGCCACCGAAGGGATTGAACGGCACGCAGCCAAAGGCCTGGGCAACGGTATTGCGGCAGACGATCTGGCCGGCCGCGTTGGTCACCGCGTCCTGCGCCAGGTTGAAGCGCGAGAACTGGCCGTTGACGGCGCCATATACACCGTTGATGTATGGGGCCGGAGCGCCCGACAGCGGCATGTTGTAGATCTGGATCGAGGTGTCGGTCTCGCCGTGCTGGAAGTAGGAATCCCAGTTCCAGCTCTTGCCGAACAGATCGAAGCTGCCGTCGCCGCCAACAACAAAGCGGCGCATGGTGCGGGTCAGGTTCATCTGCTGGTCGGTGGGGATGTCGGCCCAGTCCGAACCGAACGACATGGTCGAGGCGGAAGGATTGGCCGCCGAACCACCGTCCGCCACGGCGCAAGCGCCGGCCGACGAGAACAGACCGGTCTGCAGCAGATAGGCGTTGTCGCAGCGAACCACGATGCCACTCTTGGACGAGTTGCCCTGCGCCGGGGTGTTCTCGGTACGGCTGACGCCGTAGTTCATCGTGGCGTAAACCTCCGCATTCGGCGAAAGGTCATAGGACACGCGGGCATAGAGGTCGCCGCGGGTCAGCGGGTCAGAGAGGCCCTGGGTGAACTCATGGGTGTCGGCCTGGTCGCCCGGATTCGCAGGCGTGCCGAAGCAGGTCGAACCGATCGCACCGTGGACCGTCACCACCGGAAACATAGCAGTTGCCCGCATAGTCGTAGACCGAGGCCTTGCCATTGGCGTCAAAGGTCGTGCCGGCATACGGACCGGAGGTGATCAGGCCATAAGCCGCCTGCTGGGTGCCCTGGGACAGGGGACCATAGTAGTTCTGGGGCTGACCGGCGGGAACCGAAGCGGAGGTGCTGCCATAGCTCGAAGTTGCCGACTGGCGATACAGCGTGCGGCCATCGATATTTTCAGGATTGGCGGAGTGCTGCTGGGCAACCGGAAAACGCGGCAGCAGGCCGTCATTGTAGGAATATTCGGTCGCGACTTCGAAATGGCCACGGCCACCAGCAAAGCTCGAACCGGCGGCAGCCTGGAACAGCATGTTGCCGGCGTCGCCATAGGTCGACAGACCGGCCTGGGCGTTCATTTTGAAGCCTTCGAACTTCTTGTCGGTCACGAAGTTGATGACGCCGGCAACGGCGTCCGAACCCCAGGAGGCCGACGCACCGCCCGTCACAACGTCGACGCGCTGGATCAGCATCTGCGGCATCTGGCTGACGTCGACGACGCCGTTGAAGTTGCCGCCAACGACGCGCTCGCTGTCCAGAAGGACCAGGGTACGCAGCGGCGACAGACCGCGCAGACCAAGCGCGGAGAGACCGATCAGGCCGGTGGTGGTGGAGCCGGTATTGTAGCTGACGCCCGTCGAACCCTGCAGCTGCGGCAGTTCGGTGATGGCGTCGAACACGTTCGGCTTGGCCTGCGCCTGCAGGTCAGCAGCGCTCACGACCGTCGTGGGAGTCGGGGCATCAAAGCCCGCCGCCTGAAGGCGGGTGGACGACACGACGACCTGCTCGACGCCTTCCTGCGCCATAGCAGCGCCTGCGCTCAGCGCCAGAATGGCAGCGCCACCCGCAAGACGAACGCGTGTCTTGGTCAAACCATAATTCATTGGATAGTCCCCCTGGACGGTTGTTCTAACGGCAGTATGCCGGACTTCGGTGGGTTGGATAGCAGACGACCGAGACACCAAGCGAGCAAAACTTGACCCTGAATACCGTGTGCGGGTGCGGAAAAGGGCCAGACGTCACATTATTGCCACGCCAAAAAACCAGAGCCTTTTTTGTGCAGTGCAAAATACTCTTTGGAGGCGTTCAAAAAGGCCCGCGCGAATGGCTGTAAAAGCCAATAAATCCGGCCTCTTTAGGGCGCTGCCCTCTGCCGTTCACGAACCCGCCCAGACCGGCACACTATATTACGTGGAAAGATAAACGCCGTTCGCGCGGTGCAGCATGGCGCACGTCCACGCCAATTCGGCATGAAAAAGACCATCTGATTCTCTTCGCCCCGGCGCCCATTAGGGAAAACGAACTGCGAAAATTGCGCGCTTTCAAGCCCGTCTCGCCGCGTGATGCTGTGGCCGCCCCAGATAGCCAACCACCAGCCTTGCGGTTATCGTGGCACGATCCAAAAACAAAAACGCGACACTAGGGACACTTATGCATCCGTCACGCACATCGCCCATCGTCATCGCCTTGCTCGCGCCGCTGGCGGCAAACGCCCAAAGCGCCAAGCCCGCTCTTTATACCGATGCCCAGGCCCAGGCCGGCGCGGGGGTCTACTCCCAGGCCTGCGCCGCCTGCCATGGCCAGCAGCTGGAAGGCGTCGCCGCACCGGCGCTGAAAGGTTCCGCATTTGGCGAAATGGCCACGGCCCAGGCGCTGACCGCCGATGCGTTGCTGGACGTGATCGCCAACACGATGCCGCAGTCCGATCCCGGTTCGCTGAAGCCGGACGAATATAATGCGGTGACGGCCTATATCCTGCAGCAGAACGGCTATCCGTCCGGCAGTGCGGCGCTGGCGCCAGGACGCCGCCGGTCTGAAAGACACCAAAGTCACGCCTTAAAAACAAAAACGGGGGCGGTGATGAAAACATCCGCATTTGTGTGGCTTGCAGGCGCGCTGCTGTTGAGCGGCAGCGCCCCAGGACAATCGCAGACACGCGCGACCGGCAGGCGATGCCGGCGAGGCCGCGCCCGCGATTGGCGCGCGCACCAACGCGGGCAACATCGCGCTGGGCGCGGTGATGGCCAATCCCGGTTCTTTCCAGATGCAGCCGGTCACACAGAAAATCGATATCAGCGATGCGATGATGCTGGATTCCGATCATTCGCAGGACTGGATCGTGCATGGCCGCACCTATGACAACCAGCGCTTCTCGCCTTTCACCGACATCAACAAGGCGAATGTGAAGCAGCTTCGGCCCGCCGCCATCATCCAGACCGGCATCACCAAGACGACGGAAATGACGCCGATCGAGGTGGACGGCGTGCTTTATCTGGAAACCGGCGACAACAACATCCAGGCCTATGACGCCATCACCGGCAAGGAGCTATGGGCCTATTCGCCGGCGCTGGGCTATTCCGATCTCTGCTGCGGCCAGCAATCGCGCGGCGTCGCCGTGGCCTATGGCAAAGTCTATGCGGCGCAGCTCGACGGTCATGTCATCGCGCTGGATGCCCGCACCGGCAAGCTGATCTGGAAGACCGATCAACGCCGACGCCCTGCCCCAGCCCGCCTACTTCTATTCCTTCACCATGGCGCCGATTGCCTATAACGGCCTGATTCTGGTGGGCAATGCGGGCGCGGAATGGCCCACGCGCGGCTTCATGGAAGCGCTGGATGCCCAGACCGGCAAGCTGGTCTGGCGCTTCAACACCACGGCTGCGCCCGACCAGCCCGGCGGCAAAAGCTGGAGCGGCGACAGCTGGAAATATGGCGGCGGTTCGGTGTGGAACACGCCCGCCATCGACGTGAAGAACAATCTGATCCTGTTCGCCACCGGCAATCCCAATCCCGATCTCGATGGCTCAAGCCGCAAGGGCGACAATGCCTATACCGACTCCATCGTCGCCATCGACTCGCGACCGGCAAACTGAAATGGTGGTACCAGCAGGTCGCCCATGACGTGTGGGACTATGATGCCTGCGCGCCTGTGGTGCTGTTCGACACAGTGGACGAGCACGGCAAAACCGTGCCGGCCGCCGCCGAAGCCGGCAAGGTCGGCAGCGTCTTCATCGTCAACCGCCTGACCGGCAAACTGATCCGCAAGTCGCCGCCCATCGTGACGGTCAACGAGAATTTCATGAAGCCGCTGACCACGACGCCGATCACCATCTATCCCGGGCAACAAGGGCGGCGCGATGTGGTCGCCGCCGGCCTATCTCGCCCCAGACCAGATATTTCTACACCATGGGCGTGAACGAGGCGCACGACTTCGTCGTCAACAGACCGTTGCCCGACATCTACAAGCCCGGTACGCCGATCGCCGGCCAGTACAGCGGCGGCGGCATGGCGACGAATCTGAAAGTGTTTGCGCCCAGCGGCACCTTCTCGGCGGTCAACACCACCACCGGCGCGATCGACTGGCAGTACAAGTCCGACCGCCCGATGTATGGCGGCGCGCTGGCGACCGCGGGCGAGCTGGTCTTCACCGGCGAGATGAATGGCGATTTCGACGCCTTTGACGCCAAGGTCGGGCGAAAAACTGTGGCATTTCCCGCTGGGCGCCGGCGTCTGCACCCCGCCCATCACCTACAAGATCAAGGGCGTGCAATATATCGCGGTGGGCGCCAGCGGCTGCCATGGCGGCGAAGTCTTGATGCATGCCGATGGCCGGCCGATTTTCGGGGACAGTTTCGCCATTTTCGCCCTGCCCGGCTGAGATCAACTGATACAGTTATGCCGCGCTGCACGATTGCGGCGCCCGTCCGATTGCGCCTCTAATTCCTGAAAATAAGAGGGAGGGGCTCATGGACATCAAGAAGCGTGACTTTCTGGGTCTGGCCGCGGGCGTCGGCGCCGCGGCCGCGATGACGGCAACGGCCGAGGCGCAACCGCGTCCGCGCACCGGTGGGCCGATCCAGGTGAACCAGCGCAGCATGGTCAACCAGAACAATCAGCCTTCGACGGTGGATCGTAATTACAAGCCGCGCCGGCTGAACAAGGCCATCGAGCTGTGGGAAGACGGCCAGCCGATCTATTACCAGGGCAGCGGGTTGGGACCGGGCGTGGATCCTTACGCCCAGGGCGTGAAGATGGCGCGTACCTATATGGATGCCATCAATGTCGAATATGAGCATGGCGCCATCGACTTCATCCAACTGCGCGAATTCATGCGCGGTCTGGTGGACGGCGGACCCACGGCGTCGGGCCACCGCACCCCTGCGGTGTTCGTGGAGACCTGCATCATCGGTCTGGACGAGGCTTATGCCCGCGCCAATACCTGGGTGATCGAGCAACTGCTGGATTGCGGCGTGCACGGCATTCACGTCTGTCATGCCCGCGATGCCAAGGCGATCCAGGTCCTGTCGCAGATGGGCTGCCGCTATCCGTTCGAGGACCGGCCCGGCGTCGCCAATCTGCCGATGCGGGGACTGCGTGGATCCTCCGCCGGCTACGCGGCCGAAATCTGGGGTGTGAACGGCAACAAATACTGTCATCTCGCCGATCTGTGGCCGTACAACCCCAAGGGCGAGCTGATCTTCGGCGTCAAGATCGAGGACACCATCGCCGACCTGCAGGTGGAAAAGACGCTGGCGCTGCCGGGCATCGCCTTCGCAGAGGGCGGCGGCGGCGATCACGGATACTGGGTCTATGGCCTGTCGGTGATGAACGAGGATGGCACGCGCGCAGCGCCGGCGCCCGACAAGAAAGCGCAATTCGACAAGGCGATGGCGACGGTGATCGGCCTCTGCAAGAAATACAATGTGCGCTATCTGGCCGGCGGCTCGACCAATCCCGATGCGCCAAATTTCGTCCACAAGGTGATCGACAGTGGCCAGATGGTGATCGAATCCGGCGAGGATGTCGCCATCATGGGCCGCGAATATTCCAAACGGAAAATGCCTGTTTAAGCCATATTATCTGGCTATAGTGCGGCGGCTCTTGACCAAAGAGCCGCCGTTTTTTTGTGAGTGTGAGAGAGATCATGGACGCGAAGACCAAAGCCACGCTTGAGGGTATTTCCACCGCCACCTTGACCACGGTGCTGTTGAAAAAAGGCCTGCGCAATGTCTGGCTGCGTGGCGCCTTCCCCAAACAGCCGGGGCAGAAGCGCGTGGTGGGCACGGCTTTTACCTTGCGCTTTGTGCCAGCGCGCGAAGATCTGGCGACACCGGCAAGCTGGGCGTCACCCCTCTCCACCCGCACCGCGATCGAGGCGATGGAGGAAGGCGTGATCGCCGTGGCCGACGCCATGGGCGTGACCGATGCCGGCATCTTCGGCGACATCCTGTGCGCCCGCATGGCCAAGCGCAAAGTCGGCGCCCTGATCACCGACGGGGTCATGCGCGACATGGAAGGCGTGCTGGCGACCGGCTTGGCCGTTTGGTGCGCGGGCGCTGCGGCGCCGGCGTCCGTGGCGGGTCTGACCTTCATCAACTGGCAGGAGCCGATCGCCTGTGGCGGCGTGGCGGTTTTTCCGGGTGACACGATCGTCGCCGATGGCGATGGCGCGGTGGTAATCCCCCAGGCCATGCTGGCCGAGATCACCGAGATGGCGGCGGAACAGGAAAGTCAGGAGGCCTGGATCATGGGCGAAATTGAAAAGGGCGTGCCGCTGCCGGGCCTTTATCCGCCCAATGAGGAAACCAAGGCGCGTTATGCCGCCTGGCGGAAAGACCAGAAGAAATAGTTTCTCGGTCGGACCAACATTGTCATTCCCGCGCAAGCGGGAATCCATTGTTCGACAGAATAAAGATGGATGCCCGCTTTCGCGGGCATGACAGATTTATTCCTTGATAAAGTCCCTCAGCCGCCCATAGCTGCGCTCGATATGGCTGCGCATGGCGGTTTCGGCGCGTCCGCCATCGCGCTTTTTGATCGCCGTGATGATGGCGCCATGCTCATGCACCGCCTCATCCGCAATCTCGCTGCGGAAACAGGAGCGGAAGATGTGGACATGGATGTGCAGCCGCGCCAGTGAATCCGCGATCAGATGGTTCTGCGCGCCTTGCGCGATCAGGCGGTGGAACTCGGTATCCATGTCGGCAAAGGCGTCGTGGCTGGGCGCGCTTTCGCCGCTGGCCAGTCCGCTCATGTCGGCATCGCTCATCATCTCGGCCGCCTTGCGCGCGGCATGCGGTTCGATCAGCAGGCGGAATTCAAACAGCTCGTCCAGTTGCGCGCGGTCCATGCGCGGCGAGGTGGCATAACCGGCGAAGTGGCGCTTGCTGACCAGGCCGTTGGCTTCCAGCATCGACAGTGCCTCGCGGATCGGGGTCTGCGATACGCCCAGTTCGCGCGCCAGATTGTCGACGGAAACCCGGGTCTCGGGCGGCAGCTTGAGCGACATGATGTCGGCCCGGATGCGGCGGTAGACTTCTTCGGCCAGGCCGGAGGGCCGGGCGATCTGGCGATCCGGCACATCATTCGCCGCCGTCACCGGCTGGAACTTATTCATGGAAGGATTGGCCCACAGAAACCCTGCCTTTTTTGCCTTGACCCGGAACACCATACCCCATACGGTCCGCCGATCCTATAGGATATTTGATCTGTGCTGGTCCCCGTCGAGGACGTCCGCAATCTGGCCGAGAGCATTCTGCTCGCCAATGGCGTGCCCCCCGATCATGCCCGCATCCAGGCCGGCCTGTTTCTGGAAGCAGAGATGCGGGCCATCCCCAGCCACGGGCTTCTGCGCCTGCGCCGGGTGATCGAGCGCCTGCGCGCCGGCCTGTCGGTGGGCGACACCGCTGGCGATCAGCGCTGGACAGCGCGCAATTTCCTCAGCGTCGATGGCCAGCGCGGGCTTGGCCCCGTCATCGCCATGGCGGCGCTGGAAACCATCATTCCGCGTGCCCGCGAAGACGGCATCGCGGTCGCCGCCATCCGCAACACCAATCACCTGGGGGCGCTGGCCTATTACGCCGAGCATGTTGCCGACCTCGGTCTCACCTGCATCGCGCTCACCATTTCCGAAGCGCTGGTCCATCCCTGGGGCGGGCGCAAGGCGATGATCGGCACCAACCCCATCGCCATCGGCGTGCCCGCCGATCCCGCCCCGATGGTGCTGGACATGGCGACCGGCCTGGTTTCGATGGGCAAGATTCACGACCATGCCAATCGCGGCGCGCCGATCCCGCTGGGCTGGGCGCTGGACGAAAAGGGCGATCCCACCACCGACGCATCCGCGGCCAAGAAAGGCGCCATCGCGCCCTTCGGCGGGCCCAAGGGCTATGCCCTGGGCATTGCCTTTGAAGTGCTGGTGGCATCGCTTGCGGCATCGGCCATCGGCACCGACGTGAAAGGCACGCTGGATTCGGTGAATGTCAGCAACAAGGGCGATCTCTTCATCGTCATCGCCCCGCCCCATGCCGAGGCCGCGCAAGGCGTTGGTCAGCGATTATCTCGACTACATTCGCGCCGCCGCACCCGCCGATCCCGAGCATCCGGTTCTGGCGCCGGGCGACCGCGCCCATGCCGTGCGGGCCCAGTCGCTGGCCAAGGGCATGTTCATCGACGACGGGCTGTGGGCCGACTTGCAAAAACTGGCGGCGGAAGCCTCCGCCGAACCTCGAAAGGAAAAAAACGCATGACTCAACTCTTCGGCGCCCTGCGCCTGCCCGCCACGGTTCTGTTCGGCTCCGGCCAGCGCGCCGCCATCGGCATGATGGCGGCCGGTATCGGCAAGCGCGCCCTGATCTGCACCGATGCGCGCATGAGCGCGGATGCCCAGTTCAAGGCAATCGTTGCCGACCTTGAGGCCAATGGCGTGACGGTGAAAGTCTATGACCGCACCGAGGCCGATCTTCCCATCGAAGGCATTTCCGGCTGCGTGGCGGAATGCGGCCGACTTCAAGCCGGACGTGGTGCTGGGCATCGGCGGCGGTTCCTGCATGGACATGGCCAAATGCGTGGCGGTCCTGCTGCAGCATGGCGGCAGCCTTCGCGACTATTATGGTGAGAACAAGATTCCGGGCCCTGTCGCCCCGGTCTTCGCCGTGCCCACGACCTCGGGCACCGGTTCGGAAGTCACGCCCGTTGCGGTGATCGCCGACACCGAACGCGGCACCAAGGTGGGCATTTCCAGCCCCTATCTGATCCCGCGCGCCGCGGTGTGCGATCCGGAACTGACCCTCACCTGCCCGCCGGGTCTGACCGCCATTAGCGGCGCCGACGCGCTGACCCATGCCATCGAAAGCTTCACCTCCGCCGCGCGCGAGGTGACGCCGGACCTGACGGTCAAGAATGTGTTCGTGGGCAAGAATGTGCTGAGCGACACATTTGGCCTGCTGGCGCTGCAAAACATCTTCAAGGCGCTGCGGACCGCCGTGAAAGACGGCAAGAACATCGAGGCGCGCGAGCAGATGATGCTGGCGTCGCTGGCCGCGGGCTGCGCCTTCGGCACCGCCGGCACGGCCGCCGCGCATGCCATCCAGTATCCGGTGGGCAATGAGACCCACACCCCGCATGGCATGGGCGTGGCGCTGTTGATGCCCTATGTGATGGAGTTCAATCGTCCCAACTGCGTGGCGGCGTTCGCCCAGATCGCCCGCGCCATCGGCCTTTCCGGCACCGACGAGGAACTGTCCCACAGGCTGATCGATGAAGTGGCCAAGCTGCTCAAGGACATCGGCATTCCGGTGACGCTCAAAGACCTGGGCCTGCCGGAAGACAAGCAGGACTGGACGGCCGAAAGCGCCATCAACGCCGCCCGCCTGGTCAACAACAATCCCCGCAAGCTGGATATCGACGCCCTGAAGGCGATCACTCGCGCTGCCTTCTCCGGCGACCGCGCCACGCTTGCTTCGTAATATCGCATATCGCAACAGCTCCTCATCGCAACAGAGAAACCCATGACCCACACTGTCACCATCCCCGCCCCCAAGACCGGTCCCGCCCCCTTCCCAATTCCCACCGACCTTTGGATCGGCGGCCAATGGGTGGAAGCCGCCAGCAAAAAGCGCGTTGACGTCTTCGACCCCTCGACGGGCAAGAAGATCACCGACATCGCCGACTGCGATGCGTCCGATGCCATGGCCGCAGTGGACGCCGCCGACAAGGCCGCTGCCAGCTGGGCCGCGACCACACCGCGTCAGCGCGCCGAAATCCTGCGCAAATGCTATGAGAAGATCGTCGAGAATATCGAATGGCTGGCCTATCTGATCAGCCTGGAGAACGGCAAGGCTTTGCCGGACGCGCGCAGCGAAGTGCTGTATGCCGCCGAATTCTATCGCTGGTATGCAGAGGAATGCTGCCATGTGTTGGGCGAAGTCGCGATGGCGCCGGCCAGCGGCGCGCGCATCATGGTGGAATACCAGCCCATGGGCATCGCGCTTCTGATCACGCCCTGGAATTATCCCGCGGCGATGGCCACCCGCAAGATCGCGCCTGCGCTGGCGGCCGGCTGCACCATTGTGCTCAAGCCCGCGACCGAGACCCCGCTCACCGCCTTTGCCGTCGCCCAGATCATGCATGACTGCGGCGTGCCGGCCGGCGTGGTGAATGTGGTCACGACCTCCAGGGCCAGCCCCTTGTCCAAGGCGGTGCTGCACGATCCGCGCGTGCGCAAGATCTCCTTCACCGGATCGACGCCTGTGGGCCGCGCCCTGCTGCATGAAGCGGCCGATCAGGTGATCTCCTGCGCCATGGAGCTGGGCGGCAACGCCCCCTTCCTGGTCTGCAAGGACGCCAATCTGAACGACTCGCTGGACGGCGCCATGCTGGCCAAGATGCGCAACAGCGGCGAGGCCTGCACCGCCGCCAACCGCTTCTATGTCCACAAGGACATCTACAAGCCCTTCACCGACGGCATCGTCAAGCGCATGTCGGAGATCAAGCTGGGCGAAGCCACCGATCCGCAATCCACGCTCGGGCCCATGGTGAACGAGAAGTCCGTCGCCAAGATCGCCGAACTGGTGGATGACGCCGTGGCCAAGGGCGCCAAGCTGCTGTTGGGCGGCCAGCGCCTGAACCGGCCCGGCTATTACTATCCGCCGACCGTGCTGGCGGATGTGCCGGACAATGCCGACATGATGAAGGAAGAAATCTTCGGACCGGTGGTCTCGCTGCAGTCTTTTGACGATGAGGCCGAAGCGATCCGCAAGTGCAATGACACCGAATACGGCCTAGCGGCTTATGTCTATACCCAGGACCTCAAGCGCGGCTTCAAGATCTGCGAACAGATCGAGGCCGGCATGATCGCGCTCAATCGCGGCATCATGTCGGACCCGGCGGCACCGTTCGGCGGCGTCAAGCAGTCGGGCCTGGGCCGCGAGGGTTCGCACCACGGGCTGATCGAATTCTGCGAGGCCAAGTATATTTCGACGATTTGGTAAGGCTCAGGAAGAACAGCTCACTTCCAGATCACACATGCTGGGCGGCGGCGGCGCGGAAAAAGCTTCGTCGCCGTCATGCTTTTCAAACGGCGCGCGCAGGATATTGAAGATGCGGTCCAGTGTGGTGATGTCGTTTTGGTCTTCCACCGCCCGGATCGCTGTCTCCGCCACCCAGTTGCGCAGGACATATTTGGGATTGATGAGCGCCAGGCCACGCAGGTCTTCGCCCTCGGTGCGCACGCGATAACGCGACAGCCAGGCTTTCGCCTCGACGGCATGTTTCTCGCCGAACAACGCCAGCCAGCCCGCATCGTCTTCCGTCAGGTTGCGGAACGACAGGGTATAATCGGCCCTGGCGCGTGCCATCAGCGCCAGCAGGCCGCCGATCAGCTGATTGTCGCCTTCCACTTCGCGCGTCAGCCCCAGCTTGGCCCGCATCAAAGCGTGATAGGTGCCGCCGAAATGTTCTTCGAACGTGGCCAGCTTGTCGATCAAGGTCTGGGTGGGGATCAGTTCCGACAGCGCCAGCGCCAGGGCGCGCAAGTTCCAATGCGCGATCACCGGCTGGTTGATGAAACTGTAGCGGCCCTGTTCGTCGGTATGATTGCAGATGAACTGCGGATCATAGGCATCCATGAAGCCGTAGGGTCCATAGTCGAGAGTGATCCCCAGGATGGACATATTGTCGGTGTTCATCACCCCATGGGCAAAGCCCACCGCCTGCCAATGCGCCATCAGCACAGCGGTGCGCTTGACCACTTCGCCGTACCAAGCCGCATGGTCGCCCACCATGTCCGGGAAATATTCGGCGATGACATGATCGGCCAGCACACGGACCTGACCCTTCTCGCCGCGATGAAAGAAATGCTCGAAATGGCCGAAGCGGACATGGCTTGGGGCCAGCCGCGTCAGCACCGCGCCGGGCTCGGGAGTTTCGCGCCTCACCGTCTCGCCGGTCGCCACGATGGCAAGCGCGCGCGATGTCGGGATGCCCAATGCGGCCAGCGCTTCGCTGGCCAGATATTCACGGATGGTGGAACGCATCACCGCGCGGCCGTCGCCAAAGCGCGAATAGGGCGTTTTGCCGGCGCCCTTGAGCTGGATGTCCCACAACTCGCCCTTGCGGTTTCTCACCTGCCCGATCAACAGCGCGCGGCCATCGCCCAACTGCCCCGCCCACACCCCGAACTGATGGCCGGAATAGACCATCGCCAGAGGTGAAAAGCCTTCCAGCGGACGGTGGCCTGATACCACTTCGACAAAATGCGGGTCGTTGAATACGGCGGGATCCAAATCCAGCAGGGCAGCCGCAGCGGGATTGGCATGAATCAGGCGCGGGCGCTCGCCGACCTTCTCGGCCGGCATGCTGGTGTAAAAATCTTCCGGCAACTGCGCGTAATGATTTTCGAGGCAAAGGCCGAAATGTGACATGGGTTCACTATAGCGCCTGCCGCTCGCTTTGTCCGTCCATACGCTGTCGCTATGGACCGCTCAGCGCTCAAATCGGTCCGTCGCTAGCGACAGCGTAGCGCGGCACCGATTTGACGGGCTACGCCCGTCGCGCCTTAACGATGCAATTTTCCAGTTCGCCCAGGAAGCGCGACCGATCTTGCTTGCTGAATCCGGCATGATGAGTTTGTCCGCCGGCGGTAAGTTCGCGCAAGTACCGGCTGAGTTCGCGCATCCCCAGCGCCATGCCGATGCCCTCTGACGTGAACGGCTTACCGTTGGGGCCCAGCACGCGCGCACCCTTGTCCAGGCAGCGCGCCGCCAGCGGAATATCGGCAGTGATGCAAATGTCGCCGGGGGCGATGTGGAGGGCGATCCAGTCGTCGGCGGCATCCGCACCCTCCGCCACGGTGACATGGCGCAGAAGCGGATTGGCCGAGGGACGCAAGCCGCCATTGCTGACGATGGTGACGGCCAGGCCATGCCGGGCCGCGACCTTTTCGACTTCCGCCTTTACCGGGCAGGCGTCGCCGTCAACAAACAGGCTGATCAAGCAGCGCTTTCTCTCTTCTTATCTTTTCCGCGATGCCAATGCGGCCGCGAGCCGTTGCGCTTGGCAGGGGCATGGGGATCGCCGTGGGGCAGACCATCGCGTCCGCCGGGCCCACCGTGCTTGGCGTGCCCGCCTGGCTTGTGGCCCTGCGGCTTGCCATGGCGATGGCCATGGGAACGGCGCGGTTCTTCCTGCTGCTTGCGCTGTTCCGCGCTCAGTTCCGGCAGGTCGTGCGCCACCACATCGATCTTCGTGCGGATCACCCGCTCGATGTCGCGCAGCATGCCGCGCTCGGAGGCATCACAGAAGGAAATGGCGATGCCCTCGCCACCGGCGCGCGCGGTGCGGCCGATGCGATGCACATAGCTTTCCGGCTCGTTGGGCAGCTCGAAATTCACCACATGGCTGATGTCGTCGATGTCGATGCCGCGGGCGGCAATGTCGGTCGCCACCAGTACCCGCGCCTTGCCGGAGCGGAACATCTCCAGCGCGCGCTGGCGGGCATTCTGCGACTTGTTGCCGTGAATGGCTTCCGCCACCTCGCCGGTGCGCGACAGATGCTCGGCCACCCGGTTGGCGCCATGCTTGGTGCGGGTGAAGACGATCACCCGGTTCATCGCCAGATCCTTCAGCAGTTCGCTGAGCAGCTGGCGCTTCTGCGCCATCGGCACGATGTAGAGTTTCTGGGTGATGCGGTCGGCGGTCTTGCCCTGGGGCGCCACTTCTATGCGCTCGGGCTGGCGCAGCATGTCATGGGTCAGCTTGACGATGTCGTCGGGCATAGTGGCCGAGAACAGCATGGACTGGCGCTGCTTGGGCAGCTGCGCCGCCAGCTTGCGCACGTCGCGGATGAAGCCCATGTCCAGCATGCGGTCGGCTTCATCAATGATGAAGGTGTTCACCGCATCCAGCCGCACATGCTTCTGCTGTACCAGGTCGAGCAGGCGGCCCGGCGTCGCCACCAGAATGTCGACGCCGCGCGCCATCTCGCGCACCTGATTGTTCTGGCTGACCCCGCCCAGGATCACCGCCATGCGGAGATTCAGGAAGCGGCCATAGGTGCGAAGCGATTGCTCGATCTGCACCGCCAGCTCGCGGGTGGGCGCCAGGATCAGCGCCTTGGCCTGCTTGGCCTGCGGCGGCACATGGCCGGTAGAAAGTTTCTGCAGCAACGGCAGGCCAAAGGCTGCCGTCTTGCCGGTGCCGGTCTGGGCGATGCCCAGAAGGTCACGGCCCGCCAGAAGCGCGGGGATCGCCCGGCACTGGATGGGGGTGGGATGGGTGTAGTTCTCGGCCGCAAGGGCACGCAGGATCGGCTCGGCGACGCCAAGCGATTCAAAAGTCACGTCAGTCACAAAAAATCCTCAAAACCGCACGGATGCGCGCCAGAAAAGGCACGGGTTTACGGCGGGTTGCCGTCTTCCACGCACTCTGGAGGGAACGGAGGTCAATACTGGGATCCGGCGGTGGCTGCGCCCGGTTTGTAACCTTGGGCGCCCTGTGCGGTCGCAACGGATGGCGGCTTATCGGCGTGTTCGGCTGAGAAGTCAACCTATTTTTTGTTGCAGCGCAGCAAGACAAGACCATAACATTTGTGCGGTTCACCCTGTTGCGAGACGCGGGTTTCTGTAGTCATCTTGTCGCAGTCGCCCTCGCGGGGCCGGGACTGCGGGGCGTCTTTGGGGTGTCTAGCCGGCACAGGGGCAGGTAGCGTCGGTTCACAATGGCATATGGCAATGACAACAAGGCCATTTCGCAGGCATCTGCGAAAGGCAAAGTGAAGTGGTTTAACGCCACCAAGGGTTATGGTTTCATCACGCTGGACAATGGTGGCGACGCCTTCTGTCACGCCAGCGCCTTGCAGGCGACCGGACACAGCGATGTGCAGCCGGGCACAACCATCATCTGCGATCTCGCCGACAGCCAGCGCGGCCTTCAGGTCGTGACGGTGCACAGCGTGGATGTATCCACGGCTGAAGCACCGAGCCGTGGCCCGCGCCGCGATTTCGGTGGCGGCGGCGGATATGGCGGCGGCCGTGACTTCGGTGGCGGCCGCGATTTCGGCGGCGGCGGTGGTTATGGCGGCGGCCGCGACTTCGGTGGTGGCGGCCATCGCGACAACGGCCCCTCGGGTCCCATGGTCGAAGGCAAGGTCAAGTTCTTCAACGACCAGAAGGGCTTTGGCTTTGTGATGCCTGACAGTGGCAGCGGCGATATCTATCTGCATGCCAGTGCGCTGCGGCGTTCCGGCGTCCAGGCGGTCGAGCCCGACCAGCGCATCCGCTATTCCACGCGCCAGGGTAACAAGGGCGTGGAAGTCGACCGGGTCGAGATCATCTAGACGCGCGTCTTTCGGGTCGTGAGTTCGTCGCGCCTTCGCTCGTGTACGTTCTCAGTACACTTCGCTCGGCGCTCCTGCTCACGCCCCAAAATCCATCGCGTCTGGCTCTCCCTAAACTGGTGAAGCTTTCGCCACACCTGGCGCCACATCGGGATCGTTCTCGACTTCCTTGAGCTTTTCGCGGGCGGCGGCGGCTTCACGCTGCTTGTTCCACATCGACGCATAATGACCGTTCTGCGCCAGAAGCTCGGAATGGCGGCCGCGCTCGATGATCTGGCCATGGTCCAGCACCAGAATCTCGTCGGCATCCACCACCGTGGAAAGCCGGTGCGCGATCACCAGCGAGGTGCGGTTGCGCGACACTTCGTTGAGCGCGCTCTGGATTTCCCGCTCGGTGCCGGTGTCCAGCGCACTGGTGGCCTCGTCCAGCAGCAGGATGGGCGGGTTCTTCAGAATCGTGCGGGCGATGGCGACGCGCTGCTTTTCGCCGCCCGACAGTTTCAGCCCGCGCTCGCCCACCATGGAGTCATAGCCCATGGGCAGCTCGACGATGAACTTGTCGATCTGCGCCAGCCGCGCCGCTACCTTGATGTCGGCTTCATTGGCGCCGATGCGGCCATAGGCGATGTTGTATTTAATCGTGTCGTTGAACAGCACCGTGTCCTGCGGCACGATACCGATCGCGCTGCGCAAACTCTCCTGCGTCACATCGCGGATGTCCTGGCCGTCAATCGTCACCCGCCCACTTTTGATGTCATAGAAGCGATAAAGGATGCGGCTGATGGTGGACTTGCCTGCGCCCGATGGCCCCACGATCGCCACGGTCTTGCCGGCCGGCACGGTGAAGCTGATGCCCTTGAGCACAATGCGCTCGGGATCATAGGCAAACACAACATCCTCGAAGCGAATCTCGCCGCCCGACACCACCAGCGCCGGCGCGCCCGGCTTGTCGGTGACTTCCTGGGGCCGGCGCAGCAGGCGGAACATGGCATCCATATCCACCAATCCCTGGGTGATCTCACGATAGACGGTGCCCAGCAGGTTGAGCGGCTGATAAAGCTGCATCAAAATCGCGTTGGCCATCACGAAATCGCCCACCGTGAAGCGGCCATCCTTGATTCCCAGCGCCGTCAGGATCATCACCACGCCCATGCCCGCAGCCATGATCGCGGCCTGGCCGGTGTTGAGGATGGAGAGCGAGACGTCCGACTGGATGGAGGCGGCGGCGTATTTCTCCATCGAGGCGTCGAAGCGGCGCGTCTCATGCTTCTCGTTGTTGAAATACTTGACCGTCTCAAAGTTGAGCAGGCTGTCCACCGCCTTGGTGTTGGCGTCGGCATCGCTCTGGTTCATCTCGCGGCGAATGGCGACACGCCAGCGCGTAACGGCGAAAGTGAACCAGGTGTAAGCGGCCACCATCACCAGGGTGGCCATGGCGATGGCCCAGTCCAGCTTCACCACCATATAACCAGTGAACAGCAGAAGCTGGAAGATGGTAGGGAAGATGTTGAACAGAGCGAAGGAGAGCAGATTATCAATGCCCTTGATGCCGCGGTCGATCACCCGCGACAGACCGCCGGTCTTGCGTTCCAGATGGAAGCGCATGGACAGGGTATGGACATGGGCGAAGGTCTGCACCGCGACTTCGCGCATGGCGTGATAGAGCACCTTGGCGAAAATCCCGTCGCGCAACTGGGCGAAGGCCTGCATCAGGATGCGCGCCGCCACATAGGCGCCCACCAGCCCCAGCGTCAGGCCCATGGCGATGGCGGCGACGGGCTTGACCGCCAGCCGGTCGGTGATCTGCCCCATCAGGAGCGGAAAAAAGAAAGTCGCCAGGATACCCAGACATCATGCAGGCCAGCGACACCACCACCCGCATGCGCAGGCCCGCATTCCTGGGCCAGAGATAGGGCATCAGGGTCCAGAGCGGGTTCAGTGACGGCGCGCCGCTTCCTTCTTCGACCGGTTGGGCCATCGCCTAGTGTCCCATGTTCCCGCCGCCGAATGTGACAAATCCCGCAATCATGGCGATCAGGGCAACAGCCCCCAAAATCCAAAGCCAGCGCGGCATCATTTCTCCATTGGCGCGAAGGGCGAACCCGTCTAGGAATTCCGGGTTTAAGAATATGCGCGCTTCCGCGCAACCCTGTTGGTAACATGGACAAGGCTGAAAACAAAAAAACCGGCGCGGCAGTCTGCGTTTTTTGCGGCTCCTCCTTCGGCACCGACCCCGCGTTCCGCGATGCGGCGCGCGCCATCGGCACCGGCATCGCCGCGATGGGCTATTCGCTGGTGTTCGGCGGCGGCGGGCTGGGCCTGATGGGCGATGTCGCCAAGGCCGCGCTGGACGGCGGAAGCGACATCCAGGGCATCATGCCGGCTTTCCTGCAGGCCCTGGAACCGGAAGTGTCGCCCCAGGAAAAGCTGATCGTCACGCCGCATATGCAGGAACGCAAGACGCTGATGCTGGAGATGTCGGATGCCTTCCTCGTGTTGCCGGGCGGGCTCGGCACCTTCGACGAATTCTTCGAGGTCGTGACCGAGGCGCAGCTTGGCGTGCATGAAAAGCCCATCATCGTGGTCAATGTCAGCGGCTATTTTGACGCGCTGGACGCCCTGCTGCATGCCACCATCAAGGCCGGCTTCGCCAGGGAGATGATCCTGAAGCTCTATTATCTGGCCGATGGCGCGGAAGCTGCGCTGGAAATATTGGAAGGCGCGCTCAACGCACCGTCGCGCGAATGACCCTCCCCCAGCACGCGCGAAGCGCGTTCGTATTGGGGGATGAGGCCGGCAGCCGAGCCGGCCGAATGCCGTAGCATCGTTCGGCGGGCAAAAGCTCCACTGGAGCTTTTGCTAATCGACCTCACCGATGCGAAGGCCGAGGGGGGATCAGACCGGCGCTTTGTCGCGATACAGCTTGTAGATGATCGAGTTGGTGAGCGCCTCGAACGACGCGTCCACAATATTTTCCGACACCCCAACCGTCGACCAGCGATTGCCCTTGCCGTCGGCCGACTCCACCGTGACGCGGGTCACCGCTTCGGTGCCGCTGGTGAGGATACGCACCTTATAGTCCACCAGGCGCAGGTCGGCGAGGAAGGGCGAATATTTGCCCAGATCCTTGCGCAGCGCCGCGTCCAGCGCATTGACCGGCCCGTTGCCGGTGCCGGCATTGCGGATTTTCTGACCAGCCACCATCAGTTCGACCGCTGCCTTGGAACGAGAGTGCATCTGGTCGCCGTCCTCGCGCACGCTTTCCACCGTGACGCTGAACTGCTCGACGGTGAAATAGCGCGGCAGCTTTTTCTGCTGGCGCAGCGCCAAAAGCTCGAACGAGGCCGCAGCATCGTCATAGCTGTAGCCTTCGAATTCGCGATGCTTGACGTCCTGCAGCAGGCGCGCAAGGTCAGGCTTGTCGCCTTCGATGTTCAGATTGGCCGCAACATTGGCGCGGCCCGACTGCGACGATACCGGCATGGAACGCTTGTTGCCCACCGAATTCCGGCGGCACATGCTCGTAGGTTTGCGGGGCTCTTGGCGACGGCCGAGACATGCAACCCGCCCTTGTGGGTGAAGGCCGAGGCGCCGACATAGGCGGCATAGCGGTTGGGGGAGCGGTTTAAAATCTCGTCCAGCAGCCGCGAGACATGGGTGAGCTGCTTCAGGCCGTCCTTGGACACGCCGGTTTCGAATTGCGAGGCAAATGGCTCCTTCAGCATCAGATTGGGCAGCAGCGAGCAGAGATTGGCATTGCCGCAGCGTTCGCCCAGCCCGTTCAGGGTGCCCTGCACCTGGCGGGCGCCAGCGCGGATCGCCGCCAGCGACACCGCCACCGCCTGTTCGGTGTCGTTATGGGCGTGAATGCCCAGCCGCGCGTCAGGCAGCTTGGCCTTCACATCGCTGACGATGCGAAAGACATCTTCCGGCATGGTGCCGCCATTGGTGTCGCACAGCACCAGCCATTGTGCGCCCGCCTCATGCGCGGTCTTGATGCAGGTCAGCGCATAGTCGGGATCGGCCTTATAACCGTCAAAGAAATGCTCGGCGTCGAACAGGGGCTCGCGCCCCTTGGCGATGATTGCCTCCATCGAGCGGGCGATATTGTCGAGATTGTCTTCCAGCGAAATTTCCAGCGCCACCCGTACCTGATAGGTGCTGGTCTTGCCGACCAGACAGATGGAATCCACGGCTGCATCCAGTACCGGCGCCAGCGACGGGTCATTGGCGACGCTGCGCCCGGCGCGCTTGGTCATGCCAAAAGCGGTGAAGCGGGCGTGTTTCAGCGCCGGCCGCTCGCTAAAGAAGGCGGTATCGGTGGGGTTGGCGCCGGGCCAGCCACCCTCGATGTAATCCACGCCCAGGCTGTCCAGCGCCAGCGCGATCTGGCGCTTGTCCTCGACGGAAAAATCCACACCCTGGGTCTGCGCGCCGTCGCGCAGGGTGGTGTCAAAGATGTAGAGGCGTTCGCGTGTCACCGCTTCACCTCCCAGGTTGTGCCCTGCGGCCCGTCCTTCAACACAATGCCCTTGGCCAGAAGATCGTCGCGGATGCGGTCGGATGCTTTAAAGTTTTTATTCTTGCGCGCGGTGTTGCGGGCGGCAATGGCGTCGGCGATGGCCACGGTGTCCACCTGCGCCCTGGCAGCGATCTTGAGCTGAACATTGGAGAAGCCCAGAAAACCCAGCCCGCCGGCCAATGCCATCTCATCGCACCTGTGCAGGGAGGCAATGGCCGCCGGCGTGTTGAGATCGTCCGACAGTGCCTCGAAGAATTCGGTGTTGGGCGCGGGATTCGCCAGCGGTTCGGTCACATCATACCAGCGCTCCAGCGTCTTCCAGCTTTCTTTCAGACCGGCAACCGTGAAATCGATCGGCTGGCGATAGTGGGTGCGCAGCATGTTGAAACGCAGCACCTCACCCGGCCAGTCGGCCAGAAGCTCGCGAATGGTGAAGAAGTTGCCCGTGCTTTTGGACATCTTCGCGCCTTCGACCTCCAGGAAGCCATTGTGCATCCAGACTTTCGCGATCGGGTGGCCGCAATGCGCACCCTCGCTCTGGGCGATTTCATTTTCATGATGTGGGAACACCAGATCGATGCCGCCGCCATGGATGTCGAAAGTCTCGCCCAGATATTTTCCGGCCATCGCGCTGCATTCGATATGCCAGCCGGGGCGGCCCCGGCCCAAAGGGGAATCCCAACCCGGCAGGTTCGCTTCGGACGGCTTCCACAACACAAAGTCCATGGCGTTCTTCTTGTAAGGCGCCACTTCCACCCGCGCGCCGGCCAGCATCTCGTCCAGCGAACGGCGCGCCAGCTTGCCGTAATCGGCCTTTGACGAAACATCAAACAACACATGGCCATCCGCCGCATAGGCATGACCTGCCGCGATCAACTCCTCGATCATGACGATCATCTCGCCCACGTGTTCGGTGGCGCGCGGGGTCACGGTCGGCGGCAAGTTGCCCAGCGCCGCCACGTCTTCCTCGTATATCCGCGCGGTTTCCTCCGTCAGTTCGCGGATGGAGATGCCGCACTCGGCGGCGCGCGCATTGATCTTGTCATCCACGTCGGTGATGTTGCGCACATAGGTGACATGAGCGTCGCCAAACGTGTGGCGCAGCAGCCGGAACAGCACATCGAACACGATCACCGGCCGTGCATTGCCGATATGGGCGAAGTCATAGACCGTGGGGCCGCAGACATACATGCGCACGTTCGCAGGATCGAGCGGCGCGAAATCCTCTTTGGTCTTGGTCAGGGTGTTGAACAGGCGTAGGGACATCGGTCGGCTCAGAAAAAGGGTGGAAGCGATTGCGGCAAACGGAAACAGGCGGCAATCAGCCGCTAATTCGAATTCCGGTTTGACACGAAACGATCACGCCGTCTGCCCTTTGAGCCGCGCCAGAACCCGGTCGCGCCCAATCAGGGGTAACAGTTTTTTGAGTTCGGGTCCATGCTCCAGCCCGGTTAACGCCAGCCGCAAGGGGTGAAACAGCCCCCTGCCTTTGGCGCCGGTCTCGGCCGCAACCGCCTTGGTCCAGCTGCCCCAGGTGTCTTCGTCCCAGGGTTCGGGCGGCAAGAGGCTGGCGGCCTTTGCCGCCAGGCCAGCGTCTTCGATCAACGGCGTGACGGGGCCAGAAATCAGCCGGGCCATTCGGCGGCGTCACCAAGCTTCGCCAGATTGGGCCGGATCGCCTCCCAGAAGGCTTCGCTGGATATTCCAGTGATGGCGCACACGCGCGGCCACCGCGCTGTAAGGCGTGATGTGCAGCAGCTTTGCATTCAGCGCCGCAAGTTCTTCCGGCACGAAATGCGCAGGCGCCCGGCCGATCTTGGCGAAGTCGAATTCCTGCGCCAGCTCGCCCAAGCTCAGGCGCGGCTCTATCGGGATCGGACGTGCCGATCTTGGCGAGATAAGACGCGACCGCCATCGGCTCCATGCCGTCCTCGCGCAGGCTTTCCAGCGACAGCGAGCCCAGCCGCTTGGACAGCGCCTCGCCGCCGGCGCCCACCAGCAGCGGAAAATGGGCGAACTTCGGCACCGGTCCGCCCAGGCCAGCGAAGATCTCGATCTGGGCGGCGGTATTGGTGACATGGTCTTCGCCGCGCACCACATGGCTGATAGCCATGTCGATATCATCGGCCACCGACGGCAGGGTATAGAGAAAGGCGCCATCCTCGCGCACCAGCACCGGATCGGACATCGTGGCGGTGTCGATCTCCACCGGCCCGCGCACCAGATCGGTCCAGCTCGACTTTGCTGCGCGACAACAGAAAGCGCCAATGCGGTTTGCGGCCCTTCGGCTTCCCATTTCTTGCGGTTGGCCGGATCGAGCGAGGCGCGGTTGTAGATCGGCGGCAGCTTGCGCGCGGCCAGCAGCGAACGCTGACGCTCCAGTTCGGCTTCGGTTTCGTAAGCAGGGATAGACGCGCCCCGCCGCCTGCAAACGGTAAAAAGCGGTACTGTAGATCGCCAGCCGGTTGATCTGGCGGTCGGTGGCATCATGGGTCAGGCCCAGCCAGCCCAGGTCGCGATAGATCGCCTCTTCAAATGCTTTGGTCGAGCGCGCCGCGTCGGTGTCGTCGATGCGCAGCAGAAAGCGTCCGCCCATGCTTTTTGGCGAACAGCCAGTTGAGCAGCGCGGTTCGGGCATTGCCGACATGCAACAGGCCCGTGGGCGACGGCGCGAAGCGGACGGTGACCGGCATCACCGCCCATCCCGGAAAGCATTGGTGATGGGATAGCGGCGGTCGCGGCCGAAATTGCGGCTGCTGATCTTCACCCCCGGCGGCGCCTGGCGGCGCTTGTATTCGGAAACATACAGCAGATGCTCGATCCGCTTGACGGTCGCGGGATCATAGCCGCTGCGCCACCGTGTCCTCGAAACTGCATTCCCGCTCGACCAGGCATTCCAGAATCCCGTCCAGTATGTCGTAAGGCGGCAGGGAATCCTGGTCGGTCTGGTTGGCGCGCAGCTCCGCGGTCGGCGGCTTGGTGATGATGCGCTCGGGAATCACCACGCCGCGCGGCCCCAGCGCGCCCTGCGGCGAATTGACGTTGCGCCAGTGCGACAGGGCGAACACCTCGGTCTTGTAGATATCCTTGAGCACGTTATAGCCGCCGCACATGTCGCCATAGAGGGTGGCATAGCCCACGCTCATCTCGCTCTTGTTGCCGGTGGTCAGCACCATGGGCCCGAACTTGTTGGAGAGCGCCATCAGGATCACGCCGCGCAGGCGCGACTGGATGTTTTCTTCCGTAGTGTCGGTCTGGGTGCCGGCGAAAGGCGCGGCCAGGGTTTCACCCATCGCCGCCACCGCGCGCTCGATCTCGATGGTCTCGTAGACTCACGCCCAGCAGCCGCGCGCAGGCATCGGCATCTTCCAGACTGTCGCGGCTGGTATAGCGCGACGGCAGCATCACGCAGCGCACGCGCGCCAGCCCCCAGTGCATCCACCGCCACCGCCGCCGACAGGGCGGAATCGATGCCGCCCGACAGCCCCAGCACCACGCCGGGGAAACGGTTCTTGTTCACATAGTCGCGCAGCGCCAGCATCATGGCGTGATAGACTTGCGAAGAGCGGTCTTGCGCCACGAACCTGTCGCCTGCCGCGCAAACCCATGTGCCTTCCGGATCGCGCTGCCACGTCGGTGATGGCGACATGCTCGTTCCATGACGGCAGCGCCACCGCGATCTTCTGGTCGGCATTCAGGACAAAACTGGCGCCGTCATAGACGACCTCGTCCTGCCCGCCCAACTGGTTCAAATAGATCAGCGGCACGCCGGTCTCATGGATGCGGGCCGCCGCCAAGGTCAGGCGCACATCTTCCTTGCCGGCCTCGAAGGGCGAACCGTTGGGCACGCAGAAGATTTCAGCCCCCGCATCGGCCAGCCAGATGGTGACATCCTGTTTCCAGATATCCTCGCAGATGGGAATACCCAGCTTGACGCCGCGCACCATCATCGGCTCGGGCGTCGGCCCTGGCGTGAAGACACGCTTCTCGTCGAACACGCCATAGTTCGGCAGCTCGTATTTGTAGGTCAGGCCCTGGACCTTGCCCCCATCCAGCAGCGCCACGGCGTTGTAGAGCCCGCCATGCTCGGCCCAGGGCGTGCCGATCAGAATGGCGGGGCCGCCGTCGCCGGTATCCTTGGCCAGTTCCTCGACCGCGGCGCGGGCGTCTTCCTGCAGCGCCGGCTTGAGCACCAGGTCTTCGGGCGAATAACCGACGATGAACAGTTCGGAGAACAGGATGACATCGGCATCCATCGCGCGCGCGCGCGCGGCGCGGGCGCGTTTAAGGTTGCCCGCGATGTCGCCCATCACCGGGTTGAGCTGGGCCAATGCAATGCGAAAGCGGTCCACCATGGCCACTGTTTAAAGCCTGAAGGGAAAAGCGCCTAGCGGTTGGCCGCGATACGGTCCTGCGAGGCCTGCATGGGCACCGCGACGCCCGAAGCCCGCTCGATCCAGAGCGCGCTGTCCAGCGCCTGTGCCGCCTGCTCGGGGGTCACCAGCGCGTCCGTTCCCGCCCTGGCGGCGGCGACAAAGCCACCCACGGCTTCGCCCAGGGGATCACCCAGCTCCAGCGCGCCGAGGGCACGCGGGGTGGTGTTGGTCACGGTGCGGGAAAGGAAATCGAACTCCACCACGCCATCGGCATAGACGGCGCGCAGGCCGCGCTTGCGTTCGTTGGCGACACGGCTGGTTTCCAGCTTGGCGATGGTGCCATTGGCGAAACGCAGAAGGGCGAAGACTTCGTCGGCATGGGGGCCGTATTCAATCAGGCCCTCGGCGCGCACATCGGCGACCGGGCCCGGCACCAGCGTATGCACCAGATCCAGGTCATGGATCATCAGGTCCAGCACGACCGAAACGTCATCACCACGGCCGGTCCAAGGCCCCTGGCGCCAGCAGGTGATTTCCAGCGGGGTTTCGGCCAGGTCCAGAAGACCGGTGCGGGCGAAGACAAAGCGTTCCTGATGGCCGACGGAAAGGATCTTGCCGGTCTCGCGCGACAGCGCCACCAGTTCGGCCGCTTCTTCACGCGTGGTGGCGATGGGCTTTTCAACCAGCACATGGGTGCCGGCCATGAGGAAATCCCGCACGATCTCGGCATGGGTGATGGCGGGCGAGCAAACGCTGACCAGATCGACCTTGCCCAGCAATTCGCGCCAGTCCGCGACGGCGGCGCAGCCATGATGGGCCTTGGCCTTGGTGCGCATCTCGGCATTGGGATCAGCGATGGCGAAAAGCGCGACGTCTTTGCCGCTCTGGCCCAGCGCCTTGTATTTGGTGGCGTGGTGATGTCCGAAGACCCCTGCGCCCACAACAGCAGCTTTCAGCGGTCCACTTTCCGGCACGCGGCGTCGGAGAAACAAGAGATGGAATTCCCCAATAACTAGGCGGATATAAGGGACCCAAGGGGACGGGAGCCGCCAGCAAACAAATATTGCGGCTTGTTACCAATATAATATATTGAAATTACTGCGTTTTTTCTGGAGACGAGGCCAGCAGGGACGCCAGCGCTGCGACAATCAGATACGACAGCATCAGGGGCGCCAGACCGATCAGAAGCGCGCCCGTGACGTCGGCGAAAGCGCTGCAATACAGCCAGGGATAAGCCGACCCCACGAACAGAAACTGGATGCCCACCACGGCGACGATGCCAAACAGGAAGGCCCGCAGCGTGGGGCCCAGAGGTTGCGGCCGGTCGCTCGCCTCCAGCCGGATCAACCCCGCCTGCAGCCTGAGCCGGAAGCGGCGCTGGCCAGATAGATCACCGCCAAAAGCCAGGCAAAGGCCGCCGCGAAAACACGCCCGCCATCCATGGTGCAGGTTTCGAGCGCGCCCACCAGCGCCCGCTGTCCCGGCACCACGAAATAGATCGCATTCTCCAGCGCGCCTGCGGCGCCATGGTCGATATTGGCCGGGGCGACAAAAGCCTGATTGAGAAAACTCAGGATGACGAAGATCAGGAACACCGTCTCATTGAAGCCGGGGATCAGATGATGCGGCTTGAACCGGGTGAGCCAGGGCTGGCCGGCGACATGCCCGGCCGAAACCCCAAAGCCACCCACGAACAAAAGGCCCATCGCCATGAACAAAAAGGCGCAGATGCCGATGGCGGCAATGGAATTGTCCAGCGGCAATCCGCTCAGAAGCGCGAAGCGCAGCGCATGGGCGCCAGCGAAAAGGCAGAAAATGATCCAGCCTTTCGCCAACAGACGCGCAATACCCATTTGCGAAATCAGGCTGAAGCAGCCAGCCCCGCATGCTTCATCCGTTCATCGCGGATGCCCTGGGCGATCAGGAAGGCCAGTTCCAGCGCCTGGCTGGCGTTGAGCCTGGGATCGCAGGCGGTCTGATAGCGGTCCTGCAGGTCGATTTCCTTCAGGCCCTGCGCGCCACCCAGGCATTCGGTGACGTTCTGGCCCGTCATCTCGAAATGCACACCGCCGGCATGGGTGCCTTCGGCGCGGTGAATGGCAAAGAAGCTGCGCACTTCTTCCAGCACCCGCTCGACGGGGCGGGTCTTGTAGCCCGACTGCAGCTTGATGGTGTTGCCATGCATGGGATCGGACGACCACACAACTAAAGCGCCTTCGCGCTTCACCGCGCGGATCAGGCCGGGGAGCTTTTCGGCCACCTTGTCGGCGCCAAAGCGTGCAATGAGAGTCAACCGGCCCGGCACATTGGCCGGGTTCAGCGCCGCGATCAGGCGCAAAAGGTCATCGGGCTCCAGCGAGGGGCCGCATTTCAGGCCGATCGGGTTCTTGATGCCGCGCATGAATTCGACATGGGCGCCGTCGAGTTGGCGGGTGCGGTCGCCGATCCAAAGCATGTGTGCGCTCGTGTCGTACCAGTCGCCGCTGGTGGAATCGACGCGCGTCATCGCCTGCTCGTAGGGCAGCAGCAGCGCCTCATGCGAGGTGTAGAAATCGGTACCACGCAGCTGCGGCACCGAGGTCGAGGTGATGCCGATCGCGTCCATGAATTCGAGCGTTTCGGAGATACGCTGTGCGAGACCTTTATATTGTTCGCCGGCCGGCGAGTCCGCGATGAAGCCCAGCATCCAACGATGGACATTGTGCAGATCGGCGAAGCCGCCTTGCGCGAAGGCGCGCAGCAGATTGAGCGTCGCCGCCGACTGGGCGGTCGCCTGCAACAGACGCTGCGGATCGGGCGTACGCGCCTCTGGCGTGAATTCGCCGCCATTGATGTTGTCGCCGCGATAGGATGGCAGCTTGACGCCGTTCTGGGTCTCGAAATCGTCGGAGCGGGGCTTGGCGAACTGGCCGGCGATGCGGCCCACTTTCACCACCGGTACGCCGGCGGCGAAGGTCAAAACCACCGCCATCTGCAGCAGCACCCGGAAGGTGTCGCGGATATTGTCGGGATGGAATTCCGCGAAGCTCTCCGCGCAGTCGCCGCCCTGCAGCAGGAAAGCCTTGCCTTCCGCCACCTGGCCCAGACTGGCCATCAGATTGCGCGCTTCGCCCGCGAACACCAGGGGCGGGTGGGATTTGAGCTGCGTCAGGACACGCTCCAGCGCCGCCTTGTCCGGATAATCCGGCATCTGACGGGCGGGCTTTTCCTGCCAAGTCTGCGGGGTCCAGCTCTGGGCCACGCCTGTCACTCCTTTAAATAGGGCCGTGGATATAGGCGGTCGCGGCGGATTTTACCAGCGTTCTGGCCCGCAGGGCTCCCATGGTCCGGCCCCTGCGAAAACCGGCCCGCGCCAAAGACTTGAAGTCTTGCTGACCAAATCGCGGATGGCCCTTGCATCCTGGCGGCCACATGTTACGCTCCGTAGCACTAAAGGAGCGTTGGCTGTGAGCGACCTTGGCGAACTCGAACACGAAGTGATGCAGCTGGTCTGGGCCCACGGCCCCGTCACCGCCGAAAGCGTGCGCGAGCATCTCAAGAAGCCGCTGAAAGAATCCACCGTGCGCACCGTGCTGCGCCGCCTGGAGGACAAAGGCTTTGTCACCCACACGGTGGAAGGGCGCACCTTCCATTTCGAGGCCGCGGAAAAGCGCGGCGCGGTGGCGGCCAAGGCGGTGCAGCGCATCGTCAACTGGTTCTGCAACGGTTCGCTTGAAGAAGTTCTGGTCGGCATGGTGGACAATGCGGCGCTTGATCCCAAGCAGCTGCAGGTGCTGTCCGACAAGATCGCAAAAGCCAAGGCCAGAAAGAAATGAGCCTGTCGCTGCCCCTGCTGCTTGATTCCGCGCTGCGGTCTGCGGTTCTGGGGCTGCTGGTCTGGGCCCTGCTCAGGCTGGCGCGGCTGCGCGATGTGCGCGCGGAAATCCTGATCTGGACGGTTGTGCTGCTGGCGGCGCTGGCCATGCCGCTGTTGCGTCTGGAAGTGCCGGCGGTGCTCGCTTTGCCCATGCCGCAGCTGGCCTTCCACGCCGTCGCCGCGCCCGCACCCACCATTGCCGCCCCCCACAGTTTTCCACTCCTGGTCTCCAAGGGTGTCCAACTCGCCATGGTGTCCAGCGCGACCGCATTGCCGGTCATCAGCAGCGCGCAGCTATTGCGTGGCCTTTATGTTCTGATCGCAGCCTTCCAGCTGGCGCGCCTGATCACCGGCCTGATCCTGACCGCGCGGCTTTATCGCAAAGCGCAGCCCATCAGCGAGGCATGGGCGCAAGGGCGCGCCATCCGCGCCAGCGCCGCAGTGAGAGGCCCGATTTCCTTTGGCCGCGGCATTCTTCTGCCCGCCGATTATGCCGGCTGGTCGCACACAAAACTGCAGGCGGTGCTGGCGCATGAGGAAAGCCATATCGGGCGGGGCGATTTCTTCGTCCAGCTTCTGGCCGCGCTTTACCGCGCCGTCTTCTGGTTCAGCCCTTTTGCCTGGTGGCTGCAATCGCGCCTGTGCGCGTTGGCGGAAGCCGCCAGTGACGAGGCCGCGATCCAGCGCCTCAATGACCGCGCGACCTATGCCGAGATCCTGGTGGATGTATCACGGCACGCCAACGGCCTGGCAATCCCGGTGGCGATGGCCAAGGGGCCCGACATTGGCTGGCGGATAGACCGTATCCTGGGTGCAAAACCGCAGCATACGCTGGGCGCCGCCGCGCGAGCCGCCGCGGTGCTGATGATTCTGCCCGTTACTTTGGCTGTGGCGGGCGCCCATGCCGCCATTCCGCCGGCGAACCGCAGTCTGCCGCGTTACGTCCCCCTGCCCGTCAACGAAACGGCCGTCGCGGCCACCGCGCGCGAGACCGTGGCGGAGCCGCGTCCCGCCAAACCCCAGCCTCCGCATCGCGCCAGCCAGATCGCCGATCAGGAGCCCGACGTCACCTACAATCCGCGCGCGCTTCTGAACGCGCCCGACGTCGCTGTCATCCCGGCGCTGGTGCCCTTGTCCGACAAAAATCATCGCAAGAACCATGAAGATGCCGCCTTCATCGGGGGCGGCGGCGTCTATGTTTCAGGGAATTAAGTCCGCGTAGCGTTCCAGCCCATTGGGGAGATGAGACATGCGTTTCAGCTGGGCCATGGTTGTGGCCGCATGCCTGGCGTTGATGCCGCTGCCGGCGGTAGCGGGATCGTTTGACGGCAAATGGATCGCGGAAATCCCGCCGCATGCGGAGCCCTGCAACGATACCTCGGTGATGCGGGTTCTGGTGGCGGACACCACGATCGCGGGAGAGGTCCGCACCCCCTGGGGACACAATACGTTCACCGGCCGAATCGATGCGAACGGCAGCGGCAACTTCAGCTTTGGACACGATGGCGGCACCATCCAGTTCACCGGCGATCATTTCGACGCCAACTGGTCCAACAGCCACTGCGGCGCGCGCCACGCGCTCGGCGACCGCGAGCCCAGCGATGCGCGCAAGGCGGAAATGGCGGCGGAACGCAAGCAGCTGCAGGACCGCTTCGCCGCGATGGCGGCGGACGCGCAAAACGGCAAGGCCGTCGATTACACCCAGTTGCGCGCCACCTATCCCTTCACCACCTCCTGGGACCCCTATGGCAACAAGACAGATGCGCTGATGGAGCAGGCGGTGGCCGCGCAGAAGGGCGGCGACTGCCTTACCACGATGGAAAAGCTGGACCTGATCATCAAGACCGACTTCACCATCGACGGCGCCCATGCCCTGCGCGCCGACTGCCTGGGCAAGGACAACGGCGCGGCGGAAGACGCCATCGCCAACGGGCTGATCCATTCCCTGATGGACAGCGGCGACGGCGCCAGCGAGAAGACGGCCTATGTCGTGGTCACCATGCGCGAGGAACGCGACGTGCTGGCCAACCGCCATATCCAGACCAAGACGCGCCAGACCAACATTCGCGGCAGCGACGGCCATTATTATGACCGGGTCGACGGCGTCTCGCTCAAGGACGGCGTGGCCGAAAACCGTACCCTGTTCTTCGACGTCAGCGCCTTCGCCGCCGGCCGGCTGAGCCGCGATGCCGAGATCACCACTGTCGCCGCCACCATTCATTGAGGACCGACATGCGAACCGTCGCCGTCATGATCGCCGCTGCACTGACGGGCGCCGCCGCTTCGCCCGCCGTGGCAGCCGGACCGTTTGACGGCAAATGGATTGCCGATATTCCGGCTGGCTCCAGCCCCACCTGCAACTACACCTCGACCCTGACCATTATCGTCGCCGACGGCGCCGTGCTGGGACGCAACCAGAATCCCGGCAATTTTCGCCCCGTGCAGGGTCATGTGGAGGCCGATGGCACCGCCAGTTTCACGGTCGGCACCTCGCCGGGCACCGGCAAATTCATCACCGACCATTTCGACATCACCTGGTTCAACGGGCACTGCGACCGCCACGCCCTGGGCAATCGCGTGCCCGACGCCGGCCAGCAGGCCGCGTTGGCCGGGGAGCGCAAGGAGCATCAGGCGGCTTACGCCGATCTGGTGCGCCGAGCCCAAGCCGGCGAGAAGATCGACACTGCGAAACTGCGTGCCGAATATGTCTATGACGAGAACTGGGATTTCTACGGCAACAAGGTCAATGGCCGGCTCGGCGAAGCCGATGCCGCAGCCAAGGGCGGGGACTGTGCCGGCGCCCTGGAAAAGACCGATGAGATCCTGAAAACGGATTTCACCAATATCCATGCGCATGAAATCCGTGCCGACTGCCTGGAATCCGGTGACCGCGCCCGGTCAAAGATCGAATCCCGCATTGCCCATGCGCTGGATGATTCCCTGATGGCCAGCGGCGACGGCGACAGCGAAAAGACCGCTATGTCGTCAGCACCATGAATGACGAGCTTCATGTGCTGGCGGCTCGCAAGATCCAGATCAAGGCGCGCCAGACCGAGGTGCGCGGCAGCGACGGCCATTATTACGACGAAGTCCAGGGCATTTCGATCCATTCCAGCTGGGGCGCTTACGGCAACACCACGACCAGTGCATCGCTCAAAACCGTCTATTTCAACGTCGACAGCTTTGTGAAAGGCCGCGAGAGCCATCGCGCCGCCGTCGCCACCGCAGCCGCCACCATTCAATGATCCCGAGGGTGAACATGCGATTTTCCGCCATCCTTCTTGCCGCGTTGAGCCTGATGGCACTGTCAATGCCGGCCTTGGCCGGCCCGTTCGACGGCAAATGGTTCGCCGACATACCGGCCCAGAACCGTTGCAACTCCGTCTCCAGCATGGAGCTGGTGGTGGCGGACGGCCAGATCATGGGCAAGATCCACAATCCCGCCAATGTCGTGTCGATCAACGGCAAGGTGGAAGACAATGGCAATGCCACTTTCATCGTCACCCGCCCAGGTTCGTCTGAGACCTGGTCCGGCACCATGAAATTCCATGACGACCGTTTCGAAGCCACCTGGTTCAACGGCGGCTGCGACCGCCATGCCGACGGCAACCGTGCACCCAGTCCGGAGGAGCAGGCCGCGATGGCCGCGGACCGCACACAGCATCAGGCGGTGTACGCCGATCTGGTGCGCCGTGCGCAAGCCGGTGAGAAAATCGACTATGCCAAGCTGCGCGCCGAATATGTCTATGCCGAGAACTGGGATTTCTATGGCGGCAAGATCAATGGCCTGATCACCGAGGCCAATGCCGCCGCCAAGGGCAAGGACTGCCCGGCCGCGCTGGAAAAGACAGATCAGGTTCTGTCACTGGATTTCACCGTCATCCTGGCGCACAGCATCAGATCCGATTGCCTGTCGGATAGCGATCACGCCCTCGCCCGCATTGAATCGAACATCGCCGACGCGCTGAAGGATTCGCTGATGGACAGCGGCGACGGCGACACGGAAAAGACTGCCTATGTCGTCAGCACGCGGCATGAAGAAGATTATGCATTGCTCGACCGCCACATCCAGCTCAAGGCCCGCCAGACAGAAGTCCGCGGCAGTGACGGACATTATTATGACGAAGTGCAGGGCATCTCGATCCGCTCCACCTTCGGCTTCAATGGCAGCAGCAGCACCAGCGTGTCGGCCAAGACGGTCTATTTCAACGTCGACAGCTTCGTCAAAGGCCGCGAAAGCCGGCGCGCCGCGATAGTGACGGCGGCAGCGACCCTGAAATAGGTCCTGTCAGGGCGTCTTGCTGTAGCTCTTGGTTCGCATCGTCACCAGTTCCTCGGCGGCGGTGGGGTGCAGCGCGATGGTCGCGTCGAAATCGGACTTTGACGCGCCCATTTTCAGGGCGACGGCGACGATCTGGATAATCTCCGACGCGTGATCGCCGAAGATGTGGCAGCCCAGAACCTTGCTGGTTGCCAAATCCACAATCATCTTCATATGCGTGCGCACCTGACGGCCGCCCAATGTGTGCAGCAACGGCCGGAACACGGACTTGTAGACGTCGATGCTGCAACCGGCCTGCAGCGCCTTGATCTCGGTCAGGCCGATGCCGGCAAGCTCGGGGGTGGAGAACACCGCGCTGGGCACATGCCTGTGATCGGGCTTGGTGGGATTGTTCTTGAAAGCGGTCTCGACAAAGCACATGGCTTCATGGATAGCGACGGGCGTCAGCTGCACCCGGTCGGTGACATCGCCCACGGCATAAATATGCAGCGCCGAGGTCGCGGAATAATCATCCACCTTTACCTCGCCGCGCTTGCCCAATTCGACGCCGGCCTTTTGCAGCCCCAACGAAGCCGTGTTGGGCGTCCTGCCGATCGCCAGCATGACCTCTTCACACTCGATCACCGCGCCCTTGCTGGTTTCGACATGCAGGCAATCGCCGCGGTTTTCGACCATGGTGAACTGGCTGTGCGCCAGGAGCCTTGATGCCGCGGTCCAGCATCGACTGATACAGGGCCTCACGCATGTCCTCGTCAAAACCGAACAGCGGCATGTCGCGGCGGCAGACCAGCGTGACCTCGCTGCCCAGACCATGGAAGATGTGGGCGAACTCCACCGCGATATAGCCGCCACCCGCGATCAGGATGCGCGGCGGCAATGCTTTCAGATGGAAGGCCTCATCCGAAGTGATGCGAAGCTCGCCGCCGGCGATCGCATGATCGGTGCCCATGTCGCGGGTGGGCCGGTTGCCGGTCGCAATCAGGATCTTGTCCGCCGTCACCCGCTTGCCTGATTTGGTCAGCAGCAAGGTGTGGGGGTCTTCGAACACCGCGCGGTCATGGAATATGGTGACGCCCGCCTTTTCCACATTGGTGGTGTAAAGGCCCTCCAGCCGGGCGATTTCCTTGTCCTTGTTGGCGATCAGGGTCGGCCAGTCGAAGGAGCACTCGCCGAAGGACCAGCCGAAGCCGGCCGCATCCATAATGTTTTCCTTGAACTGGCTGGCATAGACCAGAAGCTTCTTGGGAATGCAGCCGCGGATGACGCAGGTGCCGCCCATCCGCCATTCCTCGGCCAGCGCCACCTTCGCTCCGGCCAACGCCGCCATACGGCAGCGCGCACTCCGCCGGAACCGCCACCGATAACAAAAAGATCGTAATCGTATGTCATAGAACCCCTCCCCCTCCCCTCGTGCGATGTGATGACTTCGATCTCGCCATCGGCCGCGATCAAAAGGGTAGTCGCGAGGCCAATGAACAGGCCATGCTCGACCACGCCGGGCACCGCCGAAATGGCCGCCGCCAGCCTAGGCGCGTTCTGGATCACGCCAAAGGCGCAGTCATAAATCACATTGCCGCCGTCGGTCTTGAAGATGGCGCCATCGCGCTGGCGCAGGGTCATGGAAATATTCGCATAGCCGGCCGCGGCCAGCGCCGCATTCAGCCGTGCAGCGATGGATTTGTGGCCGAACTCTACCACTTCCACCGGCAAGGGATATTTGCCCAGGCGCGGCACCAGCTTGGATTCGTCGGCGATCACGACCATCTGCTTGGACGCCGCCGCGACGATCTTTTCCCGCAGCAGCATGCCGCCGCCGCCCTTGATCAGGTCGAGATTGCGGTCGGCCTCGTCCGCGCCGTCCACCGTCAGGTCCAATGGCGCCAGATCATCCAGGGACGCCAGCGTGATGCCCAGCTTGCGGGCCAGTGCCGCGGTCTTCTCGCTGGTCGGCACGCACAGCAGCTTTCGCCGCCCCGAACCCGGGGCGCCAGCATCTCCACGAATATTTCGGCGGTCGAGCCAGAGCCCAGGCCAAGCTTCATGCCGTCCTGGACATAGTCGAGGGCCTTTGCGGCCACGGCGCGCTTGAGGGCGTTCTGGTCGGTCATGGCGCGCGACCTTAAAGGCCCGGTCTGACAGGCGCAACGGCTATTCGACGGTGACTGACTTCGCCAGATTACGCGGCTGATCCACGTCGGTGCCTTTGGCGATGGCGGCGTAGTAGGCCAGCAGCTGCACCGGAATGGCATAGATCAAAGGCGTGATGAAGCTGTTGGTGGTGGGCACCTCGATCGACGCCCACACCTTGCCGGCCTTGGCGATACCCGCCTTGTCGGAGATCAGCAGCACCTTGCCGCCCCGCGCCATCACTTCCTGCATATTGGAGATGGTTTTTTCGAAATGGGCGTCATGGGGGGCGAGCACGATGATCGGCACTGCCTCATCGATCAGGGCGATGGGGCCATGCTTCATCTCGCCGGCGGCATAGCCTTCGGCATGGATATAGGAAATTTCCTTGAGCTTCAGCGCCCCTTCCAGCGCCAGCGGATAGCTGGCGCCCCGGCCCATATAAAGCACGTCGCGCGCCTTGGAGATTTCCTCACCCAGCACCTTGACCGCCGCTTCCTGCTTCAGGAATTCGGCGATGTGGCGCGGCGCTTCCAGCAGCGAAGCGCAGAGGGTCTTTTCCTCGCCCTTGGATATGGTGCGGCGCGCCTCCGCCGCCGCAATGGCAAAACAGGCCAGCGCCGCCAGCTGGCAGGTGAAGGCCTTGGTCGAGGCCACGCCGATCTCCGGCCCGGCATAGGTCGGCAGCACGATATCGGCTTCGCGCGCGATGCGAGATTTCCGCCACATTGACCACCGCGATGGTGGTCTGGCCCTGGCGCTTTGCGTCGCGCAGCGCCGCCAAGGTGTCGGCGGTCTCGCCAGACTGCGATACAAACAGCGCCGCGCCATGTTCCGGATAAATCGGGTCGCGATAGCGCAGCTCGGACGCCACATCGGTTTCCACCGGCATGCGCGCCAGCTTTTCGAACCAGTATTTGCCGACCATGCCGGCGTAATAGGCGGTGCCGCAGGCCGAGATCGTCAGCCGCTGCGCCTTGACCAGCGAGTCGCGCAGGCCCTTGCCCTGGCGACGCACGTCGGGCCCGGCAGGATCGAGATAATGCGCCAGGGTGTGGCCGACCACTTCGGGCTGTTCGTGGATTTCCTTGGCCATGAAATGGCTGTGGCCGGCCTTGTCCACCAGCGCCGCCGAAGTGCTGGTGATCTGGATCTCCCGATTGGCGGGACGGCCCTCGGCATCGAAGATCGCGACATGGGTCCCATGCACCACCGCGACGTCGCCATCCAGCAGATAGGCGACGCGGTTTGTGAAGGGCGCCAGTGCGAAGGCGTCCGAACCAAGATAGGATTCGGTCTCGCTATAGCCCACCGCCAAGGGCGGTCCCTTGCGCGCACCGACCAGAAGACCTTCATGGTCCTTGAAGATCATGGCGATGGAATAGGCGCCGATCAGCCGGGCGATGGCTTTCTTGGCGGCCTCCTCCGGGCCGAGCCCCTCGTCCATATAGTCGGTGACCAGATGGGCCGCGGTTTCGCTGTCGGTTTCGGACTGGAATTTGTGGCCCTTGGCGGTCAGTTCCTCGCGCAGCTCGCGAAAATTCTCGATGATGCCGTTATGGACGATCGCCACGCGCGCGGTGGCATGGGGATGGGCATTGGCTTCGGTGGGCGCGCCATGGGTGGCCCAGCGGGTATGGCCGATGCCGGTATGGCCGGTGAGCGGCGGCTCGCGCAGCACGGCCTCCAGATTGGTCAGCTTGCCGGGCGCGCGGCGGCGCTCGATCTTGCCGTCCGACCAGCGTGGCGACGCCGCGGAATCATAGCCGCGATATTCCAGCCGCTTCAGCGCCTCCAGAATGATGGGGGCGACGTCGCGCGTGCCCGCGATGCCGACAATGCCACACATTATTTCTGCTCCGATTTTTTTCTGTCACGAAAGGCTTTCGCCCAGCCGGGTTTTTCCGTCTGCGCACCACGCGCGATCGCCAGCGCATCGGGCGCAACATCCTGTGTGATCACCGATCCCGCCGCAGTGATGGCGCCATCGCCGACCTTGACCGGCGCCACCAGCGCGGTGTCGGACCCGATGAAGGCGCCTGCGCCGATGTCGGTGATCGCCTTGGTGAAGCCATCATAGTTGCAGGTGATGGTGCCCGCGCCGATATTGGCGCCCGGGCCCACCCGCGCATCGCCCAGATAGGTGAGATGATTGGCCTTGGCGCCCTTCTCGATCACCGCATTCTTGATTTCCACGAAATTGCCGATATGGGCGTCTTCGCCGATGCGCGCGCCGGGCCGAAGCCGCGCAAACGGCCCGATGATGGCGCCCGAGGCGACGTGCGCGCCTTCCAGATGGGAATGGCTTCTCATCCGCGCGCCGCTTTTGACACTGACGCCGGGACCGAAGACCACGAACGGCTCGATCTCCACATCGCTCTCCACCACCGTGTCATGGGCGAAGAACACCGTTTCCGGCGCCGTCATGGTCACGCCATCGGCCAGCATGCGCGCGCGCACCCGGCCCTGATATTTCTGCTCGGCCTCGGCCAGTTCGGCGCGGCTGTTCACGCCCGTGACCGAAACTTCGTCGGCCACCGCGATGGCGCATTTGACGCCTTCGTTGCGGGCCAGCACCGGCACATCGGTGAGATAATATTCCTTCTGGGCATTGTTGTTGTTCAGCGCGCGTCGCCCAGCGGAAGAAATTTCTGCGCGTCGGCGGCATAGCAGCCGGCATTGCACAAGGTGATGCCCCGCTCAGATGCAGTGGCGTCCTTGTATTCCACGATGCGGTTCAAAAAGCCGTCCGGCGTCAGCAGCACGCGGCCATAGGCCGCCGGATCTCGGGGTTCGAAGGTCAGGAGCGCCAGACCGGTGCGCGCCTGGGCCTTCAGACATTCTTCAATGGTCCCGCCGGTGACCAGCGGCATGTCGCCATTGACCACCAGAAGGGTGCCGGCAAAGTCTGCCAGCGCGTCTTTTGCCGCCGCCGCGGCATGGCCGGTGCCCAACTGCTGATGCTGGATCGCGCCTTCGCAACCCAGCGCCTTGGCATAGTCGCGCACAGCGTCGCCGGCGGGCGAGGTGACCACGACAATGCGCTCCACGCCCGCGGCACGCAGGGCGCCTGCGACATGGCCCAACAGCGGCAGGCCCGCCACCTTGTGCAGCACCTTGGGCAGCGCCGACCGCATGCGGGTTCCGGCGCCCGCAGCCAGTACAATGGCAGCTTTGCCATAACGGGCGCCTATTCTTCTTTTGGTCGCATCTTTCCTTCCGGAAAGATGCTTCCGGGGCGCCCGCGGCAAGCACGATTGCAGCTTTGGACATGGGTTTGGGTAGGCTCCAGCAGGAAAAAGAGAAAGTGACGATTTACGACGCTATATTGCCGCGATTCTAGACTGAAATTTGTGAGCTTTATGTCCCTTTTCCAATCCCCTGGCCCAGCCCTGATTTTCGACCTGGACGGCACCCTGGCCGACACCTCGCCCGACCTTCTGGGCGCCACCAACGCGGTGCTGGCCGCGCGGGGCCGGCCCCTGCTGGACCTGGCCCATTTGCGCCATCTGGTGGGGTTCGGGGCGCGCGCCCTGATCCTTCAGGCCATGCAGGCCAGCGGGACACCGGCGAGCGAGGAAGAGATGCCGGCGCTGGTGGACATATTCCTGGCCCATTACCGCGCCCATATCGCCGACGGCACCAGGCTGTTCCCGCATGTGGCCGAGACGCTGGAAAGCCTGAAGGCGCAAGGTGCGCGGCTCGGCGTCCTGACCAACAAGCCCCAGGAGCTGACCGATCCGCTTTTGCCGCTTCTGGGACTGGATGGGCTGTTCGCCGCCATCTATGGCGCCGGCAGGAAGCCCTACACCAAGCCCGACCCGCGCATTTTTCACGATGTCGCCGCCGATTGCGGCGGCGGACCGGCCGTGATGATCGGAGACTCCATCACCGATCTCAACACCGCGCGCGCGGCGGGCGCGCCCTGCATCCTGATGTCTTACGGCTTCACGCCGGTGCCGGCGTCCGCACTGGGCGCCGATATTGTGCTGGATGATTTCGCGCAATTGCCGGCGGCGCTCGCGAGCCTGGCGCTGGCCTAGATTTCCCAGGTCGTTGCCGGCGCCTTGGCGCTGCGCTCGATCAGCCGCGACACGCGCTGGGCCAGCACGTCGGGATGGAACGGCTTGACCATATAGTCGTCGGCGCCATTGCCCATCGCCTGCATAACCGTCTCGGCATTGCGCTCGCCGGTCAGCATCATCACCGGTACGCCGTTCAATTCCGGATCGGACTTGATTTTGGCCAGGGCTGACAGGCCACCACCGCCCGGCATCTGCACATCCAGAATGACCGCGGCCGGGGTGTTTGCGCGCACCATGGCCATTACCGCGACCGCATCATTGGTGGCCACGACATCATACTGGGCGAGCCCCAGGCGCAGCTTTAACAGGCTGACGACAGTGGGATCGTCATCGGCGATCATGATACAGCGATTCATGCAGAGCCCCCCGGCAAGCAAGGGCGCAGGATGGGGCAAGGTCTTTAACAATCCCCGAACGCGGGCTGTATTATCCACTGCAACTCGCTGTCAAAACAGGATTAATCGCTCGTAAAATGTTTACAGGGTACAACTTTTGCTTTAACGGCGGACCATGCACACCAAAGCGCTTTCCCGTCAGGCCTTGATCGCCGCCCTCACCTTCGGCGGCTTCTTCCTGCTGGGCTATGGCGGCATTTTCGTCTGGGGTGGCAACAGCCATTCGTCTTCGCCGATCTGGCCGGCAACGGCCTTCGGCTTTGTGATGCTGATCCGGCTGTCGCGCTCGCGCGGCGATGATGCCGTGATGCTGGCAGCGATGCTGGCAGCGGGATTTGCTTGCCAACCGGCTGGGCGGGGCTTCGCCGCTGCTTGCCTTGGGCTTCAGCCTTATCAATGTGCTGGATGTGCTCGCCGGCCTGGTTGCCTTCCGGCGCCTGTGCCCTTCGCGCGTCACCTCCAACCGCGCGATGGCGAAGTTCGTCTTTATCGCCGGCATCAGCCCGTCGCTGTTCGGCGCCTTACTGGCGGCGGGCCTGGTCGCGCTCCTGGGCGGCGATCCCGTCTGTCACCGGCACCCAGTGGTTCCTGGCCAACCTTCTGGGCGCCTGCATCCTTTATCCGTTCGGCCTGACAGTCTCGCTGCATCAGTTCGTCAAGCTGAAGCTGAAGCGCCGCTTGCTGGAAGCCTTTGGCTTTTTCGCCGTGTTGGCGCTCACATCTGTGCTGGCGTTCCGTTACGGCTATCCCGCCATGTTCCTGGTGCTGGTGCTCTGCATCGCCACAGCGGCGCGTTTCCGCCTGCTGGGCGCGGGCGCGGCCCTGCTGGTGGTTTCCACACTCGCTTTCGCCACCGTGCGCACCATGCCCCAGGCCCATACCGTGGCTTGGGTCGAGATCCTGCAATTCTATCTCGCCACCATCAGCGTGGTCAGCGTGCGCACCGCCATGCTGCTGAACGAGCGCGACCTGCACATCGCCATCATCGAGCGCCGTCATCGCCGCGCCGTGCGCGCCAGCCGCTTCAAGAGCCAGCTTCTGGCCCATGTCAGCCATGAAGTGCGCAGCCCGCTGTCGGCCATCATCGGCTTTTCCGCCATGCTGGAATCCGGTTCGCTCTCGGCGGAGCGGGCGCCGGAATTCGCCGCCATCATCGCCCATAACGGCGAGCTGCTGCAGCGGCTGCATGACGACCTGCTGGACCTGAGCCGCGCCGAAGCCGGCGCGCTCTCCATCCAGTGCGAACGGGTGGCGGTGGGCTCGACCTTGCAGACCTGCATCAAGGCGATCCGCCTGGACGCCACCCTGGGCGGCAAGGATGTGCTGGTCGAACGGGTCGAGGACGCCCTGGCGGTCCAGGCCGATCCGGTGCGGCTGGCCCAGATCCTGAACAACCTGATCGCCAATGCTTACAAGTATGGCGACAATTTCTCGCCCATCCGGGTGCGCGCCAGCCGCCTGACGACGGCTTCGGCCGCATCGAGATCGTCAATGCCGGGCCCGGCATCCCGCCGCGCGAGCGCGGCAGGCCGTGTTCCTACCCTTCCGCCGGTCGGAAACGGTTGGCCGGCGGGTGCCCGGCGCCGGTCTTGGCCTTTCCATCGCCAAATTGCTGGTGGAAGCCCAGGGCGGGCGGATCGATTTCGAGAGCGAACCCGGCCGCCAGACCCGGTTCTGGATCGACTTGCCCCTGGCGGCCTGAAGGCGGCTTGACGGGCTTTGAGCCCCCCCTTATAGCCCTGCCCCTCCGCCAAGGAGCGCCCCTTAGAGGGAGCGCGACCAGCAAAAAGGCGGGCGCGTAGCTCAGCGGGAGAGCACTCCCTTCACACGGGAGGGGTCACAGGTTCAATCCCTGTCGCGCCCACCATTTATTGCCGCTATGCGGCAATAAATGGTGCCCGAAGTGGCGCCAGCGATTTGAGCCAGGCGAGGCCCATTTTCTAAAGAATGAAGCGCCCGAAGCGGGACTAGGCGGTTAGCGACAGCGTAACCGCACGTAGTGTCCCGCGAGGGCGCAGCTCCGATCCCGAGCGCCGGTCGCACAACCCCTTCCACACGTCACCAAGTCACCGCCCGGTCCACGATTCTCACCGGCGGGCCGGTCGTTATCGAGTGCCGACTTTGATATCGTGGCAATATCGGAGCATCGGGTAAGAGCCATATGGAATCCCCAAACAAGAGAGAAAAAATGGCCGGCAGGCGGCCAGAGTACAATCAAACGCTGACACTCCTGGCAAACAAGGGAGTCAAATATTCAACGGTGATTGACCTGGGATGCGCTGACGGGCACTTCTTTGTTCAGCATTATCTCCAAGGACTTTTTACAGATAGCGTCCCCTCGTTTACATCAACGATGCAAATTCGCTCGACGAGCCGTCACTGAAATCAATTCAGACCGAACTGGGCGGTCATTATCGCATTGCCGCCGCCTCCGATCGAAATGGCGAGATCGAACTGACAACATCTGTTCACCCCTATTGGAGTTCGGTTCGGGGGGCGGATGATCTGTATTGGGCGAGAATAAACAAATTATCGGACGGGGCGGAGACTGTTACGGCCATCCGCCTCGTGATCTGGCGGATGAATTGAAACTCAAAGCGCCATATTTGCTCAAGCTCGACATCCAAGGGGCCGAGGTTGACGCCCTCAAGGGCGCGCGACGCATCCTGAATGATACGTATGTCGTTATCTGCGAGGCGGACGTTGCGGATTTTCAGGCTATCAATTCGCGCAACTGACAGGTGCTCGGCTTCGATCTCCTCGATGTTACGGGGCTGAGCTATACTGCCGATCACTGGCTTGGCTGGTTTTACCCGGTATATCTCAACCGAGACCTTGCGCATTTGATCGAGCCCAGCTTTTGGCGCGAAGAAACGCGCGCAATCCGTCATCAAACGTACGTATAAAGCGGCGAAAATATATTCTGGAGTGGCTGGCGGAAAGTTTGACGAAGATAAAATCTCAAAAAAGCGATCCGTGAGTTCGATTGCGTCATTTTTCGCCCATTCGAGAGGTTGGACAAGTCGCTATTTGCCCGGATGACCTGGACGACGACGGCAGCCTCAGGCGGCAAAGTGGCCGCAGGACACTCGGGAGAGCAATCTTTTCACGTAGGAGGGGTCACAGGTTCAATCCCGGTCGCGCCGCCATCCTCATAAATATATCAGACACTTATCCACCTCTCAGGCGGCAAAACGCTGCCGGAGATGTATGGCTGTCTGAAAGCCCGCCTCAGCGCTCTGAGGTTGCAAGAGGATTTGCAAACATGGAACGGTATGCGTGGCAACGCCAGCAGTTGCCGGGCCGGGGTTTTCGATGGTTGTGGAATCAGACCAGGGCTGTGTGGCGGCGGCACGGCCGCCGGAGCAGAGGCTGCCCGGCGCCTGGCGCTGCTCGGCCTGAACATCCTGGATACGCCGGCGGAAGCGCGCTTCGACCAGATCATTTATCTGGCCAAGCTGACCTTCGGGTTCCCCATCGCCTATATCGCCTTCGTCGACGAAGAGCGGCAATGGATCAAGGCCAGGATCGGCATGACCGCGCAGGAGAACCACCGCGCCCAAACCCCAAACCCCAAACCCCAAACCCCAAACCCCAAACCCCTTTCTTAGAATGATCCTAGACGCTCGAGCAAGAGAGGAGGAAGTGACTTATTTGATATTGGAAGATGGGGTCAAGAGATGGGTATCTAGGCAAGAGGCTCAAGAAGCGAGGATAAACCAGTACCTAATGCGGCTGTTGGCCATCAGAAAAAATGAAATTATGAGACAGTATGCAGAGATTTGATAAGCATGCATAGGTGCCCAAACTGAAACCCTTCTCCAGAAAGGATTACTTGTGGAATTAGTCCCCAACACTTGATTTGCCCCCATGGACTCTTTCGAAGACACTGGACAAGTTTACCATAGAATCGATACAAGAGGGTCGACCAGAAGCAGGTACAAAGGAGGGTCGAATGCGATTCTTAAAAGGAAAAACTCGGGAATCAAGAAGAAAGGGAAGAGTGAACATTACAAAAGCTATTAACACACTAGTGGACTATTCCGTTTCTGAAATTACCAATTGCCTCAAGTGACTGAGAGAAAACAAAAACTACTATACCTTGATAAGGAAACCCTACTCAAAGAGTTCACTAAACGAATTGAAAATATTTCAAACTTTATTGTGCCGGCGGAAGAACTTACTAACTAGCAAAACCGGGGTTTGGGGTTTGGGGTTTGGGGTTTGGGGTTTGGGGTTTGGGCCGACCTCGTCCTCATCGCCATGAATCAGAATGGCCTCCAGGACATGCTCAAGAACAAAGTCAAGCTGGCGGGTGCCAACGCCGCAGCCTCCGCCGGTCCGGTTGGCCGCAACGCCCAGGCCGGCACCGACTGGTGGCCTGACGCCGAGTTCCTCACCTACTCCCGCTCCAATAGGGGCCTCTTTGCCGGCCTCGATCTCGACGGCACCGTCCTCTCGCAAAATCAGGACGGCACCCGCATCGAGTACGGTTCCGA
>CAWHLV010000093.1:0-10500 GCA_963830095.1 uncultured Alphaproteobacteria bacterium
CGGGACCAGCCCAAGATAAGTGCTGATGGCGGCGACCAGTTGCGGGTTGGAATTTCCGGCAATGAGGCGCATGCCCCGCGATCCGTTCAGATCCGTCATGCCGTGCCCCCGCACCCCGTGAAACTTTGATGACGGGCTTTTAGCGGTTGAGCGTGGATGCCGCAACCACCGCAAATGCCGCTGTTACCCGGTCAGCACAATGGCGGAGATTTGCCGCCCATAATCGGGTTCGCTGGCATGGGTGGTGCGGCGGAAACTGAAATAGCCGTTTTCGGGCGGATAGGTGCAGACCCCTGACATTTCCACGCTGCCCGCACCGGCCGAGATGAGCCGGTGTGCCACATAACCGGGCAGATCGAAGCGGTAATGGCCCTCCTTGTCGGAGGGTACAAAGAAGCGGCGGTTCTTCAGGCCCAGTTCCAGGAAGCGGTCACGGAAGTCAAAGCCGACCTCATAATTGGCCTGGGTGATACAGGGGCCGACCACGGCGTTGATCCGGCCGCGCTCCGCGCCCAGCTTTTCCATGGCGTCCAGGGTTGCTTCCAGCACCCCGCGCCCGCCGGTACCCAGCGCGCCCTTCCAGCCGGCATGGGCCGCGCCGATCACTTTGGCCTCTGTGTCTGCGAGCAGCACCGGGGCGCAGTCGGCGGTCAATATGCCCAGCGCCAAGCCCGGCGTGGCGGTGACCATGGCGTCGCCTTCCGGTCTGGCGGCGCTTTCGTCCAACCCGGCGGTCAGAGGGTGAACAATGGCGCTGTGAATTTGAAACAGGCTGGCGAGCTTTGCGCCGGGGGCGAGCGCCGCCGCGACCCGGCGGCGGTTCTCGGCCACCGCATCGGGCAAGTCCCCGGAGCCTGGGCCGCAATTGAGGGATTTATAGATGCCGGTGGAGACGCCGCCGGCGCGGCTGAAAAAGCCATGCGCGATGCCCGGCGATTTCAGGTTGTCGGATTGCTGGGTGTCCAGCGCCGTCACGGCCCAAAGCCCGCCATGCCGCTGACCGATGGCGGCGCGAAGGCCAGCACCTTGAACAGCCTGCCCATCTGGTCATTGCCGATCAGCCGCTCGACCGCGCCCAAGAGCTTCTGGGCTTCGTCGGGATTGGCCTTCATCAACTGCTCGGCGCGTTCCACGATGCCGATATTGGCCAGGAACATGCCCTGGGTCAGCGGCCCGAATACCGAAGCGCCGCCGCGCCGGCCCGCCTGGGCCAAGGCGGCGAAATCCACATGGGCCGAGATATCGTCTTCGCCGGGCTCGGCCAGCGCCTCGGCGAATTTGTGGCCGCTCACCGCCTGCAGGGTTTCAGAAAAGCCGGCCGCTTCGCCATAGCCATAATCGATCATCAGTGCGGCGCCGCCTTTTGCCGTGATGATACGGGCAATGTCTTCGGCCAAAGCGGTCGCGGCGGGCGAGGCTTCATACACGCCGCCATCGGGCGCATCGGCGCGGTCGGCGGGGATGGCGGAGGACGGTACCGGCACCGGCGCCAGCGCGAAGGCCAATGCGCCGTTCGCAACTGTGACCATGCGCTCGCACCAGCCGCGTTCGGTCTTGACGTATTGGCGCAGCGGCAGGGCGTCGAAGAATTCGTTGGCGACCAGAAACAGGGGCCTGTCCGTCAGGCTGTCATCGAACTGTGGCTGCCACGAGACATCGGCACCAAGGCCGCGCAATTTTTCGCCCTGGATTTCCTGCAGGGCGGGGCTGGCTTCCACCAGCACCACCTCCAGATCGGCGACAAAGTCGGGCGCCACCTGCGCCACCCGCAATATGTCGGCCATCAAGGTGCCGCGCCCGGGCCCCAGCTCGACCAGGCGGGGATTTCGGGGCGCGCCTTGATCGGCCCAGGCCTGCACCAGCCACAGTCCGGCCATCTCGCCGAACATCTGGCTGATTTCGGGTGCGGTGGTGAAATCGCCCCCGGCGCCCAAGGGATCGCGGGTGGCGTAATAGCCCTGCTTGGGGTCCAGCAAGGCCATGGTCATGAACTGCGCCACCGATATCGGGCCTTGCGCCTCGATCAGTTCGGCGATGCGCGATTTCAGGCTCATGCGGCTTTTGGCTTGCGATAGGCGATCCAGAACAGCACGCCCGCGGCCAGCCACACCGGAATGGACAAGGCCATGCCCATGGAGACAGGGCCGATGAAGGAGGTGTCGGGCTCGCGGAAGAATTCGCAGATGAAGCGGAAGGTGCCATAGCCCAGGAAGAATAGTGCGGAGATAAGTCCGGGGCGCTCATTGGCGCGGAACACCCGAAGCGCGATCTGCAGGATCACGAACAGCACCACGCCTTCCAACGCGGCTTCGTAAAGCTGGCTTGGGTGGCGCGCGATCGGGCCGCCGCGGGGAAAGATCATCGCCCAAGCCACATTGGTTTCGCGGCCCCAGAGTTCGCCGTTCACGAAATTGGCCAGCCGGCCGAAGAACAGGCCGATGGGGGCGAAGGCGCACGCCAGGTCGGCGATCGGCATCATCTTCAGCTTGCGGCGGCGGGCAAACAGCCACACCGCGATCACGACGCCCAGCAATCCGCCGTGGAAGGACATGCCGCCGTCCCAGGCGGAGATGATGCGCACGGGATCGGTGAGGAACCCTATCGGCAGTCCGTCGCAGAAGGGTGCATAGTCGGGTGTGACGCTGCACAGAAGGGTGCCATAGATCAGCACCCAACCAAGCCGGCCGCCCAGAATTACGCCCAGGGTGGCCCACACCACCAGGTCGCCGATATCGTCTTCGGTGGCGGGCGGGCGGCCATTGAAGGGCGGGTGGGCCCAAAGCTGCTTTTGCCGTAGCACCCGCACGATGCCCCACCAGGCCAGTACGATACCGGAGATATAGCTGAGGGAATACCAGCGGATTTCCAGCGGGCCCCAGATGTGCAGCAGCACCGGGTTTATGTGGGGAAAGGGCAGCAGCGCCTGGATCATAAGGGGGCTAGTGTCCCGATTCCGAAATTCGCATGATCACTATATCGGGCTCCGCGCGAATTTCGGAATCGAAGGACACTAGCAACTTATTGATTCCTAGTGTCGTTTTGGTTTCGAAGTTCGCTTCCCGGGCTTGATATCATGACCGTGCGAACTTCGAAACCACGACACTAGGGGCCGGTGCTTCGCGGCTTGTGTCAAGTCGGTGTGCGGGCCTATAGGGAGCGACCGGCGACCCGAGCGCAGCGAGGGCGCGTCCGGCGCGACCAAGCAAAAGGCCTCCCATGGCACAGACCGACAATCCATTCCTGGACGGCATGGCGAAGGCCTTCACCGACGCCGCCGGCATGGCCCAGAGCGTGCGGACCGAGATCGACACCTTCATGCGCCAGCGGCTGGAACGGCTGGTGGCCGACATGGACTTCGTGCCGCGCGAGGAATTCGAGGCGGTCAAGGCGATGGCCGCCAAGGCCCGCGCCGAGAATGAAGCGCTGGCCGCCCGTGTGGCCGCTTTGGAATCCAAATCAGGCACTTAGGACTCTTTTAGGACTCTTTCGGGGCGCCCCCGGGGGACTTTTTCCTTGTGAAATCTCGAGCCTCTTCAAAGCTGTGGAATCTTTCCACGAGCCGGGGATGGGGTAGAGGGGACTCTTGTTTTCTCAAAATCTTGTGCCAGTTTGGATCGCAGCTGCTTCGTTTAGTGGCCGACACGCGCCTTGGAGTTGTTGCCCATGCCCATTACCCACCTGGACGACGAGCCGCTGGACGACCTGCACCCCCTGGACCTGCTGGAGCGGGCGGTCGAGGCCAATGGCTGGGCCTTTGAGCGTGCGGGTCGCGACGAGCTCAACCTGTCGGTGGCCGGCAAGTGGAGCGACCATCACTTTAACTTTTCCTGGCGGGAAGACCTGCAGTCCCTGCATCTGTCCAGCGCCTTCGACATGCGCATCAGCGAAGGCGTGCGCCGGCAGAATGTCGCGGACCTGTTGATGCTGGTGAACGCCAAGCTGTGGATCGGCCATTTCGACCTGTGGCCGCAGGACGGCACCATCATCTTCCGCCACGCCATGATCTTCCCGGATGCCGAAGCCAGCGCCGCCCAGTGCGAGGCGCTGCTCAATCTGGCGCTGGAAGCCTGCGAGCATTACTATCCGGCGTTCCAGTTCGTGCTGTGGGGCGGCAAGACGGCCGAAGACGCCATCGCCGCGGCGGTGCTGGAGTGCGCCGGCCAGGCGTGAGCATCCTTCTTGTCGGTGCTGGCAGAATGGGCGGCGCCCTGCTCAAGGGCTGGCTCAATCGCAACATCAAATCCATCACGGTCGTTGAACCCAAACCGTCGGCGGAGATCGCCAAGCTGGCACGGGCGAAAAAGATCGCGCTGTTTGCCGCGCCGTCCGCGGTCAAACGCAAGCCGTCGGTTTGTGTGGTGGCGATCAAGCCGCAAGTTCTGAAAGGCGAAGCACAGGCGCTGGCCAGTTTCGCGCAATCCGGCGCGCTGATGATCTCCATCGCGGCGGGCACCTCGGTCGCGGCACTGACGGCGGCCTGGGGCAGGCGCGCGCGCATCATCCGCGCCATGCCCAACACGCCGGGCGCCATCGGCCACGGCATCACCGGCCTCTATGCCGCTAAAGGCGTGATCGCCTCGGACAAGAAGCGCGCCGTGTCGCTGCTGTCGGCCTTGGGCCAGACCGAATGGGTGGCGAAGGAAGCACTGATCGATAGCGTCACCGCAGTGTCGGGGTCGGGTCCCGCCTATCTGTTCCTGATGGCGGAAGCGCTGACCGAAGCGGGTGTGGCGGAAGGCTTGCCGCGCGCCCAGGCCGAGATATTCGCCCGCGCCACGGTGGCCGGCGCCGGAGCGCTGCTGGCTGCGGACAAGTCGCCGGCGTCTGCCTTGCGTGAAGCGGTCACCAGCCCCGGTGGCACCACCGCGGCGGCGCTGGCGGTGCTTATGGCAGATGATGGTCTGGCCCAGTTGATGAAGCGGGCGGTGAAGGCCGCACGCAAGCGGGCGGAAGAGCTCAGTTAGACAGGAAGGCGAACCGTCGCCTTCAACCCGCCCATCGCGCTCTTGTCCAGTGCGATATCTCCGCCATGCGCGCGGGCGATGTCGCGGGCAATGGCCAGGCCCAGGCCCGAGCCGCCGCTTTGCAGATTGCGGCCCTGATCCAGGCGATGGAACGGCCGAAAAGCTTCCTCGCGGCGCGCTTCGGGGATGCCGGGGCCATTGTCCTCCACCGCGATCTCTACCAGCCGTTCATCCTGGGTCAGATGGACTGCCACGCGCGAGCCATGCTTCAGCGCATTGTCCACGAGATTGGTCAGCACCCGGCGAAGCCCCGCGCGCTTGACGCTGACCATCACATGCTCCGGCGCGGTGACGGCGACATCCTCGCGCTGGCGCGCCTTGGCACAGGCCTGGGTGGTGTCGCGCACCAGTTCGCTGAGATCGGTGACGTCCGATTCCTCGCCACCCTCGCCGCGGGCGAAGGCCAGATATTCATCCAGCATATGCTCCATCTCGGCGATGTCGGCGCGCATGGGACTAGTGTCGGCATCATCCGGCAACATGGCCAGCGCCAGCTTGAGCCGGGTCAGGGGAGTCTTGAGGTCATGGCTTACCCCCGCCAGCATCTCGGTGCGCTGGGTGATGTGACGCTCGATGCGCTCGCGCATGGTGATGAAGGCCTGCGCGGCGCGGCGCACCTCGGTGGCGCCATAAGGCTTGAAATCGGGCACGGCGCGGCCCTTGCCGAAACTGTCGGCGGCGCGCGCCAGCCGTTCGATCGGCCGGACCTGGTTGAGCAGGAAAATGATGGCGATGATCGTCAAGATAGACGCCGATCCCACCATCCAGAGGATGAAGAGGTCGGGCTTGGAGACGGTCACACGCTCGCGTGGCACCAGCACCGCCAGCACCCCGTCATGCACATCGACCTTGATCTCAAAGTCATCGCCCATGCGCGTGGCGCTGAAATCGCGGTCGGGGCCGATGCGCTGCTCCAGAATGTCATCCAGGGCGATTTCGATATTGCTGGTGAGCCGGCCCCGATGGGGCGGAAGGTTCTGGCCCGGCAGGAAGCGGATCTGGTAATTGAGCTGGCGCGCCGCAAGCGCCCGCAGGCGCTCGCGGTCGGGGCTGTGATTATTGTCTTCCAGCGCCACCAGCATCGCCATGTCGGCGGCGACATCGCGCGCCAGCCTGCGTGTGGTGGTATCGACGTCGCGTTCAAAAAAGACATAGGTGATGATCGCCAGCAGCAGCACGATGGGCGCGACGATGATGATCAGCGAGCGCCAGAAAAGACCGCGCGGCAGAAAGCGCTTGAGGGTCAGTCCCTCACCCACGGCCCACCTCAACCACGGTCAGGGACCAGCATATAGCCAACGCCCCGAACCGTTTGCAGATAGAGCGGCAGCTTGGGGTCTTCCTCGATCTTGCGGCGCAGGCGCGTCACCTGCACATCGATGGAACGTTCCAGCGCCACATTCAGCCGCTTGCACAATTCGCTGCGCGAAAAGGGGCGCCCCGCGTGGGTGGCGAAGAGTTGCAGCAGGGCGGCTTCGGCGCCGGTGAGTTTCACCGGCTTGCCCGCGCGCACCAGCCGCGAGGTGGAAGGATCAAACACCGCCTCGCCCATGAGCACCGGCCCCGCGCTGGGGCTTTCCGCAGGTGCGGCGCGGCGCAACAGCGAATTGACCCGCAGCAGCAATTCGCGCGGCTCGAACGGCTTGGGCAGATAATCGTCGGCGCCGAGTTCCAGGCCGGCGATGCGGTCGGCCGGATCGCCCCGGGCGGTCAGCATCAGGATGGGGATGGCGGATTCCTTGCGCACACTCTGGGTCAGGTCCAGGCCGGATTCGCCGGGCATCATCACGTCCAGGATCAACAGGTCGAATTCCATGCTTTTCATCAGGGCGCGGGCCTCGGCCGCACCCGGCGCCGCACTGACCCGATAGCCATTGCTGGAGAGATAGCGCTGCAACAGGGCACGCAAACGCTCGTCGTCATCGACCACCAACAGGTGCGGTTCGCCCGCCAAACTCATGGCTGCCATGCCCGGCGGGGGGGCGAAAAAAGCCCTTGCCGCCCTTGCGGTTTTCGCGTCGGCCATGCTGCAATACATGGCAGAAAAACTAGGCCCTCCCAGTGAGGCGGGCAAGCCCGGCAGGACAGCAGGATGGCAGACGTGATCCCTTTCGACCAGCGCGATGGCTCGCTTTGGTATGACGGCAAACTGGTGCCCTGGAAGGACGCCAAAACCCATGTGCTGACCCATGGCCTGCATTATGGGTCCTGCGTGTTCGAGGGCCAGCGCATCTATGGCGGCAAGGTCTACAAGCTGCAGGAACATACCGACCGGCTGTTCCGCTCGGCCGAGACCCTGGGCATGAAGATCCCCTTCACCAAGGATGAGATCAATCAGGCCTGCATCGACGCGGCCCAAGTCCAGAACATCAAGGACGGCTATCTGCGCCCTGTCGCGTTCCGCGGCAGCGAGATGATGGCGGTGTCGGCGCAATCCACCACCATCCATGTCGCGGTCGCCTGCTGGCCCTGGCCGTCCTATTTCAGCCCGGCGGAAAAGCTCAAGGGCATCCGGCTGGATATCGCGCGCTATCGCCGGCCTGCGCCCGACACCGCGCCGGTGCATGCCAAGGCCGCCGGTCTTTACATGATCTGCACCATCTCCAAGCATGAAGCCGAGGCCAAGGGTTATGCCGATGCGCTGATGTTCGACTATCGCGGCTATGTTGCGGAAGCCACCGGCGCCAATGTTTTCTTCGTGCAGGACGGTGTGTTGCACACGCCCACGCCGGATTGTTTCCTCAATGGATTGACCCGCCAGTCGGTGATCGCCATCGCCAAGGCGCGCGGCGTCAAGGTGGTGGAGCGCCATATCGAGCCGGATGAGATGAAAGACTTCAGCGAATGCTTCCTCACCGGTTCGGCCGCGGAAGTGACGCCGGTGTCGGAGATCGGGCCCTATCGCTTCAAGCCGGGCACGCTGACCGAGACCTTGATGAACGCGTATGCCGACGAGGTCAGGGGCGTCGCTACCGTTTCGGCCTAGGCCGGGTTTACCCAAACGATTAGCGCCGCGCCTGCCAGCAGCAGCACAATACCGGCTGCCTCGCGCGCCGTGGTCTTCTGGCGGAAGACAAAGTGTGTCACTCCTTGCGCGAACAGCACTTCCACCAGTGCCAGGGTGCGCACACTGGCGGCACTGGCGAGTGCAAAGGCCAGGAACCAGAATTCCGATGCCGCCGCGCCGGCAAAGCCCGCCAGCAGGCTCGGCCGCCACAGCGCGGCGATGGCCTTCAAGGTGCCGCGCTTGAACAGCAGCAACCAGGCCAGCAGCAACACGGTCTGAAGGGTCAGCCCCGCTGCCAGGGAAAAAGTCGCTGCCAGCACAAAGCTCGCCTGATGCAGCGACAGAATGGCGCCGCGATAGCCGATGGCAGACGCCGCGAACAAAGCGGCTGACGACAGTCCCAGAAGTGCGGGCTTCATGCCGCCGGTCAGCGCTTGCGGTTTGACCGAAATCAGCGCCACACCCGCCAGCGCCACCACAATCGCCAGCGCCATGGCCGCGGTCAGCGGATCGCCCAGGAACGTCAGGCCCATCAGCGCCACCAGCACCGGTTCTGTCTTCAGGTAAGCCACAGTGACGACAAAGGAGCGCTGCTCCATGGTCATCAGCATCAGGGCAGTACCGCCGATCTGGGTTGCCGCGCCCAGCAAGGTCCAGAGTGCGAAATCGGTATCCATGGCGGGCAGCGCCGCATGGGTCGCCGCCAGCACGGCGGCCAGGAACACCAGCGCGAAGGGAAAGCCGAACAGGAAGCGCACCAAGGTGGCGCCCAGTGCGCCCAATCTGGGTGTCAGCTCGCTCTGCATGGCGTTGCGCGCGGTCTGGCCCGCCGCACCCAGCAAGGTGAAAATGACCCAGAGAAAATTCAAGCGATCACGCCGTCTCGCGTATCCGCGTGGGTTCTGGTGTGGGCCCGGGGCGCAGATAGGCCACGCCGTTCTTGAAATAGATCACGCCGGTATAGACGGTCAGCGCGGCCGCCACCCAGAGCAGCAGATAGGCGATGAAAGCATAGGTCAGGGACGGAATGCCCGGCACCAGCACATCGGCCAGCGGTGTCAGGATCATCGCACCGATGGCGATCATCTGCACCGCGGTCTTGAATTTGGCCACATTGGTGACCGGCACGCTGACCTTGGTGCCGGCCAGGAATTCGCGCAGGCCCGAGACCAGAATCTCGCGCGACAGGATGATCAGGGCGGGCACCAGCCGAAGCAGGCTCAGCATGCCGTTGGCCTTGATATGGGTGAAGGTGCCTTCGGCCACCAGCATCATCAGCGCCACGCCCACCAGAACCTTGTCGGCGATGGGGTCGAGCATGCGCCCGAAATCCGAGCCTGCCTTCAGCTTCCTGGCGGCGAAACCGTCCAGCCAGTCGCTGATGCCCGCAAGCGCGAACACCATGAAGGCCACCAGCCGCGCCACTTCGCCGGGAAGGACGTAGGCAATGACAAAAACCGGCACCAGCAGGATGCGCAGGATGGTCAGGGCGTTGGGCAGGGCAAACATGAGACCAGTTTAGAACCCCTCACCCGGCAAATCATCCGGTCGGGTGAAAGAAATCGAAGATTTTCTTGGCCAGTGTCGCGCTTACCCCATTCACAGCCGACAGGTCGGCCAGGCTGGCTCCGGCCACGGCCCGGGCGGAGCCGAAATGCTGCAGCAGGGCGCGCTTCCTGCCTGCGCCTACGCCGGCGATCTCGTCCAGCGGATTGGCGCCGATGGCGGCGCTGCGCTTCTTGCGATGACCGCCGATGACGAAACGGTGCGCTTCGTCACGCAACCGTTGCAAGTAATAGAGAACCGGGCTTTTGAGATCGAGGCGGAAGGCCTCCTTGCCGGGCAGATAGAAATGCTCGCGGCCGGCGTCGCGGTCGGGACCCTTGGAGATGCCTACCAGCGCCACGTCCTCCACGCCCAGATCGGCGAAAACCTGGCAGGCGATGGAAAGCTGGCCGGGTCCGCCGTCGATCAAGACCAGGTCGGGACGCTTCCATTTGCCAGTGTCCGGCCCGGAATCGGACGAGTCCGCTTCCTCTTTCATCATGCGGGCGAAGCGGCGGGTCAGCACCTCGCGCATCATGGCATAGTCGTCGCCGGGGGTGAGTTCTTCGGCCTTGATGGTGAACTTGCGGTACTGCGCCTTCTCGAAGCCTTCCGGGCCAGCGACGATGAAGGCGCCCAGCGCATGGGCGCCCTGGATGTGGGAATTGTCATAGACCTCGATACGCCGCGGCGGCTGTTCCAGTCCAAAGACATCGGCCACGCCTTCCAGCAACTGGGTCTGGGCGCTGTTCTCCGCCAGCCGCCGGCCCAGCTGTTCGCGGGCGTTGGTCAGGGCGCGTTCCATGATCTCGCGCTTCTCGCCGCGCTGGGGCGTGGAGATTTCCACTTTGTGTTCGGCGCGTATGCTCAGCGCTTCCGCAAGAAGCGCCTTTTCCGCAAGCTCTTCGCTGGTCAGGAGCAACT
>CAWHLV010000094.1:0-13851 GCA_963830095.1 uncultured Alphaproteobacteria bacterium
TCGCCGCCGACCCCACATCGGAACGAACAGATGGCGGTCGCCCGTGCGCAGCCTGGCAGGTCGAGATTTCACCCCATACGCCGGCGCCATAATAGTGTTCCGCATCGTTGCCCAGACGCGGCGCTGGGCCAGCGGCGCCGATGGTCGGCGCCGCCGAGATTCTCGCATCCAGCAGATAGACCACGGCTTCCTTAGATCGCCGAGGTCGCCAGCAAGGTCTGGTTCTTAACGGGAAAGATCACCCGGCTACCAGAACCCAGGTCGAGATCCTTGGCGTTCAGGTATTTCCCGTTGGTGGAGTGAAGAATCCGCGATGCCATAGGCGTTGGGCGCCACCGCGATCACCGCATTGCCGAATATTCCCGGCGGCCGGATCGTGATTGCCGTCGGCGGTCTGGACATAAAGGCCCTTCGGGGCCTGCGACCGGGCCCCGCGCCCCCCGGCCAGCCGGCCGGCCCGGCCGTCAGAAACCGTGACAGCTGGGGATGGGCAGGATCGTTGATGTCCATGGAGTCCACCGAGCCGGGTTCGATCGGCTGGGCGCCGTCGCCGCCACAGCCGCGACCGGGCAGCCGTATAGGACGTCATTAACAAGGTTCGAGGCTCCAGTTGCGGCTGTACGGCGCCACGAAGGAGGCCGGCGCGAATTTTTCTTCGCCCGGATGCCCAGGCTGAGGCCGCGCAATTTGCCGTCGCTGGTGGTGAAATAGATTGTGCCCCGCGGCCGTCGATGGCCGGTGTCGCCTGCTCGGTGCTGGCGCAGTTGGTGCTGCCGGGCCGCACCGATTTGCGGTGTTGGGAAGGTTTTCTGCCGGACGGTGCCGCGGCATCGGCGTCGATGGCGTCGATCGTGTCGTCGCTGCCCATGGTGAACACCAGGTTCTTCCTGCCATGCGCGTCTCCACACCAGCTGCCACCAGCGGCGCCGTCAGGGTGGAAAGCGCCACATCCTGCCGGCCGGCGTGTGAACTATGCGTGCTCCAAAGCAGTTTCAGGTGGCCGACATTGGCCGGGCGACAGCATGGTTTCGGCGGTATTCCAGGCGCTGCGTTGCTGGTCATGGCCGAAACTCGGCCATTCGCTGGCTGGCGGTTGCGCACGACACGGCGCCGGGAAGAACAAGCGTCGTCGGCGCCCAGGGCAGGAGTTTTCGGCATGGCCGGATCTGTCCAAACGTTCCGCCGGCACGATATGGCAATCGCCGTCCACTTGCACAGCCGATTTCGGTAACCGATAGTCATGGTGCAGCGAGAATCGCCGTGCGCGATAGAAAGCGCGGCGCGCGCAGGGGGAAGGGATGAAAGCGTCCTGGCTTCGGTTAGCCATTCTGGCGGGACTGAGCCTTCTGGTGGGTGGCACAGCGCTTCATGCCATGACGGCTGAGGACCGTTTACTGGTCAACGCCAACAGTGACCGGGACAATTGGCGGCTGCATGGCAGAACCTATGACAATCAGCGCTTCTCGCCGCTCACCCAGATCAACAGGCTACACGGTCGGGCAGCTGCCCTGATCCGTACCCTGCATACCGGGGTCAACAACAGTTTCGAGGATACGCCGATCGAAGTGGACGGCGTGCTCTACACCGTCGCCGGCACCAATCATGTCGCGGCCTGGGACGCGGTGAGCGGCCAGCAATTATGGGCGTGGCAACCCGACAAGCTGGATTACACCGAAGCCTGTTGCGGGCCGCAGGCGCGCGGCGTCGCGGTCGCCTATGGCAAGGTCTATACCGCGCTGTTCGATGGCCATCTGGTGGCGCTGGACGCGCGGACCGGCAAGCTGATCTGGGAAGACCGATCCGGCCAAGACCCATCCCGAACCCGGGAATATTACACCTACACCCAGGCGCCGCAGGTCTATGACGGCATGGTGATCATCGGCACCGCCGGCGCGGAATATGAGACCCGCGGCATGGTGGAAGCCTATGACGCGCGACCGGCGACAAGATCTGGGATTCCGCACCACCGCCGCGCCCGGCGAGCCCGGCGGCGATACCTGGCATGGCGATGCCTGGAAATTCGGCGGCGGTTCGGTGTGGAACACGCCCACGGTGGATGCCGAAGAACGGCCTGATCGTCCTGTCCACCGGCAATCCCAATCCCGACTATCGCGGCGAAACGCGCCCGGGGACAATGCCTATACCGACTCATCCTGGCGCTGCATGCCAAAACCGGAAAGCTCGCCTGGTGGTATCAGGAAGTGCCGCACGATCTATGGGATATACGCCAGCGCGCCGGTGATGCTGTTTGATGCCAAAGACTCCAACGGCCACACGGTTCCGGCGGCCGGGAGGCGGGCAAGGTCGGCAATGTCTTCATCGTCAATCGGCTGACCGGCAAACTGCTGTACAAGTCCGATCCCTTTGTGGATCAGAGCCCCAACATGTTCACCGCGCCCAGCCGCGAAGGCGTGACTTGCTGCCGGGTGTCAGCGGCGGCTCGCTGTGGCAGCCGCCGGCCTTCTCGCCGCGCACCGGCTATTTCTATGTGTTGGGCGCCAATATCCCGATGACCTTCACGGCCAATCGATTTTCAGGACAGCAAGCCCGGCGGCCCCTGGGTCGGCCGCCACACCGGCGGGGTGATGAAACGCGCCGATGGTCCGCAGTCGGGCACCTTGACGGCGATCGACGTGGGCAGCGGCAAGATCGCCTGGCAGTACAAATCCTCCATGCCCATGTTTGGCGGCGTGCTGGCGACCGCCAGCGATCTGGTGTTTGCCGGCGAGATGACCGGCGATTTTGACGCCTTCGATGCCAAAAGCGGCGCGAAACTCTGGAGCCACCATTTCGACAAAGGCGTGTGTTCGCCGGCCATGACCTACCGCGTCAAGGACGTGCAGTATCTGGTGGTTGGCGCCAATGGCTGCCGCGGCGGCCATGTGCCGTTGGGCTCCCCGCTCTTTTCCGACGACATCGCCATCTTCGCGCTCAAAGGCTGAGCGGCTCGATCTTTCAAAGGGTGAGAGATTGGTTTCGGTTTGAAAGCGTCGCGCAAGCCAGGCGCGGCTTTCACGGCGATTCTGTCGCAATGCAGCACGGCGAGTTTCGAGGGTCGTAGCAAAATTGCTACAGCGCGAATGCCGGAATTCTGCGTAATGTTGCCACCAATTCGACAAAGCTCGAAAACGCCCAGGGGACAAAAATGCAACTCCAAACCAATGCCCGGATTCCCTCCAGCCAGAAGCTCGGGTTCCCGACAAAAACCGCACTCTTCGCCAGCGTCGGCGCCAGCGCGCTGGTGATGGCGTCTTCGGCCTATGCGCAGGAGGCAGCCGCACCGCAGATTGAATCGGTCACGGTCTCTTCGTCGCGCATCATGACCGGGGGCTTCAACGCCCCCACACCCACTACCGTGGTGAGCGCCGACCTGATCCAGAACCAGGCCAAGGACAATATCTTCAGCGCCATTACCGAACTGCCTTCGATGATGGGTTCGACCGGCCAGGAAGCCAATGTCAACGGCACCAGCGGCGGCACCAACGGCCTGTCGTCTTTCAACCTGTTCGGCCTTGGCACCATCCGCACCCTGACCCTGATGGATGGCGAGCGTTTCGTGCCCGCCAACGTCACCGGCGTTCCCGACATCAGCGAATTTCCGCAGCTGCTGATCCAGCGCGTCGACGTGGTGACGGGCGGCGCATCCGCCTCCTGGGGTTCGGACGCGGTGGCCGGCGTGGTCAACTTCGTCACCGACAAGAAATTCGTCGGCTTCAAGGCCAATGTCGAAGCCGGCCTGTCAACCTATTCGGACAATGCCACGGCGACCTTCCAGGCCGCGGCGGGCTCCAGCTTCGCGGGCGGACGCGGCCATTTCGAGGTCGCCGGCGAATTCAGCCATGTCGATGGCGTACAGGGCGGCTGGCAGCAGCTGTCCTGCTGCGGCGGCAACCTGCAGAATTCGTTGTCCGGCGGCCGGACCTGGTTCATCGAGCCGACCATTGTGCAATATGCATCCCCGGCGACTACTCCTGCAGGCCAGCCGCAATATTTCGTGACGGCAAACGGCCAGCAGAATCAGTTGGGTCGCTATGGGCTGATCAACAGCGGGCCTCTGATGGGCACTGCCTTTGGTCCTAACGGCACGACTTATGCGTTTAATTACGGTACCGGACCGGCGGGCGTGAATATCGCCACCGGCCTGGGCGGCACAGCCCAGGGTGTGGCGGCCAAGAACGGCAGCGCGGGTACGCCTGGCACGGTGAACAACTGCATCGTGGCGTTCTGCATCGGCGGCGAAAATGATGGCCAGACCGGTTCGGGCGTGACCCTGGCGTCACCGCAGACGCGCGGCGACGTCTATGCCCGCATGTCCTATGACCTTTCGCCCAACACAGAAGTCTATCTGACTTACAACTGGTCACAGGTCGGCACCTCCAATATTCCCAATCCGGACATGTGGCTGGGCTCGCTGCCCGGCATCTCAGGTGGTTCGACGCAAAGCAACACCGCCGCTACGTCTCTGACCTCATCGGTCCTGTCCAATAGTGCCTTCAATCCTGGCCAGCTGCTTCAGGCCCCGGGCATCCAGTGCGGCAATGCGGCCGGGGGCGCCAATGCCTTCCTGCCGGCCTCGGTTCAGGCGGCCTGTATCGCCAACGGCATCACCAGCTTCAGTCTCGGTTCGCTTTATTACGGACTGGGGCCGCAGGAGGTTTACACCCAGCGCGACAACCGCCGCCTGGTCGGCGGCGCCGACGGCACCTTCAACCTGTTCAGTACGGACTGGACCTGGAAGGGTTATTACGAGCATGGCGAGAACGACACCAACATCCATGTCCGCGGCATTGCACTGAAGCCCTATCTCTATGCCGCTATCGACTCGGTACAGGTGACCGCCGCCAACCAGGCCACATATGGGAGTTCGCCACTGGGCTCGATTGTTTGCCGCAGTGCCGTCGCCGATGCGGAAGGCTGCGTGCCGTTCGATCCTTTTGGCGCGCCGGTGTCTCAGGGCCAGAAAAACTGGCTCTATGGCGGCAACAATTGGGGTCCGGGCCCGATCCAGATTTCGCACCAGATGCAGGATGTGGCCGACTTCGTCATTTCCGGGGCGCCCATCGAGGACTGGGCGGGCAAGATTTCGGTAGCGACAGGCGGGACCTGGCGCCAGGAAGCCTATGACGTGCGCGGCGACGGCGCCGGCAACGGCACCATCGGCGGTTCCGGCGGCGCGCCCGGCAGCGCCTGCAACGATCCGCTGCTGAACTGCCTCAATGGCACCAACTGGTATGCCGGCAGCTTCCACAATGGCCAAGGCGACTACCATGTGCTGGAAGGCTTTGTGGAGTTGAACGTCCCGCTGATCAACACACCCGATTGGGGCAGCGCCAACCTCAATATCGCCGGCCGCCATGCCCGGTATTCCACCGCGGGCGATCTCCAATACCTGGAAGGTGGGCCTGGTCTGGGACACGCCGCTGGATGGCGTGCGTCTGCGCGCCCTTCAGTCCCGCGATGTCCGCGCCCCCAACCTCAGCGAACTGTTCGCCGCTCCGACGACGGCCAACGGTTCCAGCACCGACCCTCTGAATGGCCAGAACATCCAGGTCATTCAGGGTACCTACGGCAACCCGCTGCTGAAGACGGAACGGGCGACCAACACCCAGGTGGGCTTTGTCGTGCAGCCCAGCTGGCTGCAGGGCTGGCAGTTCTCACTCGACTATTACCGCATCTATGTGGCGGGCGCGATCCAAAGCGTGCCGCAGCAGACCAACGTCAACAATTGCCTTATCGCCAACTTGCCCCAGTACTGCTCCGCCATCATCACGGCGGCGGGCACCACGCCGCAGACGCTTCCGCCGCAGTGGCTGCAGGTCAACACCCAGTACTTCAACGTGGCATCGATCGTCACCGACGGCTTCAACCTGGAAACCTCCTATCAGTTCAGTCTCGCCGATTGGGGCTTTATGCCTATCCCCGGCGGCTTCACGGTTCGGGCGCTTGCCACTTATGTGGACAAGTTCATCACCGATTCGAGGAGCGCTGGCGGCTTTGTTATCAACACCGCCGGCTCCAATGACGGCAACACCCCGCATCTGAAGGCCTTCCTGGTGCAGACCTACCAGGCCGACAATTGGGAGATCACCCTTACCGAAAACTGGATTTCGGAAGGCCGGCACAATCTCAACTGGATCCAGTGCTCGGCGGGAAGCTGTCCGGCTCCGACGCTGCAGAATCCCACAGTCAACGACAACCATGTGCCGGGCATCATCTATTTCGATCTGGGTGGTTCCTACAGCATCAACGACCATCTGCAGCTCTATACCCAGGTCGACAATCTGTTGAACAAGAGCCCGCCGCCTTTCTATGCCAACTCCCAGAACCCGACCAATGACGGCGCCAACCCGGCCCTGTACGACACCATTGGCCGCATGTTCCATGTGGGTGTGCGTATCAACGACTAGATGGTGTTGATATGATCATGCGGGCATTCCGGACCGCCGGGATGCCCGTAGTTTTTTCGAGGGGTGGGAAAATGCGCAAACTCCATCGCCGTGACGCGCTCGCTTTTCTGGCGGTGACGCCGCTCCTGGCCCAACCGGCCCGTGCGGCGATGCCCAAGCCGCTCAAGGGCAACATGCCCATCGTTACGACGCCCTATACGCCGGCAGGCGCGATCGATTTCGACGATCTGGCGCGGGAGATGCGGTTCTTCGACCGTATCGGCTGCACCGGCGCGGTGTGGCCGCAAGCTTCCAGCGATGTCGATCTGATGTCGAAGGAAGAACGCCTGCGCGGCATGGCGGTGATTGCGCAGGCCTGCCGGCCGCTCAAGGTGGCCAGCATCCTGGGTGTGCAGGGCGCCAATACCGCCGAAATGCTGGACTATGCCCGCCATGCCGAGCAGCTTGAAGCAGATGCGGTGATCGCCATGCCGCCATCAGCGCCGGACATGCAGACGGTTGAGGGGTTCTACGCCTATTTTTCGGCTCTGGCCAAGGCGGCGCACCGGCCGGTGGTGCTGCAGACCAATGTCCCTGGCCTGCGCGACGCGCTCACTCCGCCGGTGGAGCTGATCCTGCGTCTGGCACGGGAATTCCCCAACCTGGTTTACGTCAAAGAAGAGTCGCTGCCCCTGGTGGCGCGCATGAAGGAGGAAATCCGGCATCGCGATCTGCTCAAGGGCGTGTTCGGCGCCTCCGGCGGTGACGGGTTGTTGTATGAAATGCGGCTGGGGCTGGACGGGGAAATGACCGGCCAGGGCGCCTATGGCGATGTCATGGTGGCGATGTACGACCTATACGCCCGCGGCCGTATGGCCGCCGCCACCGACGCCTATGCCAAATGGCTGTTGATGCGCAATTGCGAGGCCAAGATCCCCGGTACCCAGCGCTATATTTTCGTCAAGCGCGGCGTTTTCAAATCCGCCGCTGCCAGGCCTGGCGCGACCGGCGCGATGATGGGGCACGAACTTTCGCCGGACGCCATCGCCGAGATCGAGATGCGCTATGCGGCACTTAAGCCCTATCTGACGGCTTAGCTTTTTTCGACCAGCACCACGCCGGCGCGCGCCAGCACTGTGAGGCTTTTGACCAGATCGTCCCTGGCAGAGGGTTCGGAAAGCGTCTCTGCCAGCTGCCGCAAGGTGAAGGCGTGGGCATTGTGCAACCTGGCAAGTGCTGGATGAAGCGCGGCAGGAACGCTCCACAATCGCCCCGCGGCGCGAAATTCGAAATGTTCGCCATGCTGCGATAAAGGCAGGCGATGAAGCGAGGCAAGCCGGATGCGGCTGTCGTCCTGGATGGGTGACAGTTGTTCGTAAGCCGCGCCCGGCAGCCGTATATGCGGATTGGGGCGGATATTGGCGTCCCATTCGCGCAGGAAATCATCCAGCGACGCCTGGTTCAAGGCATCGGCAACCAGCTGTGGAATGCGCGTCGCGACCCCGCCTTGCGCTGCTGCATCGCCCGGCAGGCTGGCGCGCAGCTCCGTGTGCCGGCGCAGCCGCGACATCACCCAGCCCAGATAATCCATGGCCGTGGGCGGGGTGAGCGAGACCGTCAGGTGCAGGCTGGGTTCGTTCAGCGGAAAGGCCTCATGCCACCAGCCGCGCGGTATATATAACGTGTCGCCGTCCGCCAGCACGCCTTCCCACACCGGACCTTCGCCGGGCTGGGGCGGCGGTTCGATGTCATTCTTCAGCGGATGTTGCCGTGTGGGCTTGTAGATGCGCCAGCGCTTTCGCCCCCGCAGCTGCAGGACAAAGGCCTCCTGCGGGTCCCAGTGCATGTTGAAGGCCTTCTGGCTGTGCCAGCCGGCATAGAGATTGGCGAAGGCATCGGTGTGCAGCATGTCCTGGAATGACTGCATCAGCGCGCGCACCTTTGGCGCCACCTCCTGCGCATCGTCCAGGATCAGGCTGGCGCCCTGGGCCAGTGCCGTGGCAAGCGCGCCCGCATCCAGTCTGGGCACCCCGAACATGGCCGGGGTCAGATAGTGTGCCGGGTCGAGCGGCTGGCCATCTTTGTAGAGCTTCAGACGCGGCGGGGTCAGGCGGTGCTGTTCCAGCACGGCGTTGAGTTCGTCCCAGGTCAGGAGTTCGGCGAAACGCCCTGTCTGGCCCCGGATGTGGACAAAGCTTTTGAGCCAGTAATTCTGGAGGAAGGCGTCAGCGCCCAGCGGCGCAACCACCTGGTCAAATACGGTCACCCTGTTCACCCCGTTTTTCGGCGCCTATTATAGCCGACAATAGCGTGGCGCTAACCCCGGCATGACGATCGGGGAGGCAAGGAGAGGGGTTGATGCAAAGCCGGATCGATCGCCGCAAGGCCGTGACAGGAAGTATCTGTCTGGGTACGGGGCTTGCCGTATCGGGCATGGCGCGCGCCGCCGGCAAGCCCGAGCTTGGCACCCCGCCCAGTGTGGTGACCCAGCCGCCCCGGCAATGGGGCAAGGATGCGCCACCCGATGTCTTTCCCGATCCCGATGTGATCGCGCTGGATGACAGCTTTAACCGGCTGATCGTGCGCTATGCCCCGATCACGCGGCTGGGCACCGGCTTTCTGTGGACGGAAGGGCCGGCTTGGTCGGGCGAAGGGCTTTATCTTCTGTTCAGCGATGTGCAGGGCGACACCCAGTATCGCTATAGCTGGCCGAGCGGCGAGATCGAGCCGTTCCGCAAGCCATCCTTCAACAGCAACGGTAACGGCTTCGATTTTCAGGGCCGCCAGCTGTCCTGCCAGCACTATTTCCGCCGCGTGGTGCGCTGGGAGCTGGATGGTTCGATGACGGTGATCGCGGATCAGTTCGAGGGCAAGAGCCTGAACGCGCCCAACGATATTGCCGCCCATCCCGATGGCAGCATCTGGTTCACCGATCCGGGCGCGGGCGCCTCGCTCAGCGAAGGCCATCCCGATGTGGCGGGCGGGCCGCAGAAATCCCAATGGGCTTTACGATCCAAAATTGGGCGACGCCGGCACCGGCATCGGCGCGGCGGTCCGGCGCGAGCTGCCGCCCAATGTCTATCGCTGGGACCCCAGCGGCAAACTTGAGATCGCGGTGCCGGCCGACAAGATCAAGGGCTGCAACGGCATCTGCTTCTCGCCCGACTACAAACGCGTCTACATCATCGGCGGCGGCATCCATGTCGGTGAGGTGGTGGACGGCAAGGTGATGAACTTCCGCGATTTCACCGATTGCATGGTCGATGGCATCTATTGCCATCCCGATGGCATGCGGGCCGACCGCGCGGGCAATATCTGGTCCAGTTCCAACACGGTTTTGGGCTATTCGGGGGTGACGGTGTGGAACGGGAGCGGCAAAATGCATCGGCCGCATCCGGCTGCCGGAAGGCTGCGCCAATGTCTGTTTCGGCGGGCCCAAGCGTGATCATCTGTTCATGTGCGCGTCCCAGTCGCTGTTTATGCTGAAACTGAATATCCAGGGCGCGGCGCCAGGCTGATCGCACATATGTCTGACCGCAAACATATAAAGTGGGGCTGAAATGATGAAATATCTTGTTTTTCCCGCCTTCGCGCTGCTGCTGGCCACGCCCGCGCTGGCCGCGCCAGACTTTTCCGGCAGCTGGGAAATCGCGGTGCGCGAGTTCGGCGACAAGAACTACTATCTGCCGGTGCAAGACGGCCGGCTGATGCTCCAAGCCCGTGGCGACAGTTATTCGGGCCGGTTCAACCAGATCGCCTTCACGGGGAATGTCGAAAAGGACGGCCTGCATCTTTCCTGCGCCGACAAGGGGCGTGATTGCGGCAAGCTGGTCTTGCAGCTTTCGGGGGCCAAGCTTTCCGGCAAGGGCGAGATGATCGCAAGCTCGCCGGCGATTTCGATTCCGGTGACCCTGGAAGGCCGGCGGCCTGCCCAGCGGCCGCAAGCCGCGATCCTGCATGACTATGATCCGCAAGCATTTCACAATTTCTATTCGCCATCGCTTGCGCCTGTGATGCATCTTTTCCCCGGCGACAGTGTGAAGACCCGCACCCTGGACAGCCGCGGCCATGATCGCGATGGCAAGCCGCGCGCGCCGCGCGGCAATCCCCTGACCGGAACTTTTGATGTCGAAGGCGCCATGCCGGGCGACACGCTGGTCGTGCATCTGACAAAGGTGCGCACCAACCGCGACACCGCCTACCAGTCCAATCTGGTCGCCACGACGGCGCTGGAGACCGGCGCCATAGAGCAACAGGCCAAATATGAAAGCGGATTCCATGTCTGGAAGATCGATGCTGCGGCCGGAACGGCTTCGGTGATTGACGCGGATGGAAAGCTCGCACCCTACACCATCAAGCTTTCACCCATGCTGGGCTGTGTGGGCGTAGCACCCCCGCATGACGAGACTCTGGGCAGCGGCCATCTGGGCGTTTTTGGCGGCAATATGGATTCGCCCGAAATCCGCGAAGGCGTGACGCTCTATTTTCCGGTCTTTCAGCCCGGCGCGCTGTTTTATCTGGGTGATGGCCATGCCGAGCAGGGCGATGGCGAACTACCCGGCCAGGGTCTGGAAACCTCGATGGATGTGGAGTTTCAAGTGGACGTGATCCCCAACGCCTCACTGGGCCAACCGCGCGTCGAAGACGGAAATTTCGAGATGGTGATGGGCACCGGCGTGACCGTGGACGCGGCGATGAAGAATGCCACCACCGGCATGAGCCACTGGCTGGCAGCGACCTATCATCTGACGCCGCAGGACATCGCCGCTGTGCTGGGCACCGCAATGAAATATGAGATCGCCGAGGTGGTGGACTCCGAATATGATGTTGTGGCGAAGGTTTCCAAAGACGCGCTGACCAAAATCGGCAAGCCCTGAGTATGAGCGGTTTTTCCCCGGCGGCACCTGACGCGCTGCTGGAACAGGCGGGCGCGCATTATCGGGCCGGACGGCTGACGCAAGCCGAGGCGCTTTATCGCCAGGTGCTGGCTGCACAGCCGGGCCGCGCCAATGTCCATGCCGCTCTCGGTCTGATGCTGTTCCTGCAACGGCGTACCGATGAGGGAATTTCTGCCATGCGGCGCGCCTCCCAGATCGAGCCGGGCAATGCCGACACGCTGTACAAGCTCGGCAACATGCTGCTGCGTGAGGGGCATGACGGCGGCCGTGTCGCGGAATGCTTCGACTGCTTTCGCCGTCATGCCGCGCTGACTTTCGGAACGGGCGCCAAGGAAGCAGACAAAGCCGCGCACCGTCTCCAGCATGACCGCGAACAACAGGTGTATCTTTCAGAGAATTTCGGCATCACGCACGGGGCATTCCATCTGGCGGACGGCGGGCGTATTGCCGTGCGCACGTCAATGGCGGCAATGCCGCGAAAGCCACGGGGGATTGGCATTCCAGCACGCCGCAGATCATCGTGATCGATGATCTGCTCTCGCAGGAGGCGCTGGAGAAACTGCGCCGCTATTGCTGGGGTTCCACCATCTGGCGCGAGACCCATCCCGAAGGCTATCTCACCGCCATGCCGGAGCATGGCCTGGTCTGCCCCTTGATCGCGCAGATCGATGAAGACATGCGCGCCGCCTATCCGGGCATATTGGGCACCCATCTGCTGCGCTATCTGTGGGCTTTCAAGTATGACAGCAAGCTTCATGGCGTAGGCACCCATGCCGATCCCTCGCTGGTGACCTTCAATTTCTGGATCACGCCAGACGAGGCCAATCTCGATCCCGAACATGGCGGGCTGACGGTATGGGATGCGGCGGCGCCGGCGGACTGGAATTCCCAGCGTACTATTGGTGACACCGCTGGCTGTCAGGCCTATCTCGCGCGCATGGGCGCGAAATCCGTCACCATTCCCTATCGCTCGAACCGGGCCATCGTCTTTTCATCGGCCCTGTTTCACGAAACCGACCGGTATGCATTTCCGGGACGGCTATACCAACCGGCGCATCAACGTCACCATGCTGTACGGAAAGCGCTAGGCCACCGCGGCCAGCGCCAGCGATCCGGCGTCTGGTTCCTGTTCGATGGCCCGGCATTTTGCGATCAGCGCCCGAGCTTGCGCCGGCGGCAGGATGCCATCGGCCAGGTCCAGGAATTTGGCCTCCAGTTCGTATCGCTCATCGGTTTTTCCAGGCTGCCGATGGCATGTTCGATATGGCGGCTCAGGGTGCGGCCGTCCTTCAGGCGCACCACGAGGTCGCACTGGGCGGTGCTCGACCACCGGATCGGATGACCATCACCTGCGGCGCAGGGCGACGACGGTCGGATCGCGCACCACCGCATCGTGGAATTGCCTTTCCCCGCCGCGCCATAGATCAGTCCCACGGCAATGCAGTGATGATGCTGAACTTGCCTTCCAGGCCGGTTGGGGATCGGTCTTGCCGGTCAGCGACAGCACCAGCGGATTGGCGTGCAGTTCGACTGCGTCGATGTCGCCTGCGGAAAGCTGTATTCGTTGCGCAACTGGATGGCGGCATCGATCGCGGGATGGGCGACGATGCCACAGGCAAAAGGCTTGTAGGTGTTGAGCGCCGCTTCAAAGCGGGTGCCCAGCCCTTCGGTGACCTCGCGCCAGTCAACCTGCCCGCGACAGCGCCTGGGCCCAGCCGTCCTTGCCTTCCAGCGGCGCGTCATCGGAGGTGAAATTCTGCGCCGCCAGCAGCGCCGCGGTCAGCCCGTTCTGGGCGGCGCGGCCGGGATGAAAACTCTTGGTCATGGAGCCGAACTGGACTTTCAGCCCCACCGGCTGGGAGGCGGCGATGCCCAGCGCCCACACCATCTGCTGATCGGCAAGCCCCAGCAATTTGCCGCAGGCCGCGGCGGCGCCGAACACGCCGCAGGAGCCGGTGATATGCCAGCCCATGTCGTAATGGCTGGGAAAGACGGCGTTGCCGATCCGGCATTCGGTTTCGATGCCCAGCAGCATGGCGAGCAGGAAATCCTCGCCCGGCAGGGCTGGTGCTGGGCCAGCGCCAGGATCGCGGACACCACCGGCCCGGCAGGATGGATAATGGTCTTGAGATGGGTGTCGTCATAATCGAAAATATGCGAGCCGATGCCATTGATCAGCGCGGCATTGAGATGTCCAGCCGCTCGGGGCGGCCCAGCAGGTTGGCTTCCGGCTTGCCGGAAAATGGCGCCAGTGCCGCAATCGCATGGTCCGACGGTTCATGGCGGGATCCACCCACCGCCACCCACATAATTGAAAAGGTGCGGCATCCTTCGCGCCGGACATTGGCCGGCATAGTCCGCGATGCGCGCATTGACGATATAATGGGCAAGGATGCGCGTGACCGGCGGCGGCGAGGATTGCGCTGCCGCGCCGGACACGGGAACGGCAACGCCTGCGCCGGTGGCCGCAAGCACGGCGCGCCGGTCGGGCTTTATGGGGTTCATCTGCGGGTCACTGGAAAGATTGGAAAGTGAGCAATACGTACTCGTCGAAAGGTCACACAACA